>VFZN01000010.1 GCA_016871195.1 Acidobacteriota bacterium | reverse complement strand
GAGTCTCGGCTACCTCACGCCAGCCGAGTTCAAGTCGCAGCCGCAGATCAAGAGCGGTTGTTTAACAGACGGTTCTGCGGGCGCCGTTCTCCAGTAATCACTGGTCCGAAGAAGCCCGGCAGGTCAGGTTGGTGTCGCAACCCCCATTGTTTCCAGAGTCTCCCGAATGAACAACGTGTATAGCATTCACATCTAGGCCGCAGCTGAGCACCCAAGTTGTCGGGCCAAAACAGCAGAAAAATCGCCGGTGGCGTCGATGGATCGGATCGGCCAGACGATAGGCCGTGTTAGCGGCCTCCCGGTTAACGGACGGCCTGTTCTCAGACCCAGTTCTCAGACCCAGAGCCGACTCGGCCAGCGCAGATCAGCTCACCCATCAGCGTCGCAGCGGCTCGGGAGAAATCGATTCGTCACGGTCACCCCAGCTCGCTGCATTCATGGTGGGCACGGCGGCCGCGGTGCGGTCGTTGTTCGGCGTGCCCGTGCTGACGAGCTCGCAGATCAGCCTCACGGAGACGACCGGCTCGAGCACGGATTGCTCGTACATCGTGGCCGTGGATGCGGATCAGCTGGTCATCGGCCGCCGGGCCGACGTCGACGTGCTGTTCGACCCGTACTCCTACGGGTCGACGGATCAGGTGCAGATCATCACGCGCGTGCGGTATGACTTTGCGCTGCTCCAGAGCAAGGCGGCGCAGGTGCTGACCGGCGTTCGGACGTAACGTCCGCGCGGCCTGTCACGCCAGGCCGGCCGGCGGTGGTCATGCTCCCATCTGCCGGCACCCGATGATCCCGGCGGCGCGTGCGCGTCACTGATACGACCCCTTCCACGGGGCTCCGAACCTACGGCGGAGCCGCTGGCCGGGTCGGTGACGCGGCCGCAGGGCTAGGGGCGTAAACTTCGTAGCCCATTCGTAGCCCAGTGGCCCGCTGGCTTGGATGCTCTGCCGGATGATTTTGGGCGGTATGTGGCGTTTTCCCTCTGAAACATGGTGCCGGGGGCGGGAATCGAACCCGCACGCCCCGTCAGGGGCCAGGGATTTTAAGTCCCATGCGTCTGCCAGTTTCGCCACCCCGGCCCGTATTGCACTAGTCTAACGCCTCCGCGAGCGCGTCCGCCTCAGTTACTGGGGCCTCGCACGCAAAGTGCCGGCACACATACGCAGTCGCACGCCCTTTAATCATCGTCATGGCCCCCAGCCACGGCATCACTGCCGACAGGGCATGCTGCGCGTCACCCGGAGTCACCGGCAGCGCCACGTTCCACGGACGATACGCACGATGCACACCCGCCCATAACGCCCGCGTGTCATCACGCTCGGGCGGACCGACCACCACCACCTGCGTCGGTGGATGCAACCACAGCTGAAGCGCCACTGCCATCAACGGTACCGCGCGACCGTCACGCTCCAGCCGATCACGCATGCTGCCGAGCGCCGCCGACGCACGCACCGTCCATCCCGCATCACCTGTCAGCGCCGCCAGCGTCAGTAGGTTGATGGCCGCGACCGACGTCGCCGAGGGCTCGGCCCCGTCATATTGCTCACGCGTCCGCACGAGCACCGACGGGTCGTCACCGGTGGTCGAGAAATAGCCGCCCCGCGCCTCGTCAAGAAAGCGCGCGTCCTGTCGCCGCTGCAGGTCGATGGCCCATCGCAGCCAGCGCGCATCGCCTGTGGCCTGCAGCAGTTCCAGCAGGCCGAAGATGAGACACGCATAGTCTTCGGCAAAAGCATCAATGCCCGCCTCTCCGTGCCGATACCGACGCAACAGCTGTCCGGTGTCTGGGCGCCACACATGCGCTTCGAGACATGCAGCCGCATCGGTCGCCATCTGCACATGACGAGCAGCAGCGGTCCTCACATCGAATCCCGCATCATCGGTGTCAAGGCTTGCCATCACGCGACCAGCGCGCGCCGCCGCGCCAATCATGAGCCCGTTCCAAGCTGTCAGAATCTTGTCGTCGCACTCCGGTCGCAGGCGCGAAGCGCGCGCGCCAAACAACCGCTGCCGCGCCTCAAGCAGCCGCGCCCCTACCTCTGCCGGTGTCTGCCCGGTGGCCTGCGCGATGTCGGTGATCGAGGCTGCCGTGTAGAGAATGTTGAGGCCCGTAAATTCGCCGTGCGGATCGGCCAGGGCATTCCCCTCGGGCCGCAGGCCATACCGCCGCTCGAAGGTCGGCGCCGCGTCGCCCAGCACCCGCCGCACTTCGTCGGTGCTGAAGACATAGAATGCACCTTCGACCTTGTGTGCGCGCGCACCGCACGTGGTCGGGTCGGCCTTCTGCCCTTCGGCAGACTCGCCACCGGCCGACGAGGGTACGCTGTCGGCATCTTCTGCCGAGAAGAAGCCTCCCTCGGGCGCGTGCATATCGCGCGCGACATACTGGCACGTGTCTTCCGCCACTTGCAGCAGGTACGCGTCGCCCGTCAGTTGCGCGGCCTCCACATACGCCAGCACCAGCTGCGCCTGGTCGTACAGCATCTTCTCGAAGTGCGGCACCCGCCACTGGCCATCGACAGAGTAGCGGTGAAATCCGCCGCCGATGTGATCGCGCATGCCGCCGAGCGCCATCGCCCGCAGGGTCTTCACCACCATGTCGCGCGGTTCGGGTTGTCCTGTGCGAACCGCCTCGCGCAACAGAAAGAGCAGCTCGGACGGCCGCGGAAACTTGGGCTGTTCACCGAAGCCGCCCCACCGCCTGTCGAACATCCGCTCAAACTGCTGCCGAGTGCGGTCCAGCGCCTCGGCCCCGGGCACGTCGCCATCAGACGACTGGACGTCGGCAATCGCACGCAGGCGCTCGACAATCTCAGACGCTGAACGCATCACCGATGCACGGTCCTCGCGCCAAGCGCGCGCGATCTCCTTCAGCACATCGCTGAAGCCGGGTCTGCCCCACTGTCCCGACGGGGGAAAGTATGTGCCTCCGTAGAACGGCTGCAAGTCCGGTGTCAGCCACACACTCATCGGCCAGCCGCCGCCGCCCGTGGTGGCCTGCACAAAGGTCATGTACACCCGATCGATGTCGGGACGTTCCTCGCGATCGACCTTCACTGGCACGAAGTCGCGATTCAGGATGTCGGCCACTCGCGCATCCTCGAACGACTCGTGCTCCATCACGTGGCACCAGTGACACGTGGCATATCCCACCGAAAGGAAGATGGGCCGTTGCGTCTCACGTGCCAGGGCAAATGCCTCGTCTCCCCAGGGATGCCAGTCCACCGGATTGTGGGCATGCTGGCGCAGGTACGGACTCAGTTCACGAGCGAGGCGATTCGGCACCCGTCGATGATAGTCGGCAGCGGGTTGCATTACCATTGCGGCATGACGCTGTCGGGTGCGCGCATTGCGCTGCTGATCGAAGAAATGTTCGAAGATGGCCTGGTGCTCACGCCTCGCCAGCTGCTGATGGATGCCGGTGCGCAGGTGGTCTATGTCGCCCCGCTCGTCGGGCGTGGCTATCGCGGTCTCTCAGGCACCATCGTGACCGCCGACATGGCGGCCGGTGCGGCGCGTGCCGAGGCATTCGACGCCGTCGTGATTCCCGGCGGCTATGCCCCCGACCGCATCCGTCTGCGGCACGCGATGGTCGACCTGGTGCGCGACACGATGGCCGCCGGCAAGCTGGTGGCTGCCATCGACCACGGTCCTTCGGTGCTCATCAACGCCAACGCCCTGCGCGACCGCACCCTCACCTGCTGGCCCTCGATTGCCGTCGATGTCAAGAACGCCGGCGGGCGCTACATGGACCGCCAGGTACACGAAGACGGCAACCTCATCACCTCACGGAAGATCGACGATGTGGTGCCGTTTACGGAAGCGCTGATTCGGCAGGTCGCCGCACGTCGTGCGGCGATGGCCTAACGCATCCCGCCGGCCCGGTTGTCGGTCCCCACCCGGGCTGATGGAGCAGCCCCGGTCGAAGCTGCGCCCTGCGTCGCCCCCTCGCGATGTGGATCAAGCGCGGGATGCCGCACCGCCGCGTCCTGCATCCGCGCATACGACGCCGTCATCTCCACACCGTACAGCAGCAGCACGGCACTCACGTAAATCCAGATCAGGAAGGTGATCACGGCCGCCATCGATCCGTGCACCACGTTGAGGGCACCAAGATCGCTGGCGTACCACGAGAAGATCGACAGCGCGCCCTGCCAGAGCACGCCCACCAGAATGGCGCCCGGCCACACATCCCTGAAGCGCACCTTGGTATTCGGGATGAAGTAATACACCAGTGCCACGCAGACAATCTGCAGCACCATCACCGTCTGCCCCGCCGTTACCCCCCCCAGCCACGCCACCAGAGGAAGGTCGGGCCACAGCGTCACAAACCATCGTGATTGCACCACATTGGTCGCACTGACGATGAGCAGGGCCAGCAGCAGGAAGACGCCGGCCGACAGGAACATCAGCAGCCCGACCAGGCGGTGCTTCAGAAAGCTGCGCCGCCGCTCAACGCCCCACGCATGGTTGACACCCGAGGTCACGGCGTTGAACACCCCGAGCGACGCCCACACCAGAGCAATCACGCCACCCACCCCCATGCGGAAGGTCGACGCGCGGAAGGCCTGAATCTGCCCCGTGATGAACTCGAACTGCCTCGGGAAATAGCGGAAGACAAAGTCGACGAGTACGTCACTCTCACCTTGGTTCTGTGTGAGCCAGCCCACCAGCGACAGCATCAGCAGGGTAAAGGGAAACAGCGACAGCAGCGAGCAATACGCGATGGACGCCGCATGGGTCAGGCCGTCGCTGTTGTAGAGCTCGCCCACGCCGCGCCAGGCGGCGCGGGCCAACAACCGCAGATGCTGACGGAATGTCACAGCAGACTCCGTCCCCACTATAATCGACGGGTGTCCGACTCCACGAGCCAGAAGCCGTCCGTCGTGGTAACGCCAGTGCTCTCGGCGCTGCGCGGTCAGGTTCGCGGGCAGGATGATCCGCCAACCAAGTGCGAGCGCTGCGGTGCCGACATGTATCGCATGCATGCCGTCTGGCGCTGTCCGCAGTGCCGCTTCAAGACCGACTGCTGCGGCTGGTGATACCCAGACCTGCGTTTCCCGGCGTGCTTCAATGAACGCGCTTCCCACCCACATCACGCCCGCCAGCGCGGACTTCCAGGCCAATGCCGAGCGCCTGCAGCAACTGGTGCAGCAGCACCGCGACCGCATTGCCAAAGCCGCTCAGGACGGCGGCCCCCGCGCCATCGAACGCCACCGCCAGCAGGGCAAGCTACCCGTGCGCGAACGGCTGTCCCGGCTGCTCGATCCGGGCACAGCCTTTCTCGAACTGTCGCCCCTCGCCGCACACGGCCTCTATGACGACGCCCCGGGCGCCGGCATAGTCACCGGTATCGGCCGCGTCTCGGGCCGCGAGGTGGTCATCATCGCCAACGATGCCACCGTGAAGGGCGGCACCTACTTCCCCCTCACGGTCAAGAAGCACCTGCGGGCACAGGAGGTGGCGCAGCAGAATCACCTGCCCTGCCTCTATCTCGTCGACTCTGGTGGTGCATTCCTTCCCCGACAGGATGAGGTCTTTCCCGACCGCGATCACTTCGGCCGCATCTTCTTCAACCAGGCCCGCATGTCGGCGCAGGGCCTGTCGCAGATTGCCGTCGTGATGGGCTCGTGCACCGCGGGCGGTGCCTATGTGCCCGCCATGTCCGACGAGACCATCATCGTCAGGGGCAACGGCACCATCTTCCTTGGGGGCCCACCCCTCGTGAAGGCCGCCACTGGCGAGGATGTTACCGCCGAGGACCTGGGCGGCGCCGATGTGCACACGCGCCTGTCAGGCGTCGCCGATTATTACGCGCATGACGACGATGAGGCGCTGCAGCAGGCGCGGATCATCGTTTCGACGCTCAATACGAAGAATTACCTTCCGCCAGACCTGCTTCCGGTGGAAGAGCCGCTCTACGATCCGGCCGAACTCTATGGGATTGTGAGTACCGACCTGCGCAAGACGTTCGATGTGCGCGAGGTGATCGCGCGACTCGTGGACGGCTCGCGGTTCGATGAATTCAAGGAACGCTATGCCACCACGATCGTATGTGGATTTGCCCGCCTCCACGGATTTCTCATCGGCATCGTCGCCAACAACGGCGTGCTGTTTTCCGAATCGGCGCTGAAGGTTACGCACTTCATCGAACTGTGCAACATGCGCTGGGTGCCGCTGGTGTTTCTGCAGAACATCACGGGCTTCATGGTGGGTCGCCAGTATGAGCGTGGCGGCATCGCCAGGGACGGCACCAAGATGGTCCACGCCGTCGCCAACTCCGTCGTGCCCCGATTCACGGTGGTGCTCGGCGGGTCGTTCGGGGCCGGAAACTACGGCATGTGCGGGCGTGCCTATGACCCTCGCTTCCTGTGGATGTGGCCCAATGCACGGATCTCGGTGATGGGCGGCGAGCAGGCCGCCGGCGTGCTGACCACGGTCAAGCGCGACCAGCTGGCCCGCGAGGGACAGCCGCTGTCGGCCGACGACGAAGCCGCGATTCGCGAGCCGATTCTCGAAAAGTATGAGCGCGAGGGCTCGCCCTACTACGCCACGGCGCGGCTCTGGGACGATGGGATTCTTGACCCGATGCAGACACGAGGTGCCCTGGCATTGGGGCTGTCAGCGGCCTGTCATGCGCCGACACCTCCACCGCGCTATGGCATCTTCCGCATGTAGGACACACGCATGAGCGAATCGTTTCTGACGACTCGGCGCGACGGAGCGGTCGAATACCTGACCCTCGACCGACCCGACGTCCGCAATGCCTTCAACGAGGCCGTTATCGCGCAGCTGACCGGGTGGGCCGCCCGCGCCGCTGCCGACCCGACACTGCGGGTCGTCGTGCTGTCGGGTGCCGGTAAGGTGTTCAGCGCCGGTGCCGATGCCGAGTGGATGGCCCGGATGGCCACCTACAGCGAGCGCGAGAATCTCGACGACGCGCAGCGGGCGGCCGCGATGTTCCGGGCGATCAACGCCCTGCCATGCGCAGTGGTCGGACGGGTGCATGGCGCGGCACTGGGGGGCGGCAGCGGCCTGTGCGCCGTGTGCGACATCGTCGTCGCGGCTGATTCGGCGGTGTTTGGCTTCACGGAAACCAAGCTCGGCATTCTGCCGGCGATGATCTCGCCGTTTGTCCTCCCGAAAATTGGCGTGTCGGCCACGCGCGAGCTGTTCCTCACCGGCATGCGGTTCACGGCCCAGCGGGCACGCGAGATTGGGCTGGTGCACCGCGTGGTGCCCGAGCCCGAGCTCGATGCCGCGGTGGCTGACTACGTGCGCGAGCTGCTCACCGCTGCGCCGACAGGGATTGCTGCGGCCAAGCAGCTGATTCCCCAGGTGTGGGGACAGCGGCCCGAGGCCGTCGCCGACCTCACCGCCGGAACGATTGCGCGGCAGCGCGTCTCGCCTGAGGGACAAGAGGGCCTGCGCGCGTTCCTCGGTAAACAGACGCCCGGATGGGCACAGGGCATCGTGCCGTGACGCTCCATGTGCCCCTTGCACGACTCGCGCTGCACCTGCACGACACGCGCGGCATGGCGGTGGCCAATGTGCTGGCCGGGCTCCAGTACGGCGTCGCCACCTTCGACAGCGTCGCGGGTGGCCTCGGGGGCTGTCCGTTCGCACCGGGCGCCTCAGGCAACCTCGCCACCGAAGAACTGCTTTACCTGCTGGACGGCCTCGGTGTTCACACGGGTGTGTCGCTCTCGGCCGTGGCTGCTGCATCTCGCAGCCTGGCCGCCGCCATCGACCGGCCGTTGCCTTCCCGCTATCTGCGTGCCACCGAGGGGCGCCACTAGGTGTCACTCACCCGGCGCGCGTTTCTCGCGGGCGTCGCCCTCACCTCCGTGATCGCCTCCGACCTCGCTGCAGCGGGCACGCGTGGAACTGCCGATGCCCGTGCACGCGGCCGTCAGGGCGCGCCGCCCCGCACCGCTGCGCGTGGAGGCCCGCGCAGTCATGAGTTTGTGTTTGCGCGCCTGCGCTACGATTCGGGCGACTGGGACTACAACCCGAAGGTGGCCGCCAATGTGCTCAACTCGGTTGTTGAGTACACCCAGATTCCCGTCTACGGGGACGAAGTCGTGATCACCGCAGACTCCGAGGAACTGGGCGCCTTCCCCTTCCTCTTCATGACGGGGCACAAGCTCGTGCGATTCAGTGCAAGGGAACGCGCCGGGCTCGCACGCTTCATCGAAGGGGGCGGGCTGTTGTTTTCGGATGACTGTAATCACGACGTCGCGGGCCTCTACGCCGTGTCGTTCGAGCAGGAAATGCGCCTGGTGGCCCCCGCGACGCCCCTGCTGCCTCGGCTGCCGCGCACCCACCCGCTCTATCGCGCGTTCTTCCAGTTTCCCGACGGGCCGCCGCAGACCACCCACGAACTCAATGGCTGGGGCGACGACCTGGTCCACGACTATCTGCGCGGGCACGAGCACCGCGGCCGCCTCGCGGTGCTCTACTCCAACAAAGACTATGGCTGCGAGTGGGACTACGACTGGCGCAACAAACGCTTCCAGCGGGACGACAACACGCGGTTTGCCGTCAACATCGTGGCGTATGCGATGACCAGTTGAGTGCCCGCCGCGCGGGCCTCAGCTGTATGCCGCCCCCACCATGATGCGTCGGATGCGGCACCACGGCGAGCCGTGCGAGGGATGGTTGATCTGCACCGGCTGCCCCTTGGCGTCGCCGGTGGTGCCGAACATTTCCCAGTGCTCCTTGCCGGTGATGGCGTCGAGGTTCTGCCAGAAATCGGTCGTGATGGCGTTGTAGGTCACATCGCTGACCATCCGCACCTTCTTGCCGTTCTGGATTTCCCAGAAGGCGTCGCCGCCAAACTGCCCGTTGAAGCGCTGCTGATCGATTGAGTAGCTGCCGCGACCGTCGATGAGCACGCCGTCCTTCGTGTCGGCAATGATCTCGTCGGGCGTGGGCGACCCGGGCGGGCCGGGATCAACATGCACATTGGGCATGCGCAGGAACGGATAGTTGCGCCACGACGTGGCAAACGTGCAGCCGCGCGATTCCTTCTCGCCGATGTAGTGTGCGGTCTCGCGATTGGTCTGCAGCCCCACCAGCCGCCCCTCTCGCACCAGCGGCCACGCCTGCGACTTGACGCCGTCATCGTCATAGCCCACGGTGCACATGCCGCCTTCGAGTGTGCGGTCGGCCGTCACGTTGAACAGCTTCGAACCCATCATGCGCTTGCCAATATCGTCCTTCTTCACGAAGCTCGTGCCGGCATAGTTCGCCTCGTAGCCGACCACGCGATCGAGTTCCGTGGGGTGCGCCACGATCTCGTGAATGGTCAGCATGGCGTGCGCGGGCGTCATGATGATGTCCTTGAGCCCGACGCCGACCGGAGGCGCCGTGCAGTGCTCGATGGCCTCGGCGCAGATGCGCTCGACGTTCTCGAGCAGGCGCGCACCGGTGACGACCTCGTAGCCGGCCGAACGCGGGGCCACGCTGAACGTGCGCGTCTTGAGCTTGCCGTCCTTGAGCGCCGACACGGTAAAGCCCGGCGCCGTTCGCCAGATTTCCTGCTCGATGTACGACCCCTCGGAGGTTGCGAGATACTTCCACTCGAAGTCGAACGCCATCTGCGACTGCACACGGATGATGCCCGGCACCTTGAGCGCCACCTCATTGATGGCCATCAGGAAGGCAATCTTCTCGTCGAGCGACACGGATTCGGGGTTGACCTCCACGGGCACCGACCAGTAATCCGTGTAGGCCGGCACCGGCGCCAGCGTGACCTCGAAACGCTTGCTGATGGCGCTGGCTCGAGCCACGTCGACGGCCTGTGCCGTGATCTTCCTGATCTCGGCCTCATTCACAATCGGGCTGCTGGCAAACCCCCACACCCCGCTGTGAATGACGCGCACGCCAAACCCGGCACTCTCCTCGTGTCCTCCTGCGCCGAAGCCGAACGCGTCGGTGACGATGCGATCGCGCACGGCGACGCTGTCATTGACATTGCGGGTGAAGCGGATATCGGCGTAGGAACAGCCGCGGCGTTTGGCCTCGCCGAGCGCAATGTCGGACAGCCCCTTGAAGGACGACTGCAGCACCTGGCCGCGCGGCGACTGCGCCACTAGATCACCCACGAGGTCACTGGCATACAGCGCCAGGCCGGCGGCACTCAGCGATTTGACAAAGTTTCGTCTCTGCATGGCTACACCGCTGGGGAAATGGAGGTCATAGTGAAATCTTCGAGCTTCATCGGCGGCACCAGCGCCGTGCCCGGGTTGTCGTACGCCTCGCCGGTGTGCATCGGAATGGGGCGCCCGAGCATCGAGATGTTGTTGAAGCTGACGGCAGGCGACTCGTTCCATCGGAAGTTCTGCACCGGACCGACGATTTCGCCGTTCTCGATGAGGAACAGCCCGTCGCGGGTCATGCCCGTGTTGAGCAACGTCATAGTGTCGACCGGCCGAATGTACCAGAAGAACGACACCAGCAGCCCCCTGCGGGTCGAACGAATCATCTCGTCGATCGACGCGGTGCCGCCATCCATCACGAGGCTCATTCCAGGCATGGTGCCGGTCGGATCTTTCTTCTGGCGCTGTGCCCAGTAGCGGTCGTAGTAGAGGTTCTTGACAACCCCCTTTTCGATCCATGTGATGTCGCGCGCCGGCAGGCCATCCTGCCCGACGGGTGACTGGCGCAGCACCTGATTGCTAATCTCGCTGCGCAGGGTAAAGTTGTCGCCGAAGATCTTTTCGCCGAGCCGTGTCTCTCCGCGGGCCTTGCCGCTCATGAAGCTGCGACCCTCCTCGGCACTGCGGGCGTTGAGGCTGCCCAGCATCAGCGACAGATAGCGCGCGGCGGGCCTGGGTTCGAGAATGACGGTGTAGTTGCCCGGCTCGATGGCGCGGGGCTTCGCCGACTTGAGAGCCTTGTCGGCTGCTACTTCGGTCAGCATCGCTGCGTCGATGTTGCGGATATCCTTGGCGCCCGTGGTGCCGGCCCATCCCGAGCCTGTCTGATCGGGCGTGCGACAGGTCAGGATGAAGCTGGCATCGGCATAGCGGAAGTAGGTGAAGAGCCCCTCCGAGTTAGCAGTGGCATTCACCCAGTCGAACTTGGGAATGTAGCCGGCACCGAGCACGCCCTTCTTCTCACAGATGTCCGTGCTGACCTTCACCATCTGCGCGCGCTCGGCCGGGCCGAAGCCCACAGCCGAGGGCAGCGCGGCCTCAACCTCGAGATACTGCTGCGGTGGCTTAACGAGCGGCATCACCTCGGGATTTTCCGGCTTGCGCTGCGCGAGGGCCTGCACGCCCTCAATGGTGCGTCGCAAGGTGGCATCGTCAAACTGATGTGTCGTGGCCGAGGCCGTGCGCTTGCCGTAGTACACGGTGATCTGCACTTCCTGATCGTGCTCGACCAGGTTGGCCGTGATGCTCGAGTTGGCGAAGCGTGTCGCCGAACGCTCTCCACCCGAAAAGCCGACCTGTACCGCGTCAGCCTTGCACATGTTCAGCACCTTGTCGGTGATTGCCTTCACTTCGTCGCGTGCGTACGCCATGCGTGCCTCAATTCCCCCTCACTGTATCAACGCCCCACGGCGCGTCGACGCAGCCACCATTCGATGCCCAGCGACCCGAGCACCACGACCATCCAGAACGGCGAGCGCATGGGATAACGGACCTCGTCAACTGCCTCGGGTACCGGCAGACTCGTCATGAACTCAGTCAGGCCCATTGCCCCGGTCTCGACGTGCGTGCCTCCGGCGCGAGTGACGTCCGGCCCCCATGCGACGAGGGTCTGAGCCCCAAGGGACGGGGCGGCGTCGACCGCAGGCATCATCACGGACGTCGCATCAGCACCTGCGGTGACGGTCACACGACACGGCCGAGCCACCGCTTCTACTTCGACCCTGAACTGATCGAGGTGTAAGCCCGGCCACACACGCAGCGGCCGAGGTGCGTCATCGGCGCACTGCTGGCGGGCAGCGATTTCAAGCGTCGGGCTCGACACCAGTGACCGACGACGGACATCCAATGCAAAGCGCCCCGCCCGATCCCCTGACCGCAACGTCACCTGCAGACGATCTGGTGTTCGGCCGGCAACGTCGGCCAGCAGGCGCACCCAGAACTGGTTCCACGCCGTGGCGTCTCCACGAAATCGCCAGGCGTCGAGCGCGCCACTGACCAGCAGCAAGCCGTGACCCATCGCGGTCACCGTCGCGCCAACACGGTCGCCGTCCGAAAGCACCGGCACATCACCAGGGCCCAGTTGCTCGGCCAACAGCCATTCACGACCCGACAGTGGTCCGATGCGCCGCAGCTCGGCAGACGCGACCAACGGCCATCGACCCGGGACAAGTGTCGTCACCGGTCCCGACCACTCGCGATCAGGCACCAGCACCAGCGCACCTCCCCGCTGCCGCACGAACCGTTTGAGCCGAGTCACCTCGCTCGCCGACAGTTGTTCGGCGGCTCCGACGATGGCGACGTGTGTGTCGTCGAGGGCCAACTCGCTCAAGGGGTGTCGGGACGCCGACGCACGTCCTCGTTCAACCGTCAGTCCGGGGGCCACGGACGTCGCAGCCGAGACGGCAAATCGTGGATCGTCCTCGAGCGCGCGACGCACGAACGTGGTGGCCCAGGACGGACGTGCCTCGTGCACCAGTACCGGCCAGGGTGTGGTGCGGACCGGCACCAGAACGCTGACCGCATCCGCGTCGGTCGAGGGACCTGCGGGCCCTGGGCTCGTCCCTTCTGCCTCGACGCCCGATGCGGCAGAAGACTGGCGGCCGGGCGGGTCACCTTCCAGCACCTCGACCGATGCCCGCAATACCGCCGGTGATGCCTCTGATGGCACCCAGGGCACGGTCGCCTCAATGCGTTCAGCATTGGTAAAGGTGATGTCAGCAGATCCCGCGGGAAGACCCGCCTGCGTCAGCGTGATTCGTCCGCGTTCGCCCGTGAGGCCTCGACTTTCTACGGTCACGGTCGCCTGTGCGGCCCCCAGCTGATGGGTGGGCGACGTAGTCAGCTGCGTCACGCGAGCGCCGCGTGAGGTCACGGTGGGCAACGTCACCAGCACGACACGCCCGAGGGCATCTGCCGGCAGGCGCACGCGGTCAGAGGCCTCGCCCATGACCACACACGGCCGCAGAGGGGTGCAGGGTGCAGGCCGATCGGACCTCGTCAACTGAGGGGCCGCCATGGTTACGTGCGTGGGGAGATTCCGGTCGACTGCGGTGATGAGCGCACGGGCGGCCGCCTCATCGCCTTCCGTCACGAAGACATCGATCGGCACAGGAGGCACCGTGCGGACGCTCACCGGTGGATCAAGCCACGCCATCAGGGCCACACCGATCGCGAGCAAACGCCACAGACCAGCCAGCTTCATCGCCGCTCCCGTATCCGGGCGTCGTTCGCGAAGCCGGCCCCCGCGGCCAGCGTCGGCAGACCAGCGGACGCCGGGGGCAGCATCTGCAGCTGTCGCATGCGCAGCCACTGCAGCAGGGCATCTCGTGGCCCGCCCTCGGCCGCCCGTGCGTCCGCAGCAGCCCACTCGCCAACCATCAATCTCCACTCGCGGTCATCCGGTGCAACGGCCACCAGTTCGGCCATCAACGCTGCGGTCGGCACCACAGGCGATCGCAGCGCTTCAGCGGCGCGATCGATCGCAGCGCTGGCGCGATGGTCCGGCCCCGCCAACCGTTCCGATGAATGAGTCCCTCCCACGGCACCGCGGCGATCACCGGAGAGTCGCCGCGACTGGTCGATCCGCGTTCGCTCCGTCGACGTCCGCAGGAAGTAGCGTCGCCGGTCGAACGCACGCTGCAGTGCCCCAAGCGCGGCGCGTTCAAACCGCAGTGCCGCCCGCAGATCGCCCGCGGTCAGGGCCGACTCGGCGCGAGACATTTCGGCCATCGCACGCACCATCTCGGCGCGACCCACATTCTCGAGGCGGCCCTCCTGCAGCTCGTGCGAGTGCTCGGCCTCTTCCACTTCATCGGCGATATCTCCGCCGCTCAGGAACACGACTTCAGCACGCACACGCCGCTGCTCGGCCGCCAGCATCTGTGCCTGCTCGAGGTGGGCCTCGTCGGAGAGCGTCGACCGTTGTGTCTGCAGTCGCTCGGTCTTCACAATCACCATCTGCTGGCTGATCGCGTAGCGGCGATCTTCCTCAGGCAGATCAGCGCCGGCCCCGGAGGCCTCAAGAGGCGTGCCGATGTCAATGACATAGGAATCGGACATGACCCAGTCGGCTCCGGGGCGACTGTCACGCACCGCCCCGCGATACACCAGTGACTCACCGCGCTCAAGCGCGAGTCCACCGACCGCCCATCGCGCATCAGCTGTCCACACGCGGGAGCTGACCTCGGTACGCACCAGCGGCACCGTACCGTCGGTGAATGTGAACGTTTCGCCGCCTCCCGTCAATCGCACGTAGCGCAGCTCAAGTGCCGCCAGACGATGATCGTCCGCGGCCTCCAGTCGCACCACTAGCGGGTCGGTGGCCCCGACCACTCGCACGACGTCACGGCCCGGCGTCGCAATCGACACCTGGGGCGCGGCATCTTTCGTCACCTGCAGCGACACGACGCGCGACTCGCGCAGATCGCCGTGCGCAGGGCCGGTGGCCACCACGAGCACCTGTGCTGACGACAGCATGAACGGTGCACTGAGCCACATGCCATCGCCAGCGCGTGCAAGGGTGATCCCCGGGCCGGTCAACGCCGGCTCGACCCATGCGGCGGTCCACGACGTCGAGACCCGAAGGCGCAGCGACGATCCTTCCGGCACCTGCACGTTGCCCTCCCCACGCATTGCACGCGCGGAGTCCTCCAGATAGATGGGCGGCGTCATCTCCACCGTGACATCGAGGGGTGTGGCCTCTGCCATCGCACCTGGCGTCACCCGAGGCGGATCGATCGCCGGAGCTGCACCGACAATCACAAGAGAGCCAGCCACTGCACAGAGCATCACGGCAAGAGGCGTGCGCAAGGGCACCACCTGCGACGGTCGCACGCCTGCCATCAGCTCGCGGACTGCGACACCGAGGCGCGCATGAGCGGATGGTGTGACATCGATCCGCTTGAGTTCCACGTCGACCAGGGCCCGCACGCAGTTGGCGCACTCGCGATGCGAGACTTCTACCGCATCGGCCACCTGCATCCAGTGCCACTGCGCGCGTGCACGCATCCCAATCAGGACGGCCACGAACACGGCGGCAATCACGGGCAGCACGTCCGAGCTCCACGCAGGTCCAAGCTGACGTCCCAACTCCTGCCCCAGGGTGCGCACAGAGGCGCCGGCAACCGCGGCAGCAGCCACCGCCCACAACAGCGTGCGCACGCGGAGGCGCTGCCGCACGGGTGCCAGCTGTTCCAGCACGCTCACGACGATCTCCCGCGCAGCCACGTCTCCACCGTCATGAGCAGCAGCACCGCCGTCCAGAACCATCGACGATCCGACAGGCCGCTCATGTCGGGCATGCCCTCTGGCGCGGGCTCGCGCTCGAACGCCCGCAGCTCGGCGTCGGTCATCTGGTCGGGTTCCCATTGCCCGACCGGCAACGTCGCTGCATTCTCGAGGGCTGCCGTCAAGGCCTCAGGGCGGCCATCCCATTGATACACCGTGGCCCCCAGCAGTCCCGAAGGCGGTAGCCTGAGGCCCTGTGCGGCCTCGCCATGCAGGGCCGCCTGCCCGTCCTCAGGTGCCACGCTGCCTGTCACTGCCCTCGCCTCAATGGAAAGCGGCAGCGGAGTCATGGGCGTCGATCCGAGCAGCTGTCGCTCGGTGTGAGTAGACGCAAAGCTCCATCGCTCGATCTGACGCGTCCAGCGGCCTGTGGGATCGACGACCGGGATGGTGGAAACGGGCCAGGGGGCGTCGGGGTCGTCTTCGTCTTCCTCCGCGATCGGAACGCCGCCATCATTGGTGTCGGCCTGCACCGAATACTCGCTGTCATTCGGAACGTGTATGCCCGCGCCTGCGCGTATCGCCCCGTCCACTCCCGTGCCCGAGGACGTCACTGGCACACGCACGGCCACCGCCAGTTCACGTTGACTCAAGGGTGGATCGCCGGCCACTCGCACGAGTCGCACCCCAACACCTGCACCGACCGCTGTGAATGCCGACGCATCGACGCGACCTCTTCTGAAGGACGAGACGATCACAACTTCACGGCGGAAGGCCGACTGCTGCGCCAGCCACTGCGCCGCTTCGTCGACCGCATCGCGAAGCGACGGGCGCACAAACACCGCATTCGCCACAGCGCCTCGACGTTCCTCGTCAACCATGTCTCCGCCGCCGTCCGAGACCACGGCCCGCGCCGTCTGCAGGCGCGCAGCCTGCTCGCGGCTCGGCGTCACCACCACCGGACCGGCAAAAGCCAGTGCCGCCAGACACACCAACGCCACGCGTGCAGCGAGCAGGGACGGATCACGCAGCGTCGCCCAGCGGCGCAGTGACAGCGGTGTGGCTTCGAGGAAGCGCACGCTCGCCCACGCCCGTGCGTCAGCCCGCGGCCGCGCCAGCAGATGCAGGGCCACAGCCACGAGCGCCCCCAGCATCCACCACAGCACGGCGGGACTTTCGACAAACAGTCGCATGTCAGCCCCGCGCCTCGCGCTTTCGCAGCCACAGTTCCAGATCGCGCGTCAGCGTCGGCACGGTGCTGACATGCACATAGTCCCCACCCGAGCACCGTATCGCACGCTCGAGCCCGGAGCGCCACGTCGCCACCCGCTGCGTCACCGCCGCACGAGCCCGACCGTGCTCGAGGCTCACCCGCTGCCCGGTTTCTTCGTCGACATACTCTGCGGCACCCGCGGCGGGGAGCGTCTGCTCCTCTGGCGTCAGCACATGCACCGCCACGATCTCGTGTCCCTGACCTGCCAGGTGTCTCATCACCGGAAGCATCCGGTCATCGTCGTAAAAGTCGGAAAGGATGAGGACGCTGGACCGTCGTACCAGCGTGTGACCAGCCGCGGCGAGTAACGCGGCCGTATCTGTCGTGCCCGTGGCGTCAAGCCGCGAGAGTCCTGCCACCAGTCCGCTGAGGTAGAAGGCCCCGCCACGCACAGGGAACAGGCGACGCCGCAGATCGGAGTCGACAACCAGCCAGCCGGCTGCGTCTCCCTGCTCGATGACGAGGGCTGCCAGCACGGCTGCGGTCGTGCGCAGCAGCGGCAACTTGTGTCCCCAGCCCATCGACCGCGAAACGTCGAGCACGAGCAGCGCATCCCCGGCGGCCGCCATCCGGAACACCTTCGTCAGCAGGCGATCGGTCCGCGCACTCGTCTTCCAGTCGATGTGCGTGAGGTCGTCTCCCGGACGATATGCCCGCAGGTGGCTGAACTCGGCGGTGCCCCCGATGCGCGTGCTGCGGTGCCAACCCATTCGCAGTGTCGACGACAGGTGGCGCGCCACCCACAGCAGGTCGTGCGGCAGTCGTGGCACCTCGAGCATCGCCGTCCCTGACATGGCGTGATTACTGCAACAGCACCGCGTTGACGAGGCGGGTCACGAGCGCATCGACCTCCACACCGTCGGCCTCGGCCTGGAAGTTGAGCAGGACCCGGTGTCTCAACACCGGCAACGCCATCGCCCGCACATCGTCGAGGCTGACCGCCGGTCGTCCGTCCAGCGCGGCCCGCGCCTTGGCGAGGAGCAGCAGCGATTGTCCTGCCCGCGGACCCGCGCCCCAGCGTACCCATTCGGTGACGAATGCCGGCACGTCAGACGAGGCCCCGGGGCGGGTAGCCCTGACCAGCACCGCAACGGCCTCGACGATGTTGGTGGCCGCGACGATGTCACGGACGAGACGCTGCGCCCGCTGAAGGGTGGGACCGTCGGCGACACGGCGAACCGTGGCGGTGCGCACCCCGGTCGTCTGCATCAGCATCGTCCGTTCCTCGTCGAGCGAGGGGTATGACATGACCACATTGGTCATGAAGCGATCGAGCTGCGCCTCGGGCAACGGATACGTGCCTTCCTGCTCGATGGGGTTCTGCGTGGCCAGCACGAAGAGCGGCTGGGGCAGGGTGTGACGATGCCCGCCGACAGTCACCTGCCCCTCCTGCATCGCCTCGAGCAGGGCCGCCTGCGTGCGCGGTGGGGTGCGGTTGATTTCGTCAGCCAGAAGGATGTTGGCAAACACCGGTCCTGGCAGGAAGCGCACGCGGCGTTCACCGCCACTGCGGTCGTCATCAATCACCTCGGCCCCGATGATGTCCGACGGCATCAAGTCAGGAGTGAACTGAATGCGGCTGAATCGCAGATCGACCGCCTCGGCGAAGGTCTTCACCAGCAGCGTCTTCGCCAGCCCCGGCACGCCCCGCAACAGGCAATGGCCGCCGGCCAGGATGGTGGCCAGCACCTCCGAGACCACGGCCTCCTGCCCGACGATGACCCGGGCGATTTCCGCGCGGAGCGCGAGGGCGAGGTGCCGCGTGTCCTCAGGCGACAGCGGTTCCAGCGTATTTGACAGTTCGGCAGACACCGTTTGTCGACTATAGTCGAACCAGGAGGTGCATCTCATGCGACTGACCCGTCTGCTGCTGGCACTCATCCTCTGCGGTCTGGCACTCCCGGCGGCGGCACAACCGCAGCCCGACTTCCAGTTCCGCCCCAAGCGGTTCTCGCTCGGCGTTCACGTGGGCCTTGACGTGCCGCGGCAGCAGAGTGACATCTATGATTTTTTCAAGGACGTGCTCACGCTCGACTCGCGTGATTTCCGCGCCCTCCTCGTCGGGGGTGACTTCTCGGTGCGTCTGGCCGAGCGCGCCGATCTGTTCTTCTCGGTCGACACCGCACGGTCTGATGCCGACTCGGAATATCGGAGGTTCGTCGACAACAAGGGCCTGCCCATCGAGCAGAACACCACCCTGAGGCAGACGACTTCGACCCTGGGCCTTCGGCTCTATCCGCTGCCGCGCGGCGAGCGGATCGGCTCGTATGCGTACATCCCCTCGCGCTTTCAGCCCTACGTGGGGGGCTCGGTCGGCATCAACCGCTGGAACCTGCAGCAGACCGGCGACTTCGTCGACTTTCAAACGTTCGCCGTGTTTCCCGATTACTTCTTTGCGACAGGCACGACGCTGACCTCGGAGGTGCTGGCCGGCACGCACCTGGGCATTACCCGATGGCTGCAGGTCAGCCTCGAGGGACGCTATCGGTTCGGCACGGATGACCTGTCAGACGACTTCGTGGGCTTCGACCCGATTGACCTGTCGGGGGCCTCGGGGCTGGTCGCCCTGCGGCTGGTGTTCTAGCTGAAGGAGGAGGATGTGATGACGCGCACACTCGTCGCCCTGCTGTCTCTGATTGCCCTGCCGGCCCTCGCCGGAGCACAGACGGCTGATAGCCGCTGGAACGGCTACCTCGGCTGCTGGGACCTGCAGCACGAAAACACCGCCGCTTCGCTGCCCGACCTGCAGTCGGCCACCTCACGCGCCCTTCCTGCCCCCAACCAGCGGCGCGATGATGTGCGTGTGTGCCTCTCGCCCACTGAGCGCCCCCTCGTGGTCTCGCAGCAGATGCAGCTCAATGGCGAACTGGTGGGCACCGACCAGGTGGCCGCGGATGGCAGTACGACCTACGCCACCGAAGGCACCTGCCGCACGAGCCGCACAGCCGAGTGGTCCACGTCGGGTCGCCTGCTGCTGACCAGGGGACGGGTCGAGTGTGACGGGCAGCCGGCCCGAGAGGTCAGCGGCCTCAGCTACATCTCGCGCGGCCCGGTGTGGGTCGAGATTCAGGCCGCTGACATCGAGGGCGCACCGCTGGTGCGTGTGCGTCGCTACGAACAGCGCCGGTCGGCTCGTGTCTCGGGCGTCCGGGGCCCGGCGTTCGACCAGTGGACGCTGCCGGAAGTGATGGAGGCGTCGCGCGTCGTGGCGTCCGGTGCCATCCAGGCCTCGCTCGTCGACACGGGCACCCGTCTCGACCTGTCGACGGCCCGCCTCCGCGACCTGTCTCGTGCCCAGGTGCCCGACGACACCATCGATTTACTGCTTGCCCTGCGCTATCCGGAAGAGTTCGTGATCGAACGCAGCAACCGATCGTCGGTGCGTAGTGTGCCGAACGGCTGGAGTTACGGCTGGGGCGATCCCTGGGGCTGGAACGACCCGTGGGCGTGGGGGCCCGGCATTTGGCAGTCGCCCGGGTTCGGTGGCGTACCTCCGGCCTGGGCGTGGTCAGGGATGTACATGCCCTTCGGCTACGGGTTCTATGGTTGGGGATATCCGGCAGGCCGCTTTCAGCGTGGATGGAACCAACCCGGCGGGTTCGCCGTGGATCCGAGTGACGACCGTCGGGAGTCGGGCGGACGCGTCATCAATGGCCGAGGATACACCCGGGTCCAACCCCGCAGCGGGGAGCCGGCCCGACCTGTGGCCAGTGGCAGTGGCGGTGACGGCGATGCCTCCTCGGGCGACCGGCCGCGCCGGCGATCGGGCGGCGGAGTCACCTCGTCCGGATACTCGGGCGGTGGCGCATCGTCTGGCAGCGGGTCCTCATCGGGAGGGAGTTCCGGTGGCAGTAGTTCCGGTGGCGGCGGGGGCAGCGACAGCGGCGCCCGTACCGCCGTACCGCGCCCGCCCGGTGGCGGCCGCTGACGGTGAGGTTCCGAGTGATGAGGAATTTACTGACGTGATGCATCGACGATCGTTTCTTCGGGTCTCTGCCCTCTCGTTGCTGGGGTCGACGGCGACCGTCGCGGCGGCGCAGCGTGCGACGGCCAGACCTTCGGCACCGGCAATCGCTTCGGCGGGCTCGCAGGCCGCGGCGACATCGGCCCCGCTGCTGAAAATGTACAAATCACCCACTTGAGGGTGCTGCACGGCCTGGATGTCGCATCTCCAGGCCAATGGCTTCCGGGTTGAAGCCACCAATGTCTCAGACGCCCAGCTCAACGCGATTGCGATGCAGGCCGGGGTCACGCCAGAGCTGTCGTCCTGCCACACCGCCACGGTCGCCGGCTATACCGTGGTCGGTCATGTGCCTGCGGCCGACATCCAGCGGATGCTCAAGGAGAAGCCGACGATCACAGGCATCACCGTCCCGGGCATGCCGATCGGTTCGCCCGGCATGGAACAGGGCAACATGCGCCAGCCCTACGCCACGCTGGCCTTCACCAAGGGCGGCAGCACCTCGGTCTTCGCTCGCCACCGCTAGTCGTCATCGCTGCGGCCACGGCTCCCCCTCGGAGTGGTGGCCGCACGCGCCATGCAGGGCCCCGCCGCTGAGGGTTCCTTGCAGCTCGCGTCAGCCACCGTCCATGACACCGGGCGACAGCGTCATGGGCCCCGCCGTGTTTCCTCATCACTGGCCCCCCATGAGGCCCACCGTTCCACGTCGGTGTCCCGTCCAACGCGAGGGGGAACACGGTGTGGGGAACCGTCGCCGGCGCGGCTACGCTGATCACGACCTCACGGACGTCCCAGCGCTTCCTGCACGATCTGCGAGAGCTGCCAGATGAGTTCGCTGCCGGCGTTGTCTGGCGAATAGTCGATGACTGGCATGCCATCGACCGTGATCGCCATGGCGATCGGTCCTCCGGGCGTATGGATGATCCCGACATCGCTGCGCAGGGCATCGAGCGAGCCGCTCTTGCTCTGCACCCGACGTGCACCGGCCCGCCGCCCGATGCCATCCTTGAACTGCTGGCGCTCGAGCGTCTCGAGCACCGATGCCGACGCGGCGGCACTGACCACCCGTCCCTGATGCAGCAGTTCCAGCAGCCGCACCATCTCGCGCGAGGTCGACACCCCGATGCCGAAGCGATCGTTGCCCGGCACTTTTCCAGCCGCACTCCACCCGCTCGCAGCCACAAGGTCGGTGCCGTCACCGCGGATCTTCCGAAGCGACCGGGTCGCGGTCAACTCGACGGTGTCCAGCCATGCATTCACGGCATCTGCCGTGATCCGGTCGAGGATGAGATTCGTCGCAGTGTTGTCGCTGACGACAATCATCAGCCGCGCGAGGTCGCGCACCGTGAGCACGGTGCCATCCGCGAGTTCGTGCAGCACGCCGGAGCCCGAGACCTTCGCCGAGTCGCGCAGCACAATCCGCTCGTCCCACCGGACATCACCCTTCGCAACGAGCGCCTCGAGCGCGCACAGGATTGGCAGCTTGATCGTGCTGGCAGTGCGCACCCTGGCGTCAGCATCGACCGAGAGTGTGGCGCCCGTCCGCAGGTTCTGCGCGTGCAGCACGACGGTGCCCGTGAAGTCCTTCGTGATCGTGGCGATGCGCGCCAGGGCGGCGTCCTCGATTGGTCCCGCAGGGACATCAGCGATGGACGCCGCAATTACCCACAGGACCACCGCAGCGAAGCAGGCGTGTTTCATGATGCTATCTTGCACTGAACTGGCAGCGACTGGTCGGGCCCCAGAGGCCTGGCGTGCGCACGTCGATTCACACAGCGGCGGCATCATCTATAATCGCCGCCACCCCAGGGGGTTCTTCATGAAGCGCACCGTGCCCATTCTGCTGTCCCTGCTGTCTTTGCTCATCCTGCCGTCCTCTGCCTTCGCGACCTGGTCGGTGATTGCCGTTGACCAGGCCACGGGCCGCGTCGTGATTGCCTCCGCGACGTGCGTTGATCGCGACGACCAGTTCCTCATGGGCGTTCAGGCCGTCGTCGTCCCCGGTAAGGGCGTGGCCGCGTGCCAGGCCGGCGTCGACGGAACGCACCGGAACCAGATGCTGGTCTTTGAGGAACTCAAGAAGGGTACCGACCCGAAAGCCATCATCGACCTGCTCAGCCAGGACCCGGCGTTCCAGTCTCGCCAGTTCGGAGTCCTCGACCTTAAGGGCCGCGCGGCCGGACACTCGGGACTGACCAACGGCTACGTGTCGCAGGACATGCAGGGCCAGGTGCCCGGTACGCAGATTTTTTACTCCATCCAGGGCAACATCCTGCGTCCGGGCCAGGTGGTCCCGAATGCGGTGCAGGCCTTCCTCAAGACCAACGGTGCGCTCACCGACCGCGTGATGGCTGCCATGGAAGCTGCTGACGGCTCTGGCGGCGACAGCCGCTGCGTCTGCCCGCCGTGGCCGACGGACGGGATGCCGCCTCCCATTCCGTGCGACGGCAGGACGTCGCACATCGCCTACATCCTGATGGCCGAGTCGACCGACACCAACGGCGACTCACACAACAACGGCAGGTACGCGATGTACATCACCGTCTCGCAGCCGGGTGCCGACAAGGGGCCCCACCAAATCAAACCGGGCGCCGGCGAAAATCTCAACCCCGTGAAGAGCCTTCGCACTCGCTACGATGCGTGGCGTCGCCAGCAGCCCGCCTCGTTCAGGTAGGAGCCACCCATGCGACTGACGCACTGCACCGTCCTGGCACTGGCCCTCGCGACGACGAGTCTCTCAGCGACGCAACGGCCCGCTGCTGCCCCGCCTTCCGCCCCTGGCGCACCGGCGGCCCCGTCACAACCCGTCGGGCAGTTTCAGCGACGACCGCCGATGGTCACGTTGACGTTCTCAACCACGGCGTGGCCGGACGGCGGCGTGATGCCTGCCACCCACAGTCAGGCAGGTCGCGATGTGTCGCCGCCACTGACCTGGGGCAACGTCCCCGACGACACAGCGAGCTTTGTCATCATCGCGCACGACATCGACGCCCCGGTGGGCAACGGCACCGACGACGTGCTCCACTGGATGCTCTGGAACATTCCGAAGGCGTCGCGCGCACTGCCGGCAGACCTCGATCGCATCAGCCAGTTGCCCGACGGAACACGGCAGATCAGCGGCACAGGGCCGTACTATCGCGGGCCGGCCGCGCCGGCCACGGGCGCCCCGCATCACTACGTGTTCGATATCTACGCCCTCGACGTCGTACTGAACGTCCCCGCCGTCGGCCAGTCGCCCGCCGAGACACGCGCAGCGGTGATGGCCGCGATGGCAGGGCACGTACGCGGCAAGGGTGCCCTCGTGGGACTCTACCGGCATCCGTAGGGCGGATCCCTGAGCCGGCACCCGGGCCGCCGTCAGGAATGGATGACCCATCCGCGTCGACCGCGTCAGGGGACAGCATTGATGTCTGGAAGGGAGTTGGAGGCGCCGCCCGGATTTGAACCGGGGAATGGAGGTTTTGCAGACCTCTGCCTTACCACTTGGCTACGGCGCCGGAAGGCATGCATCGCGGCGGAAGGAAGTTGGAGCGGGAAACGGGATTCGAACCCGCGACTTCGACCTTGGCAAGGTCGCACTCTACCACTGAGTTATTCCCGCTTGCCAGCGACTCCCGCAGTGTAACAAACCACACGGCCCCGGGCAAGTGTTCCCGGGGTGCGTGTCCGGCCCGACGTCGCATCGGTCGAGCTTCCGCAGTCCGCCACCGACCCATCGTTAGCGCCAGCCTGGCCGGAAGGCATCGCGCAGCCAGCTCACCCGCGGGGGTTCGGCCCCTGCATCAATGGCCACCACATCAAACCGGCACCGCAGCCGCGCATAGTCTCGGTGTACGTGCAGAAACACCGTCGCCATCGCCGACACCTGCTGCTGTTTCCGCCAGGTCACCGTGGCTGCCGGAGGCACCAGCGCGGCGCGGGTGCGGGTCCGTACCTCGACAAACACCAGCGTGTCACCATCGAGCCCCACGAGGTCGAGTTCGCCGTGCCTCGTCCTGAACCGACGGGCCAGCATGACCATGCCCGCCTGCTCGAGGCACACGATGGCCAGTGATTCTCCCCTGAGGCCCAGAACTTGTCGCGCCTGCGTCATGCCGTTGCGGATGCAACGGCCAGGCCATCACTTACGCTTCCAGCGGGTGCCCTGCGCGCTGTCCTCGAACAGCACGCCCCGGGCCGCCATGTCTTCGCGGATGCGGTCGGCTTCCGAGAAATTACGAGCCCGCCGCGCCGCGTGTCGGGCTTCGATGGCCGCCTGGATTTCGGCTTCCGGAATCGGTGGCTCGCGGTCTTCCGCCCGCCGCAGCGACATCACCCCCAGCACATCGTCGAAGTGCCCGAAGATTTTCTCGAGCGCCGCCACATCATCGCGCCCGATTTGGGCCTGATCGATGGCCGTATTCACCACACGCACCAGATCGAACATGGCCGCGAGACCGGCCGACGTGTTGAGGTCGTCCGAGAGAGCCTCGTCGAATGCCTGTCGCGCATCGGCCGCACTCTGTTGCAGCGCCGCGTGCGCACCGGCACGGGTCACCGTCGCCATGCGATCGAGGCAATCGATGAGGCGCCGCAGGGCCTCTTCCGCCTGCTGCAAGCCCGTGAAGGTGAAGTTGAGCTGCTTGCGGTAGTGCGCTGACAGCAGCAGATACCGAAGGGCGGAGGGTCGGAAGCCCCGCGACGTGATATCGCTCAGCGTGTAGACATTGCCCAGCGACTTCGACATCTTCTGGTCGTCGACCAGCAGGTGCTCGGTGTGAATCCAGAAGCGCGAGAACGGCTGACCGGTGGCCCCTTCACTCTGCGCGATTTCATTCTCGTGATGGGGAAACACGAGGTCGATTCCGCCGGTGTGGATGTCGATAGGTGACTCCCCCAGCAGCCGCAGCGCCATGGCCGAGCACTCGATGTGCCAGCCCGGCCGACCCGGGCCGACGCCGCAGTTCCAGGTGGGTTCACCGGGCCGCGTGGCCTTCCACAGGACGAAATCGCGGGCGTCTTCCTTGGTGTAGTTGTCCGCATCCACCCGCGCTCCGGCCTGGATGCCCTCGTGATTGAGACGCGCCAGCTTGCCATAACCCGGCAGGGTGGCAATACGGAAATAGATCGACCCGTCGCTCTCATAGGTGTGCCCGTTGGCTTCGAGCTGACGAATCATCCGGGCCATGGCTTCGAGGTTCGCCTCGTCAGTGGCCCTCGGCGTATCCTCGACCGATTCAATCCCGAGACGGGCGGCATCTTCGCGGAACGCGTCGATGTACTGGTCGGTGTACTGCCGCAGCTCCATACCGGCCTTCTGGGCTCCGATGATCGTCTTGTCGTCGACATCGGTGAAATTCATCACGTGGTGCATCTTCCATCCGCCCACGTCCTTGAGCGCCCGTCGCAGCACGTCGACACTGACGAACGTCCGGAAGTTGCCGATGTGCCCGCGCGCATACACGGTCAGGCCACATGTATACATGCGCACGGTGTCGTCGCGCAGGGGCGCGAACGGTTCCTGCTGTCGGGTGAGCGTGTTATAGAGCCGCATCATCGCTGTGTCATTCCTCGGCGATCACCTGCCCCTGCAGGGCCAGGCGCAGGTGTCCGTCCGTGCAGTCAAAGGTCACGCACCACTCGGAAGCGCGGGGGCCTGCCTCCGGCAGCGCGTCAGCCAGCGCCCGGCACAGGCGATCGGCGGCGTCGGCCCCGAGCCCCGTGTCGCAGCACAGCTGCCGGCACGCCACATCAAGCAGCGCTCGGCCCGAGGCGTCAGGCGTGACCGTCATCGTCACGGCCGTCAAGGGCAAGGTCACAGCGAGAGTTTATCGAATAACCGGACAGCCTGCGCGACGTCGGCCGCGATCTGTCCGCGCAACGCCTCGACATCCGCAAAGCGCTGCTCATCGCGAAGTCGCTGCACAAATGCGACGGCCACCGTTCGGTCATACAGGTCGAGCGTGGTGTCGAGCAGGTGCGACTCGACGGTCGGGGCAAGAGCGTCACCGAACGTGGGCCGCAGGCCGATGTTGGTCACCGCCCGATAGGTATGCCCGTCGACCGACACGAGTGTGGCATAGACCCCTGGCATCGGCACCAGCTCGTTGGACGTTGCCAGATTCGCCGTGGGAAACCCGAGCAGGCGCCCACGCTGCTGTCCGGTCACCACCGCGCCCGTGACGGCATAGTGGCGCCCGAGCAGCGCCGAGGCCTCATCGACCCGCCCCTCGGTCAGCAGCCGTCGAATGCGCGTACTCGAAATGATGAAGTCACGGTAGCGCACCGGGTCAACCTTCTCGGCGCGATAGCCCCACTGCTGCCCCAGCGTGCGCAGCAGCGAGAACGTCCCCGACCGGTTCCGGCCGAACAGGAAGTCGGCCCCGACCCACACCTCGCTGGCCCGCAGCCAGTCGACCAGCACACGGCGCACAAACTGCTCGGGCTCCCACGTGGCCATGGCCGCAGAAAACCTGACCACTGCCAGACCGGCCACGCCGGCACCTTCAAGGGTAGCGGCCTTCTGGTCGAGCGTCATCAGCAGGGGCGGCGCCTTGTCGGGACGCAGCACCCGGGGAGGATGCGGGTCGAACGTCAGCACCACCGCGACCGTGCCGCGGGCCTGCGCCGCGTCGCGGATCCGCTCAATGAGCTTGAGATGTCCGCGGTGCACGCCATCAAAATTGCCGATCGCCACCACCGGCCCCGACCACCGTGCCGGCCGGGCCTCGTCCGGATAGTGCGCGATGACCATCTCAGGCCACCTCGACGTCGAGCACCAGACCGTCGTAGGCCAGCGCCATGCCCGACGGCAGCGACCGGTTGGTCTCGGCGTGCGGCAAATCGTGGCACACGTGCGTGAACCAGACCTCTCGCACCCCCAGTCGCTCGGCCACGGCCACCGCTTCGAGCAGCGTAAAGTGCGTCGGATGCGGACGATGACGCAGGGCGTTCAGCACCAGTACGTCAAGCCCCTGCAGCAACGGCCACGACTCGTCAGGAATACGGCTGGCATCAGTCAGGTAGGCAAAACGGCCCACGCGGAATCCGAGGATCGGCATGCGGCCGTGCAGCAGCGGCACCGGCTGAACGGTCACACCACTGATCTGGAACGGACCGTCGATGTCGTGCAGGTCCGCCTCGGGAAGGCCACCGCCCTTCTGCGACAGGGCCCCGAAGCCATAGCTGAAGATGCGGCGCAGTTCGCTGCCGGTCGAGGGCGCCGCCCACATCGGAATCGGTCCGCCGGTCAGCGCATTGAAGCGACGGACTTCGTCGAATCCGAGCACGTGGTCGGCGTGGTGGTGCGTGAAAAGGATCGCGTCGAGTCGCGTCAGGTGGTGCGTCAGCGCCTGCTGGCGCAGGTCGGTCGAGGTATCGACCAGCATGGCGGGGCCGTTGTGCACGTCGATGTAAATCGACGGACGCAGGCGCCGATCGTGCTGATCACCTGATCGGCAGACCCGGCACTCGCAGCCGATCATAGGCACCCCGTGCGAGGTGCCGCTTCCGAGAACCGTCACCCGTGCGCGCAATCCTCGAATGATAGCATTTGCCCATGTCCCGTCCGGCTGGCCCTCACCTCGACCGACTCATCGAAATCATGCAGATGCTGCGCAGTCCCGAGGGCTGCCCATGGGACCGCGAGCAGACCCTCGCCACCCTCCGCCCGTTCGTCCTCGAGGAAACCTGCGAGCTGCTCGACGCCATAGACGAAGGCGACTGGGCGGGCATCTGCGAGGAACTCGGCGATGTCGTCTTCGAGGCGGTGTTCATCGCACAGCTCTGCAGCGAACCCGGGCACTTCACCCTGGCCGACGCCCTGCAGTCCGTGCTCGACAAGCTCATTCGCCGCCATCCGCACGTATTTACGCCCGATGGTCTGCCCCTGTCGGCCACGCGCGACATCACGTCGACTGGCGTCAGGGCCCAATGGGACGACATCAAGACGGCCGAACGCGCCCAGGCAGGCAAGCCGCAGAAGCCCCTGCTCGGAGGCATTCCCCGCGCCCTGCCGGCGTTGCTGCGCGCCGAAAAGGTCGGAGCACGGGCCGCCTCCGTCGGCTTCGACTGGCCCGATGCGCTTCCCGTCCTCGACAAGATTGACGAGGAAGTCGCCGAACTGCGTGAGGCCGTGGCCCTTCACGGCTTGCAGAGTGCGGCCGTCGAGGACGAATACGGAGACGTGCTGTTTGCCCTCACCAACCTCGGCCGCAAGATGGGGCTGTCTCCCGAGCGGGCCCTGCAGCGGGCCACCGACAAGTTTCATCGCCGCTTCGGGCAGATGGAAGCCACCGCACGGGCCGAAGGCCGCGCGCTCACGGAGGAATCGCTCGAGAGCCTCGAAGCACGCTGGCAGGCCGCAAAGGCTGCCACCGATGCGGACGGTCATCCACTCGCCTGAGCCAGACCTCCATCCCGTCTGTCCGCACGTCGATTTGGCCGTCGACATCAGTTCGGCCGATAGCACTGCCGGCCGCCCGCAGGCGCGCCAGCACGTCCGGGGCTGGATGCCCGAATGCGTTGCCCCGGCCTGCGGATATCAGCGACAGCTGCGGACGAAGCGCAGCCACCAGCAACGCGCCCGTCGAGGTGCGGCTGCCGTGGTGGCCCACCTTCAGCACGACGAAGCGGGGCTCTTCAGGCATGGTCCACTCTGGTTCGACCTCGATACCGGCATCCCCGGTGAGCCAGAGGTCCACCTGGCCCAGAGACAGCGTCAGCACGACCGAGTCGTCGTTCCGCGCGCGCCGCCTCGCCCAGTCGGGAGGGCGTGGATGCTGGGCCAGGACTCGTACTCCATCGACCTCGACGAGATCGCCTCGCTGCACCGTGCGCCACGACGCCCCGACGGTGGCAGCCGCCTCTCGCAACCGCTGCTCGGCCGGATGCCCCTCCACCGCGATGCCGTACCAGATTTCACGGGGCCGGAATTCATGCACGAGGGTGGCCGCTCCCCCGATATGGTCGGCATCGCCGTGTGTGACCAGCAGCCAGTCGACCGACACCAGCCCCCGCGCGCGGAGCGCGGGACCCACGATGCGCTCGCCCGTGTCAGGGCCACGGTCACCCGGCCGTCCTCCCGCATCGATGAGCAGCGTCTGTCCCCGGGGAAACGTGACCAGCAGAGCATCCCCCTGGCCTACGTCCCACATGGTCAATTGAAGCGTGCCGTCCCCGCGGGGACCCAGTCGGGCCCCCGGTGCGATGGCCACCCATCCCCACAGCCCCAGGGCACACAGCACCGCAGAACGCCGAGTCGCTGGTGACCACTGTGACCAGCGATACCAGCAGACCACCAGCAGCCCGTAGTACAGCAGCGAGGTCACGAGCCCAGGTGCCGGCACGCGCCACGTCAGCCACGGCAACCATTCGACCACCCGGCTGGTGTCGATCAGCACACGGGTGCCAGCCCAGGTACACCAGCCCCCGACCATCGCCAGTGAGGGCAGCCCAAACCAGTCGGCCACCACGGTCAGCGACGCCGCTGCCTGCACCACGGCCATCGCAGGAACAGCCGGCAGGTTCAGCACGAGTCCCGCGAGCGTCATCCGCTCGAAAACGCCCGCAGCGACGGGGGCCAGCATCAGTTCGACCGCCGCCGTTGCCAGTACCGCCGCGCCAACGAGGCCGCGCCATCCGGAAGGCGACGACAGCATCGCTGATGTCGCCAGCAGCGCCATCGTCGCACCGTAGCTCAGCCAGAACCCTGCGTTGATGACGTCCTCGGGCATCAGCAGCAGCGTCCCGACGAACGACCAGGCGACCACGGCCCCTGCACGCCCACGAAGATCGAAAGCCTGCAGACCAAAGTACAGACACGCCATCGCCGTGGCCCGACGCACTGAGGCCCCTGGGGCAATGACGGCCGCGTGTGCCAGCAGCACGATCGCTGCCGCAACCGCGGCCGCACGAAACCGGACGCGGCACAGCCACAGCACGGCAACGACGGCCGATGCCAGCATCGCGATGTTCCCGCCAGAGATCGCGATGGTGTGAAACGTGCCGGCATGCTGGAGACGCCGCTCAAGGTCTTCGTCGAGCGCGGTGCGCTCGCCGATCAGAATCGCCGTTGCCACCGCACGGCTCGCCTCGTCGTCTCCTCGCACATGGCGACGCAGCGCCTCGCGGACACGGGCGCGGATGTCGGCCGACCGTTCTTCCCACCACGAACCCGTGCCGATCACCTCCACCAGCGCCGCTGACTTGACGCTGCCAGACAGCCCGCCGCGACGCCGGACCAATTGCAGCCAGGCCGAGGCCGATCCGCGGTTACGCACCGCCGATGCCAGGCGCAGCCGCGCCGACACACGCACACGCCGTCCCTGCGTCCACTGCCGGGCCGCCTCGAGGGCCCCGCTGCCGCCGACCGTCAGGTTGACGCGCCCCGACGTGCGACTCGGCTCGGGGCTGAGCCGCACCGACGACACGTCGAGCCTCATCAGCACACCGTCGCCTGGCACCTCGGCGTCTTCGGCAAGGGTCCCTTCGAGCCACACGAGCGGCAGATTGCGGACATCTGCCGTCAGTACGGCGCGCTCGTCGAGCCAGCGACGCAGGGGCGACTGCACCAGCGTTACCGCGGCGCGGTGCCCTTCGAGCGCCGCCGCTCCGCACAGCAGCAGCGCGAGCAATACGCCGGTGCCCAGCATCGATCCGCGCCACCACAGGACGGCAGCGGCACCCATCAGAGCCGCTCCCACGAGCAGCACCAGTTCCGGAATGACGATGGTCCAGTGAAGCCCCCAGACAAGGCCCACACACACCGCAACCGCACACAGCACACCGACGCGCATGGCGACCGGTCATGCAAGAGATGTGACGGGCATGCTGCCCCGGGGATGCTCCCTGACGTGAGTGCTGCACGGTGCATGGACTGCACCGTGCGACTCAGATTCAGCGAGCAGGTTCTGACGTGGGGGCGTGGTAATCCTGCAGCGACTTGACGCTGAGGCCTTCCTGCCGCAGAGCGCGGATGGCCTCGACCGCCGCCGCCGCGCCGGTGATCGTCGTGATGCAGGGCACCGCATTCATCATGGCCGCCCGGCGCACGGACTTGTCGTCGAAGAACGATTCGCGACCGAGCGGCGTGTTGATGACCATGGCGATGCGGCGGTTGACAATTTCATCCGCGAGACTCGGGCGTCCCTCGTTGACCTTGAAGACCACTTCGGCGTCAAGTCCGTGGGCTCGCAGGAAGGCCGCAGTCCCGCGCGTGCCGATCAAGCGGAACCCCAGGCGGGCCAGCTCGCGCGCAATCGGCAGCACGGCTTCCTTGTCCTCGTGATTGACGCTGATGCAGACCGCACCGCTCTCGGGCAACCGCTGGCCCACGCCGAGCATGGCCTTCGCGAAGGCCATGCCGAACGACTCGGCCCCGCCCATGACCTCGCCCGTCGACTTCATCTCGGGCCCCAGAATCGAATCGACGCCCGGGAACCGCACAAACGGAAACACGGGGCTCTTCACAAACACTCCCGTCGGCTGCAGGTCGTCTGTCAGCCCCAGCGACGCCAGGGTGCGGCCCGCCATCACTCGCGCCGCCAGCTGCGCCAGCGGCACACCGGTCGCCTTGGCCAGATACGGCACCGTGCGTGATGCGCGCGGATTGACCTCGAGCACATACACCGTGTCGTCCTTGATGGCGTACTGGACGTTCATCAGGCCGACGACCTTCAGCGCTCGGGCGATGCGCCGCGAAAACTCGCGGATGGTGACGAGATGCTTCTCGGCCACGAACGGCGGCGGCACCACACACGAGCTGTCGCCCGAGTGAATGCCGGCCTCCTCGATGTGTTCCATGATGCCGCCGACAAGCACGGCACCGGTGGCATCGGCCACGCAGTCGACGTCGATCTCCTTGGCATGCTCGAGAAAGCGGTCGATGAGAATCGGCCGATCGTGCGACACATCCACCGCGGTCGTCATGTAGCGATCGAGGCTCGCCACGTCGTAGACGATGGCCATGTTACGGCCGCCAAGCACATAGGACGGACGCACGACACAGGGGAAGCCCACCCGGGCCGCCACATCCCGGGCTTCGTCGCGCGACGTCGCCGTGCCACTCGACGGCTGCGGAATGCCCAGGTCCCACAGCAGTTGCGCAAACCGCTGCCGATCTTCGGCCAGATCGATCGAGTCAGGACTGGTGCCGTACATCGTGACGCCGGCCTCCTGCAGGGCCAGCGCAAGTTTGAGCGGGGTCTGTCCGCCGAACTGCACGACGATGCCCACCTCGGGATTGCCTTCGCGCTCGCGTTCGACAATCGCCATGACATCCTCGAATGTCAGCGGTTCGAAATAGAGGCGGTCGGCCGTGTCATAGTCGGTCGAGACGGTCTCGGGATTGCAGTTCACCATGATTGTCTCGAAGTCTTCCTTCCGGAAGCCGAAGACGGCATGGCAACAGCAATAGTCGAACTCGATGCCCTGCCCGATGCGGTTGGGACCGCTCCCGAGGATGATCACCTTGCGGCGGCTGGTGGGCTGCGACTCGCACTCGAACTCGTACGCGCTGTACATGTACGGCGTGAATGATTCGAACTCGGCCGCACAGGTGTCAATGCGCTTGAACACCGGGGCAATGCCGAGATCGCGACGACGCTCGCGTACGGCGGCGGCGTCCGTGCCGAGGAAGTGCCCGAGCTCGGCATCACCGAAGCCGGCCCGCTTGAGGGCCAGCATCAAGTCAGACGACATTTCCCGAAGACCCACGAGTCCTGCAGTCTGGCGCAGTGCCACCATCTCGCGGAACTGCTCGAGGAACCACGGGTCGATGCGGGTCAGTGTGTGCAGCGTCTCGGTCGACCAGCCTTTTTCGAGCGCGCGGAACAGCGCCCATATCCGCCGATCGGTCGGCACGATCAGCTTCCGACGCAGCTGCACGTCTTCGTCGTCTGCCTCTTCATCGGTGCGTGGACGATCCGCACGATGGTTGGGCCGGCTGAACAGCAGGCCCTCCTTGCCGAGCTCCAGCGACCGCATCCCCTTCAGGAAGGCTTCCTTGAACGTGCGCCCGATAGACATCGCCTCGCCCACCGACTTCATCTGCGTCGTCAGCGTGCGATCGGCCTGCGGGAACTTCTCGAAGTTCCAGCGGGGAATCTTGACGACCACGTAATCGATGGTCGGCTCGAAGGATGCCGGGGTGGTGCGGGTGATGTCGTTGGGAATCTCGTCGAGCCTGTAGCCCAGCGCCAGCTTGGCGGCGATCTTCGCGATCGGGAACCCGGTCGCCTTTGACGCCAGCGCCGACGACCGCGACACGCGCGGGTTCATCTCGATGACGGTCATGCGGCCATCGGCCGGGTTGACCGCAAACTGGATGTTCGAGCCACCCGTTTCGACACCGACGCGGCGGATGATGCGACGCGCCGCATCGCGCATGCGCTGATACTCGCGGTCGGTGAGCGTCTGTGCCGGAGCGACCGTGATGCTGTCGCCGGTGTGCACGCCCATCGGATCGATGTTCTCGATGGAACAGATGACCACGAAGTTGTCGGCGCCGTCGCGCATCACCTCGAGCTCATACTCTTTCCACCCGATCACCGACTCTTCCACGAGCACCTCGTGCACCGGGCTCAGATTGAGCCCGCGCGTCACGATCTCCTGGAATTCCTCGAGGTTATACGCGATGCCGCCGCCGACGCCGCCCATGGTGAACGACGGACGGATGATGGCCGGAAAGCCGGTCTCGGCCACCGTCGTCAGCGCCTCGTCCATCGACTTGACGACGGCGCTGCGCGGCATGTCGATGCCAATCTCCTGCATCGCGTTCTTGAACAGGAGCCGATCCTCGGCAACCTTGATCGCCGGAATCTGTGCGCCGATCAGGTCGACCCCGTAGCGGGCCAGGATGCCCTGCTCGTCAAGCTGCACGGCGAGGTTAAGCGCGGTCTGTCCGCCCACCGTCGGCAGCACCGCGTCGGGACGCTCGACCGCAATGATCTTCTCCAGCGCCTCGGGCGTCAGCGGTTCGACATACGTCCGGTCTGCCAGTTCCGGGTCGGTCATAATCGTCGCCGGGTTGCTATTGACCAGCACCACCTCGATGCCCTCACTGCGCAGGGCCTTCAGGGCCTGAGTGCCCGAATAGTCGAACTCGCAGGCCTGACCGATGACAATCGGACCCGATCCAATGACCAGCACGCGGTGAATGTCAGTCCGTCTCGGCATGGCTCAGTGCGCTTCCATGTGCTGGATGAACTGCTGGAACAGGTAGTCGGCGTCGTGCGGTCCTGGCGCGGCCTCGGGGTGATACTGCACCGACGTAATGGGGCGCTCCCGGTGGCACAGGCCCTCGACGGTGCCGTCATACAGGTTCAGATGCGTCACCCGCGCGGTGGCCGGCAGTGAGTCGGGGTCGACGGCAAATCCGTGGTTCTGCGCGGTGATTTCGATGGCACCGGTGTCGAGGTTCTTCACGGGGTGATTGCCCCCGCGGTGGCCGAACTTGAGCTTGTAGGTGCGTGCCCCTAGGGCGAGGCCGAGCAGCTGGTGACCGAGGCAGATGCCAAACATGGGCACATCGGCGTCGACCAGCGTGCGGATCGTGCTGATGGCATAGCTGACCGCCGCCGGATCGCCGGGACCGTTGCTAAGGAAGACGCCGTCGGGCTGCCACGCCAGCACGTCGGCGGCTGGCGTCGAGGCTGGAAACACCCGCACCTGACATCCGTGGGCCACTAGACGCCTGAGGATGGTGCGCTTGATGCCGAAGTCATACGCGGCCACACGCAGGGGGCGCGCCGGACGATGGGGGGGGTGCAGAGCGAACGCCGCGTCAGCCGCCTGTTCCTCGGCACCCAGAGTCACGTCGTACGGCGCGGCGCAGGTAACCGTCGAGACCAGGTCGGTGCCTTCCATCGGCGTGATATGGCGCGCGTGCTGCACCAGTGCCTCGATATCGTGAGCCGCCGCGCCGGTAGCGATGATGCCGCGCAGCACGCCGCCCGATCGCAGCCGACGCGTCAGCGCCCGCGTGTCGACATCGGCAATCGCCACGATGCCGTGCATCGTGAGGTAGTCGCGCAGCGAGTGCTGCGCCCGCCAGTTGCTCGCCAGCGGCGACGCATCGCGCATGACAAAACCGGCGACCTGCGGCCGGGACGATTCCTCGTCGGCCGCCGCCACGCCGTAATTGCCAATCTGCGGGGCCGTCATGGTGACAATCTGCCCGGCATACGAGGGATCAGTCAGCACCTCCTGATAGCCCGTCAGGCTCGTGTTGAACACCACTTCACCGGAGGTCTCGCCAGGTGCTCCGACCGAGATGCCGGTCAGGCAGGTGCCATCTTCCAGCGCTAGCACAGCAATCATTGAGGCTCCTGAGCACGGGGTAACGTCGCCGAGACACTCGCCGTCGCACCGGCCTTCACCTGCACGGGTCGCGTGACCGGACGATGTCCCTGACGTCGGAATTCGATGGAGTGAGAGCCAGGCGTCACATTGCGGACGGTCATGGGCGCCTTGCCCACCAGTTTGCCGTCGAGCATGACCATGGCCCCCGGCGGGGTCGACAACGCGCGCACCGCCCCGCGGCTCGCCGACGTCACGCGCGGGCCCGCAGCCGGGACCTGCCGCCGTGTCTGGTTTTTCGGGGCCGCCGCTGGCGCCGCCGAAGATGCGGAGACCGACCGCAGGTCTGACGCCCCTGAACTCCCGGCGACTGAGGCCGACCGCTCCGATGCTGCCGGGACCGAAATCGGAGGCCCCGCGACGGGTTCGATGGTTCTTGCAGATTCGGTGCCTGCCTCGGCTGCCACTGAGGTCGGACGCCCCACCGGTTCGGCCACGGGCATCGCTGGCGTCGCGTCGGTCGACACCGGCAGCATCGCCGCACTCTGCCCTCCACCCGGCTCCGCGTCCGACCAGCCCCACGTGGCATAGCCAATCGACACACCCAGGGCCACGCCAAATGCCACCAGCAGCAGGCGAGCCATCCAGGCATCGGCCGTCGGCGTTTCAGAAGGTGATTCCTGAGGCGGACGCATGCCCGCAGTCCCGGTGCCACGAACTGGCAATGCCGGCACCCCGGAAAAGGCCGCAGGCGTCAGGTGCGCCTCCTCGTCATGGTCCGTCATTCCCGTCCCGGATTCCGATGCCATGGTGTGGTCCCCGGACAAGCGGGCGTCCTCGAGCTCCTCCCTGATGTCAGCCGAGGGATGAGTGGGAGCTGACGTCACCAGACGTGCCACGGGCCACGCGTCCGAGAATTCCGACGCGGCATCGGCCATCGGCACCTCAGACAGGGTGCGTGTGTCATCACGACCCGTCGATTGCAGCGGAAGGTCCGGCAGTGCCGCAGACACGGCCATGACGGCGTCAATGTCCGCCGACTGCAGTGGCATCTCGGACGCTGCGGGTGCGTCGAGGTCCAGCGCCAGCAACGGCAGTGGCTCGGCTGCTGGCCGTGGCCGACGCCTCGGGCGTTCCTCAGCGACCCGCGACGACTCAGGCCCATCAGTCCGTCCGCTGTCGACATGCATCAGTTCGTCGACGAATGCCCGGCACGTCGGAAAGCGATGCGCCGGGTCGAGGTGCATGGCCCGGGCGAAGACCGCCCCGAGCGATTCACGCCTCGTGCCCACCGACGCCGCCATGTCACCCGCCACAAAGGCTGCGGGAGACCGCCGTCCCGTCATCCACTCGTAGGCCACGGCCGCGAGCGAAAACTGGTCGCCCGCCCCACTCAGAGCGAGATCGGCCAATTCCGGGGCCCGATAGGGACTGCGCCGTGGCAACCGCACGCCGCCCGCCGCGAGGGCCTGCCACACTCCGACGCCAGTCATCAGCGTCGAGGCTTCGTCGACCACGATGTCCCTGGGGTGCAGCGCCCCATGGTGCAAGTCACGGGACACCAGGAGGTCAAGCGCGTCTGCCAGCACGGCCAGTCGCGGCAACACGTCGACGAGCAGGGCCGGACCGAATCGACGAAGTGCCACGTCAAGTGAGTCGCCCGACGCGAGTGCCGTCACCAGAAACGGCGTCGTCCCGTCGTGCAGACCCGCCTCGACAGGCGTCACGGTCCCGTCCACCGCGAGGCCGTCGGCGACAACCCGGTGCAGAGTGTCAAGCACCGCATCAACGCGTTCAGGCCGAATGGGAATGGTCAGGAGCTTGATAGCGACCGACTCCCCCGTGGGAGCGTCGGCTCTGAAAACGGGACCGCACGTGCCGGCCCCAAGAGGATGCTGGACACGGTAGCGGCCGATGGCCGCTGGTGGAACGTCAAAGAGCGAACCTTCCCCGGTCACGTGATCGACGAGGAGTTTACCACGCGAGAGTTGACACACCCGGTCCTGTCTGCGACAGTGGGCGTCGGTGCCTGTCGAATCCTCACTCTCCGTGCCCGCTCTGACCGTCGACCTCCGTGAGCTGCCGTGGATTCGTCCGCTGGCGTCCGACTACGCCTTTCAGTACGCACGAGTCGCGGCGTTTTTCGCGGGCGATCCATCCACTCCGGAGGCGTGGCGCGACACCATCGCCCGTTCGCAGGCCACGCCCCGTCAGCCCGAGGCCCTCTCACGCGCGCTGATGGCGCAGCTGACCCGGCGGCAGGCACCTCCGCAGGCAGTGGCGGCGGCCCAACGGCTGTCGCAACCCGACACGCGTGTGATCATCACCGGCCAGCAGGCCGGCCTATTCGGCGGCCCCCTGTTCACACTGCTCAAGGCACTCACCGCGATGAAGCTGGCGTCCGGGGTCGAAGCCGCCCACGGTGTGCCGGTCGTGCCCGTGTTCTGGATCGACGCCGAAGACCACGACTGGCCTGAGGTCTCGGGCACGACGGTCCTTGACGCTGATGTGGCAGCCGTCAGTGTCAGAGCCGCCGACGTCGACGGCGCAGGGCACGAGCCGATTGCACGCCTCCGGTTCAACGAGTCGCTGGCGGCCACGCTCGACCACCTGGCCGCTGCCCTGCCGGTGACCGAATTCACCGCCACCACGCTCGAGGCCCTCCGCCGCGCCTACGCGCCAGGGCACGGGGTGGCCGATGCCTTCGGCCGGTGGCTCGACACCGTGCTCGGCCCGCATGGCCTTGTGGTCTACGACTCGTCCGATCCGGCCACCAAGCCGCTGGCGTCGCAGGTGTTCACTCGCGAGTGCCGCGCGCCGGGGACGACCGCCGCGCTGGCCACACAGGCCGGCGAGGCACTCAAGGCAGCGGGATACCACGCACAGGTCACGCCGCAGGACGGGGCCGTGGCGCTCTTCCACCTCGGCCAGGGCCGTCAGGCCATCCGCATGCAGGGCGGCACGGTGACGATCGGCGACCGGACCCTCACCCAGCAACAGCTGCTCGACGAGTGCCAGACGCACCCCCAGCACTTCAGCCCCAATGTGCTGCTGCGACCGATTGTGCAGGACACGCTGTTTCCGACCATTTGTTACGTGGCCGGCCCCAACGAACTCGCCTACCTCGGCCAGCTGCGCGGCATCTACGAGCACTTCGGCATTGCCATGCCGCTTATGTATCAGCGGGCGACGGCGACATTGGTCGACTCGGCCTCGCTGCGGTTCATCCGCAAGCACGCGCTGCCAATCACCGCCTTCCAGGCGCAGGACGAACGCTCGCTGAACGACCTGCTCGAAGCCCAACTGCCGCCCACGGTCGAGGCCGCCCTGACCTCGGCCGCCGCCCGCATCAGCGACGAGCTCGAACAGCTAATACGCGTCGTCCCACAGGTCGACGTCACGCTGGAAGGCACGGTGCGGACCACACAGGGTCGCCTGCAGCACGAGATGCACACGCTGCACACCAAGGTCATCCACGCCGCCAAGCGCAAAGACGAAACCCTGCGACGCCAGTTCCAGCGTACCCGCGCCCTCACCTTTCCTCTTGGGCACTCCCAGGAACGCGAGGTGGGCCTCGTCTGGTTCGTTAACCGTTACGGCGATGCCCTGGTTCCCCGCTTGCTCGAGTCGCTGCCACTCGCGATGGGCCAGCATCACGTGCTGAGCATCTGAGCCGCCGGCGCCCGCTGTGACATACCCCGCCTCGGGTCCCCTCGCGGTCGTCCGCTACCGGACGGTGAGAGTGCTCGGCGGACTCTCGCTGGTCGGGCTGGTCGTCTTTCTGGCAGCGTTCGCCTATTTTTTCGTCCAGTTCTCGCACGTCATCGACGAGCGACTGGCCGGTGAACGTGACCGGGTCATTCCCCGCGTCTTCGCCCGCCCCCTGCGTTTCCGCACGGGCCAGGTGCTGAGCCCGAGCGACGCGGTTACGCGGCTCAACGATGTCGGCTATGCCGAGCGACCGTCGGCCGATGGCCCGGGTGAATTCTCCGTCGAAGGCCGGCGACTCCGGTTCAGGCCGCGTTCCGGTGACTTCGCAGGTAAAGCCGTGTCCGTCGACTTTACCCTGCCACCGCCCCCCCAGAGGCCCAAGGCCCCGCCTGCCCAACCGCCGCCGCCCGCTCGCATCGCGACGATCATGATCGAGGACGCCGCCGCTCCGGAGGTCTCGCTCGATCCCCCGGCCCTCACCTCGCTGATCACGGGCCCGCGCGAGCGCCGACGCCGCGTCGCCCTCGATGCCATCCCCGCGCAGGTGCAGCGCGCCGTGCTGGCCATTGAAGACCGACGGTTCTACTACCACCCCGGTGTCGACCCGATTCGCATGGTCGGGGCTCTGGTCACCAACCTGCGCGGCACCCGCGGCTACCTGGTCGGGGCCAGTACGATCACGCAGCAGCTGGCCCGCAACTTTTTTCTCACGGAGGAAATGGCTGAGGAAATCGAATCGGGCCAGCGCTCCCTGAAGCGCAAGGTCGTCGAGCAGTTCGTGGCCCTCATCCTCGAAACCAAGGCCAGCAAGGACGACATTCTCGAGCTCTACCTCAACGAGGTCTACCTCGGACATCGGGGGTCGTTTGCCATCCACGGCATGGCCGAGGCCTCGCGCACCTTCTTCGGCAAGGATGTGACCAATCTCTCGCTGGCGGAAGCCGCCCTGCTCGCCGGCGTGATTCAGTCGCCCTCCAACCACTCGCCCTTCAGCAACCCCGACCGTGCGCGTGACCGGCGCAACGTGGTGCTGCGGGCCATGGTCGATGCCGGATACATCACCGAGGCTGCGGCCAGCGCCGCGGCCGCCGAACCGGTGACGGTCGTGCCGCGGGCCATCGACAACGAGGCCCCCTACTTCGTCGACTACATTGGCCCGGTGCTTGATGAGTGGTTTCCGGGCGTCACCGACCGCACGGCTGCCCTCGAGGTGTACACAACCCTCGACCTCAACATGCAGCGCGCAGCCCAGGAGGCAATCCGGGTTGGCCTGACCCGCGTCGACGAGACCCTCACGCGCCGTGGCCGCAAGAAACGGGGGCCCCAGGCGGCTCTGGTCGCCGTCGATTCCCGCACCGGTGACATTCTTGCGATGGTGGGCGGACGGTCGTACAACCAGTCGCAGTTCAATCGCGCCGTGTCGGCACGACGCCAGCCCGGTTCGACCTTCAAGCCGTTTGTCTATCTCGCCGCCTTCGAGCACGCCGCGTCCGAGGGACGCACCGATTTGACTCCGGCGACCCTCATGAATGACGAGCCTACCGTCTGGACCTACGGAAACGAAGAGTGGGCGCCGGGGAATTTCGAGAACGAATACGAGGGGCTTATCACACTGCGCCGCGCGCTGGCGCTGTCCAAGAACATGGTAGCCATCAAGGTCGCCGAGGCCATCGGCTTCGACCGCGTGGCCGACCTGTGGAACCGCACCGGAGTGGGGCCTGACAAAGTGACAGGGTACCCATCGATCGCGCTCGGGGTGTCCGAACTGACGCCGCTCGAAGTGGCCACCGCCTACACGCTCTTCGGCAACGGCGGCACCATTGCCCCGCTGTCGGGCATCACGCGCGTGCGCAGCGGCACTGACGACCTGCGACCGCCAGCGCGCACCGGGCCGGTCGTCGCCCGCCCAGACACCACGTATCTGGTGACCCACATGATGCGCAGCGTCATCAACGAAGGCACCGGGGCCAGCGCGCGCAGCGCAGGCTTCACGCTGGATGCTGCCGGCAAATCGGGCACGACCAACGATCTGCGTGATGCGTGGTTTGTCGGCTTCACCCCTGAGGTGCTCGCGGTCGTCTGGGTCGGCTTCGACGACAACCAGCCGCTCGGTCTCAGCGGCTCGCAGGCCGCGACGCCCATCTGGACCGACTTCATGAAGCAGGCCCTCGCCGGACGTCCCAATCTGCCCTTCGAAGCCCCCGAGGGCATTTCCATCGCCGATATCGATCGCGACACAGGCCTCCTCACCACTCCCAACTGCCCGCGCACCATGACCGAGGTCTTCCTGTCTGGCACCGAACCCTGGGAACTGTGCCGCCTGCACCAGTGGTAGGCCGGCACGTATAATCGCGCTGTGAACCACGAAATCTTTGCCGCGATTGGCGAGGCGCTCACACGGGGCGACGACGTGGCCCTTATCACCATCGTCTCGTCAAACGGTTCCACCCCGCAGCGCGTCGGCGCGAAGATGCTCGTCTTTGCCGATGGCCGCACCGTGGGCACCATCGGAGGTGGTTGCTACGAGAATGACGCCCTGCTCAAGGCCCGAGACGCTCTGCGCACCAGAAAGGCCATCTGCGCCACGTACGACCTGAACGACGATTTCGCGGAAGACACTGGCCTGGTCTGCGGCGGGCAGATGGAAGTGTTCATCGAGCCGCTCGAAGCGCCACCGGCCCTCTACGTCTTCGGTGCAGGTCACGTGGGCTTCTACCTCGGCCGCCTCGCCTCCGATGCCGGCTTCGAGGTGCACGTCGTCGATGACCGTGCGGCATTCGCCAACCGCGAGCGCTTCCCCGAGGCCGCCGAGGTGGTCGTCGACGACATTCCGACCTGGCTGGCGTCGACCACCCTGCCCAGCTCGGCCTACGCGGTCATTGTCACGCGCGGACACCGGCATGACCTTGACGCCCTGCAGGCCCTGGCCAGCCGGCCGCTGCGGTATCTCGGGCTCATCGGCAGCCGGGCCAAGGTGGCGCGCATCTACGAACAGCTGCTCGCCCACGGTCAGACCACGCTGGAAGACCTCTCGCACGTGCACGCCCCCATCGGCCTCGACATCGGGGCAGTCACCCCCCAGGAAATCGCCGTCAGCATCGTGGCCGAGCTGGTCGCGGTCCGCCGGGGTCGGGCCACGGCCCTGGCCGATGCCTCATTGCGCTGGATGCCGCGCATGAGCCGATAGCCGGCCGCGGCCTGCTATACTGTTGGCAGTCTCCCGTAGCGACTGCCAATGATCGCGCCCGCCCTCTCTGACCGTACGCGCCGCGTGCTGGCCGCGCTTGTGCGCGAGTACATCGAAACCGGCGAACCGGTGGCCTCAGCGACCCTGTTGCCCCGACTCGGCATCACCGTGTCGTCGGCGACGGTGAGGAACATCCTCGCGCAGTTGGAAGACATGGGCTACGTCTGGCAGCCCCATACCTCGGCCGGCCGGGTGCCGACCGACCTGGGCTACCGCTTCTACGTCGACCAGCTGCTCGACAGCCGGCGCACCGCGCGCGACGCCACTGGCATTGAAGCCCGCATCCGACAGGAAGCCGGCGCGCAACCCCTCATCGACGATCTGCTCTCGTCCACGTCGCACGCCCTGTCTGCATCGTCGAGGCACGTGGGGTTCGCCATCGCCCCGGCCAACGAGCACGCGGTCTTCTACCGCATCGAATTTGTGCCGCTGAGCGGCACGCGCATCCTGGTGGTGATGGTCTCCCGCGGCAACCAGGTCTCCCAGAAGACCGTCGACATCGGCGAAGGGGTCAGCCTCGACGAGTTGCGTCATGCCGCACAGTATCTGAACGAGCAGTTCTCAGGTCGGCCGCTTGAGGACGTCAGGGCCGGGGTGCGCGCCCGCCTGCGCGAGGAGCGCACGCTCTACGACCAGCTGCTGGGCCTAGCCTTCCGTCTGGCGAACCAGTCCCTCGACACCCTGCAGGGGCCCACGACCGTGTACATCGACGGCGCCTCGACGCTGCTCGAGCAGGTCGTATCGGTCAGCGGCATCGCCCCGGCGACGCTGCGCGCGCTGCTGCGCATGGTCGAGGAGAAACAGCGGCTCGTGCGCCTGCTGAACGAATACATCGATGGCCCCGGTCTCACCGTGGTCATCGGCACCGAACACAACGACCCAGAGATGCGACCGTTCAGCCTCATCGCCTCCACCTACTTCGATGGGCGCGGCACAGGCACGGTCGGCGTCATCGGCCCCACCCGCATGAAGTATTCCCGCGCGATTGCCGCGGTCGACATCGCCGCGCTGGCTGTCGCCCGTGTGTTGCGCGACGTGCAGTAACGGATTGTCATGAACACCCACGACGCACTCCACGACCCCTCCACTGCTCCTGCTCCCGACGGCCATGGCTCGCCGGCTCCGCAGCCCCCGGCCGATGCGCTGCAGCAGGAGCGCGACGACCTTTACGATCGGCTGCTGCGCAAGACCGCAGAGTTCGACAACTTCCGCAAGCGCATCGAGCGTGAACGGAAGGAGTTCACCGAGTGGGCCGCCGCCGACGTGCTGGGCGACCTGCTCGCCGTCATGGACGATTTCGACCGGGCCCTTAGGATTGAGACGCCAGAGGCCGCCCGTCCCTACAAGACCGGCGTCGAGATGATTCACAAGGCCCTGCACGACCTGGTCCGCAAACGCGGCGTGACCGAGGTGGACGCCCTCGGCAAGGATTTCAATCCGCATCACCATCAGGCGGTGTCCTACGACGAGGTAGCCGGAGCCCGCGACGGTGAAGTCGTGCAGGTGCTGCAGCAGGGCTATCTGCTGGGCGATCGTCTGCTGCGTCCGGCCATGGTGCGGGTCGCCAAGGTTTCGTCGTGAGCAAGCGCGACTTCTACGACGTGCTCGGGGTCGCACGAGGCGCGGCCGAGTCGGACCTCAAGGCCGCGTATCGCAAGCTGGCGCTCAAGTACCATCCCGACCGCAACCCCGGCGACAAGGACGCGGAGGAAAAGTTCAAGGAAGCGGCCGAGGCCTACGCCGTGCTTGCCGATGCAGACAAGCGCGCGCGCTACGATCGCTTCGGTCATGCAGGCGTGGGTGGCGCCGCCGGCGGGCCAGGCGGCGTCGATCCGACCATCTTCGCCGACTTCCAGGACATCTTCGGCGGACTCGGCGACATCTTTGGCTTTGGCGACGCCCTCGGCGGCGGTCGCCGGCGCTCCGGTCCGCAGCGCGGCAGCGACCTCCGCTACGACATGGAGATCGACTTTCTGCAATCGGCCCGAGGCGCCGACATCGCCATTCAGATTCCCCGACAGGAAACGTGCGATCCCTGCATGGGCTCGGGCGCGGCCCCTGGAACCACCGCCACGACCTGTCCGCAGTGCCGCGGCGCGGGGCAGCTCCGGTATCAGCAGGGATTCTTCACTATGGCACGCACCTGCGGGCAGTGCCGCGGTGCCGGCAAGGTGATTCAAAAGCCCTGCAAGGCCTGCGCGGGACAGGGCACGGTCACCCAGCAGCGCAAGCTCACCGTGAAGGTGCCGGCTGGCATCGCCACCGGGCAGCGTATGCGCCTCACGGGCGAGGGCGAGGCCGGGTCGCAGGGAGGGCCGTCGGGAGATCTGTACGTGGTCATTCACGTGCGCGAACACGAGTTCCTGCGGCGTAACGGCAACGACTTGATCTGTGAGATTCCCGTCGCAATGACCACGCTCGCCCTGGGTGGTGAGCTTGATGTGGCAGGCATCGACGCCGGCGAATTGCTGCGCATCCCCGAGGGGACGCAGCCGGGCTCAACCCTGAAGATCAAGGGGAAGGGTATGCCCGACATCGGGGGGAATCGTGTACGCGGCGATCTGCTGGTCACCGTGCGGGGCACCGTACCGAAGAAGCTCTCGAAGGAACAGCGGGCGCTGCTCGAGCAGCTGGCGGCGACCCTGGCCCCCGAAAATCACAGTCCGGTGCGCACCTCAGACGAGAGTGAATCGGAAAGCATCTTCTCGAAGCTGTTCCGATGAGCCGGCTGTGGTACGCGCTGCAAATCGAAGCGCCCGCCGTCGACGTACCTGCCGGCGTCGACGTTCTGCTCCCGGTGGTGCTCGACGACCACTCGCCCCTGGCCATCGAAGACCTAGCCGAACGGCCGCTGCCCCCTGGCGGACTCTGGGATCCGACATTTCCACCGATCCCGGAACCGCCTCCCACGCCGCTTCGGTGGCGGGTCTTCTTCGCGGACGACGCGGCGCGGCGCGAGGCGGCAGCCGACATCACAGCAGCGATGCCCGAGCTGACACTCACGCCGGTCTACGTGCCCGATGATGACTGGGCCGCACGGTCGCAGGCATCATTGACGGCCGTCACCGCCGGGCGCTTCATGATCGCGCCCCCCTGGCAGGTTCCGGAGTCTCCGGCCCCCGACACCACCGTCATCGTCATCGAGCCGTCGATGGGATTCGGTACAGGCCATCACCCCACGACGCGCATGTGCCTGGCGCTGCTGTCGTCGTTGCCCTGTGACGGACGCCGAGTGCTCGACATGGGGACGGGGTCAGGTGTGCTGGCCATAGCCGCCGCGCTCTCGGGCGCCAGCGAGGTCATCGGTGTTGACGTCGATCAGGATGCGATTGACTCGGCCCTGACCAGTGCACGGCTCAATCCCCTGCCGCCGGTCGTGCAGTTCGTCAGGGCCGACTTCAGGCAGACACCCTATGCACCCGCAGACATTGTGTGTGCCAATCTGACGGGAGGCATGCTGCGCACCACCGCGGCCGAGCTCAGGCGACTCGTCAGGCCGGGTGGCACGCTCGTCATCAGCGGATTTGATCGCGAGGAAGAGCCCGAGGTGGCCCGGGCCTTCCTGCCCCTGCAGCCGCGGGCCCGGCTCGAAGAAGCCACCTGGGTGGCGCTGCAACTCACCTGAGCCCCACCGCTGGGTGGGGCTGTTGCTTATGGACGCGGCGTCGTGACGGCGCGCTGCTGCCCCTTGGCCCTGCGCGCGTTCCACGACGTCACCAGACGCCGCAGCTCGGCAATCGGCTGTCCGCTGTCATCCACCTGCAAGCGCATGACGACATCGTTGTTCAGCCACACTCCCTGGCCCTTGCCGACGATGAGGATGGCCGCCGACTGCATTCCACGCGTGTCACCGCCCGCCTGCTGACCGGCTTCGAGCGCGGCCACCAACCGCTGGGACAGGTGACCGGAGGTCGACTCGAAGGCGGCAATCATCCCGTCGACCACCGCCTTGCCCGCAAGAATGTTCCCTTGCGCCGTCGCGTACTTTCCCTGCGCATGGCCTGCCCAGGTGCTGGCCTTCGGGCCTGTATAGACCGCAGTCTCGCCTCGCTGGTTGATCACGGCGAACTGCCGCCCCTCCTTGGTCCACTGCTGAGGTGACGGGTCAGGATCACTGTCCCAGATGGCGCGGATAATCGCCTCGGGTCGCAGGCCGGCGCGCAGCAGCTCGATCGCCCTGGGTCCGTAGCTCACATCGACAATGGCCTGCGTCGCAGCGGCACCCACGCCGGCCTCGGCCCACAGGACGCCGTTCCCGACGCTGAAGACGCGCGACTGTACCGCGCCCCCCACTTCTCCCGTGGCCGGGTCGTAGCCAAGAATCGAGAATGTCGCTACCGGATCCTGTGCCGACATCGACGGCATCGACGCCACCACCAGGGCCAACACACAACCCGCCATCCGTACGCGTCTCATCATCCCTCCTCCTACCACACCTGCCAGCCCTCACAGAGTGCCGCGACCCCGACCAGCGCGGCAGCGTCTGCCCTAAGCGTGAGGCCGCCGCACTTCACGGCGACCGCCCCCAGCTCCGTCAACAGTGCCAGTTCCTCGGGGGTCCACCCACCTTCAGGGCCCACGACCAGAGTGACCTCGGCCGCTCTCGGTACGTCGCTGATGCGGCGGCCCTGTCCGGCCGCTGGTTCACACATCACGAGCAGCAGGCCCGTGGGTTCCGTAGATGCCCACTGCGTCAGCGTCACCGGATCAGGCACGGTCGGCAGCACCGAGCGGCCACACTGTTTCAGCGAGGACACGGCAATGCGTCGCCAGCGCTCGGCGCGGCCCGATCGGAGCAATGCGGCCATCGAGAGTTCGCTGCGCTGCGTGACCACCACTTGAATGTCATGAACGCCCACCATCGCCGCATCCCGCACAACGTCATCGAGCTTGTCGCCCTTGAGCGCGGACGCCACCAGTCGCAGCCGCACCCGGGGTTCAACAGGCGCGGTTACCGGGACACCGGACTGCACCGCCACCTCGTGGCGCGACACCTCAGCCACGGTCGCCGTCCACACGCCGCCCCGGCCATCGAAGACCTCGATCGCCGCACCGACGCCCAACCGCAGCACCCGAGTCAGGTGCGTCGCCTCATCCTCAGGGAGCAGACCCCGTCCTGAGGCATCCATGGCGGGAAGGTAAAACCGCGGAAGCACCTGACGATTGTATGCGCGGCCCGGCATGTGTCTGTAACGCCCGTCGCTGCCGGTATACTGCCCGAAATGTTCTTCCGCGGCCAGACGGTGGGCAAGTACCGCATCGTATCGACCCTGGGCAGCGGTGGGTTCGGCGCGGTCTACCTCGCGGAAGACACCTGGATTGACAAGAAGGTCGCCCTCAAGGTGCCGCATCGGCAGAGCGCCGATTTCAGCGAACTGCTGCGCGAACCCCGCCTGCTGGCCTCGCTCGCCCATCCGAACATCGTCACTGTCCTCACCGCCGAACGCCAGGATGAGGTCTTCTTCATCGTCATGGAGTATGTACCCGGGGAGACGCTCGAGACCCTGCTCGACCGCGAAGGCGCTCTGGAACTCACCCAGGCACTCGACTTCACCTGCCAGATCTGCAATGCCCTCGACCACGCGCAGCAACAGGGCGTCATCCACCGCGATCTGCGTCCCGGCAACGTGCTGATCACCGACCAGGGACTCTGCAAGGTGGCCGACTTCGGCACCTCACGGTTCCTTGAGATCGCCGCGCACGGTACGACGGTCATCGGCAGTCCGCCCTACATGGCCCCCGAACAGTTCCACGGCAAGGCTGTCTTTGCATCAGATGTCTACTCGATGGGGGTCACGATGTACCAGATGCTGACCGGCAGCATGCCGTATCAGCCACCGGCCCCACGCGACCTCGACCGCCTGATGCGGGGCGAACTCACCACGCCGCCGCGCGTCCGGAATCCTCGCCTACCCAAGTCGATTGCCGACATCGTCATGCGGGCCCTCGAACCCGCAGTGACCGACCGGTATCAACGGGCCGGAGAATTGCTCGAGGCGGTGCTCGCCGCGCGCGCCGCCCTCGCCCCCCGGCGTCCCTGGCGGGCCGCGGGCAGCGTGCCCCCCCCTGCTCGCGGTGCGATGCAGGATGTCCAGACCCGTCTGAAGGCCCGTGAAACCCCGCAGTCACGCTTCTGCTGGCACTGTGACAAGGCCTTGCCAGCGCGCGCGGATATGTGTCCGTTCTGCCGCGAGGCGCAGCCGCCCCTCCGCTGATGGCCTTCCGGCGACGCCGCACTCCTGGTCCGGACGGGGACGCCCCCTCCCCGCCGCCTGATGCGTATCTGACCGCGCTCGTGATGCTGTCACGCCGCGAGTGGTCGACGGCGCAGCTGCGTGACCGCCTCCGACACAGGGGATGCCCCGAGGAACAGATCGACGACGCCCTCGCCCGCCTGCGGGAACAGCGCAGCCTCGATGATGCCCGTGTCGCTCGCGCCGCCGCCCACCTCGAAACCTCCATCAGGCGCAGGGGCCCTGCGCGTGTCAGGCAACGGCTGCGGTCCATGGGGCTGGCGGACGACCTGATTGACGGTGCCATATCCGAGGCGTTCCGTGAGGTGGATGTCAATGCGAGACTCGACGAGGCCCTCACCCGTCGCCTGCGCGGACAGGCACCGGCGACCCTTGATGACCGCACACGGCACCGGCTGATCCGGGCACTTGTCCAGCAGGGGTTTCCGCTCGACGGCGTACTCAAGCGTCTCGGCCGATGAGGTGACCGAGGAATCCCGGTAAAATACCGGTGTGCATCCGAACGCGATTCGCGCCTCCTTTCTGAAGTATTTCGAGCGTCAGGGTCACCTTGTGGTGCCCAGCGCCCCGCTGGTGCCCGGCGACGATCCAACCCTGCTGTTCACCAATGCGGGGATGAACCAGTTCAAGGACCTGTTTCTCGGACGCGAGCGGCGCGACTATGCGCGGGCCACCACGGCACAGAAATGCATGCGCGTCAGCGGCAAACACAACGATCTCGACAACGTCGGCCCCTCGCCACGCCACCACACGTTCTTTGAGATGCTCGGGAATTTTTCGTTCGGCGACTACTTCAAGCAGGAGGCCATCGAACTGGCGTGGAACCTGCTGACGCGCGAGTGGGGCATCGATCCCGCGCGCCTGTATGCCACGGTCTTCAAAGGCGCCCCGGGCATTCCCCGCGATGATGAGGCCTACCGCCGCTGGCGAGACTTCCTGCCAACCGATCACATCGGCGAGTTGGGCATGGCGGACAATTTTTGGGCCATGGGCGATACCGGGCCCTGCGGTCGCTGTTCCGAGATCTACTTCGACCGCGCTCCCGAAATCGGACCGCTGACCTGCTGGACGGACGAGGTCGAAGGCGAAGGCGTAAGGTTCGTGGAAATCTGGAACAACGTGTTCATGGAATTCGATCGCGACCAGTCCGGGCTGCTGACGCCGCTGCCCGCGCCCTCCATCGATACCGGCATGGGCCTCGAACGCGTGTCGGCCTTCATGAATGGCGCGGTGTCGAACTACGAGTCGCCGCTCTTCACCCCCCTTCTCTCCGCCACAGCCACCCTCGCGGGCCTCACCTACCAGGGGACGATGGCACCCAACGACATCTCGATGCGTGTCGTGGCCGATCACCTGCGGGCCATGACCTTCCTGATTGCCGACGGCGTCGTGCCCTCGAACGAGTGGCGCGGCTATGTGCTGCGCAAGATCATGCGGCGCGCAATGCGGCACGGGCGCAAGCTGGGCCTGCAGGAGCCGTTCCTGCACCGACTCGTCGATATTGTCGTGCACGAGATGGGCGATGCCTATCCGGAACTGAAGGCCGGTTGTGACGCCGTGCGCCAGGTCGTCAGGGGCGAAGAAGAGCGCTTTGACGCCGTGCTGACCGGTGGGCTGCCGCGCCTCGAGGACGCGATCGAGCGGGCAGCGGCAGGTTCCGGCGTGCTTGGAGGCGAGGACGCCTTCAAGCTGTATGACACCTTCGGGTTACCCCGCGACTTCATCGAAGACCTTGCCGCGCACCAGCGGGTCCGGTTCGATACCGACGGTTTCGAGCGCGAAATGTCCGCACAGCGTGACAAGGCCCGCGCACGCAGCGGCTTCGAGACACGCAAGGTCGACGATGTGGTGTTTCGATCGGACGACGACCGCGAGGCCCTCGTGCGCGTCGGCGACCAGTTCGATGGCTATGCACACACCCGACTGACAGATGTTGAGGTACTGGCGGTGTTTGATATCGACCGTCGGCAGGTGTCGACGCTCGCGGCAGACGCCGAAGGGTATGTGTGCCTGGCGGCGACGCCCTTCTATCTGGAGGCGGGCGGCCAGGTCTCCGACCATGGCGCACTCACCACGACTGACGGCACTCGCGTGCGCACGGTGTCAGGCGTGCTGCGGCTTGCTCCGGGCCTGCCCCGGCTTCATCGGGTGTCCGCAGGCACGGACCCGTTGCATACCGGCACCACAGTGACGGCCGTGGTCGATGTCGACACACGACAGGCCACGCGCCGCAACCACACCGCGACCCACCTGCTGCACGCGTCGCTGCGCACGGTGCTCGGGCCGCACGTGAAACAGGCCGGCTCGCTTGTGGCCCCCGACCGGTTGCGCTTTGACTTCGTGCACTTTGCCCCTCTCACGCCAGAAGAAGTGACGCGCGTCGAAACCCTCGTCAACGCGTCGATCATGCGAAACGAATCCGTACAGACCAGCGTGAAGAACACCCGGGACGCGATCGCAGCGGGAGCGACTGCCCTCTTCGGCGAAAAGTACGGCGACCGCGTGCGTGTGGTGCAGGTGGGCGACGGTGACTTTTCGACGGAACTTTGTGGCGGCACGCACGTCGGGGCGACCGGGGAGATCGGTATGCTGCTGGTCACTGAGGAATCGGGCGTAGCCGCCGGGGTGCGGCGCATTGAGGCCCAGACGGGTACCGGCGCTCTGCAGTTTGCGCGGCCACGGCTGACTGAGTTTGACCGGATCCGCGGATACCTGAACGCGGGAACCGACGATGTGCTGGCACGCCTCGAGGCTCGCATCGAACAGCTCGAGAAAACCGTGAAAGATCGCGACCGGAAACTGGCGAGGGCGGCGGCCGGCCAGTCGGTGGCCGATGGCAGCCGCGTGCAGATGGGCGAGGTGACCCTCGTCGTGCAGCGAGTGGACGAGGCCTCGAAGGACCTGCTACGCTCAGTGGCTGACCAGATCAAGTCGACCCTGGCGTGCGGTGTGATCTTCCTTGCCGGCCCCACGGCTGACGGCAAGGTCGCCATGGTGGCCAGCGTCACTCCGAATCTGACCAACCGGGTCAAGGCCGGGCAACTGGTCAAGACACTGGCACCGCTGGTGGGCGGCGGCGGCGGTGGTCGTCCCGACTTCGCCGAGGCCGGAGGCAAGGACCAGGCCCAGATCGAGGCGATGCTGGCAGCGGTTGAAGGTATCGTGCGGCCGCTCGTCGTGGTATAATTCGGTGTTACAGATGACCCGATTCAGAGGATAAAGACACGTGGCAAAGCGAACCAAGTCGGCCCTCAAGGCCAACCGGCAGAACATCAAGCGGAATGAAGCGAACCGTGCCCTGCGGTCGCGCCTGCGTACTGGGCTCAAGGCCATCCGCAAGGCCCTCGACACCAACGACGTCGACGGCGCCCGCGGTCAGATGAAAGGCGTGCAGTCACTGGTCGACAAGATGGCCACCAAGGGCATCATTCACCGCAATACCGCTGCCCGCTACAAGTCGCGCCTCGTGGCCCGGCTGTCGTCAGCCGCCGCCTGATCGTCGGGGGCGTCCCCGCCAACCATTCGTCAACACGCCGATGGGTCCTCACGTCCCCGGCGTTTGTCTATTTCCCGCACAATTCGGCCACGAGCCGCTCCAGCAGGTGGCGAGGCGTTCCCCCGGACGTCTTCAGGGCCAGGTCCGTCTGCAGGACGAGATCCATCGCCCGGCGTATGCGGGTCTCCGGACGCATTCTGACGGCCGCCGCCCGAATCTGTCCCAGCACCATCGGGGGCTGCGCACCGGCCTCCAACTGCGCGGCGATTTCACTCAGCGCGCCGCGCACATCGTGGTTCCAGATGGCCGTTCCCATCGCGAACCCCTCACCAGGCTCGGCCTCAGGCAGCACGAGATCCCGCACGTGCCGCTCGGTGATGGCAGACTCACCTGCCGCATACAGGACCAGCTTTTCGATTTCCGCGCGAATGCGGGCCAGGTTCAGCCCGGTCGCATGCAGCAGGCGCTGCAGTGCCCTCGGCTCAAGGGTCAGTTCGTCGGCCGCCAGCCGGTTTCGAATCCAGACGGCAGCATCGTCCACGTTGTCAATCGTGCCGCAGTCGACGGCTATGGCATGCGATCTGACCTGCTTGACGAGCCGGCGCGACGCATCGAGCGGGCCCGCCACCAGCACCAGCGTGGTCATGGGCTCCGGCTTCTGCAGATACTCCTCAAACGCCTCGGCGGGCGTCAGCGGAGCCGGGGCCCGTTTCCGACCGCGACCCGCAACGGGGCCGTCAGCCAGCGGCAGCACCTCGGTGTCGTCCTCGCGGCCACGCTTCGGCGAGAGCAGTCGATCAGCGTCGTACACCAGAACCACCCGCCGCGGGGCCATCATCGGCAGCGTGCGCGCCGAGGCGATAAGCGACGACAGCATCTGATCGCGCACGGACGCCGAGGTCGCATCGGCCGCGTGCACCGATTCCACATTGAACGCGTGGAGCCCTTCGTCGACCAGCGTCAGGAAGACCTGGGACAGGTCATGGCGCGCCTGAGCGTCGGCGCCTTCCAGCAGGTAGAGCGGACTGGCCTCGCCCTTCGACACAGCGGCCTTGAGCTGCGCCGGCGTCATGGGTCAGAAGGCCTCGAGAATCGCCGTCACGACGTTCCGGGCGAAGTCGTCGCCGAGGCGGTCGAGCACGGCGGTCTCCTGGCCGATGAATGCGCCGGCGTCACCGCCGAGGCTGCCGGGGCTCGCCAGTTCGTACTCATCGGCAAACGAGAGCGCCGGATTTTCCCAGAGGACCTTCTTTTGCCGAAGGTCTTCAAAAGAGACCGCCAGAATCACGCTGATGCGAAGCCGCCGGGCAAGCTGTGAGGCGGTAAACGCCACTGGGGCTGTGCTCAGCCCGGTGATGGTGCCCTTGACAAGCCCGTCGGCACCGGTCTCGCCCGTGACGACCCGATACTGCCCACGGTTCTGGAACTCCGTCCGCACCTTGTTGGTGAAAATCTGGTCAATCAGTGGAATGGGGGTCGTGTTCGCAAACGGAGGCACGCTGATGGCGGTGATATACGACGGCAGATACTGCCCGCGCCCGGCCAGCGTATAGCCGCAGCCGCCCGCCACCAGTGAGGGCAGCAGGGCGAGGCACCGGCGGCGGGTCAGTGACAGTGCAGTCATCAGGCCACCACAATCGAGACGAGCCGTCCTGGCGCGATCACGATCTTCTTTACCGTGCGCCCCTCGAGATGAGGCACGACCGACGACGCCTGCAGGGCGGCGGCTTCCACCTCGCCTGCATCCGCCTCAGGCGCCACGCTGATGCGTCCGCGCACCTTGCCATTCACCTGCACCGGGAGCACCAGCATCTCCGCGCGTGCCGCCTCAGCATCGAAGACGGGCCATCTCGCCGAGCCCAGCCCCTGCTGATGGCCGAACTGCTCCCAGAGCTCCTCTGCCGTATGCGGCGCGAACGGCGACAGCAGCAGCACCAGCGATTCGATCGCTTCGCGTGCCACGGCCCCGGCCTGGGTCGACCGCTCACCTTTGTCGGTGAACGCATACAGGTCGTTGACCAGTTCCATCATGGCCGACACGGCCGTATTCATCTGCTTGCGCTGATCGATGTCGATGGTGACGCGACGGATCGTGTCATGGGTCTTGCGCCGCAGCGTCCGTTCATCAGACGTCAGGGCGTGTGATTCGAGCGGCCCCGCCACCAGCGCCTCCTCGCGCCACTGATCGGCGATGCGCCACACGCGTGCCAGCCAGCGGAAACTGCCGTCGAGCCCCGAGTCGGTCCACTCCACTTCCTTTTCGGGCGGAGCGACAAACATCACGTAGAGCCGAAGTGCATCGGCACCGACCTTCTGCAGCATGGTGTCGGGGTCGACGACATTGCCTTTCGACTTCGACATCACCGCGCCGTCCTTCAGGACCATCCCCTGCGTCAGCAGGTGCGTGAACGGTTCGCTGTGGTCGACCATCCCGAGGTCACGGAACACCCGGGCAAAGAAGCGCGAATAAATGAGGTGCAGGATGGCGTGCTCGATACCGCCGCTGTAGAAGTCGACCGGCGCCCAGTAGCCCACCTTCCTGGGATCAAAGGGCCGCTGGTCATTGTGCGCGTCGGCAAACCGGTAGAAATACCACGACGAATCGACGAACGTGTCCATCGTGTCCGTCTCGCGCCGCGCGGCCGCACCGCACCGCGGACACGCCGCGTGCAGAAACTCGGGAATGCTGGCCAGTGGTGAATCCCCTCGCCCGGTGAACTGCGCCACCTTGGGCAGCGTGACTGGCAGCTGGTCGTCAGGCACCGGCACGACACCGCACGACGCGCAGTGAATCATGGGAATCGGCGTGCCCCAGTACCGCTGGCGGGAAATGCCCCAGTCCTTGAGCCGGTACTGCACCGTGCCCTCGCCAATCCCCCGACGCTCGACGTCGGCCGTCATCTGTCGGCGGGCCTCACCGGATGGCAGGCCATCATACGGACCCGACTGGCACAGGATGCCTTCGGCCGGCAGGGCCTCGCTCATGGTGGAGGGGTCGACACGAGGCTGCTCCGGCTGCTCGATCACCGTACGAATCTGTAACCCGTACTTGCGGGCGAATTCAAAGTCACGCTGGTCGCCGAAGGGCACGCCCATCACTGCACCCGTACCGTATTCACCGAGGACGAAGTTGGCCACCCAGATCGGTACGCGCTCGCCCGTGAACGGGTTCACGGCGTACTGCCCCGTGAAGAACCCCTCCTTCTCGACTTCACCAGAAATACGGGCCGAGCGATCCTGGCTGCGGAAGCGCGTCAGGTGCGCCCGGAACACCGTCGGGTCGTCCGACAGGCCGGCAAACTGCTGGGCCAGTGGATGCTCGGGCCCGAGCATCAGAAAGGTGGCACCGTAGATCGTGTCGATGCGCGTCGTGAAGACATCGACACTGCCCGGATGGTCGGCCAGGGCGTACGTCACGCGCGCCCCTTCCGACCGCCCAATCCAGTTGCGCTGCATCGTCAGCACTTTTTCAGGCCACTGGGAGAGTGCCTCGGTGCTGTCGAGCAGGTCGTCGGCATACGCGGTGATGCGGAAGAACCACTGCTCGAGATCCTGCTGTTCGACGAGCGTGCCGCACCGCCAGCACGCGCCCTCGATCACTTGCTCGTTAGCCAGCACCGTGCGATCAACCGGGCACCAGTTGACCGTGGAGCGGCGACGATACGCTAGGCCCCGCTCGAACATCCGGATGAACAGCCACTGATTCCAGCGGAAGTAGTCGGGCATGCACGTGGCCAGTTCGCGTTCCCATGCGTAACTGATGCCAAGGCGCTGCAACTGCCCCTTCATGTGCGCGATGTTGCCGAGCGTCGATTCCTCGGGATGAATGCCGTGCTTGATGGCGGCGTTCTCTGCGGGAAGGCCGAAGGCATCCCACCCGAACGGATGCAGTACGTTGAACCCCTGCAGACGCTTGAGGCGTGCCACGACGTCGCCGATGATGTAATTGCGCACGTGCCCGACGTGCGCATGCCCCGAAGGGTACGCGAACATCTCGAGGCAGTAGAACTTGGGACGGCTCAGGTCTTCGGTGACTTCAAAGGCACGGGTGGCCGCCCAGTGGGCCTGCCACTTGCGGTCGAGTTCCTGGGGACGGTATTCAGACACGGCGGCTCTCGTAGGGATAGACCCCAAACTAGGATACCGTATGCCGGAGCCTCACCGGGATGCGCCGGCGACTTCCACGACCGCCGTCAGGCACGCCTCAAGGGCCATCAGGTCATACCCGCCCTCGGTCAGGATCACGGCTCGCCCTTCACACCAGCGCGTCGCTCCGTCGAGCAACTGCGCCGTCAGCGTCGCCAGACCGCCGGTGGTCATCCGGCATCCGGCCAGGGGATCACGCTCATGCGCGTCGAAGCCGGCGGAAATCAGCAGCAGGTCTGGTCGGAAGCGGTCGAGCACGGGAAAGGCCTCGCGCACATAGCGCGTCAGCACCTCCTCGTCCGTCGCGCCAATCGGCAGGGGCAGATTGACGGTGGCCCCCACCCCCGCACCACTGCCGCGCTCGTCGGCAGCTCCCGACCCCGGCCAGAACGGATACTGATGCGACGATACGAACAGCACCGATGGATCCGCGTAGAAAATTTGCTGTGTGCCGTTTCCGTGGTGCACGTCATAGTCGACAATCGCCACCCGAGACAGCCCGCGCGCACGGGCATATGCCGCGCCCACCGCGATGCTGTTGTACAGGCAGAAGCCCATCGGCTTCTCAGCTTCGGCATGGTGGCCCGGAGGCCGCACCAGCGCCAGAGCCCGTGAACCCGGGACTCCATCCAGCACGAGGTCGACCCCCGTCAGCACTGCTCCGGCGGCCAGACGAGCAACTTCCTCAGACAACGGCGACGTGAAGGTGTCGTCATCGAGCATCACTGGCCGCCCGCGCGTGGCCACCATCGCCGCCACGTGCGCCGGCGTGTGCACGCGCAGCAGGTCGACGTCCTCAGCCTGGCGGGGCTCGGCGACGCGTCCGCCGGCCGCCGCAAACCGCCCGGCCACGGTCGACATGACGGCCGCTCGTTCGGGACTCTCGGGATGGCCCGGCGGTGTCAGGTGGTCGGCAAATCGCGCAGAGGTCACCACAGTCAGCATCTGAACATTCCTCACACGGGCGTCGACGGCAACAGGGCTCGGCAGCGGGCTTCACAGTCCGCCAGGGAAGTCTCGAGACGCTGACGCGCGCGCTCAAGCCCTTCCTCATCCACATCGCCTGGTACCTGGAACGGAGGGCCAATCACCAGCACGACTGTCGCAAATGGCTTGGGGATCTGCGTCCGGTCCCAGCTCGACAGCGTCCACACCGATGAGGCCTCCGCATGGAATGGCACCACCGGGTGCCCGGTCGCCTTCGACAGCCAGACAGCCCCTGGCTGCGCCTGCCGTGCCGGTCCGCGAGGACCGTCGACGGTGAAGGCCGTGGAATGCATCCGCGCGTCGCGCACCAGTTGCAGCAAGGCCTTCCTGCCGCCTCGCGACGATGAACCGCGCGCCGTGCCGAAGCCAAAGCGCGTGATGATGCGCGCGATCCATTCGCCGTCGAAATTTTCGCTGGTGATGACAACGATGCCGCGGTCGCGGAAGCAGGCTATGCCCTGAAGAATCCGTCCGTGCCAGAAAGCGAAGATGCCGTGCTGGCGCGCAGCCGCAAGGGCCGCCAGGGCCTCGTCACCCTCTACCCTGATTCGCCACGTGGCGATGAGCAGGCGTAGCAGCGGCGTGGCCACCGCTGCGATCATCCAGACCTGCAGCCGCTTCATCCGTGACTGCCGCCACGCCGGCCCGCTGCTGTGATCCGTCACGCCGGTCGGCTCTACATGCCGTCGTACTGCGGACCCTCACCACCCTCGGGAGCCACCCAGGTGATGACGCCGTACGGATCCATGATGTCGCATGTCTTGCAGTGCACGCAGTTCGAGGCGTGAATCTGCAGGCGGCGTCCGCCCTCGCCGTGGTCGACCATCTCATACACGTTGGCCGGACAGAAGCGCGTGCACGGATGGCCGTACTCGGGGCCGCAGATCGAGTGACAGACCTCGGTGTGCACCTGCAGATGCGAGGGCTGGTCTTCCTCGTGATGCGTGCCCGAAAAATGCACGCTGGTCAGTTTGTCGAAGGTCAGCGCGCGGTCGGGCACCACCGCATTCGACGGCGTGAGCACATCGGCCTTCCGCAGCCCGTAGTAGTGCTCGAGGGTCTGCATCTGCGTGTGACCGGGGTGTCCCTCGAGATCGTCGGGCCAGCGCCCACCGGTCGCCATCGCCAGTCCGGCGAACGCACTGCCAGCCAGCAGCCCCGCGCCGAAGGCCTGATGCACGTTCCGCACGGGGTACAGTTCAGCCCGAATCGGGCTGGCGTCGACACGCGCCTTGTAGGCCGACAGGCGGGCAGACGAGGTGTCGTCTGCCCGCACGGCCTCGAACGCGGTCTCTGCAGCGAGCATCCCGCTGCGCATCGCGAGATGAATCCCCTTCAGTCTCAGGGAATTGACGAAGTTCGCCGCATCCCCCACGATGAGGCCACCATCGAGATAGAGCTGCGGACACGTGTTCCAGCCCCCTTCCGGCAGGGCCTTTGCGCCGTACTTCAGGCGCGTGCCGCCGTCGAGCAGGCGGGCCAGGAAGGGATGCTGCTTGAAGCGCTGGAAGTCTGAATACGGGTCAAGCAGCGGGTCCTTGTAATCGAGTCCGACCACGAACCCCAGCGAGAGACGTCCGGCCGGCATTGCATAGAGCCAGCTGCCTCCGAACTCTTCCTCGCGCAGTGGATAGCCGAGGGTATGGATCACGGTGCCGGGCGCGAGACGGTCGGCCGGCACGTCCCATAACTCCTTCATGCCCACCGCAAACTGGGCCGGCTGACTGTCGCGTGCCAGCCCGCGCAGCCGCAGCAGCTGCTTGGTCAGGTGCCCGCGCACCCCATCGGCAAAGATCGTGACCCTCGCGTGAATGTCGGCCCCGGGCTCGAACATGCCCCGCGGTTGGCCGTCCTTGCCCACGCCGCGGTCGCCCGTGCGCAGGCCGATCACGCGCGCACCGTCAAACAGCACCGACTGCGCGGCAAACCCCCAGAACAGATCGACGCCCTCGGCCTCGACCTGAGACGCCAGCCACCGCGTGAACTGATTCAGCGAAATGACGTAGTTGCCGTGATTCCGGAACGGCGGGGGTGTCAGGGGCAGGCGCCAGTGTTTCTGCGGGGTCAGGAAATAGATCTGATCCGAGGTCACCTCGCAGGCCAGCGGCGCGCCCTTGGCGGCATAGTCCGGAATCAGATCGGCCAGCGTCGAAGGGTCGAGCAGGGCTCCAGACAGCTGGTGCGCCCCCGCCTCGCGGGCCTTCTCGACCACAGCGATCGACAGGGGGTCACCTCCCTGTGCCTTCTGCAGCTGCGCCAGGCGCAGCGCGGCCGACAACCCCGCGGGACCGCCCCCGACGATGAGAATGTCGACGTCGAGTACTTCGCGCGTCATGGCATCAGGCCTTCAGGGCCGCGACCAGAGCGGGCGCTACCTCGAACAGGTCACCAGCCACTCCGTAGTCGGCAATCTCGAAAATGGGCGCCTCGGCATCCTTGTTGATGGCCACGATGGTGCGCGCACCCTTCATACCCACGAGATGCTGAATGGCTCCTGAGATGCCTACGGCCACATACAGCTTGGGCGCCACCGTCTGACCCGAGCTGCCGATCTGGCGTTCCATCGGCAACCAGCCGTTGTCGCAGATCGGCCTCGAGGCCGCCAGCTCGGCGCCCAGGGCGTCGGCCAACTGCTGCGCCACCGCGATGTTGTCCTGCGACTTGATGCCGCGCCCCACCGCCAATATGCGTTCGGCCTGCGACAGGTCGACGGCCTGCTTGGCTTCCTGGAAGGGAGCTTCTGCCCGCTGACGGATTGCCGTCGCATCCACGGAAATGGCCATCGTGGTCACCGGAGCCAGACTTGGCCCCTTCGCCAGCGCATCGGCGCGCACCGCACCAATTTGCATGGTCACCAGGTGCGGTGAGGGACCGCTCAGCACTACATCGGCCACCAACTTGCCCTGAAACATCGGGCGTGCAAACGCCGGAGCGCCATTGTGCTGATGAATCGCAATGACATCGGTGACGAGGGCCCGGTCGAGCCGGGCCGCCAGGACGGGGACGAAATCGCGCGTCTGATAGGTGTGCGCGACGAGCACGTGCGCGGGCGCGAGGTGGTCGACCAGCGCGCGTGCCGCCTGGACATACCCGTCGGCGGTGTAGTGCTCGAGCGACGGATGGTCGATGCTGATCACACCAGCCACCGCCGCGTGGGACAGTTCCGTCGCAGCAGCGGCGATCTGATGCCCGAGGACCGCCACGTGGACCGGCACCGTGCCGGCGCTGAGCTGCTGCGCCGCGACCAGGGCCTCCCATGAGGCGCGATTGAGCACGCTCTCCTTCTGCTCGGCAATGACCAGAATCACAGAACCCTCGCCTCCTCTCGCAGACGGCGCACCAGTTCACGAGCTGCGTCTGCCGGTGTCCCGCCAATCATCACCGTCTGCTTCGACTTCTGTGGCGCATACATGGCCACGACCTGCAGGCGGGCAGCCAGACCGGCCGGCGCCGCCACCTTGCGAATCTCTTTCTTCTTCGCGGCCATAATGCCCTTGAGCGTGGCGTAGCGCAGCTGGTTGATGCCGCTCTGAATCGTCAGCAGCGCTGGCGTCGGCATCGAGACATACTGGAACCAGCCGCCTTCAAGCTCGCGCTTTACCCTGATGCCACCATCCTGGGCCTGCACTTCCATGATGATGGTCGAGTGGGGCACATCGAGCGATGCGGCCAGCACCGGGCCGAACTGCGCGTGCCCCTGGTCGTCCGACTGCAGCCCGGTGAGGATGAGGTCACAGCCCTCCTCGCGGAGTGCGGGGGCCAGAGCCGCCGCCGCCGTGGCGGCGTCGACCGAGCCCAGGGCCTCGTCTTCCACGTGCACGGCCCGGTCGGCGCCGCGGGCCAGGGCTTCGCGAATCACCTGCTGCACCCGGGCCGGCCCCACTGAGCAGACCACCACTTCTCCCCCATGCTTCTCGCGCAGCCGCAGGGCCTCTTCAAGCGCGTACGCATCGGGTTCGTTCATTTCGTAACTGGCATCCTGCTCACGCACCCACGTGCGCGATTCGTTGAGCCGCGGCTGCCACTCGCGCGTAGGCACTTGCTTGATACAGACAGCAATCTTCATCACAGTCCTTCTGCGGGGCGGTCTGGCGTCACCCGTCCTGGCGGAATTCGCCTGACCGGGCTACTCGTAGCGTTTGAACAGCAGCGAGGCGTTGGTGCCACCGAAGCCGAACGAATTCGAGAGCACGTATTGAACGGTGGCAGCCCGTGCCGTGTTCGGCACATAGTCGAGGTCGCATCCCTCGCCTGGCTGATCGAAATTGATGGTCGGCGGCAGCATCTGGTGCCGCAGGACCAGTGCCGAAATGCCGGCCTCGAGTCCACCGGCGGCCCCTAGTAGATGACCGGTCATTGACTTGGTCGACGACATGGCCAACCGGTAGGCATGGTCGCCAAAGACCCGCTTGACGGCCAGGGTTTCCGTCGGATCGTTGATCGGCGTCGACGTGCCGTGCGCGTTGATGTAGTCGACCTGGGTCGGAGCGACGTCCGCAGATGCCAGCGCCGCCATCATCGACCGATAGGCGCCGTCCGCATCCTCGGGCTGCGCCGTCATGTGGAAGGCGTCGCCCGACATGCCGTAGCCCACCATTTCGGCGTAGATGCGCACACCTCGTGCCTGGGCCGTCTCGAGCGCCTCGAGAATGATGACACCCGACCCTTCCCCGAGCACGAAGCCATCGCGGTCCTTGTCGAACGGACGACTGGCTCGGGCCGGATCATCGTTGCGCGTCGACAGCGCACGCAGCGCGGCAAATCCGCCCACGCCCATGGCACACACCCCGGCCTCGGATCCGCCGGCAATCATGACGTCGGCCGCACCACGGCGGATGATCTCGAAGGCATCACCGACCGCATGGGCCGAGGCGGCGCAGGCCGTCGCTGTTGCCGAGTTGGGCCCCCTAGCTCCGAAGCGAATCGACACCTGACCGGAGGCCAGGTTGATGATGGCGCCGGGAATGAAAAACGGCGAAATCTTGCGGGGGCCTCCCTCAAGGAACGCGCGATGCTCGCGCTCGATGGAGGAAAAGCCGCCGATGCCCGATGCGATGAACACGCCCACGCGATCGGCATTCGACGGAGTCACCGCAAGGCCGGCATCGTCCACGGCAAACTGTGACGCCGCAATGGCGTAGTGAATGAACGGGTCCATTTTCTTGACGTCTTTCTTGTCAAGAAACGCCAGCGGGTCGAACCCCTTCACTTCGGCGGCAAACCGCGTGGAAAACGCGGATGCGTCGAACCGGGTGATGGGGCCGGCCCCGCTCTGCCCTGCCAGCAGACCGTGCCAGTTGGCGTCTGTGCCGATGCCCAGAGCGGACACCAGACCGACTCCTGTGACTACCACTCGTCTGCTCACATGGCCTCCGTCGCCGGACGTCCCGCCGGCCCTACTTCTTCTTGCTGTGTGCCTCGATATACGAGACGGCATCCTTGACGCGCGTGATCTTCTCCGCTTCGTCATCGGGAATCTCGATGCCAAACTCCTCTTCGAACGCCATCACCAGCTCGACCGTGTCGAGTGAGTCGGCGCCCAGATCCTCCAGAAACGATGCGTCCGGAGTCACCTCGTCTTCATCGACACCCAGCTGTTCAACGATGATGCTCTTCACCTTGTCGGCAACGGCCACAGCAATCCTCCTGACGGCACCGAATCGGTGCCTGCCTACATGTACATCCCGCCATTCACGGCGAGAACCTGTCCAGTAATATACGACGCATCGTCGGAAGCGAGAAACCCGACGGCCGCCGCGATGTCCTCGGGCGTGCCCATCCGGCCCAGCGGGATCTGGCTGGCCCAGTCAGCCTTCGCCGCCTCGGCGATGGCCCGCGTCATGTCGCTCTCGACGAGCCCGGGGGCAACCACGTTCACCGTGACCTGCCGCGACGCCACTTCGCGCGCCAGCGACTTGCAGAACCCGATCAGGCCCGCCTTCGAGGCGGCGTAGTTGGCCTGCCCGGCGTTGCCCATCTGCCCGACCACCGAACTGATCGCAATGATCCGACCGGCCCTCTGACGAATCATCGGCTTCAGGACCGCCTGGCACCAGGTGAACGATGCCGTCAGGTTGGTAGCCAGCACCGCATCCCAGTCGGCGCGTTTCATACGCAGCATCAACTGGTCGCGCGTGATGCCCGCATTGCTGACCAGCACATCGATCCGACCATGGCGCGCCAGCACATCGGCCACCAGGTGCTCGACCGCCTCGGCATCGGTGACGTCGACGCCGTGGGATTCGGCCTGGTGCCCCCGCCCCCGGATCACGTCGACCGTCTCGGCCGCATTCGTACCTCGGGCCACGCAGACAACGCGCAGGCCCGCCGCCGCCAGCCGCAGCGCGATGGCCCGGCCGATGCCGCGCGAGGCCCCGGTCACAATCGCCACTCGTTCAGTCGATGCGGTCATAGATTCAGCGCGGCCACGGCCGCCTCCACGTCCTCTGGCGTTTCTACCGACAGCACGCGCGCCTCGCGTACTACCTTTCTGATAAGACCACTCAGCACAGCGCCGGGTCCCACCTCGACAAACGTCTCGACGCCCCGAGCCGCCAGCCACTGCACCGTGGCCTCCCACCGCACCGGCTGCGCAACCTGGCGAACCAGCGCGTCAATCGCCGTCGTGGCGCTCGTTCTCGGCTCCGCGTCCACATTGGCAATCACTGGAATCCGGGGTTCGCTGGCCGGCACCCGCTCGAGTTCAGGCTGGAGCCGGTCGCGAGCCGGATTCATCAGGGCGCAGTGGAACGGGGCGCTCACCTTCAGCGGAATCACCCGACGCGCGCCGCGGCCCCTGCAGGTGTCACCGGCCCGGACGACCGCCCCGGTATGCCCGGCAATGACAATCTGCCCGGCGCCGTTGAGATTCGCCGGACTGACAATCTCACCCTGCGCCGCATCGAGGCAGGCTGCTACCACGTCGGCCTCCTCGAGCCCCAGGACCGCTGCCATGGCGCCCGTGCCCACAGGCACGGCCTCCTGCATGTAACGGCCCCGGTTCCGCACCAGGCGCACGGCATCGGCAAAAGCCAACGTCCCCGCCGCGACATGCGCCGAGTACTCGCCCAGACTGTGCCCCGCCACATAGTCGGGCCTGAGACCACGGCGCTCGAGGACGCTCCACACGGCCGTGCTCATCGTGAGGATGGCAGGCTGGGTGTGTTCTGTGAGGGTGAGCATCTCGGCCGGGCCTTCGAATATCACGCTCGATAGGGCGAAGCCCAGGGCCGCATCGGCCTGCGCAAACACCTCGGCCGCGTCGGCGGACGCCGCCACCAGCGGCTTCCCCATGCCCACGGCCTGCGAACCCTGGCCCGGAAAGACACACGCAATCATCAGGACAGCTCCTTTCCAGACAGCGCGATCTCCTGCTGCCATCGCTGCCATCCGCCCTGCTGGACCAGGCGCGCCGCCTGGGCCACGGCGTTGCGCAGGGCCTTCACCGACGAGCGCCCATGAGCCACCACCATCAGGCCCCGGACGCCGAGCAGCGGAGCGCCGCCATATTCGGAATAGTCAATCCGGCGCCGAAACCGGCGGAACGCGCGCTGCGACAGCAGGTAGCCCATCTGGCTCGAGAACGTGCTCTCCAATTCGCGCTTGAGCAGTTCCTCGACCATTTCGACGACCCCCTCACTCATCTTGAGGACAAGGTTGCCGGTGAAACCGTCGGCGACGGCGACATCGACCGCCCCCTGAAAAACGCCGCGAGGCTCGACATTGCCCACAAAGGCGACCGGCAGCTGCTGGATCAGGCGAAACGCTTCGCGCGTGAGGTCATTGCCCTTTGTGGGCTCTTCCCCGATCGACAGCAGCCCGACGCGAGGGCTCGCCAGCCCCAGGACCGAGCGGGCGTAGCTGGCACCGAGTAGGGCGAACTGGGCGAGGTGCTGTGGGCGACATTCGACCGTGGCCCCGGCGTCCAGCAGCACGGCTGAACCGTCACCGGTCGGCACCATGGGTGCCAGGGCGGGTCGGTCGATGCCGTCCAGCATTCCCAGCAGGGTATGCGCCGCCACGACACTGCCGCCGGTGTGCCCGGCAGACACCACCGCATTGGCGTCGCCCGACGCGAGGCGATCCGTGGCCACCATGATCGACGACCGGGGCTTGCGCCGCAGGGCCTGGGCGGCAGAGTCATCCATGGCCACGACGTCCGGCGCGTCAACAATCCGCACCCCGAGACGGTCCGCGTCCGGATGCCTGATCAACTCGTCGCGAATCGCTGATTCACGACCGACCAGGTCAATGCCGACGCCAAGATGCCGAGCGGCCGCCAACGCCCCATCCACGGGACGACGAGGAGCGAAGTCGCCCCCCATGGCGTCAACCGCGATGCGCATCGGTTCGCCGGTCGACTATTCTTCGTCGACCGCCCGCACCTGGCGTGCGCGGTAGTAGCCGCAGTACTTGCAGACCTGATGGGCCGCCTTGGGCTCGCTGCACTGGGGGCAGCGGCCCGCGGTGGTGGCCGTCAGAGCGTCGTGCGTCCGGCGCTTCCGGCCCCGGGTCTTTGAGTGACGTCGTTTTGGATTAGGCATCGTCGTGCTTTCGTTCAGTCAGTACCGACTTTAATCCTGCCAACCGCGGGTCGGACCACTCCGGCACGCACTGGCAGGGGGCTTCATTCAGGTTGGCCCCGCACTGGGCACACAGCCCCTTGCAGGCCTCGCGACACAGCGGCTTCATCGGCAGCGCCAGATAGAACTGCTCGTGCATCAGGGCCCCGAGGTCAATCTCGTCGTCCCGGTAGACCGAGACCGACGTATCGCTGTCTTCCACGCGCGACTCGCCTTCCTCCCCTCCCGATGGCGCCAAGTCAGCCCCCTCAGGAAAGTAGCGGAGATCGAACGGCACCGCCACGGGATATGCAAACGGCTCGAGACACCGACTGCATGTCAGTTCGAGCGTGGTCTGCACCTGCCCGACCAGCCGGTAGCGTTCGTGGTCCTTGTGCACCACCAGCGACAGGAGCACGGGCGCCACCACGCGGAAATCCTCGTGGTCGTGCGCAAACGCCTCAGGCGCGTACTGGCGGTCGACCGGAGTTTCCGCCTGCCGGAGGGGCGTAAGATCCAGCCGCATCAAACATCCGATGATAGCACGCGGTCGCCATCCGCCAGCCGCACCCACGGCTTGGGAATGAACAACTGTTCAAACAGGTTGACCGCATACCGGTCCGTCATCCCCGCCAGAAAGTCCTGCGCGCCCCGGTCCAGCCCCTCCGCCTCAACGGTTCTCATATCCAGGAAGCGCTCGGGGGCCTGCCGCACACGCTCCCACAGTCCGCCAAGAATGCCGTCGGCCTTCGCAAACTCGGCCGTGGCCGTCTGGTTCTCGTAGACCGCCTCGAACATGAACGTCCTGAGGTCGAGCATGGCCTGCAGCACGTCTGGAGTCATCCGCACCTCCCCCAGCCCCCCCGCCAGCGTCTGCGTGACCACATCGGTCACCAGGGTGCCGATGCGCTCGGACGGTGTCCGACCCAACCGCGCCACCGCGTGCCGCGGCAGCGCCTCCTCCCGGATGATGCCGGCCCGCACGGCATCGTCGATGTCGTGGTTCACATACGCCACGATGTCGGCCACCCGCGCCAACTGCCCTTCGACTGTCGAGGCCCGCTGGTCCGGCGGTGACCCAACCGGCAGCCCGCTTTTTCCCTTCGAGTGTCGGGCGATGCCGTCGCGTACCTCCCAGGTCAGGTTCAGTCCGGTCCGGTCGCGCTCTAGCACGTCCACGATGCGGAGGCTTTGCTCATAGTGCTCGAATCCGCCCGGGACCAGACGGCTCAGCACCCGCTCGCCCGCGTGGCCGAACGGCGTGTGGCCCAGGTCGTGCCCCAGCGCGATGGCCTCTGTCAGGTCTTCATTGAGCCGCAGGACTTTGGCCATGGTCCGGGCGATCTGCGACACCTCCAGGCTATGGGTGAGCCGCGTCCGATAGTGATCCCCCTGTGGCGAGAAGAACACCTGCGTCTTGTGCTTCAGCCGCCGGAATGCCTTGGTGTGGATGATCCGGTCGCGGTCGCGGTGGAAGGCCGGCCGCACCGCATCCTCACCCTCGGGCCGCACCCGTCCCCGGGTGTCTCCGCTTTTCGCTGCCTCAGGGGCCAGCGTGGCACGCTCACGGGCCTCAAGCTGTTCACGAATGGTCACGTGAGCCCTCCCAGAAAACTCTCACCCGCATCAAGCGGCCGGACGCCGAAGACCTCGGCCAGCGTCTGTCCGAGGTCGGCAAATGTCGACCGCGTTCCCAGCGAGTGCCCGACACGCACCCGAGGTCCCGTGCACAGCAGTGGCACGTATTCTCGAGAATGGTCCATGCTGGGAGTCGCCGGATCATTACCGTGGTCTGCGGTCACCACTAGCAGGTCGTCGTTGGCCAGCCTCGGTAGCACCTCCGCCAGCCGGCGGTCGAATTGCTCGAGGTTGCGGGCATAGCCGGCCACGTCATTCCGATGGCCGTACTTCGTATCGAAATCGACCAGATTGGCCAGGACCAGCCCCTCACGCTGCGTCATCATCACCTCGGCCAGCGCATCCATTCCGTGGGCATCAGACTCCGTCGGAATGCTCCGCCCGGTGCCGCGCCCGGCAAACAGGTCACTCACCTTCCCGATGGTCGTGATGTCGCATCCCGCCTCGGTCAGCCGGTCGAGCAGGGTCGGCCCGGTGGGTGGCATGGCATAGTCATGACGGTGGGCCGTGCGCACAAACCGCCCGGGCTCGCCCACAAACGGTCGCGCAATGACGCGTCCGATGCCCATGCCCTCAACCACCAGGGCGTAGGCCACGGCACACCAGTCATAGAGTTGCGTCACGGGCACCAGGTGTTCGTGAGCCGCAATCTGAAAGACGCTATCAGCGGATGTGTAGACAATCGGATGTCCGCTCGCCAAATGGGCGGCGCCGAGTCTGTCGATGATTTCCGTCCCTGACGCCACGACATTCCCCAGCACCGGACGCCCAATGCGCGTCTCGAAGGCCCGGATGAGCGCATCGGGGAATCCGCTGGGAAAGGTTGGAAACGGCCGGGCCAGCACCAGCCCCATCAGCTCCCAGTGGCCCGTCACCGAGTCTTTGCCCGGTGACCGCTCGGCCATGAGTCCATACGCCGCCTCTGGGGTCCCCGCACAGGACACACCGCGAAGCGGCACCGCACAACCCAATCCGAGGCGCATCAGCGTGGGAAGGTTTACCGCCTCCTGCTCACAGATGTGCCCGAGCGTGTGGCTGCCTTCGTCTCCGTATTCAGCCGCATCAGGCAGTTCACCGGCCCCGACACTATCGAGGACAATGACAATCGCACGACGAAACCGGGGCATCAGGGATGGTGGGACGGGAAGTAATTGGGCACGCTGCGGGGGGTGCGAATCGTGGCAATCGCGTGCTTGAAGACCAGGTGGTCGACGCCGTTGTGCTCGATAATCACGGCGAATCGATCAAAGTTCTTGATGCGCGCCTCAAGTTCGCGGCCATCCAGAAGATGCACGACCACCGAGAGGCGCTCGCGACGGGCGTAGTTCAGGAAAACATCCTGGATGTTCGGCGTGCCAGCCTTGGACTCGGTCATCGGTCTACGACTCCCCGGTTACGCGGTAACACCCTGAGCCCTCAGCCAGTCGACGACGCGGGCCTGCACTTCGCCGGATTCTCCCGGACCCTCAAACCATTGTAGCTGAGGTTCCTGCCGGAACCAGGTCAGCTGACGTCGCGCGTAGCGACGGTTTTCCTGCACGATGAGCGCCCGGGTGGTTGCCTCGTCACGCAGCCCCCGCAAATGCTCGAGGGCCTGACGATAAACCAGTCCCGTAAACGGCCGTGCCGTCGCAGGCACGCCGCGCACCAGGTTCTTGCGCATCTCGTCGAGCAGTCCCGACGCAAACTGCTGATCGACGCGACGCTGCAGACGCGGCAACAGCACCTCATACGGCAGGTGCAGCGCCACGCTCACTACGCGCATCGAAGCCGGCAGGGGTGACACCGTGTCGGCGAAGTGCTGCGTCAGGGGACGTCCGGTCTTGAAGTACACCTCGAGGGCCCGTACCACGCGCTTCTGGTCGGCGGGCTGGATGCGCACCGCTGAGCGGGGGTCGACCCGGTGCAGGAGCCGGTGCAGACGCCGGCCGCCGAAGCGCCAGCCCAGGCGTTCGAGGCGCGCCCGCAGCTCGGCATCACGCGGCACTCCCGGGAACAGTCCCCGTGTGAGTGCACGGAAGTAGAACCCGGTGCCCCCGACCAGGAGGGGCACGCGGCCCCGCGCGATCACGTCGGAGACGGCCGCCGCCGCATCGCGGGCATAGTCGGCCGCGCTGTAGCCGTCGGTGGGATCGGCGATGTCGATCAAGTGGTGCGGAATGCCGCGCTGCGCGGAGGCAGGCACCTTGTCGGTGCCGATGTCGAATCCGCGAAACACGGCCGTCGAATCACAGTTGAGAATTTCGCCCCCGAGACGTTCGGCCAGCGCCAGCGCCAAGGCACTCTTGCCGGTGGCCGTCGGCCCGAGCACCGCCAGCAGCACGGACATCGGTGCATCTACTCCTGCGGTGGGCGCCCGTCAGGCGACTCGTTGTAGTAGAACGTCACCGTGAAGAACGCCTTGTCATCGGGATACTCCGGGGGCAGAGGTGCCGTCGGATTCGAGGACAACAGCGCGTTTCGCGCCGCCAGATTGAATGACTCTACCGGCGACGGCTGCACCACCGTGACATCGGTCACGGCCCCGTTCCGATGCACGTTGAAGGTGATCACCACCCGACCGCGGAGGGACATCGCCGCATAGGGCACAAACCAGTTGCGCTTGACCTGCGCGATGAAGCGCCGCACCCACGGCCCGAACTCGACGCCCTTGGTGTCGAACTGAATGGCCGGCCCGAATTCCTGCATGCCGCCCTTCTGGTTGTCGAACGACTCGCGGTCGACATACCGCTGCAGATTTCGGAGCGCATCGCCCAGTTGGCCGCCGGGCGGCGGTGCGGCCGTCTGCGGAGGCCGGGGGGCCGACAGACGCCCATCGGCGAGCGTGTCGGCTTCGCGGGGCGGTGTTTCCACGGCGGGGGGGGCCTCTGGCGCCGGCTGCTCGGCAGGTCCTTTGCCGCGCATCCGTTCCTCGGGACTGGCCTCGACGCGTTCCGTGGTGTTGCCCCGTGCAAACGGCAGGGGGTTGTCAGGGACGGGGGCACGTTCCATGGTCCGGGATTCGCGGTCCACGTCCGAGAGTTCCGCGCGATTTGGCGCCCGGGGCGCCGGCGTGTCGACACGCGGTTCGACAAACACAAACCGGGAGTCGTCAGGCGGGCGCGGGGGCGTGACCTCGGCCACCTGCTGTTCCGGCGATGACAGGACGTTCATCCGCAGCCACTGTGGCCCATACAGCAACAGCAGGCCCATGAGCACGTGCACCAGCGCCGCGAGGCCTATGCCGTCGCGCAGGGAAATGGCACGACCGACGGGCTCGACGTCGGAATATCGATCGTCGAAATCGAAGAACATCGGTGAATCCGGAGACTATCACACGCCAGTCGTGGCGCCCGGACGCTGGCCCGCATAGAGATAGACGATCCCGAAGGCCAGCGGGTTGGCCTGCACGTGCACAAAGCCAGCCTGCCGCAGCACGTCGGCAAACTGCTCGCCCCAGGGAAACGCTTCGACCGACTGGGGCAGATAGTCGTACGCAGCCGTATGCTGCGACACGGCCCGACCGATGCGCGGCAGCACGTGATTGAAGTACCAGAGATACAGCGGACGCACGGCTGGAATGACCGGCAGACCGAACTCGAGGATCGCCAACCGCCCCCCCGGACGCAGTGTGCGGAGCACTTCGCGGCAGGCCACCGTCGGCTCGTGCACATTCCTGATACCAAACGCGATGGTGGCTGCGTCGACAGACTCGGTAGCGACTGGCAGTTGCATGGCATCACCCCGCACCAGCGTCACTCGTGCCGCCAGCGTGGCATCGTTGACCTTGGTCAGACCCCGCTGCAGCATCGCCCCTGCGAAGTCGACGCCCACCACTCGCGCCGCCCCCGGCGTGGCGCGGCCGGCGGCCATGGCGACATCCGCCGTGCCGGTGCAGACGTCCAGCACCCGCTCGCGCCCCGTCAGCCCCAGCGACCTGATGGCCCGTCGCCGCCAGTAACGGTCGAGCCCGGCCGAGAGCACGGTATTGAGCAGGTCGTAGCGACCCGCAATGGCATCGAACATGCCCGCAATGCGGGCCGGAGTCTTGTCAACCGACATACAGGTCTACCGCCGTCACGAAGAAATAGATGATGCCGACATAGCCGTTCAGGTCGAAGGCACGCTTGACTTGTGACAGGTCCGTGGCACTGACCAGCGACTGCTCGTAGATCAGCAACAGCGCCACCACCGCCACGCCCGCGAGGTAGACCGGCCCGAGATCGGCCAGCGGCGCCAGCGCCAGCATGCAGGCAATCGTGGCCACATGCATGAGTCGTGAAATCAGCAGCGAACGCACGACGCCGAACCGGATGGGAATCGACCGGAGCCCCTCCGCACGGTCATGTGCCAGATCCTGACAGGCGTACAGCACGTCGAAACCTCCGACCCACAACCCGATCGCCAGCCCCAGCACCCATGGCTCCCAACCGCCCCGCCCTCCGGCAGCCAGCCACCCCCCGACCGGCGCCACCGCCATGGCGAGCCCCAGGTACAGCTGCGTAAAGGCAGTGAAGCGCTTGGCCAGCGAGTACCAGAACACGATGGCCAGCGCCACAGGTGACAGCGCCCCGCACAGCCAGCTGATCTGAAACGAGACGGCAACAAATGCCGCAGACATCACCACCACAAAGCCGATGGCTTCGCGTGTCTGCATGGCGCCGCGTGGCAGTTCCCGCATCGCCGTCCGTGGATTCGTCGCATCGAATCGGGCATCCACCAGGCGATTGAACCCCATCGCCGCGCTGCGGGCCGTGACCATGGCCGCCACAATCCAGGCGACTGTGACGCCGGTCACCGGCTGGTGCCGGGTGGCCAGCATCGCGCCAGTCAGCGCAAATGGCAACGCGAAGACCGAGTGGCTGAACCGCACAAACGAAAGATATGTGGTGATCTGACGCAGCATGATGCGATGTCTCAGCCTCGTGCGCCCAATGCCCCGCGGGTGCTCGCCCATGACACGTGCTCGGCCGCCACACCCGCCACCAGATGGCCTTCGATGTCGTCCACCGTCGAGGGCAGCGACACGGCGACAATATCGGCGCACTTCCCCACCGTCAGCGACCCATAGTCGGCCGCGAGGCCAAGGGCACGCGCCCCGTCGAGCGTGGCACTGGCCAACAGACGCGCGGCCGGCACCTGCGGTGCGACGGCATGGGCGGCTGCCACCTCGCTGAACAGATTGACATCCTCGACGCTCGCCAGGCTGTCGGTACCGAAGCCCACGCGCACGCCGGATGCGTAGAACCTTCCGATAGGCGGGGCACCGACGCCAACCCAGCGATTGCTGCGCGGACAGGTCACCACAGTCGCACCGGCCATCCGGAGGAGCTCGAGGTCCTCGTCACTGGCCTGTGCGCAGTGCACGGCCAGCGTGTGCGGCTGCAACAGGCCGACGCCATGCAGGTACGCGACCGGAGACACCCCAGGCACGCGCCAGTCATTCCGCCAGACGCCCATCCGCTCGAGGAGACCACGCCACGGTCCGGTGCCGTTGCGGATCAGCGCGTCTTCTTCGGGCGATTCGGCGACGTGCACACTCACCGGCGCTGGCGACAGCCGCCGCGCTTCAGCGGCCACGGCGTCCAGCAGCTCGCGTGACACCGAATAGGGCGCGTGCGCCGCGACGCTGACGCCCAGCGTGCTCGGGCCCATCGCCTCCCTCCGTTCGCGTGACCGCGTGACCTGGGCGTCATCCCGTTCACCGAAACCGAGCAGTTCGTGAAAGGTCCACCCGCGCAGGCCGGCGACGGCCGGAATGTCGGCCACGGCGAGTGAATTGCTGATGTCGCCCACGAGGCTGGTGCCATGCGCGCGCATGGCCAGGACGGTCTCGAGAGCCGCCTCCCGAATCCGGGCGAGATCGCCGACGTCCGTTGGACGCCCGCGCACAGCAAACAGGGCCTGCACCCAATCGGTGAACTGTTCGGCCCGCGGAACCGCGCCGCGCAGCCACGACAGTTCCAGATGTGTATGGGCATTGACGAGGCCCGGCAGCAAGGCCACGTCGCCGAGGTCCGTGATGGGACCATACACCGATGCCACAGGCGCCTCGGCAGGGCCGATGCCAATAATCCGACCCTCATCGATGGCAACCCATCCCCCCGCCATCGGCGGCTGGTCGATGGGAACCACCCAGGCCGCACGGAGGCAGGTCATGCCACCGGCGACGAAATCTGGTGCCGCTGCCGCTTGCCCTCGGGGGTGCGAGCCTCGTACTGCCGCAGTTCCTCGGGCACCGAGGTGTCACCCTCGGCACGCGCCGTCGCGAGCGACAGCTGCCGCGGCATCTCCTGCAGCCGGAACATCGGGGGCCCCAGCCGCTCGTAATGCATCGTCCGGCGCTCGGCCCGGAAGCCGGCATCCTCGACGTTACGGACGATTTCCACTTCGTCCATGCAATACGACGCCCCAGCGGCACGCACCACGTTCTCTTCGATCATGACGCTGCCCATGTCATTGGCCCCGAAGGCCAGGCTCAGTTGTCCGACCTTCCCGCCCTGGGTCACCCACGACGCCTGCAGGTTGTCAAAATTGTCGAGCACGAGCCGGGCAATGGCCAGGGTGCGCAGATACTCGATGCCAGTGGCTTCGGTGCCGCCGCGTTCGGTGTGCTCGGGCTGGTAGCTCCAGGTGATGAAGGCCGTGAATCCGCCGGTCTCATCCTGCAGCGCCCGCAGCCGCAGCATGTGCTCGAGCCGCTCTTCGTCGGTCTCGACGGTGCCGTACATCATGGTCGCCGTGGTGCGCAGGCCCGCCAGGTGCGCCTGCCGCATCACCTCGAGCCACTCGTCGGCCGAGGCCTTGCTGTAGCAGTTGAGTTGCTTCCGCACCCGGTCGACAAGGATTTCGGCGCCCCCGCCAGGCACCGAGTCGAGGCCCGCATCGATGAGCCGGCGCAGCACCTCGGGCACCGACAGTCGGCTCATCCGCGACAGGTGCAGCACCTCGGGCGGCGACAGCGCGTGCAGCTTGAAGGACGGATAGCGCGACTTGATGGCGCGGAACAGGTCTTCATACCACTGCAGCGGAAGGTCAGGATTGTGCCCGCCCTGCAGGAGCAGTTGAACCCCTCCGAGGGCCAGCGTCTCGTCGATTTTCCGGAAGATCTCATCGAAGCTCAGCACGTAGCCTTCGTGATGGCCCACGGTGCGATAGAACGCACAGAAGTTACAGCGCGCGACGCACACGTTTGTGTAGTTGACGTTGCGGTCGATGATGTAGGTGACTACGCCGTCCGGATGCCGACGCTGGCGCATCCGATCGGCCATCTGGCCAAGCCACCAGGTGGGCGCGGACCGATAGAGATAGAGGGCTTCGTCGGCGTCGAGTCGTCCGCCGGCGTCAAGGCGGGCCTGCAGCGTGTCGAGTGAGTGGCTCATGAGAACAACCGCAAGGGGCGCCACGCAGGCACCAGTGCCTGCTCGGCCGCCAGCTGATGAAACAGCGCCAGTCCCTGACGCTCGCGGGCACCGAACCTGTAGTTGAGAGTATCACGCAGATACGAGACGGCGGCCTGCTGCCGCAGGGCATCTGCCCCGACGTGCTCGGCCGCGATGCGCTCGGCGGCAACCAGACCCGCGTCGCGGGCGCGCTGCAGGAGGTCGACCTGCTCGGCGTCAATGGCGTCTGCCCTGCCTGCCCACACGGCGAAGACAAACGGCAACCCCGTCATTGCCTTCCAGGCCTCTGACAGGTCATATTTCCGCAGCCCTCGGGCCGGCGCATCCACATCAAGCGCCGGGTCGCCAATCAGCAACGCCGCATCGCTCGCGCCCAGCATCTGGTCGAGGTCCGGTTCGGCCGACACGTACGTCGGCGTGATCTTCCAGTGATGATGGGCGAGCACCCGCGTCAGTGCGACCGACGACCGTGAGCTGGTGTCGAGTGCCACCGACCGCACCTCTCCGATGGGTCGCGAAGAGAACACGGCCACCGACTGCACGGGGCCATCGGCACCGATGGCCACGTCGGGGACGACCAGATACTCTCCCATCTGATACTCGATGGCCGGAATCAGCCCGAGGTCAGTGTCGCCGTCGTGCAGCAGGCGTGCACATCGTGACGGCAGGTCGACGCGCAACGAAAACAGGTCGGGGCGCGCATCAAGCCCCCACACCAGCGGTCGTGCGTTGAGGTACGAGACCGCCCCGACGCGGGCGGGCCTCATGCGGCGTCAGTGCGCTCGGCGGGCGTGAGCCCGGCAGCCGTGATGTTGCGGCGCACGTCTTCGAGATGCGTTCGCCGCCGCCCGAGGGCCGGATCATCGACGGTCGAGACATTGTCGAGATACGTCGCCCCGAACGTCAGCGCGACCTGCGCCAGCTTCGGGCCATATTGCAGCCAATCGACCACCACGTGTTCCAGCATCGGCAGGCCGATGGTGGTCATCGCTACCAGGCGGACGTCCTGGTAGCCGGTGGTCGGAGTAGCCACGGGCACCTGCTTCGGCAGCGGGGCTACGCGCCGGACCCGAGACTCGGCGGCGAGAAACCGAAGCAGCCCCTCCACAAACAAGACGCGGTCGCCCATGACCGGCTGCTCGACGCTCAGCAGTCCCACCGCCAGACCCGCCTCGAACACCTCGGCGACCTGGGTGGGTGACACAACATCAACTGCGGCATCGACCACCCCGGTCAACCCTGAGGCCGCCAGTGCCTCAAGGTCACCACGTCCACAGAACCAGCTCGCCCTTGTCAGCTGTTCGAGCGAGAAGCCCCACACCGGCAGGGTCTCTGGCGTCGCCGCCCGCACCGTCGTCACCAGCGTCAGCGTGGCCTCGCGCGAGTCGGGGATGTGGCTGATCCGTACTTCGTCAGCGCCTTCGGTCATCCGGGCCCACTCGGCACCAATGCCTGCCGACGGTACAGTCGCCACGCGGCGAACCGTCACCGAGGGGCCGCGCACGCTCCGGCGCACCTCGTCGGCCAGCATGCCGAGCGACAGCACATTGTGCTGGTCGATGCGGTGCAGGTCATCCGCAGACAGCCCGTGACCCTGTCGGGCACGGCTCAGAAGCTCTCCATCCAGGTCAGTTCGCGTCATGCTGCAATTCCATGTAAGCCACGATCTGGGTTGCCAGAGCCAGGGCCTCACGCCCCCGCTCGCCCGGCACACCGGCCGGCCGCCGGTCGCGTACGGCGGCGACAAAGTCGGCCAGTTCCCGGCGAAGCGGCTCATCCCGTAGGACGTCGAGCTTGCCCCCGCCGATTCGCGGAAGTCCCTCGGCCTGCGGCTGCAGTCCCCAGACCTCAACCTCCTGTGCCTTGTAGTCAATCGACACGTAGGTAGACGGCTGGAAGAACCTGATCTTCCGGGTCGGTTCACGGGAGATCCGGCTGGCCGTCAAATTCGCGATGCAGCCGTTGGCAAATCGCAGTCGGGCGTTCGCAATATCAACCCTCGGCGTCAGTACAGGCACGCCAACGGCCTCGACCTGGACCACCGGACTCCTCACCCAGTCGAGGACGATGCCGAGGTCATGGATCATCAAGTCAAACACGACATCGATATCGAGACTGCGCTCGGGGAACGTCCCCAGCCGGTGCACCTCGATGAACCGGGGATCGTGCACGTGCGGCCGTGCCGCGTCGACGGCGGGATTGAAGTGCTCGATGTGGCCGACGGCCAGCAGGGCGCCCGAGGCACGGGCCGCAGCCAGCAGTGCGTCAGCCTCCTCCAGCGACCGCGTCATCGGTTTTTCCACCAGCACACCGACGCCCGCGGCCAGCAGGGGCAGCGCCAGGGCCGCATGCGCCTCGGTTGGTGACGCAATGCTCACCGCATCAACCTCACCGATCAGAGCCGACACGTCGGGAAACACCCGGCATCCGCTGGCCTCAGCGATGGCCGCGGCCCGCTCGACGTCCGCATCCACCACGCCCACGAGGGTGGCCTCAGGCATCGCGGCCAGCACCCGGGCATGATGCCGACCCAGATGCCCCACGCCCACGACTGCCACACGCACGGTCGGTTGTGTCACGACGTCGCCTGCTCCGTCTTCTTCGCCGGTCGTGCCCGCCCCACCACAGCAATGCCCAGGGCATCGGCACGGGCCAGCAGGTGCTCTCGGTCGAACATGAGCGCCTGGCCTTCATCAACAGACAGGACCGTCGCCCCAGCGTGGTGCATGGCCTCGATGGTAGGCACACCGACCACCGGGACATCGAAGCGCATGTCCTGTCCCGGCTTGGCCACCTTCACCACCGCACAGCCAGCACCGGCGAGGTGGCCAGCGCGGGCAATGGTGGCATCAGTGCCTTCCATGGCCTCCACAGCGACCACAGCCTGGGCTTTGACCACCACGGTCTGGCCGATGTCCAGACCTGCAATCGCATCGGCCATCCGGTATCCGAATTCGAGGTCCTGCCGTTCGCCAGGCCGAGGGGACCGCCGTGTCATGACGCCGGCCGTCGGCAGGAGTGGTGTCAGCAGCGACGTGGAATCGATCAGCTCGACGCCATGCTCGCGCATCACCTCCGCCACGGCGGCGATTAGTGCATCGGTATTCCGCGACCGCAGCCGGGTCAGGACGGCCATCGCGGTCAGATCGGGCAGCAGGCCGCTGAAGATGCTCGCATGCTTGACCTGCCCCGCCATAACGGCGCGGGTCACCCCCTCCGCCTCGAACATCTTCAGCAGGGCGCCGAGCTGTCCCAGTGCCAGCCAGTGCACCGGCGCCGGAGAAGAGCCAGCAGCTGCCGCGGCCTCAATCGACGGGTCGGCCTCGCCTTTGATGGCGGCAATCGCCACCCGATAGCCCACCGAGCGCGCTGCCTCAAGTACCAGAAAGGGAAACCGCCCGTTGCCGGCGATGAGTCCGAGCGTCCCGTCCATCAGTCGTCGCCCGCGTCGCTGGCGCGAGAGCCGCCACGGCGCAGGGTCACACCGCGTGTCGCGGTCTGGATGAACCGCACGAGATAGGCGACGTCCTCGCTGGTCAGGGAAGAATCCGCGGCCATCTGTTCCAGCGCCTGCGTGCGGTTGAGTTTCGACTGCAACAGATACCGGAAGGCCCGGCGTAACTGGGAGATGCGGTCGCCGCTGAATCCCTTGCGCTTGAGGCCGATGGAATTCAGTCCGTAGACGCTCGCCCGATTGCCAACCGACCTGGCAAAGGGCAGCGCGTCCTTGGTCACCACCGAGTATCCGCCGATGAAGGCATGGCTGCCGATGCGGCAGAACTGGTGCACGCCTGAGTAGGCACTGACCGTGGCGCAGTCGCCGACCTCGACATGCCCGCCCAACGTGGCGGCATTGCCAAAGATCGTGCCGTGCCCCACATGGCAGTCGTGGGCCACATGGGCGTAGGCCATGAACAGGTTCCGGTCACCAATCTGCGTGACGCCGCCCCCGCCGGCAGTGCCCCGGTGAATCGTGACGAATTCCCGGAAGGTGTTGCCGTCGCCCACGATGAGCCGGGTCGGCTCGCCAGCGTATTTGAGGTCCTGGGGTGGCAGGCCGATGGACGCGAAGGGAAACACCACGTTGTCGTCGCCAAGCGTCGTGTGACCATCGAGCATGGCCGAGGCCCCGATGCGGCACCGGGCGCCCACCACCACGTGGGGACCAATCTGCGCCCCCGGTCCGACGATGCATCCGGGCCCCAGGCGGGCGGATGGATGCACAAGGGCCGACGCTGCCACCTCAACCCTGGGCAGCCGCACGTGCATGACCAGCGACGCCTGCGCGACAACCGTGTCGTCGACCGAGGCGGTGGCACGGACCCACGCGAGCGGCCCCTTTCGGTTCTCGAGGACGACCTCGAGGCGCAACTGGTCGCCGGGCACGACACGCCGACGGAACTTGGCCCCGTCCACGCCCCGCAGAGACACGCGGGGGCTCAGGCCATCCGGCACGTGCGGCGACAGCATCACCGTCGCCGCCTGTGCGAGCGCCTCAACCGTCAGGACCGCCGGCAGCAGGGGCTCTCCGGGGTAGTGCCCCTGAAAGCACTCTTCGTTGACCGTGACGTTCTTGACCGCGACCAGACGGTGTCCCGGTACGTGCTCGTCGACCCGATCGACGAGCAGCGAGGGATACCGGTCGTACAGCCGGTCAAGCGTGGCGCCGAGGGTCACGCTTACTTGACCGGCGGCTTGGCTCCCGCCTTCGTGTCAAGACGCTTGATGACATCGTCCGAGATGTCGAGCGCGATGTCGGCCCACACGAGACCCGCATCGGGACCATTGAAAATGAAGTGCAGGTTCTTCTCGCGGCCGAGTTCCTGGAGGACCGGTTCGAGACGCACCTGAAATTCCTGCTGCAACTGCTGCTGCAGTTCCTGCACTTCCTGCTGGGCGTCCTGGGTCGCGCGCTCGATATCGCGCTGCAGCCCCTGAGCCTGCCGCTGCAACTCGCCCGCGGCCGTCGCGCTCAGAATGCTGGCTTCCTTCTCGAGACGCTGCTGCAGCGTCTGCAGCTGCTTGTTCTTCTCGTTGAGTTCGGTGGCCCGCTTCTGCTGGAGGGCCTGAATGCGGGCCGTCGCCACCTTGCCGTCTGCCGACTCGTTGGCAATCCGCTGCAGCACGACGAATGCCACTTTGGCGCCGTCGGGGAACGCGCGGGCGACCGGCGCGGCCGGGGCAGCCTGCGGCGCCGGCGGCTTGGCCGTACCTGCGGCGGGGGCGGGGGCCTGCGCATACGCAGACGTCGACAGGGTCAGAATCAGAAGGCCGATCGCGGCTGAGACTCTCATTCCACTCAATCCTTTCGTATACACTGACGAACCGGGCACTCTATACTACTTCCATGTTCCGTTCGCTGTTGCGACTTATGTCGCTTGTGGCCGTTACACTGACGGCCGGCTGCAACACCAACAATCCTTTCGCGGTCACGCCCACCGCGCCGACCGACCCGGTCACCGCCACGTTCACCGGGCGTGTCACGCTGAACGGCGCCTCCACCCATACGTTTACGAGCTCAGCGCCCGGCCGGGTTGTGGCCACCCTGACCAGCCTCACCCCGGATGCGACGGCCGTTGCAGGTTTCGCGATGGGAGAGTGGACCGGCATCGCCTGCGTCGAGCGGATTGCCAACGACACGGCTGTGCAGTCGACGGTTCTCACCGGCAACGTGTCGGCCGCCGCCCCGCTTTGTATCAGGGTCCGGGATGTCGGGCGCTTCACCGACCCCGTCGACTACGAAGTGACTGTCGTCTATCCGTAAGTCTGACGGCCCTGCCGGAGGGTCACGCGCGACCAGTGTCCCTCGTGCTACGCCCCGGGTTCCCCCCTCGGGACGTAGTGTCCCATCGGGTGTTCGTCGCTCTGCCGACAGTCATCGACCACAAATCATCGGCGACGAGGCCACTCAGCGTGACCGGCCTCGCCTCAAGCAGCCCGCCACGGCCTACCACGTCGAGCCGACTGCAAACCTGAACTGGAAAAGCTGCGTCGGCTGCAACGTGTTCCGGAAAACGCCGCCGCGCTGCGGGTTCAGTGCAAAGATCAGCCGGAATGGCACGTTCAGCACGGGCATGAAAAAGCGAATCTCCGCCCCGGTTGACGTCTTGAACGCGCTGCGCTGCCCCGTAATGATGGTGGAGGGCCCAGGCGCATTCGGGTCGGTCAGCAGGCCTGACGCAAAAGCGTCGGTCAGAATCGGCCCTGGGGCGGGCACGACCTCTTCGATGTCTTCCTTCCACGCGTAGCTTTGTCCGGTGGTCCGAATCTGGCCGGCGTCGTAGAACAGGATAAGCCTCACCGGGCCTGCAATCGAAATCATGTACTCGGCATTGAACAGCAGGCTCTTGTTGCCGCCCAGCACCAGTCCGGTCCGCAGGTCGCGCGGTCCAATCGAGCGGATGTCAAACCCTCGCACACTGAACTCGCCTCCCAGAAACAGGGACTCGAATAGCGGCGGGGCCTTGGTGTCACCGTAGGGCCGGATGTACTCGACCTGCCCTCGAAGGGCGAGTGTGGTGCGCGGCGTGATCCGGAACAGCTGCACGGCTTCAAACCGGGGCTTGATGAAGAACGTGTCGCCTCCCGGACCGGCGTAGTCGAAGCTCGCCGTAATGCGGCGGCCCGCATTCGGGAAGATTGGATTGTCAATCGTGTTGTGGACAAAACTGGGCGTCACCTTGCTGATGGTGCGCGCGCCCCCCGCGCCGAGCAGCAGCGAGTCAGCCAGAAACGGGTTGGTCGCCAGAATCTGCGGGTTGTTGTAGAACGGATTCAGTTCCGTCACCCGTACCCGCTCATAGCTATAGGTGAAGAACATGCGCGAGAAGCCCGCCAGCGGAAGGCCGGCCGACAGGTTGCCGCCGGCCGACTCCTGCGTGAACTGGCCGATGAACCGCAGCATGCGCTTGTAAATGTCGAATCCGCCCGTGATCGCGCGATCAAACAGAAACGGTTCCGTGAATGCCAGCTGATAGTTCTCGGCTCGAGACCCCACCTGCATCGACAACGTCAGCGATTCGCCGCGCCCCATGAAGTTGGCCGTCTGGAATGACAGCTGACCGAAGAAGCCCTCCCACTGGGAGACACCTGCGCCGAACGTCAGCTGATTGCGGTTCTGCTCTTCGAGCTTGAGGGTCACGTCGACTTCACTCTTCGAGTTCGGCGTCTTGGCGACGTCGGCCCCCTGACCGCCCTGCTCTTCCAGCGGCTTGAAGTACCCCAGCTGGTTGAGACGCCGCACGCTGAACTTGAGCGCCTCGGTGTTGAACACCCCGCCCTCGATCACGCGCATCTCGCGGCGAATCACGTTGTCGCGGGTGGTCGTATTGCCCGTGAAGGTCAGTCGGTTGACGAAGTACTGCTCACCCTCCTGCATCCGCATCGTCACGTTGACGGTCGGTTCGGCAGGGCCGGCAATCGGGCCCTCGGCCGCATCCTGGAAGCCCAGGTCGGGATAGCCCGTGAACTCGAAGTACCCGCCGCCACCGTAGATTTCGCGCGACTTGACCAGGCCGTCGCGCACGCGTTTCTCGCTGTACCAGGCGCCCGGCCGAAGCTTGTAGAGGGGCCGGAGGAATTCGGACTTGATGACCTTGTTCCCGTCGAACAACACCTCGCCCACCTTGTAACGCGGGCCTTCGTCAACCGGCACCTCAAGCTGCACCCACCGCGTCTTCGCGTCGGGGCTGTCGTCAAGCACCTTCAGCTCAGGTTGCCCGACTCTGGCCTGCACAAATCCCCGGTTCCGGTAGAACTGGATGATGCGGTCGGCATCCTCCTCGAACTTGGCCTCCTGATACTTGCCGCGGCCCGTGATCCACGACATGAACCAGTGCTCCTTCGTCGACTTCATCTGCCGCTTTACCGACCGGTCACCGACCGCGTCATTCCCGACGATGTCGATGGTGCGGATCTTGACCTGCGGCCCTTCCTTGATGTCGAAGACCACCTTGACCAGCTTGGGGCCAGCTGGCAGTGGCTCGACAGTCGTGGTGACTTCCGCAAACTCGTAGCCTTTCTCGGCCATCAGATCGGAGACGATCCCCTTGACCCGCCGCACCACGCCCTCGTCGAGAAACGAGTCGAGTCGCAGTGAAATGCCCAGCTCCTTCATCTTCTCGTCGACCTTGGTGCGTTCGACCCTGGTCGACCCGGTGTAGTCAACGATCTTCACGCGCGGCCGCTCTTCCATGTGGTAGACCAGCCGCTTGCCAACCACACCGTTCGGATACGGATCGTCGTTGACCTCGATCCAGAGGTTGTCGAGGAAGTTGGTGGCCCACAGGCGCTTGAAGTCGTCCAGCACCACCTTTTCGGCGGCGTCCGTATAGGGCACCCAGACCCCATCGGAGGGGCGGCTGGCCTGCGCCTGGATGTAATACAGATAGGTCTGCGGCTCGATCAGCGATTCATTGACCGGATGAAACCGCAGCTCAATCGACCGCACCACCGGGGCGGAGCCGGCCACAGGCTGGCGAATGGGGGCGGCAGCGGGCGTCTGCGCTGCGGCAGACACCGGCACCAGGGCCGCGAGGGCCGTAATCAGGAAAAGTCGCACAGCAGTCACATCCCAGGTTGTCAGACGTGCGCGGCCAGCATTCGGCCTGCAGCACTCTCGTCGACCGGACGATAGGCCAACTGCCCCTCCTCGAGATACACCTCGATGTCGCCTCCGGTCAGCTGGCCACGAATCAGTTCCTCGGCCAGCGGGTCTTCAATATAGCGCTGCAGCGCCCGGCGCAGGGGCCGTGCCCCATACGACCGGTCTTTGCAGGTCACGTCGATGATCCAGTGCACGACGTCTGCGGTGACCCGCACCTGCATGCGACGGTCGCTCAGGTTCGCGTTGAGCTGGTCGACCAGCAGACCCACAATCTTCCGCAGGTCATCGTCGGTCAGGGCCTCGAAGACGATCAGCTCGTCGATGCGGTTGATGAACTCGGGGTTGAACGTGCGCTTCACTTCACCGAGCACCATCTCTTCCACATCACGATGCTGGTCAGCAGCCTCGGCCTTGAAGCCCATCGTGGCCTTCTTCTGGATGAAGCGGGCCCCGATGTTCGACGTCATGATCAGGATGGTGTTCTTGAAATTGATGCGGTTGCCAAGCCCGTCGGTCAGGTGGCCGTCCTCAAACACCTGCAACAGCAGATTGAAGACATCCGGATGCGCCTTCTCGATTTCGTCGAGCAGCACCACCGAGTAGGGATTCCGCTTCACCTTCTCCGTCAGCTGACCGCCCTCTTCGTGGCCGACATACCCCGGGGGCGAGCCGATGAGCTTCGACACCGAGTGCTTCTCCATGTACTCCGACATATCGAAGCGAATCAGAGCCTGTTCGCTGCCGAACAGGGTCTGCGCCAGGGCCCGTGCCAGTTCGGTCTTGCCGACGCCGGTGGGGCCGAGGAACAGGAAGCTGCCCACCGGACGCGCCGGACTCTTGAGGCCCGCGCGTGACCGCCGGATGGCCCGGGACACGGCGGAAATCGCACGCTCCTGGCTGACCACACGGCGGTGCAGATCCGCCTCCATCCGCAGCAGCTTGTCGCCTTCGGCCTGGTTCACCGAGGCCAGCGGCACCCCCGTCCACTTCGAGACCACTTCGTCGATGTCGGCACGCGTCACCATCGCGCGTGCGGACAAGACTCGCCCGGGCACCGACTCGCCCCCAGGGGCAGGGATCGCGACATCCGCAGGCACCATCGGCGGTTCAGGGGGGGCAAGTGCCCCTTCGTGTGCCACGCGTTCGACTGCCTCGCGGAGACTGCGATTGACGGGATTCGACTCGTCGCCGATGAGAGCCTCACGGAGTTTGGCACGGGAGCCGGCCTCATCAATGAGGTCAATGGCTTTGTCGGGCAGGAACCGGTCGGTGATGTAGCGACTGCTCTGATAGACCGCCGCTTCGATGGCTTCCTGGGTGTATTCGACGTGGTGGAACTCCTCGTACCGGTCTTTGACACCCGAGAGAATCTGGATGGTCTCGCTCTCGGACGGCGCGTCAACCTTGACGGCCTGGAACCGGCGCTCGAGCGACCGGTCCTTCTCGATGTACTTGCGATACTCGGCCGGCGTCGTGGCCCCGATGCAGCGGATGTCACCGCGCGACAGGGCCGGCTTGAGAATGTTGGCCGCATCCAGCGACCCTTCGGCGGAACCGGCGCCCACCAGGGTGTGGAGTTCGTCGATGAACACGATGATGTTGGGGTTCTCGACCAGCTCCTTCATGAGAGCCTTGAGGCGCTCCTCGAACTGGCCCCGATACTTGGTGCCAGCCACCACCAGCGAGAGGTCGAGCGCCAGCAGGCGCTTGTCGGCGAGAAAATGCGGCACGTCCCCGGAGACAATCTTCTGCGCCAGGCCCTCGACAATGGCCGTCTTGCCCACCCCGGGTTCCCCAATCAGAACGGCGTTGTTCTTTGTTCGGCGGCACAGCACCTGCTGGACGCGCTCAATTTCGTAGGCCCGTCCCACCAGCGGGTCGAGCTGCTGCCGGGCAGCCGCCTCGGTCAGGTCGCGGCTGAATTCGGTCAGCAGCGGTGTGTCTTTCCCCTTGGTGACAGTCGCCTTCTCGTTGAGCAGCTGCACAATGTCTTCGCGGACCTGGTGCAGACGCATCCCCTTATCCATGAGGATGATGGCCGCCACGGACCGCTCTTCTCTGAGGATCCCGAGCAGGAGGTGCTCGGTGCCGATGTAGTTGTGCAGCAGGCGGTCGGCCTCTTCGGCGGCGTACTGCAGCACGCGCTTGGTCTCAGCGCTGAACGGAATCTCGACCGACGTCGAGACTTTTTCGCGGTAGATGGCGCGGCTCTCGACTTCCTTGCGGATGCTCTCGAGGGACAGATGCGACCGCGAGAAGATGCGGCTGGTCAGCCCCTTACCTTCCCGGATGAGGCCGAGCAGGAGGTGCTCCGTTTCAATGGAGATGCTGCCGAGCTGGCTGGCCTCGTAGCGCGCAAAAAAGAGCACCCGGCGTGCCCGTTCGGTATATCGCTCGAACATCCGACGTCGCTGCCCCCTGTGGTCGTATTATACGGCAGCTACTCGTGTCAATTTCGCCACAGTCCCGGCACAGTGAGGGCCTGCCCAACGGCAGCCTTGAAGCGTTCGCGGATGCCACCCGGATTTGCCGGCTGGTGCTGGGTCATCAGCACCACCACGGTGCGCGTGGACGGGTCATTCCAGAAGATCGTGCCTGCCGTGCCGTCCCAGCCATACTCACCAGACGCGGTTCCGGGACCCGGTCCAAGCGCGGTGTCGGCCACGTTCACATTCGCCAGTCCCCACCCCATAGTGCCCCCCCGCAGGGCGCGCACCTCCGGTGAGAGGCCATCGCGCACCATCGAGGCCACCACGGCCTCGGGCAGGAGACGCACACCGTCGAGCTGACCGCCATTGAGCAGCATCTGGGCAAACCGCAGATAGTCCGGCACGGTCGACACCAGACCGACGGCACCCTCCAGCAGCGCGGGACGATCGGTGAACGGGACGGGCTCCGGTTCGATGGGCTCCAGCCCACTGCCTGACCGGGCGGTGTACACGGTGGCCAGCCGGCCACGGTCTGAGGGTCGCACCCAGAACGACGTGTCGGCCATCTTGAGCGGTGTCAGCACGCGCTGCTGTACGGCGTCGTCCAACGCCACGCCTGTCCAGATTTCCACGAGCCGCCCCAGCACCGTCGACGCTTCGCTGTAGCGGAACCGGGTGCCGGGATCTTCCATTAGCGGAGCAGCGGCAATCTTCCGGATGAACGTCGGCAGAGTATCGGTTCGCGAGCGGACCCCTAGCGTCCGGTAGAGTTCCGACGTGCGGTGACTCAGGCCGGAGGTATGCAGCAGCAGGTCACGCGCGGTGATCGGGCGGGCCGGAGCGCGCCCGGTGCCACCGTCGGGCGCCACCCTGACGTCGGCAAACTCCGGGAGGAATCGGGACACCGGCGCATCGAGCGTCGCACGTCCCTCAACAATCAGCTGCATCACGAGCACCGCCGTCACCGGCTTGGTCATCGAGTAGATGCGAAACAGCGTGTCTGGTGACATCGGCGCGCCCGTCCCGACATCGCGTTGCCCCACGGCCTCGAGGTAGACCGTCCGACCATCACGCTGCACGCCGGCCACCGCACCGGCCACGGCCCCATCGTTGACCATCTGCCTCAGCAGCGCGGTCACCGGTGCAAAGTCGGCGCGCCCGGTCTGTGCTGCAACCGTCGACTCGTGTCCGGGCACCAGAGTGACCGCCATCAGGGCCGACACCATCACGGCCATCAGTCTGGGGCCTGCCTGCGTCGGTGACTGCATGACGTCATTGTGGCACGTTGCGTCGTTTGCATTGTCGCGATAGTGTGTGCGCCATGGCACACGTCGGGTTCATCGGTCTGGGTCTTATGGGGCGGCCGATGGCGCTCAATCTCCTCAAGCACGGGCATCAGGTCGCGGTGCACAGTCGTAGCCGCGGTCCCGTCGACGCCCTGGCAGAGGCCGGCGCGACCGCCCTGTCATCTCCCGCTGAAGTGGCCGCCGCATGCCGCATCATCATCACGATGCTGCCAGATGGCCCCGACGTGGCGCTGGTCCTCGAAGGCCCCCAGGGCCTCTTCACGACCCTGCAGCCTGGCACCGTGATTATCGATTCGAGCACCATCGCCCCTGCCATGGCACGACGGCTCGCCGAGGCCACGGCGTCTCGCGGAGGCCAGTTCCTCGACGCACCAGTCAGCGGCGGGGAGATCGGCGCGATTGCCGGCACCCTCACGTTCATGGTGGGCGGTGATGCCGGAACGCTCGCCAGCGTGCGGCCCGTGCTGGCGGCGATGGGCGCGCCCGAGAAAATTGTCCATGTCGGCGCCTCAGGAGCCGGGCAGATCTGCAAGGCCTGTAATCAGATTGTCCTGGGCGGCACCATGACGGTGGTGGCCGAAGCCATTGCCCTGGCCCGGAAGAACGGCGTCGACCCCATGAAGGTGCGGGCCGCCCTCATGGGCGGGTTCGCCCAGAGTCGCGTGCTCGAGGTGCACGGCGAGCGGATGATCACCGGCAACTACAAGCCGGGCTTTAAGGGGAAACTGTTCCGGAAGGATCTGGGCATCGCCGTGTCATCGTTGAACGAGGCCGGCGTCCCAGCCCTCGCATCAGCTGTCGTTGCTCAGCTCGTGCTGGCACAGGTCGCGCAGGGGCGTGGCGATGACGACTACTCGGCGATGGCCGAAGTGGTCTTCCGACTGGCGCAGGCCGGGGGCGAGTAACCCGCCTTACGGTTGCGGGTGAAGGCGGCCACCCTCGAGGCGCAGCACCCGATCGCACTGGGCCGCCAGACGCGGATTGTGCGTGGCCATCACGGCCGTCAGGCCGTACTCGCGGTGCATCTGCCGAAGCAGGTCGTGCAACGCATCCGCCGTTGGTTCGTCCAGGTCGCCGGTGGGTTCGTCCGCCAGCAGCAGTGCCGGCCGTGTCACCAGTGCCCGAGCCACCGCCACCCGCTGCTGCTCGCCGCCCGACAGCATGCCAGGCCGATGCGTCAGGCGATCCCCAAGCCCGACACGCTCGAGCAGTGCCTGCGCCCTGGGTCGCGCCTCGTGGGCGGGCAGACGCGCAATCCGCAGCGGCATCTCGGCATTTTCGAGCGCAGAAAATTCCGGCAGCAGATGGTGAAACTGGAAGACAAACCCCACCTGATGATTGCGGAACGCCACCAGGTCGGCATCAAGCATTGTGCCCACGTCGTGACCACCGACGACAATGCGCCCGGCCTGCGGCCGATCCAGTCCCCCGAGCAGGTGCAGCAGGGTGCTCTTGCCGACCCCCGACGCGCCCATGATGGCCACCATCTCCCCGGCCTCGACCTCAAGCGCCAGATCCTGCAGCACCGTGACCTCGCGGGTCGTGCCGAGATAGCGCTTGGTGACGCCGTCCACAGAGAGAAACGCCATGCTATTCGTAGCGCAGCGCCTGCGCGGGGTCGAGCCGCGCCGCCTGCCGCGAGGGATAGAGCGTCGCCAGAAAACAGATAACCACGGCCCCGAGCACCACCACACCAACGTCGCCTGGAAGAATCAGGAAGGGCAGATAGGTGACCTGATACACATCACTCGGAATCGTGATCACGCGGTAGCGATCGAGCACCGTGGCAATGCCGACCCCCAACGCGGCGCCGGTCAGGGTCCCGATGATGCCGATCAGCATCCCCTGCATCAGGAAGATCAGCATGATGCTGCGGGACGAGGCGCCCATGGTCTTCAGAATCGCGATGTCCCGCGTCTTCTCCATGACCAGCAGTACGAGCGACGCCACGATGTTGAGTGCCGCCACCATCACGATGAGGCCGATGCCGATCCCCATGGCCATTTTTTCGAGCCAGAGCGCCGAATACAGCGACTGATTCATCTCTGACCAGTGCTGGGTGACATACTCGGCTCCCAGCGTGCGCTGCAGGGTGTCCGCCACGACCGCCGCCTGATAGATATCTGCCACCCGGATTTCCATGTGGTCGGGCCGCACCTGGCCGGTCAGACGATAGGCGGTCTCGAGGTCGACGAACCCGTACGCCTGATCGAACTCGAACAATCCCAGGGTGAAGGTGCCGGCCACATCGACCCGGCGTTGCCGCGGCATCATGCCCATGGGGGTCAGCGCCCCCTGAGGCGTGACGAGTGTGACCGTGTCGCCTCGCTGCACACCGAGTGTCGCAGCCAGTGCGCGGCCGATGAGCACACCGGCGCGGCGCTCGTCCGAGGCGGGTGCCAGATCGGCCAGGTCGCCATCGACCATCGACCTGCCCAGATCGGTCACCGCGCCCTCGCGTGCGGGGTCGATGCCCTTAATGGTGATGAAGCCTTCCCCGCCCGGGCCGGTAATGAGTGCCTTGCCCAGCAGGGCCGGGGCCGCCGACACCACCCCGTCGACCGATTCGATGCGGGCAATCTCGGCGCGATAGTCATCGAGGCCGACCGGTTTCCACACATACACATGCGCAGCCGAGCCCAGGATGCGGTCGCGCAGTTCGTACTGCAGCCCGGTCATCAGGGCGAGGGCAATCACCAGCGCCATCACCCCGACCATCACACCCAGGGTCGAGACGAGAGAAATGACCGAAATGAACACCTGCCGGCGCTTGGCCAGCAGATACCGCAGGGCCACCTGCAGTTCGAACGGCATGTCAGTCACGCGACCGCATGAGCGGGAACAGGATGACGTCGCGGATCGACGAGGAATTCGACAGAATCATCACGAGCCGGTCGATGCCGATGCCTTCCCCGCCTGCCGGCGGCATGCCGTATTCGAGGGCGCGGATGTAGTCCTCGTCCATGGCATGTGCCTCGGCGTCGCCACGCGCACGGTCGGCCAGCTGCGCCTCGAAGCGCCGGCGCTGTTCCACCGGGTCGTTCAGCTCACTGAAGGCGTTCGCCACCTCGAAGCCACCGATGTACAGCTCGAAGCGCTCAACGGTATCGGGATCGTCAGGCCGCTGCTTCGAGAGGGGCGACACTTCGGTCGGAAAGTCGTGGATGAAGGTGGGCTGAATCAGCTGGTCCTCCCACAGGGCTTCAAAGATTTCTGTCGCCACTTTGCCCGGGCCGATGCCCGGCGGGACGGGAATGCCCAGGCGTGCCGCCAGTGCCAGGGCCGAGTCGAGGGACCGCAGTTCATCCACGGTGACGGTGACGCCGAGCCGGCGCGAGGCTTCCTCGGCTGCGGCGTGCCGCAACGACAGCCGCCGGAACGGCGCCCGCAGGCTGATTCGGTGCTCGCCGAAGGTCACCTCGTCACTGCCGACCACCTGCTGTGCCACGCGTGACAGCATCGTCTCGGTGAAGGCCATGAGCCGCTCGCAGTCGACGTAGGCCCAGTAGAACTCGAGCATCGTGAACTCGGGATTGTGCTGCGTCGAAATCCCTTCGTTCCGGAAATTCCGGTTGATTTCAAACACCCGCTCGATGCCCCCGACGGTCAACCGCTTGAGGTACAGCTCAGGCGCAATCCGCAGGTAGAGCGTCATGTCAAGCGCGTTGTGGTGCGTGACGAACGGCCGGGCCAGAGCACCGCCGGCAATCGGCTGCATCATTGGCGTCTCGACCTCCAGAAACCCCTCGCCCGTCAGCACCTCCCGAATCGCCGACACGGTCCGGCTGCGGATTTCGAACACCCGTCGCACATCGGGATTGACGATGAGGTCCAGATAGCGCTGGCGATAACGGGTTTCGACATCCTGCAGCCCGTGCCATTTCTCCGGCAGTGGAATGAAGCACTTGGCCAGAAAGGTCAGGTCGGTGGCCCAGATCGACAGCTCGTTGGTGCGCGTGCGGAACAGGTGCCCGGTGACGCCGATCTGATCACCAAAGTCGAGCAGGCGCGACAGCGCATAGGCCTGCTCGCTGAGGGCATCCTGCCTGATGTAGACCTGAATGCGCGAGCGTCCATCCGACAGCACGAAGAACGACGCCTTGCCGAAGTTCCTGATGCTCAGGATGCGGCCGGCCGTCACGGTCTCGATGCGGCTCGCCTCGAGCGCGGGGCCGTCGACGGTGCCGTGCGCGTCGACGAGCGCCGACACGGTGTCTCTCAGGGGAAACTGATTGGGGTAGGGCGCGCAGCCGAGCGCCATGATGGCGTCGAGATTGGCGCGCCGCTGGGCGACCTGGGCCTCTTCGTTGCTGGACACTGCCGTCGTTCTCCTTCAGCGCGCCGACTGTTCGACCAGCGCGCCACTCTCCTTGAGCTGGCGCAGCACGCCGTCCAGCACGCCATTCACAAACCGTGCGGCCTCATCGCCACTATACGAGCGCGCCAGATCGATGGCTTCGCTCAGCACCACACGCGGAGGTGTGGCGGCGTGGTGCAGCCATTCCTCGACGGCCAGCCGCATCACCAGCCGATCGACCGTGGCCATCCGCTCGACGCGCCAGTGCTGCGCCGCCTGGGCCAGGTGCTCGTCGAGTGCAGCCCGGTGGTTCCCTACCCCGCGGGCCAGCGCCTCGGCAAACGCCCGCGCCTCGGGGGCCAGAACCGGAGCCTCCGGTTCCCCGACGCGGTCGAGCACGCCCAACGCTTCGTCGACGGTCAGTCGACCGATTTCGCACTCGTAGAGTACCTGCAGGGCCGCCGCCCGGGCCAGCCGCCTCCCGTCGTGGTGGGAGCCTCCCGACTCGTTCACGCGAGCCCTCCGCCTGCCGGCAGCAGTCCCGCCCGCAGCCGCACCATCTCGAGACACGCCTCGGCCGCCTCTGCTCCCTTGTTGCCCGGGCCGTCGACGGCGCGTTCCTGGGCTTCTTCCACCGAATTGGTGGTCAGCACACCGAACGCCATGGGAATGCCCGTCTTCGATTGCGCCGCCATGAGACCGTGCGCACACGACGAGGCGATAAAGTCGAAGTGTGGCGTGGCACCGCGGATAAGGCATCCCAGCGCCACCACCCCGTGCACCCGACCTGTCTGCGCCGCCCACTCCGCTGCGAGCGGCACCTCGAAGGCACCCGGCACCCGATGCACGCTGATGTCAGCATCGGCCACACCCGCGGCGCGCAGCGCCGACACCGCACCCTGCAGAAGACGTTCCGTCACAAAGTCGTTGAATCGGGCCACGACGACGGCCACACGAATCGCCATGTCAGCGCCCCGTCCATACTGCAGGGCGCTTGGCGAGGAACGCCTGCGTGCCCTCTTTCGCATCTGCAGTGCCGGCAATCGCCCCGAAGAGCGCGGCCTCGTGAGCCTCAGCCCGCTCCAGTGGAAGGTCGGCTCCGGTGCGTACGGCATCGAGAATGTAGCGGACGGCCATCGGCGCCTTGCTCGCCAGCGATGCAGCCAGGGCCCTGGCCTCGGCCAGCAGCTGTTCGGCAGGCACCACGCGATTGACCAGGCCGATTTCATACGCACGTGCTGCCGGAATCGTGTCGCCGGTCAGCAGCAGTTCGAGCGCGCGGCCCTGCCCCACCAGCCGAGTCAGCCGCTGGGTACCGGCGAACCCTGGAATGACGCCGAGATTGATCTCCGGCTGTCCGAAGCGGGCCGACTCGGCGGCAATTCGCACGGTACACGCCATCGCCAGTTCGCATCCCCCGCCCAGCGCAAACCCGTTGATAGCGGCGACCACGGGCTTCCCAAGATGTTCGATGGACTGCAGCACCGCCTGGCCGCGCACCGCATATTCGCGGGCGTCGGCCGGAGACAGTTGCGAGAGTTCGTTGATGTCGGCCCCCGCGACAAACGCTTTGGGTCCCGCGCCAGTCACGACGACGGCCCGGACACCGGCGTCAGTCTTGAGGTGGTCCATGGCGCGCCCGAGTTCTGTCAGGGTGGCCACGTTCAGCGCGTTGAGCACTGTCGGCCGATTGATCGTCACGAGAGCGACCGGACCATCGCGCTCCAGCAGCAGATTGTCAAACGTCATCGTGCCCCCTTGATGATACCCCACGCCCGGAGGGCGACACCGCTGAACACGGCCCCCCCTGCGTCAGCGAAGACATCGGCGACATCGGCCGACCGCTCAGGTACGAATGACTGGCGCCACTCGTCTGAGACACCGTAGAGCACGCACACCAGCACGGCGACCGCGGCGCGCCGAATCGTGATCCCTTCCCACTGCCCTCGCGCCAGCGCCCTCAGACACAGGGCGGTCAGGCCCGCATAGGCCATACCGTGCTGCACCTTGTCGATCTGCAGCCACAGAGGTAGGAGGGCCGCTTCTTCAAGAAGCTGTCGGCCCGACAGCCAGAAGATGACACCCGCGTACGCAGCGGGCGGCCCCCAGAGCCCGAACGGCGACCGGGCGATTCCGTTCGTGCGTGGCACGCTAGAACGGCAAGCCGTACATGAACCAGCCGACGACGAGACCGACCCCGACAAACGTCGCGGTATAGCGGGCACCTGTCCGCAACTGATCGCCGGGCGCATCGTGGCCAATGGCCGCAAACACTGCCGAAGTCAGCACGGCGAAGAGAGACATCACCAGCACGTGACTCGCCATCGTCGACCTACTTCCTTCCCTGCGAGATGTCGTAGGCGTCAAGCACGACCAGCGCGTTGAGCAGACCGGCGACCACGAGGAACGAGATGCCGTAGTCAAACCACACCGAGGTGGCTTCTCCGACCCCGAGTCCAGACATCACGGCGACACCGTAGGGCAGCCCCACGCCGCTCATGGCGGCAGCGAACAGCAGCACCAGGGGGTCCGACGGGGTGAACGGCAGCAGGCTGCCGTCCAGCAGCAGCCCCGACGCAAACATCGCGACAATCGCGACGCTGAACACAAGGGCTTTCTGGCGACGGCCCTGGAGGTAATGGCCAGCCCCGGGCACAAGCCAGGCCACCAGAACAAGAATGAGGGGAGACACGCGACCCGCAGTTTACTTCACCCGGTCAGCCACGAGCGCGATCGCCGCGGCGCCAGCGATGAGGCCGAGCGGTGCGGCCAGTGCGGCCCGCCACAGGTTCGAGGGGTCACCCAGGCCAATCCACGCCGTCACCACCGTCAGCGCGGTCGGCACTGCCACCAGTTGAAGGGACTGGATGACGGCCATCCGCGACCAGGTGGCGTCCGGGTGTCGCCGCTGGAAGGCCCAGGCCGCCACTGCGCCAGCGGCCGCGCCCAGGTACAGCCCTGAGCACCGGGCACACACCAGCCACTGGTGCCCGTCCGCATGGAACGATCGCTCGGGCTGCTGATGGCACACCAGGGCGCCCACCGCGTACAGCAGCGCGGCCCCCACGGGCCACAGCGCCGCTGCCAGGGGCGTGATCGGAATCGCCAGAGCCCACGCGACGGCCGCTCCCGCGACAGCCCCCGTCGGTCTCAGAGGACGTCCGGGAACTCGATCCGGGGCGTTTGCGTCACTAGTGTTAGAAAGCTGAACACTGTTCATAATGGGCATCCGAGAACGTCACGACCGAGAACGAACCGCCACCACGCAGGCCATTCTGGACGCCGCGCGCGAGCTGTTCACCGCCGAAGGCTATCGTAACGTGACGATGCGCAAGATTGCAGAGCGCATCGAATACAGCCCTGCGGCCATCTACAGCTATTTCCCCAGCAAAGACGCCATCTATCTGGCGCTGGCCGAGGACGGCTTCCGTCGACTCCATACCCGAGCCTCGGTGGTACCCGATCACCCCTCAGCGCTCACCCGACTGAGACACCTGTGGTGGGCGTTTTACGAGTTCTCCAGAGAGCACCCGTCTTACTTCGAACTGATGTTCGTAGACCGTTCCGTGCCCCAGCTGTGCCAGGGATGGAGCGGGTTCGAACTGCTCGCCAGCCTCATGGAGACCGCGACCAACGAAATCCAACGAGCCATCGATGCCGGCGAGCTTCCCGCATCGGTACGCCCCCGCGCGGCCGTGTCACTGCTGTGGGGCGCCATGCTCGGCCCGGCCGTGATCCAGCTCGGCCAGCGTCTCTCACCCGGGGAAGACGGCGATCTGCTGGCCCGGGACATTCTTGACACGACGCTCGCCGGTCTCGCAGCTGGCGCGCCGTCCTCATTCATTCCCTGCGAGATTCCGGTCTCCATGGTTTCACCCGGAGAGCCTTCGGCATCACTTCCCGCTCATGCGTAAACTCCTCACGTTCGCCATTACCGCCCTGGCCGCCGTCGCTGTGGCCTGCTCCGGAGGCACTCCTCCGGCTCAGGAACCGGCAGCGGCTGCGGCTACCCCGCTGACCATCGACGTTCCCGTGGTCACCGCTGCCCGCGGCACCATTGAGCAGTCGCTCGACCTCTCTGGCACGCTGGCCCCCAGAGCCCGAGTCGCCGTGAAGCCCCGCCTGCCCGGAACGCTCGAGCGGGTGCTGGTCGACATTGGTGATCCGGTGACGGCCGGACAGCCTGTGGCCACGCTCGACCGCCGCGAAATTGATGCGCAGGCCGACGCCGCGACCGCAGCCGTGGCCGTGGCACGCGCAGGACTCGACACCGCCGAGGCGTCGCTGGCCAACGCGCTGCTCGAGTTCGACCGCGCCAAGGTGCTCTTCGACAAGGGGGCCTTGCCCCGACAGAGACTCGACGGCGCCCAGACCGCACACCGCGCCGCGATGGCCCAACGCGACCTGGCCACGGCAACACTTGCACAGGCCGAGGCCGCCCAGCGCCGGGCCCGCGAGTTTCAGCGCGACACGACCCTGACGTCGCCAGTCACGGGCTATGTCGTGGAACGCAACTACGACCCGGGCGCCATGCCGTCCGACCGTCCGGTGGTGGTCGTGGCTGACCTCCGGCAGATGAAGCTCGAAGCGGGCGTCTCCGAGCTCGAGGCCGGTCGCCTGCGTCCCGGCATGAAAGCACGCGTCGATGTGCAGGCCAAACCGGGTCAGGTCTTCGAGGCCGAGGTCGCCAACATCGCCCCTGAAGTCAGCGAGCGCAATCGGCAGTTCCGCGTTGAGCTGCGCGTGCCCAACGACGACCGCCTGCTGCTGTCGGGGATGTACGCGGCCGCACGCATCATCGAATCAGACCAGGCCGACGCCCTCCTCGTGCCCACCGACGCCATCGTCACACGCGATGGGGTGCGGATGGCAATCCGCATCGACGGCGATCAGGCCGTACCGGTGCCCGTCACCGAAGGCGCGCGCGACGGCCGCCGCATTCAGGTCCTGTCCGGGCTCAAGGCCGGCGACCAGGTGCTGGCCGATGCCAAGCGACCCATTGCCCCGGGCACCCGCGTGCGCCCGGTGCCTGTTCAGTAGGCTCTCATTTCCGCGGACTCTGCCATGTGGATCTCTGATACCTCAATCAAGCGCCCCGTCTTTGCGACGATGGTCATTGCCAGCTTCGTGGTGCTGGGCCTCGTCTCGATCGCGCGCCTCGGCATCGACCTGTTTCCCGAGGTCAATCTCCCCTTCGTCAACGTCGCGGTGATCTACCCCGGCGCCGCACCCGAGGAAGTGGAAACACTCGTCACCAAGCCCATCGAGGATGCCGTGGCCGGCATCAACGGTGTGAAGAAGGTCATGTCCACCTCCACGGAAGGGTTTGCCCGTGTCGGCGTCGAGCTGCAGCTCGAAGTTGATCCGCAGGCTGCGACTGCCGAGGTTCGCGAGAAGGTGGCCGCCATCCGCGGTCGCCTGCCGCAGGACATCAAAGATCCGATCATCGAACGATTCGACGTGGCCGCGCTGCCCATCATGGTGTTTGCAGTGGGATCATCGCAGCCGAGCGATGTGACGCGCCGCCAGATTGAAGACGACCTGAAACCTCTGCTCGAGCAGATTGAAGGCGTGGCAGCCGTGCAGGTCAACGGCGGAGAAATCCGCGAGATTCAGGTCAACCTCGACCCTCGGCGTCTCGAGGCCCTCAACCTTCCCCTGACCGAAGTCGCCGCGAAGCTGACGGCCGAAAATCTCGACGTCCCCGGGGGGCAGGTCAAGCGTGACGGGCGCGCCGTATCGCTCCGCACAAAGGGCGAGTTTGCTTCGGCGTCGGAAATCGAACAGGTAATCCTGCGATCGACCAGTGGCTCGACCGTGCGGGTGCGCGACGTCGGCACCGTCATCGACGGCTTCGCCGAGAAGTCATCCACGACGCGCCTCGACGGTGCTGATGCGGTGTCCTTCTCGATTCGGAAACAGTCGGGCGCTAACACGGTCGACATCGCGACTAAGGTCGAGGCCGCCCTCGCGCGCCTGTCTCCCCAGTTCCCTCAACTGTCAATCCGACAGGTGCACAGTGACGCGGATGGCATCCGGGAAAATGTCCGCGAGGTTCGCGGACACATCATCTTCGGCGGCATCATGGCCGTGCTGATTGTCTTCATCTTCATGCGTGACTGGCGCTCGACGCTCATCACCGCACTGGCGCTGCCGACCTCGGTGATTGCCACGTTTTTCTTTATGTATACGGTGGGCTTCACCATCAACATGATGACGCTCATGGCGCTCTCGCTCGTCATCGGCATCCTCATCGATGATGCCGTGGTGGTGCGCGAGAACATCTACCGCCACATGGAAGAGGGCGCCGATCCGGTGACGGCGGCCCGCGTGGGCACGTCGGAAATCGGCCTCGCCGTCATGGCCACCACCTTCACCATCCTGGCCGTGTTCCTGCCTGTCGGCTTCATGACCGGTATGGTCGGGCAGTTCTTCAAGTCGTTTGCCCTGACGATTGCCTTTGCCGTGGCAATGTCGCTGCTCATCGCCTTCACGCTCGACCCGATGCTGTCGTCGCGCTTCGTCCGGTTCATTCCGCTCGAAGAACGCACTCGCACCCGCACCGGTCGCCTGCTGGAGCGATGGGGTGCCTTCTACGACCGCGTCGACGCACGCTATCACCGGCTGCTCGGCTGGGCCCTGCGGCGTCCCTGGATGGTCGTGACGGCCTCGGCCCTGATCTTCTTTGCCAGCCTCGGGTCGATGGCGTTCATCGGCACCGAGTTTGTGCCGGTCGAGGACCGCGGCGAACTGGTGGTGAACGTCGAAGCCCCCCCTGGGACGTCCTTCGACCAGGCCGTGACCTACGTCGCAGGCGTCGAGGCCATCGTCCGGAAGGATGCCGAGGTAACGCAGATCTTTTCGACGGTGGGTGTCGACAATGACCCGCTGCGTGCCACCCTCCGCGTGCGCACCAGCAAGAAGTTCGAGCGCGAACGTGGACTGGCCGACATCAAGGACGACCTGCGGACGCGGCTGGCGGGTGTGCCGCTGCTGAAAATGACAGTGGCTGATCCGGAATTCATGCAAGGCGCTCCGTCGGAGGCCCCCCTCAACATCTTCATCCGTGGCGACGACATGGTGGCCCTGCAGCGGCTGAGCGACGACATCGTGACCCGTGTCAGCGCCGTCCCCGGCGCCGTCGACGTCAACAGCTCACTGGAGAGCGGACAACCCGAGATGATCGCGCAGGTGAATCGCGCAATGGCCGCCGACATGGGCTACGACATTGCCACGGTCGCCACGCAGCTGCGGGGCATGGTTGAGGGCATCGTCCCGACGCGACTGCGGGAGGGCGAGAAGGAGTACGACATCCGCGTCAGGCTTGCGCCTGAGTTCCGAAACGACTTCCCAAGCATCGGCCGGACGCCGCTCTACTCGCCCACCGGCGCGGTAGTGCGTACCAACGACATCGTGCGTATGGAGCCGGGCATCGGCCCAACCAACATCCAGCGGGAAGCCCGGAGGCGCCAAGCCAAGATCGGCGTGGAACTCAGTGGCGGACGCGCCCTCGGCGAGGTGACCAGCGACGTGGCTGCAGTCATGGCGACGGTGCAGATGCCGCCCAACTTCGAGTGGGGCTTCGCAGGTGACGTCGAGATGATGGAAGAGTCAGCGGCGGCGATGGGCCTCGCCATGATTCTGGCGGTGGTCTTCATCTACATCGTGCTGGCTTCACAGTTTGAATCGTTCCTCGAACCCCTGCTGATCATGCTCTCGCTGCCGCTGGCGGTAGTCGGCGCGCTGCTGGCCCTGCTGATGACCGAGAACAACATCGGTATGCCCGCGATGATCGGCATGGTCATGCTGATGGGACTCGTCACCAAAAACGCCATCCTGCTGATCGATCTCACTAATCAGCACATGCGGGAAGGGCTGGGCCTCGAGGCGGCCATCCTCAAGGCGGGACCGGCACGCCTGCGACCCATTCTGATGACAACCTTTGCGATGATTCTCGGGATGCTGCCCTCGGCGATGGGCACCGGTGAAGGCGGCGAGTTCCGCGCACCGATCTCCATCGCGACCATCGGTGGCCTCATCACGTCGACGGCGCTGACGCTGCTGGTGGTGCCGGTGTCCTACCTGCTGCTCGGACGATTCACTGAACGCGTGAAGGCGCGGCGCGCCCAGGGTGTCGCCACGCTGTCGCCGGCGACCCGCATGGCCGGCCTGGTCATCATCATTGGCCTACTGGGCTGGCTGCTGTTGTCCACTTCCGCATTCGCGCAATCCGCCGGTGACCGCACACTGCGTCCGTTGCCTCTGTCGCTGACGTACGAGCAGGCCCGGTCCCGCGCCCTTGATGCCAATCAGGCGCTCAAAGTGGTGGGGGCCCGAGTCGACGAAAGTCAGGCACTGGTGCGTGAAGCGCGAACGGCGCGCCTGCCCTCGGCCAGTGCCACATACCTGTACACGCCGGCGCAGCGCTTCCCCATCATCCGGATTCCTGCCGGAGTGTTCGGTCCGAACGAAACAACCTTTCAGGCGGGATTCACCCGCGAGAACGTCTTCTCCTTTGATATCGCCCAGCCCCTCTACGCGGGCGGACGCATTGCCAATGGCGAGGCGCTCCGCGAGGCCGGACTCGACGCGTCTCGCCTAGACCTCGCCCGTGCGCGCCAGGACCTCGAGTACCGGGTGGTCGAAATCTTCTACAACGCCGTGCTTCGACAGCAGGGCCTGAGCGTCGTGGACGAACAGATTCGCCTTGCGGACACGCAGCTGGGACTGGCCCGGGTGCGGTACGACGCCGGCACCGTGGCGCGGCTCGACGTGCTGCAGGCGGAGGTGCAGCTGGCCAACGCCCGCGCCAGACGCATTCAGGTGCAGGCCGAATTCGACACCGCCCTGCAGGCGGTGCGCACCGTGCTGTCGCTGCCCCAGGGCCAGCCGCTGACGCTGGTGGGCACACTCGACGAGGGGCAGATGCTCTCGGCGCGCGAGCAGTTGGATCAGGCGCTGCCGACACGGCCTGACCTGAAGGCCTTTCAGGCCCGACGCGTTCAGGCCGCCTTCGCTGAACGACTGGCCATGGGCGAGTGGAAACCTTCGCTGGCGCTCCGCGGCAACATGCAATATCAGGACGACCGTCTGGGCTCGGTGTTCGATCGTGAACGGCAGAACTACACCTTCGGTCTGGCGTTGCAGGTGCCGCTGACGGTGACCCCTGCGGCGTCAGCACGCAAGGCCGCCGCGCAGGCGCAACAGCGGCAGGCCGAGTACGGACTCACAGCTACACTCGATCAGGCGCGGCTCGAGCTCGAGTCGGCCTGGACCACATTGCAGGCGGCTGCGGAGGTGGTCACCACGCAGCAAAAGGCGCTTGAGCTGGCACGAGAGAGTGTGCAGATCGCCCAGGTGTCGTACGAGAACGGCGTCATCACGTCGGCCGAACTGAATGACGCACAGGTGCGCCTGCTCGAGACCGACTGGAACCTGCAGCAGGCCAAATTCGCCCGGATCGTGGCCACTGCCCGTGCACGGGTGGCGGCCGGCGTCGACTAACGACGCCGACCTGCCCGGCGCTACAGCGCTACCGGCAGCGGTCCAAAGTGCGCCGCGTACCGCTCGGCAAACTCGACCGGCGTGTAGGAGTGATAGGTGCCCCCCAGAAACTCGAGCGCGTATGTGGCGGCGACGCTGCCCATGCACCCGCACATCACAGGATCGGCGCCGGCTGCGAGTCCCTTCATGAAGCCCCCGCGATAGGCATCGCCGACGCCGGTGGGGTCCGCCACGTGCACCGGCGATACCGCAGGCACATCGACCCGTTGCCCGCCGAACATGATCGTGCTGCCCTGCTCGCCCTTCGTGACCACCAGTATCGGCACCTGCGCCAGCACGTCTGCCTCACTCAGTCCGGTCTTCTGCCGAATCAGCTCAAACTCATAGTCGTTGCAGATGACCATGAAGGCACCGGTCAGGCCTTCCGCCAGCTGCGCAGCATCCATGCGTGCGCACTGCTGCCCCGGATCCCAGATGTACCGCAGCCCCATCGTGCTGCACTCGTGCGCGTACTGCACCATGGCCGCCGGGTCATTCGGCGCAATGATCACGAGGGCATCGCTCCCCGGGGGCAGCACACCGCGAAACGACAACTCGGCGGCATCCGCCATGGCGCCCGTGTAGAACGAGGCAATCTGGCTGTTGTGCTGGTCGGTGCTGCAGAAGAACGACGCACAAAACTTGCCCTCAACCACCTTCACGAGCGAGGTGTCCA
>VFZN01000009.1 GCA_016871195.1 Acidobacteriota bacterium | reverse complement strand
GATCGAGATGTCGTGGCGCTCGAGCGTCCACCGGATGTTGCCGCCCGAGCGCATGGCGGCGCGCTTCGGCAGGGGAATGTCGACGAGGCCCACCAGGGCCTGGTCGAGCCTCAGCACCTGAAAGGTCTCGACATCAATCCAGATGCGCCCGCGCGTACCGCCCTCGACATTGAAGCTGATGCAGTCGTCCTTGCCCGGGATCTCCTCGACCGACACGGACATCGGCGTCGTCACGCGATACTGCACGACATGCGCCCAGCGACCATCGACGCGTTCGGGCTTCCCCGGCGTGAACACATAGTCGCGCTGCTGATCGGGCAGCAGCATCGACAGCGGCTGCGTCTCTGATTCGTTCTGCTCGGGGTCGGTGCAGTCGTTCCGATCGTTGCGGCGGGGCGGATGGCCGTTCACCTTGAGCACCGACCGCAGCGTGCGCGCCTCGACGGGGCGCCGCTCGAGATCGTCGGGATCCCACGACAGGCGCAGTTCCGACTCGACCGTGCGACCGAAGCTTCCCGAGGCGAGCCCCATGTCGAGCGGCTGCAACCGCACCGTTTCCAGGCAGACCAGACTCTGCGCACGCGCAAAGAACTGCCGGACCTGCTCGCCCACCCGGGCCAGCACATCACCCAGCACGTCGCGAGTGAGGGCCGCAGGTTTCGCCGGCTGGGCACCGACCAGCGTCGGCCCGGCCAGCAGCAGACTGGTCACCATCAGGAGGGCCGTCGAGCGACGTGCAACAGACCGCGCCATCGGGCGGATTATACGCAGCGATTCGAGGGCATGCTACACTTTGGCGTTTCCACCCCTTGCGTCCCCGTCGTCCAGAGGCCCAGGACGTGGCCCTTTCAAGGCTAAAACACGGGTTCGAATCCCGTCGGGGACGCCACTCTTTTCCAGATGTCGCTGCTGCACCGGCCGCTGCCCGGCGCCGACGCGCTGGCTTCTGCGGAGCGGTGGTCGGTTCCGGAGGCCAGCCGTCCTCCTACGGGCATTCACCGACGGGTATCCCTACCTGGAGCCGCAGAGATAGACTCTGTCGACAATCTCCTCGCCACCGTCGCACGGTTCCCTGGAGAGTGTCACGGCCTCCTCGCGATGCTCATCCACGAGCGTGTTGTAATACGGAATCCGCATGAAGGAGTTAGACGCCACGATGATGCGCTCGTGTGTCAGGAAGGTGATGGCGTAGGCATACCAATAGTCGGCGTAGGCGTAGCGGACACCGCGAGCGTCCAGTGCCCGGATGACCCGCTGCTTGCCACCCTCCGGTGGATCGGTGACGTACTGCCACCACAGTCGTGTGTGGACGGCCGCCCCCAACAACGCCCAGCACACCATCAGGATCACGATCGCGCGTCGAGCCGCCCACAGTCGCCCTCCCTGCGACGCCGGCGTGTGCGGGACGTCAGGCGTCTGCGCCGCGGCCAGTGCCCAGGCCACACAGCCGGATGCCCCCAGCAGTGACAGCAGGTCGTAGCGCATCCAATAGAAGCTCACCTCACCACAGCGTCCCACCAGGTATCCCGTCAGCGACAGCACCCCGACCAGCGTCAGGTAGAGACCTGCGTCGTACTCGCGCCTCCAGCCCGCACGCCAGGCGCGGCGACTCACGAGTACGACCACCACACCGGCCAGCAGAATGGCCAGCAGCAGCCAACTCCAGTCCATGCCCTGCTGCAGCGGGCTTTCGATGCCGAAATCGGTGAGCGCTAATCGCTGGGCCCCGAAGAGCACTGGGATGTGTTCGGTCGCCAGTTTAGGAATGCCTGAGGCCGTCGCCGAGACGTCGAGGCAGACCCGGCTGGCCAGCTCAGCAATGTTGTTCCGCGGCTGGTACACGTCGGCCACGGTCGTCCCCGGGCCCGCCGCGGACGCATACGGAACCGCCACCTGAATCGCTCCCCACACAACACCCGCCGTCAACGCGACCGTGCTCCAGTGCCGCAGCCACGCGCGCGGTGTCCGGGCCGAATGCACAGTGTCCACGACGAGGAGCGCGAGCACTCCGTAGAGGGTAAACTCCCGATGCAGGAACCCCACGCCGGCCACGCACCCCACCCACGCTGGCCTGTGACGAAGCGCCCAGAGCAGCATGACATAGAGGAACGGTCCGGGGTTGCCCCCATTGGCTTCGATGATTCGGGCGGCGGTACCCGGAGCAGGCACCACGAAGAACAGCGCCGGCACGACAGCGAGCCAGGGCGACAGCCCCATATCCCGGACGAATGCTCGATGCAGCAGACATGCCACCACGAGATTGACGACCAGCAGCGGCACCTTCAATGCCGTCACTGACGGGCCCAGCACCGCAAACAGTGGCGCCGCCAGATACGCATCCACACCGAGCAGGTAATTCTGGCCGTAGTAGAACAGCGGAAACGCCCGTCCATCGGCCAGATGCGTGGCCATCAGACCCGTGATCGCCGAGTCAGCGTCGAAGTGGGACTGCGGCCAGAAGACAAACACGCCGGAGCGAAAGACGACGAGTGCCAGGACCGTCAGCGAGGCAAGGCGCGCGTTGCGTGTGAGGGTGTGGCCCAGTGGCATGTTCGAGGATCGTAGCAGGGTGCCGTGTGATTCACGAACGACCAGGCCTACGGCCGGTCCCTGAGTCGTGTGCCCCAGAGGGCGGGCACGGTCCGCTGTATGCTTTGAAGCTCTGCGCCGTGTCGTCGAACCAGCTCATGACCGCTCACGCACACGCCCCGCTGCTCGGCGCCTACGCCCTGGCCCCTGACGACCGCCGGGCCGAGGACGCCTTCTACGCCGGGCTTCGTGACCTGCCCCAGCTTGGCGGTCTCGAACTGCCCTTCACGGGCACCCTGCACCGCGTCGACGAGCCCTGGCTGCTGCGCCAGCTGGCGCCGCGCTGGCACTACGTCGTCACCCTCCTGCCGGGGACGATGCAGCAGGTCGCGGCCCGGCCCGGATGGGGCCTGGCCTCAACGGACGAGCCGGGACGACAGGCGGCGCTCGCGTTTGTCAGGCGTGCCGCCGACGCTGTTGCCCGCCTCAACGACTACCTCGGCCGGCAGGCCGTGCTGGCCGTCGAGGTGCATTCGGCCCCCTCTGCCCAGCCCTCCACACCCACGGCCGTGCAGGCCTTCACTGACTCGTTGCGGCAGGTGCAGGCATTCCCCTGGGGTGGCGCCGAGCTGCTGGTGGAACACTGCGATGCCTTCCAGCCGGGGCATCCCCATCACAAGGGGTTCCTTCCCCTCCGGGACGAACTGGCCGCGGTCGCTGCGGTCGAGGCCAGCGGCGGCGCGCCCGTGGGACTGGTCATCAACTGGGCGCGCTCGGTGCTTGAGACCCATCGGGTCGAGACAGCCACAGCGCACCCGCTCGAGGCGCGGCAGCATGGTCGCCTTCGGGGCATCTGCTTTTCCGGCTGCTCAGGAGAGGCCACGCCCTACGGGCCGTGGCACGACTCTCACATGCCGCATGCCTGGACGCCCGGGACGCCGCATGGTGCGCCCGGTTCACTGCTGACGCCTGCGCACATCGAGGCCGCTGGCATGGCGTATCACGACGCACCGCTGCTGTTCACGGCCGCCAAGATCGGCATTCGCCCGGCCGATGCCGGCGTCGAGATGCGACTGGCGACCGCGTCTGAATTGCTGCAACTGATTGTCGGGGCGTGGGGCGCGCCTGCTACTGACGGGCGTCCATCCCGTCAAACTGCCTGAGCGGATTCCGCAGCCAGCCGATTGACCGGTCGGGCAATTCGACGCGCACCCACCAAGTGTAATCGAGTGGGGCCTGCTCAAGCGGCAGCACATATCTGACGGTCAGGTCGAGCGAGGCACGTCGCACGGTGCCCTTGTGCACCACGACCAGGGCCCCTTCCCCCCGAGGGTAGAGCACCAGCACCTGATCGCCCTGATTCATGCCGACTGCGCGCTCGTCCGGGCCGAGCGCGGTAATCGTCGCCGCGCGCGGCAGGGCGCGCACCTCGGTGGCCAGCGCCAGCACTGTCTGTCCGGCCGCGAGGGGCGTGCGTGTCACCGTGCTGTCGGGATGGTCGTAGACCGTCACCGGCTCGCGGGCGGTCCAGCGTCCGAGCTGGCAGCCCTCGAAGGGACAGGCGTCTGAGTGCAGCACCTGCTCCGGCGGCGCCGAGGGGCGGGGCATGGTCTCGCTGCCGTACGGCCCCTCTGCCGATGGCGTCGGCGCGGGCGACGAGCATGCCAGGGCTGCCCCCAGCACGCCGGTCACAATCATCAGGCGTGCGAGGTAACGCACGCGGGCGGACCTCGTCACCATGCGTACTCCGCGAGACGCGTCATCGCGGCGCGTCGTTCTTCATTTCGACGACGATGACTTCCATGGGCTCCTTGCCGTAGTTCATGTCGCCGTGCTGGGTACCGGGTGCATCGGGGCCGAGCCAGTAGGCCTTGCCGGTCTCCCAGGTCATCTTCTCCATCGTCTTACCCTGGGCATCGACGACATCAAGGGTGCCGCCCTTGAGGGCCACGATCGTCCGACCGTGGTCATGTCGGTGCAGGGCCAGCGGCTGGTTAGGATAAATGATCGACTTCCAGACCCTGACGTTGGCGTTGTCAAACTGGGGCTCTCGTCGCGTGCCTGCGGCCTGCTGCTGGTAGACCGCGTCAAGCGCGGCAGTCGCGAGACCTACGGTAGCGAACACGGCGAGCGCGAATCGGGATTGGGACATAGGGAGCGACTCCTGAGAAAGACGAACGGGTCGCCCTCCGTGGATGGAGAGCGACCCGAGCGTGAGGTGGAACAGACCGTCCTTACGCCGCCGACTTGGCTGGCTGCGCAAGGACCTTGCCGAACACTTCCACGGCCTTCTTCATCTCGTCCATGGTGCCGACCGAGATGCGGGCGTGGGTCTTCTCGTAGGGCGGGAAGTCGCGCGCCACGAGCACACCTTCCTTGAGGCAGGCGTCGCGGAACTCGCGGGCTGGCCGCTTGATGTTGATGAACATGAAGTTGGTCTGCGAATCGGTCGGCGTGTAGCCGCGATCGGCGAACCACTTCTGCGTGAAGTCACGGGCGGCCTTATTGCGGGCCTGCTCGTCTTTCACCCACTGGTCGGGCACCTGCAGGGCGGCCTTGACACCCATGAGGCCCATGATTGAGACGTTGTTGGTGCCGTCCCAGGCCTTGAGCTTGGCGATGGTGTCGGCGTGCGCGATGGCGAAGCCCATGCGCAGCCCGGCCATGCCGAGGCACTTCGAGAAGGTGCGGGCCACAATAACCCGGGGGTTCTGCACGGCCAGGGGAATCATGGTCGCGTAGCCGGGCATGGTGGCGTACTCGAAGTAGGCCTCGTCGACCAGCACCGTGGTGGTGGGCGACTGCTTCATCAGCGTCTCGAGGTAGGTGCGCGTGTCGCTGGCGGTGACGGCGGTCCCGACCGGGTTGTTTGGGTTGCAGAAGAACACCAGGCCTGCGCCCTTCGACGCCTGCTGCATGGCATCGAGGTCCATGCGGAGGTCGGCGGTGAGCTTGACACCGGTGATCGGGTGGCCCATGAGGCGTGCGTAGTCGGCGCATTCCTCGTAGGCCGGAATCGTGGCGGTGAGGCCCGCGGTTTTCGACGTGAAGACGTGCGTCGAGGTGCGGAGAATCTGTGTCGAGCCTGAGCCGATCAGCACATTCTCCGGCTTGACGCCGTGCTTCTTCGCCAGCAGGGCGGTGATTTCATCGACCGCCGCGTAGTTGTAACGGCCTCCCTCGGCGAACGAGCCGCGGACGCCCGCGAGCACATCAGGGTGGCAACCAAGCGGGTTCTCGTTGCTGGAAAGAATGATGGGGGACGGCGCGCCCTGGGCAAACACCGCCTCGGATCCGAACAGCGAGCCTTCACGGCCACGCGCTCCGACCCACATTCCCGCCGCACCGACGCCCAGCGTCTGCACAAACGAACGTCGCGAGAGCGACATAGTGGACTCCTCCTTGACTCTGGACATCGGATTACTGCTGCTTGTCCTTGCTGGACGTGGTCGTAGTCGACCCCAGCACCTTCTTGAACACCTCAACGGCCTTCTTCATTTCGTCCATGGTGCCGAGCGAAACGCGGACGTGGGTCTTCTCGTAGGGCGGGAAGTCGCGACCGACCAGCACGCCCTGGGCACGGCACGCATCGCGGAAGCCCGCGGCGGGACGCTTGATGTCCAGGAACAGGAAGTTGGTCTGCGAATCCGTGGCGGTCACGCCCATGTCCGCAAATGCCTTCACGGTAAAGTTGCGGACTTCGGTGTTGCGCTTGCGCTCGGACGCGATGTGGGCATCGTTGGCAAAGCCGACGATGGCGCCGCCCAGCGTCAGCGTGCCCAGCCCGTACGGCATCTTGTAGGCGGCAATCGACTTGACCGTCGGTGCATGGCCGATAGCGTAGCCCGCGCGCAGGCCGGCCATACCGTAGGCCTTCGAGAAGGTGCGGGTCACAAACACGTTCGGCGTGGCCAGCGCCACGTCGATCATCGAACCGTAGGCCGGGTCGGTGACGTAGTCGTGGTAGGCCTCGTCAATGAGAATGACCGTCTCGGGTGATGCGGCGCGGATGGCCTTGACCAGATCGACCGCAGCCGACTTGCCGTGGACGGTCGCCGTCGGGTTGTTGGGGTTGCAGAAGAAGACCAGGCCGGCGCCCTTCGACGCCTCGACCATCTTCGCGATGTCGATGCGCAGCTTGCCGTCGAGGGCCGCTTCGCGGACCGGAATGCCCATCTTCTTGGCGATGTCACGGGGCGTCTCGTACGAGGGCCACGCAGTCACCAGCGGCTTGCTGGCAGACGTGAAGGCCCGGACGGCGTGCACCAGCAGCTCGCCGGAACCGGGCGCCAGCAGCACGTTCTCGTTCTTCGCCGCATTCTTCTGGGCGATGGCGGTGATGAGCGCGCCTTCGGTCTGCTTGGCGTTGAACGGGTAGCGGTGGGCTTCGGGGAACTTGCCCACGATGGCGTCGAGCACGTGCTGACCGGGCCCGAGGGGGTTTTCATTGCTGGCGATGCGGATTGGGCGGGCCCCAGCGGCCATACCCTGCTCGCCAAACTCTGTCAGGCCGGCTTCGCGACCGCGCGCGGCAATCCACTCAGCAGGAGAGGATGCCTCGACGGGCGAAAGACGCTGAAAGAGTCGCCGACGGCTCAGCGACATACACTTGCCTCCTTGGTGTCCTGCGGCGGGGATTGCCGTCAGGAATCTCGTTCAGAGCGGATTCTACACGCAATGGCTAGGCGGTGCCAGCAGACTCTGCCGGGGTCTCCGACCCGGTCGTCAGATAGCCGTCGGCCCGGCGGAGCGCCGATGGTCGCCCCACGACATAGAGCACATCGCCCCCCAGGAACCGCCAGTCAACCGGGGGCGGGGTCACCATGTCCTCGCCGCGCTTGACAGCCACCACCGTGACGCCGACGGTGGCCCGCAGGTCCAGGGCCGACAGAGACTGGCCCACTGCCCAGTCTCCCGACTGCAGCCGGTGGGTCCGCACCGGGGTGTCGACAAAGGCGTCGATGACCGAGCGCGCCACCGGCCCCACCGGCAGCGCCGTCCGCGCACTGGGCGCGTCGGTCGCCTCGCGGGCTGCATCCACGAGGGTGTCGACCTGCTGGCCAGGCACATCCAGCCGCACCAGCATCTGCGCCATGACCTCGATTGAGGCTTCCAGTTCCTCAGCCACGGCCAGCGTGGCCCCGCTGCGGCGCATCCGTTCGGCCTCGGTACGGAAGCGGGTGCGGACGAAGATGGGCACATCCTGTCGAAGTGACCGCACGCTGCGGATGGCCCGCTCGGTCGCGCCGGGGTCAGACAGCATGGCCACAACCGCCGCTGCCCGCTCGAGGCCGGCCGCGCGCAGCGGTTCCTCGGCCGTGGCATCGCCGTAGAGAATCGTGTGACCCGCCGTCAGTGCCGAGCGAACCGATACCCCGTTGAGGTCGATGGCCACATGCGGCCGACGGATAGCCGACAGCGCCTGCGACACCAGGCGTCCGCCTTCGCCGAATCCGAGAATGATGACGTGGTCGCGCCACCGGCGCTCGTCATCTGGCCTGCCGTCGACCCTGCTACTCGCCCGCGTCAGACACGCCGCCAGACTCGGTGCCGCCGCGATGACCGCCGGCGACAGGGCCATGGTGATCATGCTCGCGCCGAGCAGGATGGACCACGACTGCCCCCCGATGGCCCCGTGCGTCACGGCTTCCGCCCCGAGCACAAATGAGAACTCGCCGACCTGGGCCAGGACCAGTGCGGTCGTCAGCCCAACGCGTGGTGACAGCCCGGCTACACTGAAGGCCAGCGCGGCCCCAGCGACTTTGAGCACGATCATGCCCAGCGCCACCAGCAGCACGATGGGCAGTACCGGCACGAGGTCGGCCGGAGACACCAGCAGCCCCACCGAGACAAAGAATAGGCTGGTCAGCAGGTCACGCAGGGGGCGCACTTCCGCATGAATCTGGTGGCTGTATTCACTCTCGTCGAGGACCAGTCCTGCGAGGAACGCCCCGACGGTCATCGACAGCCCCAGGACGGACGCGATCCAGGCCGCGCCGAGACTCGCGACGAGAACGGTCAGGGTGAACGCTTCCCGCCCGGCCATGGTGGCCCAGCGGAAGAGCATGGGCAGGACCAGTCTCGACACCAGGGCGAGCCCCACACCGATCATGGCGATCTGCGTCACGGCACGGCCCAGACTGGCCCCGTTCGATCCGAACAGCATCGGCGCCAGCACCAATGCCACCAGGGCGAGGACGTCCTGCAGGAGCAGCACGCCGAGCGCCAGACTCCCGTGGGGGGCATGCAACTCGTTACGACGCGTCAGTTCGCGCACCACGATGGAGGTGCTGGAGAGGGCGACAAAGAATGTTGCAAACAGCAGCGTCTCGGTGCGATCACCGAGCGCCCACCACGCCCACGGTGCCACCACCAGCATGGTGCCGGCCATCTGCGCCCCGCCCCCCACCAGGGCGTTTCTCCAGAGACGCTGGATGTCGTGCACCGACAGGTCGAGGCCCACCGTGAACAGCAGCAGGGCGATGCCGACCTCGGACAAGGTCTGCACCGATTCGTCGGATGACACCAGCCCGACGCCGCCGGGCCCGGCGAACACCCCGGTCAGAATCAGGCTGATGATGCCGGGCAGGCGCAGGCGGCTGCCCAGCAGCAGGAACACCAGCGCCAGCCCGTAGAGGACGACGACGTCCTGCATAATCGACTGACCGTGCATCGTGCCCTTCACTGTAGTCGAGGCAGCGCCTGCAATACCATGGCTGTGTGCCGTCCCCCCTTGAACTCGCCACGGTCGTCGCGGCGGCTACGGTCTCCGGAGCCCTCAATGTCGTCGCCGGAGGCGGTTCGTTCCTCACTCTCTCTCTACTGCTGCTGATCGGGGTACCCGCCCCGGTGGCCAACGCCACCAACCGCGTCGGTGTCCTGACGCAGAGCCTCGCGGGCCTGTGGGGCTTTCACCGCCACGGGGTCGTTGACTGGACGTGGGCACTCAGGGTCAGTGTACCGGTCATGGCCGGCGCAGGGCTCGGCGCCTGGCTGGCACTGGCGATTCCTCCGCAGGCCTTCTCCCGCATGCTGGCGACGATCATGCTGGTGATGACGGGCTGGTCGCTGTGGCGGCAGCGCGCCTCGTCTGGGACAGCGAGCCCTGCAGCAACACCCTGGAGCCCCATGGCGACCCATGTCGGATTCTTCCTGATGGGGCTCTACGGGGGATTCATCCAGGCCGGCATCGGGTTCCTGCTGCTGGCGTTCACCACGGCGGCCGGCTTCGATCTCGTCAAGGGCAATGCGATCAAGCTGCTGCACGTGCTGCTGATGACCATCGTGGCGCTGACCGTCTTCGGCAGCGCCGGCACGATTGACTGGAGCATGGGTCTGGCGCTCGGCGTCGGTAACTTCATCGGCGGCACGCTCGGGGTGCGACTGGCGATGGCCCTCGGCCATGTGTGGATTCAGCGTGTGGTCGCGGTCGCGATGGTGGTGTTCGCGGTCGTGCTCTGGTTCAGTTGACGCCAGCCGGGTCCCGTTACAGCAGTCTGCTAGTCTACGAACGTGCCGTCACGCGCGAAATCCGGCTCGGCCCGGCGTCCCCGTTCGAAGAGCGACCTCAAGCATCCCTCGCTCTATATCAACCGTGAGCTAAGCTGGCTGGCGTTCAACCGCCGCGTGCTCGCCCAGGCTAGTGATGCGAGCCATCCGCTGCTCGAGCGGGTCAAATTTCTGGCCATCGCCGGCACCAACCTCGATGAGTTTTTCATGGTGCGCGTGGCCACCATCCTCAAGAAGTCGCGGGCCGGCATCGAAGGTTCGTCGATCGACGGGCTGACGAACACTGAGGAACTGGCCCTGATCCGGAAGCACGCGCTGGCGCACGCCAACGAACAGGCCGCCTGCTGGGATGACCATCTGCGGCCGCTGCTGTCCCGGGCCGGTATTCACCTGCTCGATCCCGACCAATACACGCCGGCCATCGATGCGTGGCTGCAGCGCTATTTCACGGCGCAGATCTTTCCTGTGCTGACGCCGCTGGCGTTCGATCCCGGGCATCCGTTTCCCTACATTTCGAACCTGAGCATGAATCTGGCGGTGCGCGTGCGCCACGGAGGCCGGACCAAGTTTGCCCGCGTCAAGGTGCCCGGGATGCTGCCGCGCTTCATCGCACTGCCCGATGACCTCTCGCCGACACCTGGCGTGTCATTCGTCTTCCTCGAGGATGTCATCCGCCGGAACCTCGATGCGCTGTTTCCCGGAACACAGATTGAAGGGGCCTATCTCTTCCGCATCATCCGCGACACCGACATGGTGATCCAGGAAGACGAAGCCGACGATCTGTTGGAAACCGTTGACCGGGGGCTCAAGCAGCTGCGGTACGGAGCGTTGTCGCTGCTGCAGGTCGAGTCGGAGATGCCGCGCCGCATCCTGAACATCCTCGTCGACAACTTCGAGATTCACGAGGATGTGGTCGTGCGGACCTCAAGCCGCCTCGGCTTCGGCGACTGGCACCAACTGACGCGGCTGCCACGCCCGACGCTGAAGTTCCCCGGCTTCACCCCCGCCACGCGGTGGGCGCCGGATGAGGCTGACCAGGTCTTCGCGCAGATTGCCGACGAAGATGTGCTCGTACACCATCCGTTCGACTCGTTCACCTCAGTCGAGACGTTCCTCCGTGCCGCCGTCACGGATCCGTCCGTCGTCGCCATCAAGATGACGCTGTATCGCATCGGCCCGAATTCGCCGCTCATCGAGATGCTCATCGAAGCGGCCGAACAGGGCAAGCAGGTGGCCGTGATGGTCGAACTGAAGGCCCGGTTCGATGAACGCAACAACATCGCGTGGGCGCACCGGCTGGAATCGGCCGGCATTCATGTCGTCTACGGTCTCGTCAACCTGAAGGTGCACTGCAAGCTCTGTCTCGTGGTGCGACAGGAAGGCGACGGCATTCGGCGCTACGCGCACATCGCCACGGGCAACTACAACCGCAGCACCTCGCAGTTCTACACGGACATCGGTATCTTCACGGCCGACACGTCCTTGCTTGGCGACGTGAGCGAGGTGTTCAATGCACTGACCGGGTACTCGAGCCAGCACCGCTTCTCGTCGCTGCTGGTCGCGCCCGAAGGCCTGCGTCGGGGCTTTCACGATCTCATCACGCGCGAGATTGCTCACGCGCAGGCTGGCCGCCCCTCGGGCATTGCCATCAAGAACAACGCGGTCGCCGACCCCGGAATGATTCGACTGCTGTATCAGGCGTCGCAGGCAGGGGTGCCGGTCCGGATGATGGTACGGGGCGTGTGCTGTCTGCGACCAGGCATTCCCGGTGTAAGCGACCGCATCGAGGTGCGGTCGATCGTGGGCCGCTTCCTCGAACATTCGCGACTGTACGTGTTCGAGAACGGCGGCCACCCTGAGGTGTATCTCGGCAGCGCAGACCTGATGGAACGGAATCTGGACCGCCGCGTTGAGGTCCTGTGCCCGGTCACGGATCCCGAGTGGAATGCCCACCTGCGCACCGTGGTATTCCACACGCTGTGGAGCGACACGGTGCGGACGTGGCACCTGCATGCCGACGGCAGCTATACACGCGTCGTGCGGACGGCCGGCGGCCCTGGCATTGACGCCCAGGCCACCTTGCTTGAGCACTACACGGGGCGCACGGCCCCGACAGCGGCGGTCCCCCCCCCCGGTATCCCACCGCGTCAGCCGGACTGATCCGACCGTCGGCCGATCAGCTGAACCAGTGGCCGGCCACCGTGTCGCGCCGAATGATCGTCTCTGCGCGGTCAGAGCCCGTCGAGATGATGGCCATCGGCACCCCGGTCACTTCTTCAAGCCTGGCCACATACCGTCGGGCCTCGACGGGCAGGTCGTCAAAGCGCGTGACTCCGCGCGTGGGCTGCGACCATCCGGGCCACGATTCGTAGACGGGCGTGCAGGCAGCCAGCGTGCGGGCCTCGGCAGGCAGGGCATCGAGCGTGCGTTCGCCCATCGAGTATCCGGTGCAGATGTCGACCGTGGGCAGGCCGTCGAGCACGTCCATCTTTGTCAGGGCCAGCGCATTGATGCCGTTGACGCGCACCGCATAGCGCACAGCCACCGCATCGAACCATCCGCAGCGCCGCGGCCGTCCCGTCGACGCACCGTATTCCTGACCTGTTTCGCGCAGGCGTTCGCCCACGGCCCCGTGCAGTTCGGTGGGGAGGGGACCCTCGCCGACGCGCGTCAGGTAGGCTTTGGCCACACCGAGCACACCGTGAATGGCCTGTGGCGGGATCCCGAGGCCGGTGCACGCACCGCCGATGGAGGCATTCGACGACGTAACGTACGGATACGTGCCATGGTCGATGTCAAGCATCGTGCCCTGGGCACCTTCGATCAGCACCCGCTCACCACGTCGGACGGCGTCATCAAGCAGCAGCGATACATCAGCGGTCCATCGCCGCATGCGGTCGCCATACGCCAGCAGCTGCTCGTAGACGGCTTGCCAGTCCATGCGCGTATCTCGGATGATCTGGTTGCGTGCATGCACGTTCTCGCGCACCGCCTCGGCCAGTTCCGGGGTGTCGACGAGGTCGCAGACGCGAATGCCGCGCCGACCAATCTTGTCTTCGTAGGCCGGTCCGATCCCACGCGACGTCGTACCAATCTTGCGCTCGCCGCGACGGGCCTCGCTGAGCACATCGAGTTCGCGATGATACGGCAGAATCAGGTGCGCCTTGTCGCTGATGACCAGCCGATCACCCACTTCGATGCCGAACGCGGCCAATTCGTCAACTTCACGGAAGAGCGCCTCGGGATCGATGACAACGCCGTTGCCGATGAGGCAGCGCACCCCGGCATGCAGGATGCCCGACGGAATCAGGTGCAGCACGAACTTGCGACCTTCGACGTAGACCGTGTGGCCCGCATTGTGACCGCCCTGATACCGGGCAACCAGACTGAAATGCGGCGTCAGCAGGTCGACAATCTTGCCTTTGCCTTCGTCGCCCCACTGTGCGCCCAGCACTGCGATATTCATCGGTCTACTGTATCCTACGCGGCATGATTCACCTCGACGGCACATCGCTGCGACTGCAGGACCTGGTCGCGCTGGCTGAGGGCCGTGCCACCGCGGCCCTGGCTCCAGCTGCGCGCGTGCGCGTGGCGCAGTCGCGGGCGGTGGTGGATCGCCTCGCCGATGGCGATGCCGCGATCTACGGCGTGAACACCGGCTTCGGTAACTTTGCCGAGACCCGCATCTCTCGTGACGACTTGGTCCGGCTGCAAATCAATCTCATTCGCAGTCATGCCACGGGCGTCGATGCGCCGCTGCCGCCGCGTACGGTGCGCGCCATGATGGTGCTGCGGGCCAATGTCCTGGCCAAGGGATTTTCTGGGATCCGTCCCGAGACGCTCGAGGCGCTCCTGGCGCTGCTGCAGCACGGGATTCATCCGCACGTACCGAGCCGCGGGTCGGTCGGGGCCAGTGGCGACCTGGCGCCGCTGGCGCACCTTGCGCTGGTGCTGATCGGTGAGGGTGAAACGTGGGACGGGCACACACGCGTCCCCGGGAGGGACGCCCTGCGGGCGTCGAACCTGCTCCCCGTCTCACTCGGTCCGAAGGAAGGCCTCGCTCTCATCAACGGTACGCAGGCCTCGACCGCCGCGCTCGCCCTCGCACTCGACGGGGCCCTGCAACTGGCACGGGCCGCCGACATCATTGCGGCCCTCAGCATCGATGCCCTGCTCGGGTCAGTCGGCCCCTTCGACGCGCGCATCCACGCGGCCCGTCCATTCGCCGGCCAGCAGCAGGCCGCCGACAACGTATGGCGGCTGCTCGCCGATAGCCCTCTCCTGAAATCACACGCTAATTGCGGGCGTGTCCAGGATGCATATTCGGAACGCTGCGTGCCTCAGGTGCACGGCGCCGCCCGGGAAGCCATGCAGTGGGTGCATCACATCGTCACCACCGAAATGAACGCGGCGACCGATAATCCGATGGTCTTTGCCGACGACGAAGCGATGGTGTCGGGGGGAAACTTCCACGGCGCACCGGTGGCGCTGGCCGCAGACACCCTGGCCCTCGCCCTCGCGCAGCTGGCCACCATCAGCGAGCGCCGCACGGAACGCCTGCTGAATCCGACGCTGTCGGGACTGCCCGCCTTCCTGACGCGGGACGGGGGACTGCACTCGGGCTACATGATGGTCCAGGTGACCGCGGCGGCGCTGACCTCTGAAATCAAGTCACTGTGCCACGCCGCCTCGGCCGATACCATTCCCACATCGGCGAGCAAGGAAGATCACGTCAGCATGAGCATGGGCGCCGCGCTCAAGGCCGAGCGGGCACTCGAACTGGCACGAACGGTGCTGGCGGTCGAACTGCTGTGTGCCTGTCAGGCCATCGATCTTCGGGCACCGCTGGTCAGTACGCCCATGCTGATGGCCGCACATGCCACCGTACGCGCACTCGTTCCCACTCTCACCGACGACCGGCCTCCGGCCCCAGATATTGTGGTCGTTACCCGCGTAATCACATCGGGCGCACTGGAGCGCAGTGTTGGGATGGCTGTCAACTGATCGCGCGATCATTTTCAGTTTGACAAGGCACGGTCCGCTGCATAGTTTCGTAGGCGTTTTCCTCATGGATGTCATCACCCGAACGATTCGCGCGCCACGCGGGGCATCAATCAGTTGCAAGGGCTGGCCGCAGGAAGCAGCCCTGCGCATGCTGATGAACAACCTCGACCCAGAGGTGGCCGAGCGTCCGGACTCGCTGGTGGTGTACGGGGGAACGGGCCGCGCAGCCCGATCATGGGAGGCCTTCGACGCGATCGTGGCATCGCTGCAGTCGCTCGCGCATGATGAGACGCTCGTCGTGCAATCGGGCAAGCCGGTGGCCGTGTTCCGCACATCGACGCATGCGCCGCGCGTGATCATTGCCAATGCCAATCTCGTCCCGAAGTGGGCCACCTGGGATACCTTCCGCGACCTTGAGGCGCGTGGGCTCACGATGTACGGGCAGATGACGGCGGGCAGCTGGATCTATATCGGCACGCAGGGCATTCTGCAGGGCACCTATGAAACCCTCGCCGAACTGGCCCGTCGCCACTTTCGCGGGTCGCTGGCGGGTCGTCTCACCGTCACCGCGGGCCTCGGAGGCATGGGCGGGGCCCAGCCGCTCGCCATCACCATGAACGGCGGTGTGGCACTGGTCATCGAAGTCGACCCCACCCGCATCGAACGCCGCCTGCAGAGCCGGTATCTCGACGAGGCCAGCGCGTCGCTCGACGATGCGCTGGCGCGTGTGGAGGGATATCGGACGACTCGCACGGCGCGGTCGGTGGGCTTGCTGGCCAATGCCGCCGATGTGCTTCCGGCGCTGGTCGCGCGCGGTATCGTGCCCGACGTCGTTACCGACCAGACCTCGGCCCACGACCCGCTCGTCGGCTACGTGCCCAACGGTCTCACGCTCGAGCAGGCCTCCACGCTTCGCCAACTCGAGCCCGCCGAATATGAGCGCCGCAGCATCGCGGCCATGGGCGCACATGTGGCCGCGATGCGCGCGCTTCAAGACCGCGGCAGCATCGTCTTTGATTACGGCAACAACATCCGCGCCCAGGCCGTGAAGGCCGGCGTGACCGATGCGTTCCGCATTCCCGGTTTTGTGCCGGAATACATCCGGCCGCTGTTCTGCGAAGGGAAGGGTCCGTTCCGCTGGGCCGCGCTGTCGGGTGACCCGAACGATATCCGAGTCACCGACGAGGCCGCTCTCGAGATGTTTGCCGATAACGAGGCCCTGTGTCGCTGGATTCGCCTCGCAGGTGAACGAGTGGCGTTTCAGGGTTTGCCCTCGCGAATTTTCTGGCTAGGCTACGGTGAACGCGCGCGCTTTGGCCTCAAGATCAACGAACTGGTCCGGACCGGCAAGGTGTCGGCTCCCATCGTGATCGGGCGTGACCACCTCGATACCGGATCGGTGGCCTCGCCAAACCGCGAAACGGAGGGCATGCGTGACGGCAGTGATGCCATCGCCGACTGGCCCATTCTGAATGCACTGCTCAATGCCTCGGCCGGCGCCACGTGGGTCTCGGTGCACCACGGCGGTGGTGTCGGCATCGGCTACTCGATGCATGCCGGCATGGTCATCGTCGCTGACGGCTCAGCTGACGCTGACGATAAACTGCAGCGCGTGCTCTCCTGCGATCCGGGCATGGGTGTAGCCCGTCATGCCGATGCCGGCTACCCAGAAGCGATCGCAACCGCTCACGCCCGCGGCGTGCACCTGCCGATGATCCCGCGCTCATGACGATGATGACGCCACACGTGGGCCTCGAGCGGCGCGTGCTCGATGCGCTCGAGCAGGCCCCGGCCCGCGTGGTCTGCGTGGTGGGCGGCTGCGGCACGGGCCGCAGCACGCTACTGCATGCCGTCGCCGACCGGCTGGGGCGTGACACGTGTCAGTTCATCGACGTCGAGCGAGCGGCCAGCACCCCCGAACGCTTCCTCCGCGCGGTGATGCAGGCCTCACCGTTTCTGTCGCCCACGACACCGCATCCGCCGACCTCGGCGCGCGACGCCTTCGACCGACTGCTGCGCTTCTTTGCGACGGTCTCCAATGACCGCCCGCGCACCTTCCTTCTGGATGAAGTGCTGGCCAGCCGGACCTTCGAAAGCTTTCCCGGCCTGCGTCACGCGCAGCGTGAACTGCTCGCGGCCCTGGTGGCCTCGCCTCATCGGTTCGTGCTGACTAGCCGATTCGTCCGGCGCACACAACACTTGCTGCGCGACGTGGCCTCGCGCATCGAACTCATCACGCTGCCGGCACTCTCCGCCGATGAAGTGACCGCCATGCTGCCCCCGGGGCCCGAGCGGGACGACGAGCGACTGTCTCTGGGTCAGACGGTGCAGGCGCTCACCGATGGTCGTGCGACGTATGTGCATGCGCTGGTCACCGCTGCGTCCCGCATGGGGACCCGCAGCGGCGACCCCATCAGCGCGCTGACGGCGCTGCTCACCCGCGACGGCGACCTGGCGGCGTGGTGCGCGCAGCGTTACGAGTGGCGGCTGCAACAGGCCCGTGGCTATGGGGCCCTCAAGGCCATTCTTGAAATTCTCGCTGACGCCGAACCGCTGAATCTGACCGAAATCGCGCAGCAGATGCAGCGCACGCCCGGCTCGACCAAGGACTACCTGTCGTGGCTCGAAGACGTCGATCTGGTGGTGTCTCACCAGAAACGGTATCGCTTTGCCGATCCCCTCCTGCGCCTGTGGGTGCGGCTCTACTGCCGGCCCGAACCTCCATCGGTCGACGTGGTGGCGCGCGAAGTGCATGCGTTCGCCGCCACTCGCCTTCCTGGCGCATCACAGGCCACCAGCCTGCGTGCGACCGGCGACCGCCGCGCCGTCGGCATCATCGAAATCGACTAGGGACGTGCCGTCTCGTCGACGAGACCGGCAAGCGCCAGCGCCGCCGCCTGCTGCTCGGCGTCCTTTTTCGTGAGCCCGTCCGCCGTCGCCAGTGCCTGCGCGGCGACGCGCACTTCAACCGTGAAGACCTTCCGGTGGTCAGGGCCGGAGGTCGCCACCACGTCATAGGTCGGCAGGGGTTGCCCGCTGCGCTGCAGCACCTCCTGCAGGCGCGACTTGAAGTCGGTGCCGCGGAACCCCCGCAGTGCCGCGGCATCGAACTCCGGGGCCAGCGCGGTCAGCACGAACCGTCGCGCCGGTTCGAGTCCCCCGTCGAGATACAGCGCGGCGATGAGCGCCTCGCACGCATCCGCCAGCAACGCAGGCTTCAGGCGCCCCCCTGTCTTCTCTTCTCCCCGGCCGAGGCGGAGATGCTGCCCCAGGGCGACCGCTTCGGCCATCGCCGTCAGCGTCGTGGTGGACACGAGTGCGGCCTTCAGCTGTGACTTCTGACCCTCGGTGGTGTCGGGCAACCGCTCGCAAAGCGCCTCGGCCACCAGCAGACCGAGCACCGCATCGCCCAGGAACTCGAGCGATTCGTTATGCCGCTGCCCTCCCGTGACATCCTCGTGGGCCCGCGACTTGTGCGTGAGGGCCTGTTCGAGCCGCGTCCGCTGCTGGAACTGATAGCCAATGCGGGCTTCCAGTTCGGCAAGATCGGGCAGCACGTGCACGGGCAAAGTCTCGGGTGCGGTGGGCGTGGCCTGCGGCTCGTGCGCCTCAGCCGGTTCGAGGAGACGCAACGCCGCGTCGGCATCGGCGTTGCGCACGGACAGGCACGTCTCGCCGAGCGGCGACGAGGTGAAGGGGAAGACCCCGGGAGGCGGGCCCGCCGTGCGCCAGCAGTCGATGCCGTGGCTCTGCAGCAGTCCTTGCACCACTTCGGCTTCCATTTCGGATGGAGTCCGGAACACCACCAACAGGCCCGTCGTCACGTGAGCCTCAACAGAATCATGGTCATATCGTCGTGCGGGTCGGCGTGTCCGGTAAAGGCATCCAGATCCTGCTCGAGGGCTGCACGCAGGTCGCCAAGCGGGGCGCCCGCGTGCGTCCGCAGCAGCGCGGCGAGGCGTGCCTCGCCGTAGCATTCATTTCCGGTCGTCATCGCTTCGGTGATGCCGTCGGTAAACCACACCAGCAGGTCTCCGGGCGAGAGCGCCACGGTGCGCTGTTCCAGCACGCTGTCAAACATCTCTCCCCCGTCGACCGTGAGCCCGACCACCATGCCGTCGGGCGCGAGGACCTCGACGTCACCGGCACGAGATGCCAGCCGCATGAGCGGCGCATGGCCCGCCCTGGCAAATGTCAACTCGCGGCGCTCGAGGTCGATGACCCCGTAGGTCATCGTGATGAACGAGCGCGGGTCGATGTTGCGCGAAACCACGCGATTGACGGCCCGAAGAAACTCGCGGGGCGCTTGGTGCAGGTGCGACAGTGACTGCACGATCACCTTGAGCTGCGCCATGTAGAGGCCGGCGGCCAGGCCCTTGCCGGCCACGTCGGCAATGATTACCCCGATCGTCGTGTCGCTGATGGGCAGGAAATCGTAATAGTCGCCGGCCACTTCGCGCGCCGGGGTGCAGTAGGCCAGCACATCGAGACCAGCCAGGTGGGTCGGTGCCTCTGGCAGCAGCTGCTGCTGAATGGCGCGCGCCGCACGCATCTCCTGATCGAGCCGCTCCTTCTGCGCGACTTCGCCCAGGAGGGCCCGCACCTCACCGGTCATCGCGTTGAACGACGTGGACAACTCGCCCAGCTGGTCGCGTGCGCGCACGGGAATGACATGGGTGAAATCGCGCGCACGTAACCGGGCAGTGCCGTCGGCGAGATCATCAACGGCATCGGTGATCTGCCGGGCCAGCGAAAAGCCCGAGTAGAGCGCGAATGCCTGGACGATCAGCAGGCTGCCGCCCACCAGAATCACGGCCGCCAGGAGCGCCCCTCCGACGGTGAGACCACGGAATCCCGTCGGCGCATCGGTCACCTGCCGATACACCGGCAGCAGCCCGGTGGTGATGTTCATGGACATCGCGACCGTGTCGCCAGTCGACCAGTCGACCGCGTCGAGAAACGCTAGCCATGACGCGCTGAACAGCCCCTGCCCCGTGTCACGGCCGTCATCACCGGGCGTCACCGACGCCACCCGACGACCGATGAGATCGGGACGCCACTGCGGATCGTTGCTGCCAACCTCGCCGATGGCCAGTCCCGTCACCACGGCCATCGCCGCCCTGACTTCCTGCGACACCGGCAGGTCGACGGTCACGGCCCACTGCGGCCGTTCTGCAGGCTCGAGCACGACGGCACGCATCACCGCGGTGGTAGTCAGAGTGCCATCGGACTGGGGCGCGCGATAGCCCACCAGACCCGCAAACCCTGCGCAGGTCACCCACGCTGGCAGTGCCCGCGGCGGCTCGAGATGCGCCCAGGCGCCTGCCCGTCGCCGGCCCACCCGCACCGACGTGCGTCCCTGTTCGGCCGGACACGTCAGGCCCGCCACTGGTACAACCACCATCGACGCCCACCGATAGCGTGTGTCGATGGACGTGGTGGTCGTGGAATCAAGCACGACGCCGCGCGACGGCGCACGCGTCAGCGCCGCCACTTCCGCGCGTGCCAGCGTTTGCGTCTCCACCTGCAGCGTCATCATGTGCTGGCGCACGAGAAACGAGCTCAGGCTGAGCAGGAGCAGTTGCGCGACCAGCAACGCGAAGGCACCCGCCAGCAGCACAGGGACCACCCCGGCAAAGATGTAGGAGAGCACCAACTTGTGGCGCACGCGCCACTCGAACCGTCTGCGGGCGCGGCGGAACAGCAGCCACAGGGCCCAGACCGCTGCCACGATCCACACAACGCTGCCCAGTGTCCCGAGCGCCTGCTGCCACGCGCTCGGGGCACGACCCGCCGCGAGTGCGCCCCACTCTGCGAGCTTGGCCAGCAGTCCGGCCCCGGCCAGCCTCAGCAGCCAGCCACGTCTCGTCCTCGCGCCGCCCGGCGTAGCCGTGCGGTCGCGGTGGCGGTCAGACTCTGCGGTGGAAAAAGCAGCCATGCGGCGTGCGGGCGCGGCAATTGCGCCTGCGGAGCATATCAGAGTATCGTGACGTCTCCGGAGCACTTCCCCCCGATGAAACTCGACGCGCACGCCCGCTTCAGCACACGCTGCATCCATGCCGGTCAGGAACCCGACCCGGCCACCGGCGCCATCATGACGCCCATCTACCAGACCTCGACGTACGTGCAGGAAGGGCTGGGGCAGCACAAGGGCTTCGAGTATGGACGCACGCAGAACCCCACCCGCATGGCTCTCGAGCGCAACGTCGCGGCCATCGAAAGCGGCGTGGCCGGGTTTGCCTTCGCCTCGGGCCTGGCGGCCATCGACGCCGTGCTCACGCGCCTCAAATCGGGCGACCACGTGGTGGTCAGCGACAACACCTACGGCGGGACCTTCCGTCTGTTCGAGCGCGTGCGCCGGAAGTTCGGGCTCGACTTCACCTACGTCGACACGTCGCACCTCGATCGGATTGCCCCGGCGCTGACGCCGAAGACGCGCTACCTGTTTCTCGAGACGCCCACCAATCCGATGCTGCAGATCACCGACATCGCGGCCGCGTGCGAGATCGCCCACAGGCACGGGGTCCGCGTGGTGGTGGACAACACGTTTGCCAGCCCCTACATCCAGCGGCCGCTCGAGCTAGGCGCCGACATTGTCCTGCACAGCACCACCAAGTTTCTCAATGGTCACAGCGACAGCGTCGGCGGCATCGTCGTCGTGCGGCATGAAGATGACGTGGAGTGGATGCGGTTTGTGCAGAACGCCGCGGGTGCGATTCTCGGGCCGATGGATGCCTTCCTGATCATGCGGGGCACCAAGACCCTCGACGTGCGTCTGGAGCGCACCAACGCCAACACCATGGAGATAGCCCACTACCTCGAGGCGCATCCGAAGGTGGTGCGCACGATCTATCCCGGCCTGCCCTCGCACCCGCATCATGCCCTGGCCACGCGGCAGATGCGCGGATACGGCGGCCTGATCTCGTTCGACCTGGGAACGATGGATGCCGCGCGTGACTTCCTGGGCCGCGTGCGGCTGATGGCCCTGGCCGAAAGCCTCGGGGGCGTCGAGACACTCATTTCCCACCCGGCCGTGATGACACACGCCTCGGTGCCCGTCGAGCGGCGTCAGGCGCTGGGCATCACCGACGGCCTGGTCCGGGTGTCGGTGGGCATCGAGGACGTCGCCGACCTTCGGGATGATTTGGCGCAGGCGCTGGCCTGACGTCGCACCTCCTACGTCGTCTCAGCGCGCAGCCAGTCGAGATAGGCCGCGCTGCCCCCTGACACCGGGCTCACCAGGAACTCGGGGACATCGTAAGGGTGCAGGGCCAGCCAGCGCGCCTCGAGCGCCGCCAATCGGGTGCTCACGGTTTTCATGAGCACTCCGCACTCGCGCGCACGCTCGACCATTCCCTTCCAGCGATAGTGCGACGTGGCGAGCGGTCCAACAGATACGCACGCCACGAGCCCCTCAGCCAGCAACCCCTCCACCACCTCGTCAGGCGGCGGCCCATCGGGCCACGTCGACCACACCAGCAGGGGCATATCGGAAGGCAGCATGGAGGCATTGTGCCTGAGGCCCCGGAATCCGTACCCGTCAAACCGTCGAACCGTAAAGCCGCAAATACGGTTATAAATTAAACTGTTTACACGGTGTGCTGTTTACGTGTATAACCTTTTTGCCTTACTACTGTCTTTATTCCTTGCCGTATGCGTGCATCGACATCTAGACTCGTAGCCGTCGTGGCGGCAAAGCGGACCCACAGCGAAACGGTCAAGACCACCGTCGAACTTCCCGGTGATCTCTGGCGCGCTGCAAAAATCCGCGCAATGGACGAACGCAGCGACCTCAGAAGCGTGCTGGTGCGCGCCCTCGAGCAGTATCTTGACGAGTCGTCCGCTCCCGCGACGGCGACTGCCCCGCGGGAGGGCCGGTGACGGCGCGCAGCACCGAGTCTCCCCTGCCACTGCCCGTGCCCACCCGCGTGTCGGGTGACCGTGCGCGGCGCGCGATCCGCGCGGCCGCGTTCGCGTTCGCCGCCCTGGTGACCATCGATGCGGTGGTGGGCGAAGAAGGCCTGCTTGCCCTCAGGGAAGCGCGCCGGATGGATGCGGCGCTCCGACGTGCCCTCGACAAAGCCCGCGCCGACAACGCCCGCCTGCGTGCACACGTGACCCGTCTCCGCGAGCAGGGCTCGACCATCGAGACTGTGGCACGGCAGGATCTCGGGTTGGTCAAGCCCGGCGAGATCCTGTTCATCATCAAGAACCCGCCCACGAGCCGATAGGCCTACCGCCGCCCCCCTGCTACGATGGGACGTTTCTCGTCACATCAGTTCAGGAGGTCAGATGGCTCGTACAGCAACGGCAGAGTGGAAGGGTGATCTCAAGTCGGGGGTCGGACACGCGGCCTTCGGCAGCGGCGCCTACGCAGGTGCATTCACGTTTGCGACCAGGTTCGAAGACCAGCCAGGGGCGAATCCGGAAGAAATGATCGGCGCGGCCCAGGCGGCCTGCTTTTCGATGGCCCTTGCCAATGCGCTGGCCGGCGCCGGTTTCGTCGCCACCAGCGTGCACACGACCGCGACCGTGCACAACGGGCAGGACGACAAGGGATTTCTGATTTCGCGCATCGACCTCGTGTGCGAGGCTGACGTCCCGGGCGCTGACAATGCCACATTCCAGGCACTGGCGCAGAAGATGTTTGACGGCTGCATCATCTCGCGCGCCCTGGCGGCCACGTCACGCACGCTGAAGGCCACCCTCAAGCGCTAACAACACGTCCCGGGCCTCGGCCCGGGACGAACGCGTGCCGTTACGGGTGCCGGATGAAGGTCCCCTGGCGAATTTCCGAAAATGCCTGGCGCAGTTCCTCTTCAGTGTTCATGACGATGGGGCCGTGCCAGGCGACGGGTTCCTGAATGGGTCGGCCCGACACGAGTAGGAAGCGCAGGCCGTCCTCTCCGGCTTCCACCGTCACCTCATCGCCTCGGTCGAACACCACTAGCGACCGGTTGCCGACATCGGTGTAGACCGGGTCATCGCCCTGCCCCACCAGTTCGGTCGCGACCATCCTGGGCGCGGACGCCCCGCGAAACACGCCGCTGCCGGCAAAGATGTACGCGAAGGCATTGGCCTCGACCGGCACCGGCAGGGTGCGGCGCCGACGCGGCGGCACCGAGACATCGAGATAGCGCGGATCGGCGGCGATGCCGTCCACCGGCCCCCGTCGTCCCCAGAATTCGCCGCAGATCACCCGCACCACCGTCCCGTCATCGTCGGCGATTGAGGGGATATCGCGGGCAGACACATCCTGATAGCGCGGGGTCGTCATCTTCAGGGCACGCGGCAGGTTGGCCCACAGTTGAAAGCCGTGCATGCGTCCGTGCCCGTCGCCGTGCGGCATTTCCTGATGAATGATGCCGCTGCCGGCGGTCATCCACTGCACATCGCCTGCGCCGAGGGCCCCGCGGTTCCCGAGGCTGTCGGCATGGTCGACCGTCCCGGCCAGCACATACGTGATGGTTTCGATCCCGCGATGGGGATGCCAGGGAAAGCCGGCGGCAAAATCGGCCGGCCGGTCATTCCGGAAATCATCAAACAGGAGGAACGGGTCGAAGTCGCTGGTGGTGCCGAATCCGAAGGCGCGGTGCAGGTGCACGCCGGCCCCTTCGAGGGTGGACTGGGCCTGGCGGGAGTAGCGCACAGGGCGCATCGACATGATGCCTTCAGCATACGACGGGCCGGCGCCAAGCGCTTCCCCCTTGCGCCGCAGCAGCGGTCGTCATACGCTCGACTTCATGCTGAAGCTGACTCGAGTGGTGCTGATGGTGATGGTGGCGAGCCTCGTGAGCGCCGTGTCTCTGCACGCGGACGTGCGCACTCAGGAGCGCACGCAGGTGAAGTTTGAAGGGGCGCTGGGTCGCATCGCCGGCATGTTCGGTGGCAAAGCCGCACGCGAGGGCATCGTCACGACCGTTGCGCTGAAGGGCGACCGGCTGATGACCTCGAATGACATGACCGGGGAGATTATCGACCTGGCCGAGGAAAAGATTTACCAGCTGGACATGCGTCGCAAGAGTTATTCGGTGCTGACCTTCGCCGAGTATCGCCGGCAGATGGAAGAGGCGATGGCCAAGGCCAAGGACGAGACCAGGGATGAGGCCCCCGCGGAGCAGGGATCGGGCAAAGAGTATGAGGTCGACTTTACCGTGAAGCAAACGGGCCAGTCGAAGACCATTGCGGGGCTCGGCGCGCAGGAATCAATCGCCACGGTTACGGTCCGCGAGAAGGGCAAGCGTGTCGAGGATGGCGGCTTTGTCCTCGACGTCGCGCTCTGGATGACCACCGAGGCCGACGCCCTGAACGAGCTGACGGCGTTCCGTCAGCGCTATGCGCAGCAGCTGCTGGGCATCGATCCCGCGCAGGCACAGGCCGATATGCGGCAGGCGATGGCCATGTATCCGCAAATGCAGAAGGCGCTCGAACGGTTTCGGGCCGAAGCTGGCAAGCTGAAGGGCACGCCGCTCAGCACCGTGATGACGTTTCAGGTGGTCGGCAGCCCGCAAGGTGATGACACCGCCGAAAAGAACGACGCGCCGCCGACGAGCGTCGGCGGCCTGCTCGGGGGCCTGGGCCGTCGAATGGGTCGCGGCAAGACCGCCGAACCGACGACGACTGGCACGCCGGGACGGTCGACGGTGCTGACGTCGACTACTGAAACCCTGCAACTGGGCACCGCCGTGGCCGCTGGCGACGTGGCAGTGCCCGCCGGGTTCAAGGAAAAGAAGTAAAAGGGCTGGACCGCGCGCGGAGGCGCCGCGCCACGCGTGACGGTCCTCCGCCGCCGTATAAATAGCGACGGCTGCCGGAATGGGCAGCCGGATGTTCAGAAGAGGTTGGTTGCGGGGGCAGGATTTGAACCTGCGACCTTTGGGTTATGAGCCCAACGAGCTACCGGACTGCTCCACCCCGCGTCACCTGAGACTCTAAGAGTAGCACACGCCTTCGAGGACGGCTCCATCATTTCTGCGACGCGCGGGCGATGTGGTGCCAGAGGCGCGCGCCCAGCAGCACGGCGACGATGGCGATGTAGATGAACGGATTGGTGGTGTCGAGCTTCACCTTCCAGAGGTAATGCAACACCGCGCCAATCGCCGACACGTACACCAGCTGGTGCAGCCGGTTCCAGCGATGTCCGCCGAGACGGCGAATCCAGCCGTGGGTCGAGGTCAGCGCCAGCGGCACCATCAGCATGAATCCCGTGAAGCCCGCTGTAATGTACGGCCGCTTGACCACATCGTCCCAGACGCCGGCCAGCTCGAGCGAGTGGTCGAGGATGAAGTAGGTCAGAAAGTGCAGCGTGCCGTAGAAGAACGCAAACAGGCCCAGCATGCGCCGGAACAGCGCCACGGGATTCCAGCCCGTCAGCCACCGCGTGGGCGTGACTGCGAGGGTCAGGACGATGAAGCGGAGCGTCCAGATACCGGTGTCGTTGGTGACCGTTTCCACCGGATTGACGCCCAGCTCACCCTGGAAGCCCCGGACCACCAGCCAGATCGCCGGGCCGAGACCGGCGAGAAACACGGCGGGTTTGAGGGCCCGCCGCACCCAGACGGTCGAGGACACGGTCAGTAAAGCTTGCGCGGGTCCATGCCGGTGTAGAGCGACGCCACGTGGTCGGCGTAGCCGTTGAACGGCAGGGTCTTGCGCTTGAAGAACTCGCCGATGCGCCGCTCGCTGGCCTGCGACCAGCGGGGGTGGTCGACCGCCGGGTTGACGTTCGCGTAGAAGCCGTACTCATCGGCGCGCACGCGCTGCCAGGTATTGAGCGGCTGCGATTCCTCAAAGCTGACCCGCACGATCGACTTGATGCCCTTGAAGCCGTACTTCCATGGCACCACGAGGCGGATGGGGGCGCCGTTCTGGTTCGGCAGCACTTCGCCGTAGAGCCCGACGGCCATCAGGGCCAGCGGGTGCAGGGCCTCGTCCATCCGCAGGCCTTCCACGTACGGCCAGGGCAGCGCCGGCTCGGTCTGACCGGGCATCTGCTTGGTGTCGACGAGGGTCGTGAACTTGACGAATTTCGCGCGCGAGGTGGGCTGGAAGCGCTTGACGAAGTCGGCCAGGGGGAAGCCGACCCACGGAATCACCATCGACCAGGCCTCGACGCAGCGCATCCGGTAGATGCGCTCTTCGAGGGGAAACCACTTCATGATGTCTTCGATGGTGTAGGTGCCGGGCTTGCCGCACTGCCCGTCGACCACCACGGACCAGGGGCTGGGGCGCAGGGTGCTCGAATAGCGGGCCGGGTCGGCCTTGTCGAGGCCGAACTCGTAGAAGTTGTTATAGGTCGTGACGTCCTTGTACGAGTTCATCTTCTCGTCGGTGTTGAACGCACTCTTCGTGAAGTTCTCGAGCTTGCGCGCCGACGGGTTCTGGGCGTGGAGCACGGTGGACGTGCCTTCGAACGCCGGCACCCCGCCGACCGTGGCCATGGCCACAGCGGTCGAACCGGCGACCTGCAGGAACTCTCGGCGGCGCAGGTAGAGCGACTGGTCGGTGACGTCTGACTCTCGCAGGTCGGCGGGCTTCTTGATCAGCATGGGATCCTCTCCGTCATGGTATACCCGGCAGGCCTCGTCGCTGCGCGGCTGCACCCGGGGCCTCGGGGTCTATACTGACCCCGCATGCGCACCGGGCACGGGGCGGCGGCCCCCACGATATTCCTTGTGTTGACGCTGCTGGGGGCCTCCACGTCCCCGCTGGGCGCCCAGGTGCGCCTGGCCGATGAGTCTGACCGCGGGGCGTTCCGCCAGTGGTTCACCCTGCTGGCCGATGCACAGTTCGAGCAGCCGCAGCCCGAAGTGGTCGATTGCGCCGCCCTGGTGCGACTGGCGTTTCGCGAGGCGCTGCGGGCGCACACCCCGGTCTGGCACCAGCGCCTCCGCCTGCCGTTTGTGCCGCAGTTTCCCGACGTGCGTTCCGCGCCCCCGGTCACCGGCGATCACTGGCCATTGTTCCGTGTCGCCTCCTCAGCGGGCTCGGCCTATGGCGAGTTTGCCGACGCACGCACGCTCATCCGCTGGAATACCGTGCCCCGCGGACGGGACGCCCGTGCCGCGCAACCGGGCGACCTGCTCGCCTTTCATCAGCCCGGACAGTCACAGCCCGATCACCTGATGGTGTTTCTGGGGCGCTCGCGTTTCGAGACCGAGGGCGACGACTGGGTCGTCTACCACACCGGTCCCGACGGCGCCTCGGCCGGCGAGGTGCGAAGAGTGCGCCTCTCGGTGCTGCAGGCCCATCCCTCGCCCCGCTGGCGTCCGCTGCCGACCAACGCCTCGTTTGTCGGTGTCTTCCGACTGAGCATCCTCGAAACCCCATGACACGCCGCGTTCTTCTGTCTCTGATTGCGCTGCTGGCCTGCGCCCTGGCCGCCGAGGCTCAGGAGCCTGCGACGGCCGAGAATGCCGGCCCGGCATTTTCGCTGTCGACCAGCGAAACCTTCACCACACGCGATGCGCCGCACTTCTTCCTCACCTTCCGCCGGGTCGAACATCTCGACGTGCGTGTGTATCGGGTGCGCGATCCGTTCCGCTTTTTCGCCGGCCTCTCCGATCCGCACCAGTTCGGCACGGATGCCCCGATGGAGGTGCCGCAGGAGCAGTCGTGGATCGAGCGGCTGACCTCGTGGAAGCGCGCGCAGCGCGCGCGCATCCGGAATGTGCTGCGGGCCCAGGTGTCACCACGCTATCGTGCCGCACGCCGCGTGACCGACGACCGCGCCAGCGCCGCGCAGCGTGTGCAGCTCGATGTGTCGACGTTCGCGCAGGTGCCACTGCTCAATCCCGATCAGCTGGTGACGTCCTGGCGTGAACTGCTGCCCAATTATCGCGACACCGAGTTCCGGCGCATTCCCCTGCCGGTCGACCGCGCCGGCCTCTATCTGGTGGAAGCCACACACGACCGCCTCCGCGCCTACACGGTGGTGGTGGTGTCTGACGTCGGACTGGTCACGAAAATCTCTCCGGGCGAGCTGCTGCTGTTTGCCGCCGATCGCTTCACGGGCGAACCCCAGGCCGGCTGTCAGGTGCAGGCCATGGTCCGACGCGAGGCCATCGCCTCAGGGACCACCGAGCCGGACGGCACATGGCGCGCGTCGCTGCCCGGCGATATCGACCAGATTCTGGGCCTGGCGCAGTGCGGCGAGGCGATTGCGGTCACCGATCCAGGGGCGTATGCGCTGCGGGCGCAGCCCCGCGAGCTAGTGGGCTATCTCTACACCGACAAGTCGATCTACCGCCCGGGCCAGACCCTGCACATGAAGGGCATTTTGCGGTGGCGCGAGCAGGATGCGCTGCGGCCGTTTGACGGGACCACCGTGGAAGTCGTCGCCAGCGATCCGAACGACAAGGTGCTGGTGCGGCGGCAACTGCCGGTGGATGCCTTCGGGGCTGTCGCGCTGTCGTTTCCCATCCCCGCCGCAGGTGCGCTCGGCAGCTATACGCTTCGCGTGCAGAGCGGCGAGCAGCAGGCCCTCGGCGCATTCGAGGTGCAGGAGTACCGCAAGCCCGAGTTCGAAGTCACGGTGACACCGGTCACCCGCATGATTGTGCAGGGCCAGTCGGCACGCGTCACCGTGCAGGCCCGGTACTACTTCGGTCAGCCCGTGGCGAACGGGCGCGTGCAGTGGGTGCTGAGCCAGCAGCCCTATTTCTCGCCGCTGCGCTGGGACGAGGGCGCCGAGGAAGGCGGGGCGTACTGGTATGGCGGCGACCAGACCGCTCAGGGTGAGGCCAGGCTCGACGAGTCAGGGCGCGCCGAGCTCGTGATTCCCGTCCCGCCCGGCGAGTCGGCGCGGGACATCACCGCACGCATCGAGGCCCGGGTCACCGACGCCAGTGCACGCGAAGTGTCAGGCTCAACGCAGGTCCTCGCCACCTGGGGACGCTTTCTCATCGCCGGCCGGGCCAATCGCTCCATCGTCAAGGCAGGCGACCGGGTGGACCTGGAACTTCGCGCGACCGACTATGCCGGTCAGCCCCAGGCCCGCGTGCCCATCGCCATCGAACTCGACAGACTCACCTACCCCGAGGTGGGCTACGGTGAACCGACGGCCACGCGCCTCAGCACCTCGTCAGCGACCACAGGTGAGGACGGACGTGCGACCGCGGCCGTGACGCTGCCGGCGGGCGTGACCGGCCCCTTCCGCCTCACGATCGCCACCGAGGACGGCGGCCGCCGCATCACCGATCAGTTGTGGTTGTTCGTCCCGGGACCGCAGTCGAGCCTGGACGACGAGTCGCGTGACCGCTTCGTTGAAATCATTGCCGACCGGAAGACCTATGCCCCCGGCGACACCGCACGGCTGCTGCTGCGCGGGGACACCGTCATCGGAGCCGTGCTGGCGACCAAGGAAGGTCAGCACGTCGCGTGGCACCGGGTGCTGCGCCTCACCGCGTCCGATGCGATTGAGATTCCTATCACCGAGGGGGACGTCGGTGATGTATACGCGAACCTCGTCTACATGCGCGACGGCCGGCTCTATCGGGCCGAGCGTCGGCTGAGTGTGCCCGCCGCCGCGCAGACGCTGCAGATCGCGATCACGGCCGAGCAGGCGGTCTCGCGTCCGCAGGAGCCCGGGCGCTTCACGGTGCAGGTCACCGACCACACCGGGGCCCCGGTGCGGGCCCAGGTGAGCCTGGCCGTGATCGACGAGGCCGTCTTCGGTGTGCGGCCCGATTCCACGCCTGACCCTGTCCGCTACTTCTACCGCCGCGACTACAGTCGGGTCAGCACGTCGTTCTCGCGCGAATACTTCTTCACCGGATTCTCGGGCGTCGAACGCCTGCAGCTCACGGCGCGTCGCCGTCGCCCGATGACGCTGGCCGACTTCAAGGGCGATCGGCCCAGCCAGCCCACAGTGCGCAAGGAATTTCCCGACGCGATTTACTGGGTGCCCGACATTGTGACCGACGCCACGGGACGGGCACAGGTCGCCGTGCGCTATCCCGATGCGCTGACCACCTGGCGGCTCACGGCGCGCGCGGTGACCACCGACACCCGTGTCGGCAGCAGCGTTGCCCGCACGACCGTGACCAAGGACCTGATCGTACGCGTCGTCCCCCCGAGATTTCTCACCGAGGGCGACGCCCTCGTCCTGCCGGCCATCGTCCATAACTATCGGCCGGACGCACGGACGGCGTCGGTGTCGGTGACCGCGTCGGGGCTCGAGGCCACCTCTGATCGGAGCCGCGTCACGGGTATCGGGCTCGCCAGCGGCGGCGAGGCACGACACGTTTTTTCGTTTGTGGCCCGCACACCAGGTACAGCCACTGTCACGGCCGACGCCGAGACCGAAACTGATCGCGACGCCGTCGAAGTGTCGCTGCCGGTGCAGCCCTTCGGCGTACGGCGCACGGCGACAGCAGCCGGCTCCGTCATTGGTGCCGGCGATGCTGCGGCCGAACTCGTCGTGCCGGCCTCTGCAAATCCTGCGGGCCGACGGATCACGGTGTCGGTCGCGCCCTCGCTCGCCGGGTCGATGCTGGGGGCGCTCGAGTATCTCACCGGATATCCGTACGGATGCACCGAGCAAACCGTCTCGAGCTTCATCCCCAACGTGCTGGTCACCCGTGCCCTGACGGCACTGCAACTGGCCCCGACCGAGCGGATGGGCGCCCTCGACCGCCAGATATCGTCGGGCCTCCGACGCCTCGGTGACATGCAGCATGACGATGGCGGATGGGGCTGGTGGAAGAGCGACGGCAACCATCCGTTCATGTCGGCGTATGCACTGTGGGCGATGGACGAAGCCCGGCGCACCGGGGCACGCGTCGACACATACCGGCTCGACACCGGAGCGCGGGCACTGGCCCGGATGTACGTGACCTATCCCCGCGCGCTGCCCGACCTCAAGGTCTACATGGCGTATGTGCTGAAACGGGCCATGCCGGAGTCGACGGACATCATGTCGTGGGCCGAGTCGGGAGCCGTCACCTACTCGCATGCGGCGGCCCTCAGTGATGCGTGGGCCGCCCGCGATCGCATGAGTGCCCTGGGGCAGGCGCAGCTGGTGGCCCTGCTCGACGAGCACGGCGACGCACGCGCCAGTCAGGCCGCACGGGAGCTGCTGGCCCGCGTGCAGACGAAGGGCGACCTGAGCTGGTGGGCTGCCGACAGCGACGCCTTGCTGTTCGATGCGGCCGACACCAGCGTGGAAGCCACCGCCTTTGCCGTCCAGGCCCTGGCCCGCCGCACCGACACCCACGCCGTGCTGGAACGCGCAGTCCGCTGGCTGTTGATCAACCGGCACGGCAGCCACTGGGGCACGACCAAACGGACGGCCATGGCCCTGTATGGACTGCTGGCGTTCATGCAGGCCCGCAACGAGCGGGCCACGGCCGGTGGCGGCGTCGATGTCTTCGTGAACGGCACACTGGCCGGCCGGCACACGTTCTCGGCCAGCGACATGGTGGCGGCCGATCCGATGCAGTTCGAGGTCGACGCGCAGACCGGCGCGAACACGGTGCGCCTGGTGACCCGTGAGGGCGGGTCGGTGTACTGGTCAGCCGCGGCCACGTTCTTCGATGCGCGGGCGGCAGAGGGCCGCATCGGCAGCAGACAACTGGCCGTCACACGCGCCTACAGACGACTGGTGCCCGTCACGGTCAACTCTCGCATCGTGTATCGCGAGCAGGCGTTCGACGGCACGGCCGCGCCCGGCGATGTGCTGCTGGTGCGGCTGACGGTCGCGGGCTCGACCGACTGGCGCTATCTGTCGGTGGAAGACCCGTTGCCGGCTGGCGTGGAATCGGTGCGCGATCAGTGGGCGTATCCCCTCGAGAGGCCAGACAGCGTGGCGTGGTGGTGGGGCTCGCAGGTCGAGTACCGCGACAACCGCACGGTGTTCTTCCAGCAGGATTTCGAGCGAGGCCGCTACGAATACGTCTACCTTGTGAAGGTGACGACAGAGGGCGCGTTCCGCATGGCACCGACCCAGGTCAGCCCCATGTATCTTCCACAGGTCTCGGCCTCCTCGGCCCCGATGACCCTGACAGTGACACCCGGAGGCCGCCAATGATTCGCCCCGGCCTCACGGCAACCCTCTGGCTGCTCGCGGGCGGGCTCGTCGCAGCGGGCCTGTTCTGGTGGCTGTTGACGACCTCTGAAGCCACCGTCTTCACACTGGCACTCTCGGCCCTCCTGGCGGTGGCGACCTACACGGCTGCGGCCTGGGCGCTGACGAACGCCGTCCAGGCCTGGCATCGGGCCGACGGCACGGCGATCCGCGAGGGCGTGACGTGGTGGGGACTGTGGCTCGTGCTGCTGGTCATCGGGCACGTGCTGTGGCTGGGCATGCACACCGGACTAGAGTGGCTCGGCGATCACGAGGGCGAACTCTCGGCCTGGGCCATCGCACTATTTGACCTGAGCGACATCACGCCGCTGCTCTCGGCGGTGCAAGTGGTCGGCTCGTGGATCGCCTCTGTGGTGGTTGCTTTCGTGATGCTGTGCGTCGGTGCTGCGGGCCTCGTCGCCCACCGTCAAACCGGATGGCTGACCGATGCGCTGAGGCACGCGCTGCATCCGCTGCGGCTGCTGGTTATGAGCGCCGTGGTGATTGTGACCGTCGTCATGCCCCAGCACTATTTGCTGTACGCCATGCCCCAGGGCCTGCCGGCCACGTGGGTGCAGCCAACCGTCGCCTCGCTGAAGCTGGGCGCCCTCGTCGTGATCGCCGCGGCAGGGGCCGCCGCAGTACTGCGGTTGGCCGTGGCGCGTCATCCCCGGCCCGACTGAGGAAGCTCTGGCGGGTTCCACAGTCACGCGAGTGACGGCTCGGCCCGTCCACCCTGTGCGTGCCCGCATCCCCCGCAACCTCCGGGGGCCCGCGGGGCCCACGATCGCCGGGCGCCTGTTTCGCCACGTCGCCTGACATCTTCGATTGCAACTGCACGAACAGGTGGCTAGAATTCGGGAATTCCGGCTACGGTTCAGGCTGGGGGTCCCCCTGAGCGGGGACACATGTTCCGAGGAGGTAGAGCATGGGTCGCAGGATGCCGTGGGGGCTGGCAGGGGTCGTCGGTGTGCTGATGAGTGCAACGACGGTGTCTGCGCAGAGCGCGCCGACGTCGCCAACGTTCTCGAAGGACATCGCACCGATCTTCCAGTCGAAGTGCCAGTCGTGCCATCAGCCGGAATCCATCGCGCCGATGTCACTGATCAGCTACAAGGAAGCACGTCCGTGGGCCCGCTCGATCAAGAATCGCGTGGCGCGCCGGCAGATGCCGCCCTGGCACATCGATCAGTCGGTGGGCGTGCAGAAGTTCAAGAACGACATGTCGCTGTCACAGGCGCAGATCGACACCATCGTGAGCTGGGTCGACGCCGGAGCGCCTGAGGGCAACCCCAAGGACCTTCCGCTGGCCAAGCCGCTCGTCACCAACAACGAGTGGCAGGGTGTGATGGACGGCTTCGGGCAGCCTGACATGATCATCCGCTCCCCCGAGTACAAGATGCCGGCCGTCGGTCAGGATGTGTGGTACCGCCCGATGAGCGACATTCCGCTCACCGAACCGCGCTGGGTGAAAATGGTCGAGATTCGCCCGACCAATCTCAAGTCGCGCAAGACGCTGCACCACTCGATTGCCTACCTCGTGCTGAATGGCGACGCCGATGCGGTGAACACCGGCACGGCGACCTACGGCATCTCGCAGACCGCATCGCGCGCCGACCTGCTCAACCGTCGTCCGCAGCTGATGGAGTGGGCGATCGGCAAGGGCTATGACAAGTTCGCGGAAGGCACGGGCAAGCTGGTGGTACCCGGCGAGAAGATTTCGTGGGACCAGCACATTCATGCGTCGGGTGAAGAGATTCCGACGGGGTCGGAAATCGCCCTGTGGTTCTTCCCCAAGGGCCAGGAGCCCAAGAAGCGCAGCTATCTCATCGGCTTCACGGGCCTGCGTGAGCGCGAGTTCCTCGACATTCCCCCCAACTCGATCGCCTACACCGAAGGGTTCACCGTGCTGAAGGAAAACACGATGATCACCAATTTCCAGCCGCACTTCCACCTGCGCGGGAAGGCGATGAAAGTCGAGGCGATCAAGCCCGATGGCGGCCGCGAAGTGGTCAGCTACGTGGGCAACTTCAACTTCAACTGGATGACCAACTACATCTATGACGATGATGCGGCCCCGATCTATCCCAAGGGCACGGTCATTCAGGTCAGCGCGTGGTACGACAACACGGCCGCCAACAAGGACAATCCCGACCCGGAACAGTGGGTGGGCTACGGCGACCGCACGGTCGACGAGATGGCGCACGCGTGGATGAACGTGGTGTATTACACCGACGAGGAAATGAAGCAGATCCTCGAGGCGCGGAAGACCAAGGCCGCCCGCACCTCCGAGCGCCAGTAACGGCAGGGAGAACCGTTCCGATGGCCGTTGCCCGACTGCTTGCGTCGCTTGCCTGCGGCGTCACGCTGCTCACCGTGGGAGGATGGGTGTCTGCACAGCAGGCCCCCGTCATTCCCTATGAACCTCCACGCCAATTCGGCACCAGCATCACCGGGGCCTTCGAGGGCTGGTTCTACGGCGCCGATGGCGCTCCCAACTTCCTGGTGGGCTACTTCAACCGCAACCTCAAGCAGGCGGAAGACGTGCCAATCGGCCCGAACAACCGCATCGAACCCGGTGGTCCCGACCTGGGACAGCCGACGCACTTCATGCCGCGTCGGCGCACCGGTGTGTTTATCGTGCCAGTCCCCAAGTCATTCACGCCGGCACAGAAGCTGACGTGGACGCTCACGGTCAATGGGCAGACGACCCAGATTCCGCTGCGGCTGCACACCGATTACAACGTGAATCCGTTCGGCGATGTGGCTGTCGGCAACGAACCGCCGACGCTGCGCGTGGTCTCTGAGTCAGGTCAATCAGTCAAGGGGCCCGTGGCACTGCTGAGTGGTGCACCGTCGCTCACAGCCACGGTGGGCTCGCCACTCTCGCTGTCAGCCTGGGTCGAAGACGACGGCAAGTTTGCCAGCGCGACGATGGCGCCCGTCACGGATGACCGGTCGCCGGTGGATCTGCACTGGACCAAGTACCGCGGGCCCGGGGCCGTCACGTTCGACGCCGCCTCGCCGAAGCTCGAGGTGCTCAAGGGCGGCAAGCAGGATCAGCCGTACGCGGGCAAGGCCACGACCAGCGTCAAGTTCAGCACTCCCGGCGAGTATGCACTGATGCTGCTGGCGACCGATTACTCGGGCGAGGGCGGCAACGGCGAAGTCTGCTGCTGGACCAACGCCTACGTGAAGGTCAGCGTCAAGTAAGCGTCTCGGGCCGCGCATACACGTAGGTGTGTGCGCGGTCGAGCGCCACCGGCAGGCCGAAGAGTGAGCCCAGCCGTTCGCCGGTCAGCATCTCCCCGGGCGAGCCGTCGCCCACCACCCGCCCTCCCTTCAGCAGAATCACACGCCCGATCTCGGGCACGATTTCCTCAGTGTGATGCGTCACCAGCAGCAGCGTCGTCCCGTCGTGTACTGTCTGCCGCACCAGCTGCATGAATTCGAAGCGCGCCGCCAGATCGAGTCCCGACGTGGGTTCATCGAGCACCAGCACACGCGGCCCGGTGACGATGACCCGTGCCAGCATCACGCGCCGCACTTCCCCGCCCGACATCTGGTGCAGCAGACGATCAGCCAGGTGCGCAGCCCCCGTCCGCTCGAGCGCCCACGCGGTGCGGTCGGCCATCTCCGAAGTGATGTGGCCATAGCGCAGGATGCCGTGCGAGGCGAAGAAGGCAGAAAGCACCGCCGCGCGGCCGGTCATGCGTCCTTCGCTGTTGCCTGCCACAAACTGCTGATGCAGCGAGGCTGACACGATGCCGAGCTGCCCCCGGAGGGTCGTCACGTCCCATCTCGATGACCCGAAGACGCGCACCGCAGGTGTGCCATCGGCATGAGGCACGGCACGCTCGTGGTGCGTCAGCAGCGAAATGAGCATCGACTTGCCCGCCCCGTTCGGGCCCAGCAGCGCCGTATGCTCACCCTGCTGCAGGGTCAGTGAGAGGCGATCGAGCACAGCGCGCCCATCCTTGATGACGGTGGCATCGTGAAGCTGCAACAGGGGCTGGGGCACGGCTGATGATCGCACGAGTCTCGAGGCACTGGCCCGGGTGACCAGGCGGGCTACTTGATGGCCTGCCAGGTCACTCCACGGGCCAGCGCGGCGTTGACGCACTGTTCCGCGCGCGCATACGCGTCTCGCTGGGCACCCGCCGACACCGGTCGCCTCAACTCGTCGTCTGTGGGACAACTGGGGCGTGCACCCCTGGTTGACGGCCCGAGCGGTGCGGTCTGAGCGCCTGACATTGAAGGGGCCGGACCCGACGAACCAGCACGCGGCAGGTCAGCGCGGCTGAAGTGAATGGCGAGACCTTCGTGCACCCACAACGGGCGTCCGGCAAGCTGTCCGTCGAGCAGTGCGTGCGCCACCTCGTGGCGGATGGTGCGCGCGAGGTCTCCCCGCTGGCGCAGCAGGCGGGGCGGCAGCAGCGCAATGTCCTGCCCCCGTGTTGCGGCCCCAACCCACCAGGGCTGGCCCGTGGCGCGCCCGAATGCGTCGACAGAGGGGTGTACCGTGACGGTCAGCACTGGCGGTGCTGTCACGCCCGCGGTTGCGGCGATGTCGTTGCGGGCCTTCCTCACGAGGGCCAGCAATTCAGCGCGTTCGCCTTCCTGTTCAATCGGCAATGACAGACGCACATCCGTGCTCGCATCGGCTGAGGGCGCAGGTAGTCGCGCACGCGGTGTGGCCGATGGCGCCGGTGGTTCCGCGCTCGAAGCCGCGGGGGCACCGGACGTCACCGGTGTCGGGGTCTTGCCCGCAAGCGCACCGATGGTGAGCGACGGAAAGTAGAAGGCAAGGATATCGGAGGCCGAAGCCCCGGCCTGCGCGCGGTTCCCGGCACCAACGACACACAGGCCGACGCCGTGGCCAAAGCCCCGCCCCACGAAGCGAAACGTCGTGCCCGCGCGACGTATCTCGAAGGCGGTGCTCTTGAGCGACTGCCAGCCTGCAATGCGCCCCACGGCAAGTCGGAAATCGTTGCCCGTGATGTCGGCGGGTACCAGTCCCTCGGCTCTGAGTCGCGCGACCCGCCCGGTCGCATTGCGCCCGACAATCGTCAGGTCGCGCAATCGTCCTTTCCGACCCGTGGCCCGCAGGGCACGCTCGATATCTGCGGCGCGCACCTCACTGCTCCATGGCACTTCTCCGGCATGGGCCTCATCGCGGTGCGGATGTTCGTGATCTGGTGCACCCGGCCAGACATGCGACGCCCGTTCAGGCATACCGCCGCATGAGGCCGAGTAGAACACCTGCGCGGCACGTCCACGGTCGAGCAGCACCTGTCCTGAGGTTGCCCGCGCGGCGTCCCGTGTCACTGAGGTCGAGGGCCGCACCACCTGGCAGTGCGTCGTGTCGCACACGTCAAAACCTTCTGCGCGATGCCGTCCGCGATTGGCCTCCGCGAACGTGCGCGCGGTAATGGCCAGCGCCTCCTGCGCGCCGCGTGCCGCCCGGGGCTGCCCCTCTCCAGCCAGCACCTGCGCCACATAGTCATCCATCGCCAGCGACTCGATGCGCACACGTCCGTCGGGCAGGGTGCGGCCGACAGCGATAGTCGGTCCGGTGCTGCGGCCCTCCCCCTTGGGGGCTTCGCTCCCGGGGGCCTGTGGGGCCTGTGGGGCCTGCGGGGGCTGACGTCCTGTCGTGTTTACCTGAGCGCCCGTGCGCGTATTCGCAGCGAGCCAGGTGGCGGCCACAGCGGCCACGTCGATGCCGGCTCCCCCGGGTGCGAGGGCCACAAGGCTGTGCGTCGGCGCGGGCGCCGGCCACAAGGCCACCACGAGCCCGGCGATGCCGCCCCCCGGCATCGGCGCCGTTCCGGTCTTGGCCCAGGCGGGCACACGCTGCTCAGCAAATGCAGCGGCAGTGCCGTAGGTCGCGGCCCCACTGAGGCCAGCGCGCAGCACCGCCCGTGTGTCGTCGCGCATTGGCACAGACGCCTGTCGCCCGACAGCTACAAGTCGAGCCAGAGCCTGCGCGAGGTGTCGGGGGGTGACGCGCGGGCCATCCAGGCCCACGAGCGCTGCGGCCAGCGGTGTGGTGGCCGCCAGAGGGGGAAGCCCGGCGGCCACACGAATGCGATTGACGTCAGCGCGTCGCAGTCTCCGCGCCAGCGATACGAAAAAATCGTTGCACGAATGCGCCAGTGCCTCGGCCGGAGTCATGGCCCGCTTGAGGTCGGGATGGGCACAGGTGTACCGCACCCCGTCCACGGTCACCTGACGCCGACACACGGCCCCGGTGGCTGGTGTGATGACCTGCTGTTCAAGCGCCGCCGCGAGGGTGAAGACCTTGATGACCGAGCCCGGCATCGTGGGGGTCTCGAGCAGGTCACGGCGCTGGCCCCTTGCGGGCTGCGAGCCATCGAGCGTGACGACATCCAGGGCGACACGCGAATCCAGCGGGGGGCTGAGCGTCTGGGCCATCATCGGCCACAGGCGTGCCCCTGGCAGCAGACACCAGAGCACGGCGAGGACCAGTATCAGCCCGCGACGCTGCCTGCGCCTCAGAGCCGGGTCTTGCAGTGGGGACGACACCGGCATGCGATGGTCTTGTCGCCTTCGGTGTTGTAGTCGTAGGTCAGTTCCTCGCCCGGCTTGATGGTCCGGGCGGCACGCACCCAGATGGTGCGACCTATGACTTGCACATAGCAATTGTGCACACACGAGTGGTTGATGAATCGCGCCACGTTGCCGCCGGCGTTGGCGTCGCGGCTCCACTTCCGATTGACACGGAAGACCCAGATGCAGCCCTTGCGCAGGTAGCGATCCTCGCGGACATCACTTTCCTTCTGGGTAATGAGCTGCCCGGCGTAGTTGATGATGCGCGTGTTCTTCGTAATGCGCTCCATCGCAAACACGCCCCAGCCATGCAGCTTCGATCGCCGCCGCTGAATCTTCGGCAGCGGCTTGCGCAGTTCGATGGGCGGGTCGTCGGCCTTCGGCCCGCGAATCTTCGTCGGAAACGAGTCGGGCACCAGCACCGCGGATGATGCGCGCGACGTCGCGTGGGAACGGGCCGCAGGTCGGGGAGCAGCAGAGGGCATGCGTTCGGCGTTCAGTGTAACATCGTGCAGTCGGGTGAGCGGGTCACCGGCGAGGAGGCATTTGTGAAAGGCACGCTGTTCATGATGATGATGGCGCTCGGGCTGAGCGGAGGTCTGGCGTCGGCGCAGGGCCGTCAGGTCACCGTTCCGGGAAACGGCACACTTCCCTTCAGTCTCGGTGTGAAGGCCGACGGCCTGATCTACGTGGCCGGCGCACTGTCGGACAAAGGCGACGTCAAGGTGCAGACCCAGGCGGTGCTTGATCAGATCGGCCAGACGCTGGCCAAGTCCGGGTCGTCGCTGTCGAACGTGGTGTCGGCGACGGTCTATCTGACGGACGGGGCCAACGCCGCCCCGATGACCGAGGTATGGCGCTCCGTGTGGCCCAAGGATGCGCCGACGCGCACGACCGTGGTCACGAAGCTCATCAATCCGGCGGCCCTTGTGGAAATCTCCGTGGTCGCCGTGCCCACCGGTGGCGAACGTGTCGTGATCAATCCGCAGGGGTGGTCGACCGCCAACCCGTACAGCTATGCGATCCGCACGGGCAATACGCTGTTCATGTCAGGCCTGGTGGCACGCGACACCACCACCAACCAGCCGATCGAGGGCGACACGGCGGCACAGACTCGTGCGGTGATGTCGACGGCCGGGGCGCTGCTGAAGGCGGCCGGTTTCGGCTTCGAGCATGTGGTCACGACGCGCGTGTATCTCACCGACGGCGCGACCTTCCAGGACATGAACCGCAACTATGTGCCCAATTTCCCCAAGGATCCGCCGGCCAGGGTCACAGTGGTGTCTGGCCTGCCAGGACCGACGTATCGCGTGGAAATGACCATGACCGCCGTGCGCGGCGAGCGCCAGGCCATCACGACGCCGGCTGCGGACGGCACGCCCGGCAAGCCCAGTCCCACGCTGAGCAGCGCCATCAAGGTGGGCAACCGCCTGTATCTGTCAGGTCTGCTCGGCAACACGCCCCAGAATCAGGGAGACATGGGCGCACAGACGCGGGAAACACTGACACGCATTGATCGGACGCTCAAGGCTGCCGGGTTCTCGTGGAGTGATGTTGTCGACGGCACCGTGTATGTGACCGACGTCTCGCGATTCGCGCAGATGAACGAGGCCTATCGGACATTCTTCGCGAAGGATTTTCCGGCGCGTGCCACGGTGGGCACGGGGCTGGTGGTGCCGGACGGCCTGCTCGAAATCATGTTTGTGGCCGTGAAGTAAGCACATGCGGCGCTGATGGCCGCACACAACACGGACTGAAGGCCCGGGGCCGCCATTGAGGCTGGCTCCGGGCTTTCGTGCGTACGGCTGACACCATCCGGTGGTCGCGCCTGTGCCTCAGGGCGGCCCCGTACCGCCGATCATTGTCGACTGACCAACTGAAGCCGCGGGCTGAGCCCCTGCACAGGTCTGCAGTGGACGTTCGGGCTGTCAGTGGAAGTTCCGCGCGGTGATGTCGACTGGCACTGCCTGATGATCGAGGGCCACGAGACGCTCGGCCCGCACAGACGTGACACCTTCCTGTTGCTGCAGCACACCTTCCACCAGCAGACACGATGCCGTCATCGCCACCTGCTGCGAGGTGTCGTAGAGCGCCGGCCTGATGATGACGTTGGCCAGCCCGGTTTCATCTTCCAGTGTCAGAAAGACAAACCCCTTCGCCGTGACAGGCCGCTGGCGGGTGATGACCATGCCGGCCGTGCGCACACGGCGTCCCGGGCGCGCCTGCTGCAGGTCGGTGGCCCGCATGACACCGCGCATCGCCAGCGCCTCGCGGTGCCAGCGCATAGGATGCGCCCCCAGCGTGAGGCTGGTGCCGTCGTAGTCGGCCACCAGGCGATCGAGGTCGGTCATCGGTGCCAGCGGAGCGGGCTCGTGTTCGACGATGCCTTCTTCGGTGTCGGTGAACAGTTCACCACTGGGCCGCACGGCCTGTGCCGCCTGCCACAGGGCCGACCGCCGATCGCCACCGAGGCTGTTGAGGGCGCCAATGGCCGCCAGTGCCTCGACTTCGTCATGGCGCAGCCCCGCCATCCGCACCAGTTCATCGATCGATCGGAACCGCTGCGGCACCGGTACCGACACCGACCACTGATGCGAGCACACGTTGCAGAATCCGCCCTCCAGCATCGACGCATCGTCACAGCCGCACTTGGGACAGGCCGTGTGTGATGCGGGTGAACCGCCTGGCGTCGCCGGTGACCTGGTGTGTGCGGAGACACGCGTGATGGCCTGGCCCGCCTCGGCGCGCAACCCCTGCACATAGGACAGGCCGAGACGAATCGTGCCATCCGGTTCGACCTGGCAGGGCCACTGCGAGACCTGCACATCAATCGGCGCGAACCGCACACCGCGCCGCTGTGCGTCTTTGACCAGTGTGGACGGATGGTAGAACCCCATCGGCTGGTTATTGAGCAGGGCCGTGTAGAATGCCGCCGGATAGTGCGCCTTGAGATAGGCACTGGCGTAGACCAGCAGCGCGAAACTGGCGGCATGCGACTCGGGAAAGCCGTAGAGCGCAAACGAGGTGATCGACAGCACAATGCGATCGGCTACCTCGCCGGTGATGCCGTGACGGGCCATGCCGTCGCGCAGCAGCCGTTCCATCTGCTGCATGCGCTGCTCTGATCGCTTGAAGCCCATGGCCCGGCGCAGTTCCTCGGCCTGCCCCCCGGTAAACCCGGCCACCGCCATGGCCATGCGCAGCAGCTGCTCCTGGAATAACGGCACGCCGAGCGTGCGCCTGAGGATCGGCTCGAGCAGCGGATGGTCGTAGGTCACGGGCTCTCGCCCGGCCCTGCGGTTGAGATAGGGATGCACCATCTGGCCCACAATCGGCCCGGGTCGAATGAGGGCAATTTCGACCACCAGATCGTAAAACGTGGCGGGCTTCAATCGTGGCAACGTGGCCATCTGCGCCCGTGATTCCACCTGGAAAATGCCGACGGTATCGGCCGCCTGCAGCATGGCGTACACCGCCGGGTCATTGGGCGGCAGATGCGCCAGATCGATGCGCGGAGGCTGACGCCCCGGGCCATTGATGAGCCGGATGGCTTCCTGGAGTGCCGCCATCATGCCGAGCCCCAGCAGATCGACCTTGATGATGCCCATGTCGGCGCAGTCTTCCTTGTCCCACTGCACCACGACACGGCCGGGCATGCTGGCCGGCTCGAGCGGCACGACCGACGACAGGGCCCCCTGGCTGATGACCATGCCCCCTGAATGCTGGCCCAGATGCCGGGGCACATTGAGCATCTGCGGCCACAGTGCCGCAAACTGCTGCAGCTGCGCAGCGTCACCGAGATACCCCTGCGCGGCGAGGTGACGCGCCCGGTGGTCTGCAGTGCCCTCGGTGTCGGCGTGAGCGAGCACCGCCGACAGGCGATCGATGTCGGCAGGCGCCATGCCCAGCACCTTGCCGACCTCGCGCGCGGCGCTGCGCCCCCGATAGGTGATGACATTGGCCGTCATGGCCGCCCCGTGCGGGCCGTATTTCTCGTAGACGTACTGAATCACCCGCTCGCGCCTCAGCCCGCTGGGCAGGTCGAGGTCGATATCGGGCCACTCGCCCCGTTCCTCCGAGAGAAACCGCTCGAACAGCAGTTCCATGCCGACCGGATCGACGGCCGTGATGCCCAGGCTGTAGCAGACGGCACTGTTGGCGGCCGAGCCCCGTCCCTGCACCAGAATGTCATTCTGTCGGCAAAAATTGACGATGTCCCAGACGATGAGGAAGTAGCCGGCGAGATTGAGGGTGTCGATGAGGTGCAGTTCGCGGGCGATTTGCGCGCGCGCACGATCGTGATACGGCTGGTAGCGATGCCGGGCACCGACGTCGACCATCTGGCAGAGAAACCCGTGCTCGGTGTCGCCGTGCGGCACGGGATACCGCGGAAACCGATAGCCCAGATCGTGCATGGAAAACTGCAGGCGATCGGCCAGGGCCAGCGTGGCCTGCACCGCATCGGGGCGATCGGCAAACAGCCGCGCCATCTGGGCGGGGGCCTTGAGGAGCCGCTCGGCATTGGGCGCCAGCCGCCGCCCGGCGGCCTCGAGGGTGGTGTGGGCCCGGATGCAGGTGAGCACATCACAGAGCGGACGCTCGGCCGCCGTGGCATAACGCACCCCGCCGGTGGCGACCAGCGGCACACGGAACGCCTCGGCCAGTGACACGAGCATGGCGTTGGCATCTTCCTGATCGCGCTGCAGGTGCCGCTGCAGTTCGACATAGAGCTGCGTGCGGCCGAAGGTGCCGATGAGGCGATCGAGCAGGCCACCGACGCCGTCGCGCCCGACCTGCAGCAGCGGATCGCCGACCAGGGCGACCAGCCCGCCCACCTGTCCGTCGAGATCGGCCAGCGTCAGGGCGCCGTGTCCCTTGGCCGCCCGCAGTTTCATGCGGGAGATGAGCTGGCACAGGTGACGCCAGCCCTGCACCGACTCGACCAGCACGGGCAGCACCCAGTGGTGCCCGGCGGCAGCCTGCATGGTGAGTTCGGCCCCGATGAGGGGGCGCAGGCCTGCGGCACGGGCCGCCTTGTGAAAGCGCGGGGCCCCGTAGACGCCGTCGCGATCGAGCAGTGCCAGGGCGGGGTATCCCAGCTCGGCCGCCCGGGCGACGAGCGCCTCTGGTGAGGAGGCCGCCTGCAGAAATGAAAAGGCTGACGCCGTATGCAGTTCGACGTACATCGAGCGATCCGGATGACTCAGTCGAACAGGCCATCGAGTGCCCACTGCCCCACCGCGCGTTCGACGTGCAGCCGATAGAGCGTGCCGTCGGCCAGGGCAATGTCCCACTCGTCGCGGTCCCAGGGCACCTGTCCGTCGGTGACGGCTGCAGGGGCCTGCCACCAGGCACCGGATGTGCGCCACGGCCCCGAGGCCTGCACGATGGAGCCGCCGGCAATGCCCGGACGATCGCAGAGCAGATGCACAGGCCGTCCCTCGTGCACCCGCACGCGCACCGGTACCGGCAAGCGGAAGCGACGAAACCCGATGGGCAGATCGGGGGTATGAGGCGAGCCTGCGGTTGTGTGGCCCGAAGAGGCCGAAGGCGGAACAGCGTCGGAGGCCGCGTGCGGCGGGGGCAAATTCGCCAGGCGCACCGCATTCGAGACGGGCCCAGAGGATGCTGCGTGCTGCGGGGGCGGGAGCGGCCCGAGTTCGCAGGGCTGCATGCGGAAGGCTCCCGGCGTCCAGGTATCGGCCAGCGCAGGCGTACCGACGCGTCCCTCGCCCATGACAGCCGTGAGCCGGGCGATGAGCGTGGCGATCTGTTCGGGGGCCGGCTGCGCCGGCTCGAAAAGCGTGTGCTGCAGCACCCGAGCGGGCGTGGGGTCGAGTCGCACATGCACGCGGTCGATGGCGGCCGCGGGCGGATGCGACTCGAGGTCGAGCAGCACGAGGGTGCGCAGGGTCTTCGCGTCGCGCAGCGGCGCCGGCAGCGGCAGCGCGCGGACATGCACGGCGCGGGTCGTCAGGTGCAGGGCGGTCCGCACACAGACCGCGCCCCGATCCGCGCGCTCGAGCTCGAGCGCGAGCGGGTCGAGGAGCCGCGCCAGTACAAACGAGAGCGGCTCGCGCCCCTCGATGGGCCACTCGAGCTCGAGGGCGCGCTCGAAGACCGGCGCCGCCACCCGTGGCACCAGCGGCGCCTCGTCGAGGCCGCGCGCCAGCCGCTGCCATGCCACCCCGACGTCGCCCAGCCGTGTGCGCACCTGCGCGGCGGGCAGCGCCACCAGCGCCCCCAGCGTGGTGACGCCCCACCGCTGCAGCGCCTGCCGCACACGACCCCCTCCGCCCCCGACCTCGCGACCCGCACGCCCTGTGTCTGTACGACCGGACGAGGCCTGCATCACGCCCTCGAGCACGGCGACTGGCAACGTCGACAGCTGCACAGCCATCGCCTCGGAGGTCTCAGCCACATGCAGGCCCGGTGCCGAGGCCGCCAGCACCATAGCCCCCGCACACGTCGGCGCCACCGCCACCGCCCGCACTCCGGGCATCGCCCCCAGCAGCGCCTCGCCAACCTCGACCGCCCCGCCAAACAGCCGTGTCATCCCCGAGACATCGAGCACCACACACGATGGCCGCACCTCAATGCGCGGCGAGAAGGCCTCAGCCGCTGCGCACACCATCTCGACTGTCGTCGCCCCCTCGATCTGCACCGCGGCAAACATCGTCTTACCCGAACAGCACCGACGACACCATCGTCGTCTTCCGTGTGGTACGGCCGCGCAGCGCCACCTGCAGGCCATGCAGGCGACGCGCACGGTCGTGCGTGCCCCGCCACTGCACCCGCGCACTGGCCGACGCCGCTGACGTCGCCAGCCGGCCGGCACCAGCCCTGTCATCGGACCCGTCATCGGACGCATGGGCACCCACAGGAGGCCCCACCGCAATCGACAGCCCCCCGGCACTGTGCCCCATGGGCTGCACGCCCAGCAGCAACACCGCCACCGGACTGCCCTCGATGCTGTGCTGCAGCCGCAGCCAGGTCGACCGGGGAATGCGGCGCAGCGCCAGTGCCGGCACGTCGAGCAGATCGAGCACCACCAGGGTGCACACCCCCGACTGCGCCGCCAGCTGCACCGACGTGAGCGCCCTGTCGAGACTGCGCTCGAACAGCGTGCCCGGCCCCTGCGCCGCACGCTGCCCGGGCACCCAGTCGGGATCGAGCGCCCCGGCCAGACGCGACACCGGCTGCCCGCGCACCCACAGCACCCGCGACAGATCGACTCCGGCCTCGTCTGCCAGGACCGGATCGAACCGGTCGAACGTGTCAATCAGTGCCACACGCTCACCACGCGCCGTCGCCGCAGCCAGGGCCGCCCACGCCAGCCCCGTACGCCCAGACGACACCGGCCCCACCACCTCGGACACCTGCCCGCGCGGCACCCCGCCCACACCGGCATCGAGCCACGGAATCTGCCAGTCGGCATAACTCGGCGCTGTCGCCGGCTTGACCGATGTCAGCGTGCGATCGAGCCGCCGCTGCTGCAGCAGCGACAGCACCGCCGATGCCCGGGTCGCGACCCGGGTCGACGCATGCGCCGATGCCGGGGGCAAGGCCTGCGAGGCTTCCGGCGCTGACACCCGGGCTGTCGTCGCACGTTCGCTATTGGCCACCGGGATCGCCGGGGCCGCCGCAGCCCCGGGGACCGCATACGCCGCAGGGACCGCGGCACTCGCGAACCGCATCACGATTTGGGACACACTCTGGGGAACAGCCATGGATACTCCCGGTAATTCGCTTTTGTTTCGCCTTAAGCGCCATCATAGCGAACAAAATACGAATGTCAAGCGCCGATGTTCCCCACAGGCACTGCGCTAACATGAGCAGCCTTGCACGCGCACCTGCTCGATGCCATCCGCCGCATTTCCGCGGCCCTGACCTACCGCGACTTCCGTCTGCTCTGGATGGGTGCCCTCACGTCGAGCATCGGCACCTGGATGCAGAAAGTCGCCCAGGCCTGGCTCATCGTCACCCTCACGGGCGATCGCTCGGCCTTCTATCTCGGTCTCGACAGTTTTCTCGGGGAACTGCCCATCCTCCTGCTCACCATCGTGGGCGGCGTCGTCGCCGATCGCCACGACCGGCGACGCCTGATGCTACTGTCACAGATTGTGCAGATGTCCGTCGCCTTCACCCTGGCCACGCTGGTCGTCACCGACGCCATCCGCATCTGGCACATTCTGGCCCTGTCGTGTGTGACCGGCTGCGCCCAGGCCTTCGGAGGGCCGGCCTACCAGGCGCTCGTGCCCACACTGGTTCAGAAAGAACACCTGCCGAACGCCGTCGCCCTCAATTCGATTCAGTTCAACCTCGCACGCATCATCGGCCCCATCGTCGCCGGTGCCGCACTGGCGTCGTTCGGCATGGTGATGTGCTTCGGGTTCAACGGCATCTCGTTCCTGTTCGTGATGGCCGCGATTCTGTCGCTGCGCAACGTGCACGTGCCGCCGCCCTCGTCTGTGTCGCTCGTCACGCAGATGAAGGATGGCCTGCGCCACGTGGCCGGCTCGCGCGATCTGCAGCGCATCACCCTGCTGGGATTTCTCGCGGCCTTCCTCGGCATTCCCCTGCTGACCTTCCTGCCCGTGATGGCCAAGGATGTGTTCAAGCAGGATGTCGTGCTCTATACGAAGATGATGACCACCTCGGGCGTCGGGGCCGTGTGCGGAGCCCTGTTTGTGGCCTGGCTCGGCAAGCACCGCCACATGGGCCGCCTCATGCTCGGCCTGCTGTGCGCCTTCGGCCTTGCCATGACCGCCTTTGCGCTCTCGCCCAGCGTCGAGGTCAGCACCGCCATTCTCTTTTTCACCGGTGCGCTGCTCGTGATGTGCTTCTCGCTCAACAATTCGCTGGTGCAGCTGATGGCCCCTCCCGAACTGCGCGGACGCGTCGTCAGCATCTACATGGTGGCGTTCCGCGGAGGCTCGCCGCTCGGCGGACTCGCCAGCGGCTGGATGATTACGCAGGTCGGATCAGCCCCCACCATGCTGGCCATCAACGGACTCGTGCTGGCGGCCATTGCCGTCTATGTGCTGCTGTTCCGATCGCACGGTCCAGCCGAGCACTGAACCGGGGGCCGGCAGCGTTCACGGGAACGAGCTGTACGGAGCCGTCGCGCGCCCTGATCAGCGCGTGAGGCGTACCGGCAGGCGCACGGCCACTTTCGACGGTGCAAAGCACACACGGTCGTCGCACGCCTGATACTCGAGCTGACCGGTCACCGTCGCCGTGCCTGAGGCCAGGGCCCGCCGGGCCTCGGGCGTGTCGAGCACACGCACGGTCCGCGTCAGGCGGAACGGCTGCGAGTACACCTCAACCGTCTCGTTGAGCGGCGCAAAGTGATACTTCTCGAACGGCGGATACTTCGTCGGCTCGAGCCGCAGCCACGGCTGTGCATCGAGCGTGAGGGCAATCACCTGATAGTCGTGCTTCCCCGGAGCGTAGACATGAATGCTGCGGCGCGGCGTGATGTCGAGGGCGACGGTGAGGGTCGCCCCCGGCGCGGCCTCTTCCGGACTGATGCGCGACTCGACCGTCAGATGACTGGTGGTGGAGCGGGCTGACGGGCCGAAGGGATTGGGAGCCGGTGCCTGCGCCTGCAGCGTCAGTCCCAGCAATGTGGCCAGCAGTGTGCCCAGCAGCATGCGTCGCATGCCTCACAGCGTATGCGGGCTGCGCCCGCGAATCAACCGCCGCCGTCACGGTACAATTAGGCCGGTTCATGTCCACCGCTGCTCCGCTGCGCGCGCTCATTGTCGAAGACGACGCCGACATCGGCCAGCTGGTGGCGCGCTATCTTCAGAAGGCCGGCTTTGTCGCCACCGTCCTCACCTCGGGCCGTGACGTGCTGGCCCAGGCCCGCCGCGAACCGCCCGACGTGCTGCTGCTGGATGTGATGCTGCCCGGCATGGACGGCCTCGAGCTGTGCCGGGCCCTGCGCACCGACACGGCGACGGCCCTGGTGCCCATCATCCTGCTGACCGCCCGCGACGGCGAGGACGAGCGCATCGCGGGACTCGAGACAGGCGCCGACGACTACATCACCAAGCCCTTCAGTCCGAAGGAGGTGGTGGCCCGTGTCCGCGCCCTGCTGCGGCGCACCCATCGCATCGCGCCCTCGGCCCCGACGCTCACCTACGGACCGCTCAGTGTCGATGTCGAGCGGCACGTCGTGCGCCATGGCGGCGAGGACATCCACATCACCGCCAAGGAATTCCTGCTGCTGCAGTACCTGCTGGAACACCGCGGACGCGTGCTGTCGCGCGACCTGCTGCTGACCGATGTGTGGGGGTACGCCTACACTGGCGGCACGCGCACGGTCGATGTGCATATCCGCCGCCTCCGCGAGAAGCTGCCCGTGCTGGTCGACGCCATCGTCACTATCAAGCAGTTCGGCTATAAGCTGCTTGATCTGCCGCCGACATCATGAGGGTGTGATGCTGCCACTGCTGATCGCGTCATTCACCGGATTCGGACTCGGCCTTCTGCTGATGCTGCAGGTGATGCGCCGCCGTGCGCGCACGCTCCAGCAGCGCGCCGAGCGGATGCAGCAGACCGCCAGGCGCTATGCGCTCGGCGACCGCAGTCGCGATGTGCCCGACTACGGCGACGACGACCTCGGTGACACAGCCCGTGCGTTCGATCAGGCCATCCGCGAACTGGGCCAGCAGCTCGACCAGCTCAGCCGCGACCGTGCCCGCACCGAAACCGTGCTGGCCTCGATGGCCGAGGGCGTGCTGGTCGTCGACAGCCAAGGGCGCCTGCAACTCGTCAACGACGCGGCCCGCCAGCTGCTCAAGCTGGACCGCAGCGCTCTGGGGCATCCCTACATCGAGACGCTCCGCCACCCGGTCATTGTCGAGCAGCTGACCGGCGGCCTCGAGGGGGCCCCGGCCTCGACGCTCGAGCTGACACTGCCGCTCGATCCGCCGCGCATGCTGCTGGCACGTGTGGCCTCGTTCGACAGCGAAGGCCGCGGGGCAGTGCTGGTGCTGCAGGATGTGACCGACTTCAGGCAGGCCGACCAGATGCGCCGCGATTTCGTGGCGAATGTCTCTCACGAACTGCGCACACCGCTTACCGCCGTCAAGGGCTACGCCGAAGCCCTGCTCGACGATCCGGATGACGAGGAGATGCGCGAACGGTTTCTCGAGATCATCCATACGCAGGCGTCGCGGATGGAACGGCTCGTCAAGGACCTGCTGCGACTGGCACGGCTCGATGCCGGGCAGGAACAGGCCGATGCGTCACCGTGCGATCTCGAGCCGCTGCTGGCTGGCGTCGTCAGCGATATCGAACAGGTCTCCTCCACCAAGCGGCAGCAGGTGCACCTGATGGTCGCTCCGGCCGTGGCGCGCATCACCACCGACATGGCCAAGCTGCACGACATCGTGCGGAATCTCGTCGAGAATGCCGTCAACTACACCCCGGAAGACGGCAGCATCACGATCGAGGCTGCGGGGACTGGCGGCGCGGCCGTCATCACGGTGTCAGACACCGGGCCCGGTGTGCCGGCCAGTGACCTCACGCGCGTCTTCGAGCGGTTTTACCGTGTCGACAAGTCTCGCGCGCGCCCTGGAGGTACCGGCCTGGGCCTCGCGATTGTGAAGCATCTCGTACAGGTGCTGGGGGGCAGCATTACGGTCGCCAACCGTCCCGAGGGCGGGGCGGTCTTCACGCTGACGCTGCCGCAGGCGCCGTCAGGCGTCTAAGGCGTCAGCGCAGGTGCAGGGGTTACGGCAGGCCGATCGCGTCGAGCAGGTAGAACGACAGCGCGGCAATGACCGCTGACGCCGGAATGGTCAGTACCCACGCCCACACGATGCGGCGCGCCACCCCCCAGCGGACCGCTGACAGTCGCCGTGTCGACCCGACGCCGATGATGGCGCCGGTGATGGTGTGTGTCGTACTGACAGGCACGCCCAGGGCTGTGGCGGTGAACAGCGACACGGCACCGGCCGTCTCTGCCGCAAATCCCCCCACCGGCTGCAGGCGCGTGATCTTCGAGCCCATGGTGTGGATGATGCGCCAGCCGCCCGACAGGGTACCGGCCGAGATAGCCGTGTATGCGGCGATTTCGACCCAGAGGGGAATCTCAAACTCGGTCAGGTAGCCGCCGGTCACCAGCACGCCGGCGATGATGCCCATGGTCTTCTGCGCGTCGTTGGCGCCATGCCCGAGGCTGTAGAGCGCCGCCGACACGAGCTGCAGGCGCCGGAACCAGCGATCGACCCGCGACGGGGCGGCGCCCCGGCAAATCCACAGGATGGCCACCATGAAGGCAAAGCCCAGCACGAAGCCGATGCCGGGAGCGAGCAGAATGAAGATAAGCGTCTTGGTCCACCCGGCCGGCACCAGCGCGCCCACACCCGCCTTGGCAATGGCGGCGCCGGCATAGCCACCCACCAGCGCATGCGATGAACTGGTCGGCAAGCCGTAATACCAGGTGATGAGGTCCCACACGATGGCCCCGATCAGGCCCGCCAGAATCACACTGGTCGTAACGGCGGACAGATCGATCATCCCCGACCCGACCGTCTTGGCCACCGCGGTGCCGACAATAAATGCGGCGGCGAAATTGAAGAACGCGGCCCAGATCACCGCCTTCCCCGGCGACAGCACCCGTGTCGAGACGACGGTGGCGATCGAGTTGGCGGCGTCGTGAAAGCCGTTAATGTAGTCGAAGACCAGGGCGACCCCGACGACGAGGACGACCAGCGCGAGATTGGTATCCACCGGAGGCTATCCGTGCTTGACGACGACGCTTGCGAGGACGTTGGCCACGTCTTCGCAGCGGTCCGTGGCTTCTTCGAGCAGGTCGAGTACTTCCTTCCACTTCATGACGGTCAGTGCGTCCGGTTCCTCTTCAAACAAACGGCGCAGGGCTTCGTCCCACACCTCATCGGCCGAATTCTCGAGACGATTGATTTCGACCGCACGCTCGTGCACGCCGTTCCGCTTCTCGAGGGCCTCGACGGCAACCTTGACCTGCATCGTCGCCTGCCAGATCAGCGACGCCAGCTCGCGCACACCGTAGCGGAGCGACGTCATGCGATACCGGCGCAGCACGGCGGCCGCCGCATCAACGGCATCCATCACATCGTCGAGCGACTTGGCCAGCGCGTGAATGTCTTCACGATCAATTGGCGTGACAAAGGTGGAATTCAGCCGCTGGATGATGTCGTGGCAGAGTGCATCGCACTCGTGTTCCACCTGCTTGATCTGCGGCGCCATGTCCCAGTTCGGCGGATCCGTCGACACCATCCGCTCGAGCAGCGTCGCGCCGGAGACGATGCGGTCGGCCATCGCCGCGAAATCGTCGTAGAACTTCTCTTCTTTGGGGATGAGTCGGAACTTCACGCAGTGGATTCTCCCACGGATGTGTTTCGGGGATGTTACGGAGGGCGGGAATGGCGATGCCCCCTGAGTGCAGACTCCGGGGGCGGCCAGGCGCTAGAAGGCATAGCGCAGCGACACCTGGGTCTGACGTGCGGTGCCGAGGCCGACGGTGCGGTTCAGCGGCCCCAGCATGTAGCCGAAGGTACCCACCTGGGCGTCGGTGAAGGCCGCACCGGGCGTGCCGTTCGGAAGCGCCGTCGCCGGGTTCTCATAGTTGAGCCGGTTGGCGATGTTGAATAGCTCGACGCGGAACTGGAGCCCCTGATTGCGGAAGCGGAAGTCCTTGCTGAACATCAGGTCGATCTGCGCGAAGGCCGGCCCGCGCAGGAAGTTGCGCGGCAGGTTACCGAAGGTGCCGGGCTGCGGCGTGGCGAAGGCGGCGGGATTGATCCAGCGCACGCCGTTCTTCAGGTAGGGATTCACGCCAGGCACCAGGTCGGGGCGCTGGGTGCCGCGGCTGTTACCGCCCGGAATGTTCGTCACGGTCACGCCGTTCACCGTGACGTTGTCGGGACGGTTGATCGTGATGTTCAGAGGGACGCCGCTCCGGGCATTGACGATACCGCCAATGCGCCAGCCACCTGTCCAGAAGCCCTGCCCGGGCAACTGATACACCAGTGAGCCATTGAAGGTGTGCGGGATGTCCTGCGGATTGATGCCGTATTCACTCTCGAAATCGAAGGTGTTCTGGGTGGTCGCCGCTTCGTTGGACCCCTGGGTCGTGCCGCGGTTGCGCGAGTACTGATACTGCATGCCGCCGGTGAAACCTGCCTGGAAGCGCCGTGTCAGGCTCACCTGCAGCGCGTCGTAGGTGGCACGACCGCAGCCGGCCGTGGCGTAGATGCCGGCGAACTTCATGCCGTCGACGCAGCCGGCCGTCTTGAAGTCGATCTGACCGTATGTCGGCACCGGACGCACGCGCGTCACCGGGTCGAGCACGTTGCCCACGCCGCGCAGGAACATGTCGCGTCCCTGGCTGCCCGTGTAGCCCAGCGTCAGGTTGATGGCCCAGGGCAGTTCGCGCGACAGGCTGGCGCCGTACTGGATGTTGTACTCGTTCGGGTAGTGGTGCGTGTAGCCGCGGATCGAGAGGAGGTTGCGCAGCTGCGCAGGGTCGACCGGGTAGGCCAGGCCGTTGGCTGGAATATCGGAGGCCTGCACGCGCCGGCGCTCGATGTAGTTCTCGATGGGCTGGATGCGGTCTTCAAACTGCCCGGGGCCGTAGAAGAGTCCGAAGCCGCCCCTGAGAGCCGTCTTGTCATTGAGCTGATACACCACTGACAGGCGCGGAGAGAAATTGTTCTTGTCCGGGTCGTAGAAGTTGTTCACGTCGGTCGAGTAGGCGTTCTCTTCCACGAAGAAGGGCTTGGCCAGTCCGTTCGCTTCGCGCACCACCGAGTAGTAGTCGTAGCGCAGGCCCAGTTCCAGCGTGAGCCGGTCGGACGCACGCCACGAATCCTGCAGGAAGCCGATGAGATAGAACTGCACCGGACGGAACATCGGCGAGTCTTGCGTCACCGCGTAGGTGTTGGGACGGTTGTCGATGAAGTCGTTGATGCTGTTGTAGGTGATTTCCGTACTGCCCAGAAACTTGAAATCCGACTGGATGTGACGGTATTCGAGGCCGCCCTTGACCGTATGCCGGCCGCGGGTCAGTGTGGTCGCATTTGACAGCGAAATCGACATCGGATCGAACTGCGATCCGGTCGTTGACGAGGCGCTGGTGGCGCGAATCAGCAGGCCGCTGCGGGCAATGCCGGTGGTGCCGCGGGCGTCAATCGACGAGGACGTGAACGCGCCCGACAGTGACACCCCGACCGGGTCGTAGCCCGTCGGGCCGAATGCGGACGCGCTCGTCTTCGGCGCGTTGTAACCGACTTTCACTTCGTTCACGATGTTGGTGCCGAAGACGCTCTGGAAGTTGCCAACGATGTTCTGCGGACGCTGCTTTGCGAGCACGCGCCGGGGCGTCACGGTGCGATCGGGCGTGTCGACCTCGCCATCACTGAACAGATAGCGGGCATAGAACGAGTGCGCGTTGCTGAAGCGGTGGTCGAGTCGCAGCGAGATGGTGTTCTCGCGCTGCGTGGCCTCGGTCTCAAGGGCCGCCAGATCGACCAGCGGGTTGGACGTGGATGTCTGGCCTGCGGGGAATCCGGCCAGCAGCGGCGCCACCGCACGCGTGCGGGCATCGCCCTGCCCGGCGCCGCTGCCGACAGGCAGGCCGGCCAGGATGAGCCGCCGGGCCTCTGCGCTCGGCACCGCCTCGGTGAAGCTCAGGCCCGTGCGCTGACGGAGCGCCTCGACAGACATGAAGAAAAATGTGCGGTTCTGCTTGAGCGGACCGCCGATCGATCCGCCGAACTGGTCGAGCTTGAGCGCCTGCTTGCGATTGTCATATTTGCTCGCCGCATCAAGCGCATCGTCACGCTTGTATTCGAAGAGTGACCCGCGGAACATGTTGCTGCCCGACTTGGTCACCACCGTGATGTTGCCGCCGGCTCCGAGGCCGCTTTCGGCCGGAGCAAGGCCCGAATTCACGCGGAATTCGGCGACTGACTCCATCGACGTCTGCAGGCGGAACTGAGAGCCGGTGGCGCTCAGGTAGCCGGGGCTGGCATCCCACACATACGTGCCGTCCACGCCGTCGTAGCTCAGGTAGTTCTGCTGGTTCGACTTGCCGTTGAATCGCACCGACGCCCATCCGCCGTTGCCGTCGCTCGTGGCACCCGGTGCGAGGGTCATCAGGTTGGCGAAGTTGCGGCCATTGACCGGGAGGTTTTCGACTTCCACAGGCGACACATTCACACCCGTGCGCGCCGACGACAGGTCGATGACCGGGGCCGAGGCTGACACCGTCACCTGCTCGGTGACGGAGGCCAGGCCGAGTTCAACACTGACGGTCTCAATGCTGCCGACGCCGAGCACGATGCGCCGACGAGAGGGCTGGAAGCCGGCGAGCTCGATGACGACATCGTAGGCGCCGGGCCGCAGATTGGTGACGGCATAGCTGCCGTCGCCTTCGGTGACGGTGGAGCGTTCGGCCCCGGTGTCAGCAGACGTGATAGTCACCGTCACCCCGGGCAGAGCGGCCTTACTGGTGTCGAGCACGGTGCCGACCACGCGCGACTCGACCTGCTGGGCAAGCGCGGACGGAACAAGAGCACAGAGGCATAGCAGCACTAGCACGACGCGGAACGACTGCGGCAGACGAATCATGAAACGCTCCTTTAAAATCACAGCTCTGACTGTAGGAGCCCGATGTGATCGGTGAATGACGGGCGTGTTACTTCTGTGTAACAAATGACCCGTCGACGTTCCGTGCCCGCGCACTATAATCCGCCGGCATGGCTGACGCCCCGGAACAGCGCGCGCGCACGCGCCTGCGTGGATGGCTGATTCTGGCCGCGCTGTATGCGCTCGTCGTCGTGGTCCTTCCACGTCCCGATACCGTCACGCCCGAGGGCTGGCGGCTCGCCGCCATCTTCCTCTGCGTCATCGTCGGCATGATTGTCGAGCCGCTGCCGGCCTCGGCCCTGGTGCTGCTGGGCCTCACCGCGATGACGGCGAACGGCACACCGATCAAGCAGGCGCTGGGCGGGTATGCCGAGCCGTCGGTGTGGCTCGTGATCCTCGCCATGCTCATTGCCCGCACCATGCTGGACACGGGCCTCGCGCGGCGCATTGCCCTGCTCTTCATCCGCGCCTTCGGCAGCAGTTCCCTCGGTGTGTCGTATGCCCTGCTGGCCACGGATATCACCCTGGCCTCGGGGGTCCCATCGATCACCGCGCGAACGGCAGGCATGATCGCGCCCATCGCCGTCCGCATCGCCGAACTGTTCCAGTCGGCGCCGGGCCCCACGGCCAACCGTCTGGGGGCCTACCTGATTGCCGGCATCTATCAGGGGTCGGGCGTGGCGTGCGCCATGTTTTTCACCGGGCAGGCCAGCAACATCCTCGGCGCCAACCTCGCGCGCACACTGGTGCAGGTCGAGGTGTCGTGGTCGAGCTGGTTTGTCGCCGCCGTCGTGCCCGGGCTGGCCTCAGCGCTCGTGCTGCCCTGGGTCGTACAGCGCGTGATGCGGCCCGAGGTGCGCCGCACGCCCGAGGCCCCGGCCTTTGCGGCGGCCGAGCTCGCACGCATGGGGCCGATGTCCACGGCCGAGCGCATCACCCTGGCCGTGTTTGCCGGCGTGGGCCTGCTGTGGATGACCTCGGCCTGGCACCGGCTGGATGTGACCTTCGTCGCCCTGGCCGGATTCGGCGTGCTGCTGGTCACCGGCACGCTCGCCTGGGAGACGGCCATGCGCGAAAAATCGGCCTGGGACGTATTCGTCTGGTACGGCGGCCTGCTGCGGATGGGCGAACTGCTCAACGGCACCGGTGTCACCACCGCGTTTGCCACCTCGGTCGGGGCCCTTTTTGCCGGCATCCCCTGGCTGGTCGTGCTGCTCGCCGTGCTGGTCGTCTACTTCTACACGCACTATGCGTTCGCCAGCATCACGGCGCACATGCTGGCGCTCTTCCCGCCGTTCGTCGTGCTGCTCGTGGGCCTCGGTGTGCCCCCACCCCTCGCGGTCTACAGCCTGCTGTGCCTGGCCAACCTGCCGGCCGGGCTCACGCATTACGGCACCACCCCGGCCCCCATCCTGTTCGGGCTCGGCTACGTCTCGCTGCGGGACTGGTGGCGCGTGGGATTCATCGTGTCGCTGGCCAACATGGCCCTGTGGCTTACCGTCGGCTTCGGCTGGTGGAAGATGATTGGCCTCTGGTAACCCTTCCGCAGCCCCGGCTCACTGTCTCTCGTCTGCTGGTATCCTGAGCCCGTGATGCGCAAGGTGCTGGCCCTGATTCTCGGCGGCGGTCAAGGCAGCCGCCTGCATCCGCTGACCGAACTCCGGTCGAAACCCGCCGTCCCGATCGGCGGCAAGTATCGCCTGATTGACGTGCCCATCAGCAACTGCCTGCACGCCGATTTGCGCCGCATCTTTGTGCTCACGCAGTTCAACTCGGCCTCGCTCAACCGGCACGTGAGCCGCACCTACCGGATGGACCACTTCTCGCGGGGGTTTGTCGAGATTCTCGCGGCGGAACAGACACCCGAGTCCACCGCGTGGTTCCAGGGCACAGCCGATGCTGTCCGGAAGGCGCAGCGCCACTTCATCCAGCACGAGGCCGACTACTATCTGATTCTCGCCGGCGATCACCTCTACCGGATGAACTACAGCGAGTTGCTCGACGCGCATCTCGAGCAGCAGGCCGATGTCACCATCGCGGCCCTGCCCGTCGATGCCGAGGAAGCCACCGGCATGGGCATCTTCACGTTCGATGCACGGGGTCGTATCGAAGGCTTCGAGGAAAAACCCTCGGCCCAGCGGCTCGCCGGGATGACCTCACGGCTCGGCCGCGGCACCGGCTTCGCCCAGGCCGATCCCGCTCGCCCGTACATCGCGTCGATGGGCATTTATCTGTTCTCGCGCGACGTGCTGCTCGAACTGCTCGAGACCGAGGCGGGCCACGACTTCGGGCGCGAACTGATTCCAGCCGCCCTCCGGCGCTACCGCGTCCGGGCCTTTCCCCATCGGGGGTACTGGGCCGACGTGGGCACCATCCAGAGCTTCTACGATGCCAATGTGATGCTGACGCGTCCGCATGCGCCGTTCAGCTTCTACGATCCGGTCTACCCCATCTACACCCACACCCGCTTCCTGCCGCCCTCGAAGCTGGTCGGCTCGCAAGTGACCAACGGACTGATCGCCGAAGGCTGCTATCTGGAACATGCCGTCGTGACCGATTCGGTCGTGGGTATCCGCTCGCGCATCGGGGCCGGCAGCCGCATCAGCCGATCCGTGCTGCTCGGCGCTGACTTTTATCAGCCGGAAGCCGAGCGCACACACGCCGGACAGACCGTGCCCCTCGGCATCGGCTGCCGCGTCACGCTCGACCGCGTGATTGTCGACAAGAACGCACACATCGGTGACGATGTGCAGCTTGTCAATGCCGCCGGCATTGACCATGCGGACGGTGACGGCTACTACATCCGCAACGGCATCATCGTGGTGCCGAAGGGGGGCGTGATTCCTCCGGGGACACACGTGTGACGTCACGGCCGTAACCCACAATTAACGGGTTCGTCACGGGAAAGAAACCTCCGACCGATACCGTGAGGGAGGTATGACCCCCGCCGCGACCCGTCCCCGGGTGCTGGTAGTCGAAGACGAACAGGAAATCGCCGGGCTGATTCGGCACGCGCTCGAGCGCGGCGGCATCGCCACGGTCGAGGTAGCCACGAGCGGCGACCAGGCGCTCAAGCTCGCAGGGGAACAGCCTCCCGACGTCATCATTCTCGACCTCAACCTGCCGGTGCTCGGTGGCCTGGAAGTCTGCCGGCTGCTCAAGGCCCGCGCTGCCACCGCACAGGTCCCCATCATCATGCTGACGGCGATGGCCAGCGAGTCTGATCGGGTCACCGGCCTCGATGCCGGAGCAGACGACTACATCACCAAACCCTTCAGCCTGCGTGAACTGGCGGCCCGCGTGCGCGCGGCCCTGCGGCGGGGCAAATCGGCCGAGGCGCCCGCGATGCAGGTGTATCGGGGACGGCACCTCGTGGCCGACTTTGACGCCGTGTCGATTACCGTCGACGGCGCCCCCGTGCGCCTGACCCGTCGCGAATTCGAACTGCTGAAGTATCTCGTCGAGAACCGGAACCGCGTCCTGTCGCGGGACCGCCTCCTCGAGCGGGTGTGGGGCTACGACCAGGTCATCGAAACCCGCTCGGTCGATGTGCACGTCGGGCGCCTGCGGGCGAAGCTCGGGCCGGCCGGGCCGCAAATCGAAACCGTCGTGGGCCTCGGCTACCGGTTCCTCGCCTGATTACCGACCCGCAGGGACGCACACGCGCAGAGCGCCGGGCGTGATGTCGGCGTCGATGCCATCGCTGGCGAACATCGGTTCGCCATCGACGTGCGCAGTCATCGGCCGTTGTTCGGCGCACGTGATTCGCACGGCACGCCCCTGTCGCATGTGCAGGTAGGGGCCCGGCCGCAAGCGCCCTGAAAACAGCCGTGGCAGGTCTCGTATCAACTGCCAGAGTGGCGGGGGTTCCACCACCACGACATCGAGCACACCATCATCGAGGCGGGCCTGCGGCGCCACGATGGCCTCATGGCCATACTGACGGGCGTTGGCCAGAGCCACCACCCAGGCCCGTGTCTCAAGCACCTCGCCATCCACGCTGACCGTGTAGGCGCGGGGCCGGTAGCCAGGCGTGAGCCTCGCCATCAGCCACAGATAGCCCAGCAGTCCGCGACGCGCCCCCGGGCGCGCGATGCCGTGTGCGACCTCGGCGTCGAAACCCACACCGGCCACATTCACAAACCAGCGACCGTTCAGCCGCGCGGCGTCAATCACGCGCGTCGCCGGCCCGGCGGCGGTGCGCATCGCCGGTTCGGCCTCGCGCGGAATGCCGAGTTCGCGCGCCAGGCCGTTGCCTGACCCCGCACGGATAATCGCGAGACTGGTGCGCGCCCCGATGAGCGCCGCGGCCACCGCATTCACCGTGCCGTCCCCTCCCCATGCCACCACCCGGTCGATCCCGGCCTCGACCGCCTCCTGCGCCCACCTCGTGGCATCGTCAGGTCCGGTGGTCACCCGCACGTCAGGCTCGTGTCCCGCCTCGCGCAACATCCGCGTGGCCAGGGCGATTCGCGCGGGTACGGGCAGGCGCCGGCTGGCCCCGGAGAATGGATTGATGATGACGAGCACGCGCACGGCGTGGTCAGTATACTGACGCCAGTTCCTCAGACCCTTCATGCGACTGGCCGCCATCGACATCGGAACCAACTCGGTGCACATGATCGTGGTGCAGGTGCGCGACGACCAGTCGTTTGAGATCATCGATCGCGAAAAGGACATGGTGCGCCTCGGCAGTGGCGGCCTTGACGGCGGCGAACTGGCCCGAGCGCCGCAGACCGCTGCCCTCCAGGCCCTCTCGAAATTCGAACGCCTCGCCCGGTCGCATCAGGTCGATCAATTGCTGGCCGTCGCCACCAGCGCGACGCGCGAAGCCCAGAACGGCGGCGCCTTCCTGTCGGCCATCGAAACACATACCAACATCAGGCCCCGCCTGATTTCCGGCACGGAAGAGGCCCGGTTGATTCATCGCGCCGTGGTCTATGGGGTCGACACCACTGCGCCCGTGGTGGCTGTCGACATCGGTGGCGGCAGCGTGGAACTCACGCTTGGCAGCGGCCCTGAGGCGCGCCTGGCGCGCTCGTTCAAGCTCGGGGTGATCCGGCTGACGGAACGCTTCGTGCTGTCAGACCCGATCTCTCGCCGAGACGAGCGCCGCCTGGTCGCGTTCATCCGGCAGGAAATCGATGAGTACGTCACGCTCATCACCGGCGCGGGAGGTGGCCGGGTCGTCGGCACGTCAGGGACGGTCCTCTCGGTCGGGCAGCTGGCGGCCACCCTTGGACGCGGGGCGCCCCCTGACGAATTGCGCAATCTGCGCGTGTCTGCCAGGGCCATCCGGCAGGTCAGGAAGCTGGTCACCTCACTCGATCTCGACGCCCGGCTGCAAATTCCCGGGCTTGATCCCAAGCGCGCCGACCTGGTCGTGGCCGGCGCCATCCTGCTCGACACCCTGCTGAGCCGGCTCGGGGCTCGCGAGCTGACGCTGTGCGATCTGGCGCTTCGCGAGGGCGTGATTCTCGACTACATCCGCCAGCATGCCTCCGACATTGCGCGCGTCGATCAGTATCCGGACGTCCGTCGGCGTTCGGTGATGGAACTCGCCGAGCGGTGCCACTGGGAAGATGCGCACGCGCGGCAGGTGTCGCGGCTGGCCTTGATGATGTTCGATGAGACCCGACGCCTGCATGGGTATGGCGATGCCGAACGCGAGTGGCTCGAGTATGCCTCGCTGCTGCACGACATTGGCAATCACATCAGCTTCGAGCGGCACCATCGGCACTCGCACTACCTCATCAAGCACGGCGACCTGCGAGGGTTCGAGCCCCGGGAAATTGATCTCATCGCGCTCATCGCCCGGTATCACCGTCGCTCCGCGCCCAAACGCGACCATGAGGGATTTGCGGATCTCGACACCGCGGACCGCCGCCGCGTGCGGGTGCTCTCTGCGTTCCTGCGCCTGGCCGAGACGCTCGATCGTTCACGTCACGGCGTGGTGCACGCGCTCAGCCTGCGCGACCGTGGCCCCGATCTCCGGCTGCACCTGACCGTGAGCGGCGATGCGGAACTCGAGGCCTGGGCGACTCGCCGCCAGTTGCCCGTGCTCGAGGACGCGCTCGGCAAGCCCGTCGTCCTGGCAAAGATTCAGCAGGAGCAGGCCGAGCGCGCTGCCTCCCGCAGCCGGACCCAACGCCTTCCGGCCAGGCGCCATCTGCTCGCCGATTTAACACGACGGTAACGAACCGGTCACCGGGAACAGGGGTAGTCTCAAGGAATGTCGGCTCTCCCTGCGCCGTCGATGCCCGATATGTTGGGGGCAGCCGTGCTGGCACTGGCCGCGTCGGTCGCCATTGCGGTCGGGGTGGCACTCACGCTGCAGCGGGTGCCGCAGGGGCTCGGCGGGCTGCTGCGACGCGTGCTCGGCCTTGCGGGCACAGTGCCCACCGTGGTGATCGCCGCCGCCGTGCTCACGGCCCTGTCAGCGTCTGGCGTCGCGGCATCCGTAGGGGCGAACCCGATGCTGCTGGTGGTCGTGGTGGTGCCGGTGCTGACTATGCAGTGCGACCGGATTTTCCACGGCGTGACACCCCCGCTGCGGGATGCGGCAGCGGCACTGGGAGCTGGGTCGCTGTCGATCGCGCTGACCCTCGTGCTGCCCGCGGCGCTGCCGGCCGTGGCAGGTGCGGCGCTGGCGTCTGGCGCCCAGGGGCTCGGCGCCCTGCTGACCGTCGGCCTGCTGCAAGCCGCCACCGGGTCGCAGCCTGACACGGCGCTGCTGTCGCCGGGTGGGGAGGCGTTCGGGCTTGGCCCGCTGGTCTTCATCGCCGGAACGGCCACGCTCGCGGTGAGCACGCTGGTCGGTATCTATGTCGAAGACTTCGCCGAGGGCTCGTCATGGACGACGCCCATTGACCTCGTGATCGCCTGGCTGTCGGCGCTGCCGCCCCTCGTCTACGCCGTGCTGCTCGTTGCGGTAGTCACCGCGACGGGACGCACCCCGCCCGATGCCTCGTCGGCCGCCCTGCTGTTTGCCCTGCTGCTGGGACCGCACGCGGCGATGGCGGTTCGCTCGGCGCTGGCGACCGTGCCGGCATCACTTCGCGAGGCCTCGCGCGCCCTCGGGGCCAGTCGACGACAGACGCTCCGCTCGCTAGTATTGCCGGCGGCCGCCCGTCCCATGGTGCGTTATCTGACGGGTGCGTTCACTCGGGCAACGCTCGAGTGGCTGCCCTTCGTGGCCATCGGCATGGCCGTCAGCCACCCCTCTGCCTTGCCGTCGTGGGTGCGCACCCTCGGGGTGCGCTGGATGCCCCTGCCCGGCCTGCAGGTCCACGGGCTCGCCACTGCCCCTCCGCTCGTCATGCCCGTGGTTCCCCCCGTGATCTGGCTGCTCGCCGGCCTCTCCCTGGTGGCCGTCTGGCTGAGACCCACGCCAGACTCGGCTCGGGAGCGTCGGTCGTGATGCTGGAGACTGAGCGCCTCACGGTGCACGTGGGTGGCGTGAGGGCCATCGACGGCGTCTCGCTCAACATTTCTGCCGGCACCGTGACCGCCGTCATCGGTCCGACCGGGTGCGGCAAGTCCACGCTGCTGCGCACCATCAACCGGATGATTTCGCTGCTGCCTTCCGTGCGCATTGAGGGCGACGTGCGGCTGCAGGGGGCGTCGATCTTCACGTCAGGCCTGCGGGTCACCGACCTCCGCCGGCGTGTCGGGCTGGTCGGTGCCGACACCGCCCTGCTGCCGGGCACCGTCATGGACAACATGACCTACGGACTGCGGGTCAGCGGTCAGTGGCGCACCGAGCGCGCCCGCCTGACCCGGGTCGAAGAGGCGCTGCGCGAGGTGCACCTCTGGGACGAGGTGAAGGATCAGCTCGACGGGCCAGCCGAGGGGCTGACGGCCGGCCAGCGACGGCGGCTGACCATGGCGAGGGCCCTGGCCCTGGGCCCCGAGCTGCTGCTACTCGACGACCCCGCGGCAGGACTCGACCCGGTCGCGACACAGCGCATCGAGTCGCTGATCTACACGCTGCGCCAGCGGCTGACGATCGTGCTGGTCACCAACAGCGTGCGACAGGCGGCGCGCGTCTCGGATCAGACCGCGTTCCTCTGGCTGGGTCGCCTCGTCGAATGCAGCCCGACGGCCAGGGTGTTCACCACCCCGGCCGAACGGCTGACCGAAGACTACGTCACGGGCCGCTGCGGCTGAGCCGACACTACCCCGCCATGGAACGACTGCTCCGGCATTTCGAAGAGGAACGCGAAGCCCTGACTCGGCGACTGCTCATCATGGGGGGGCTGGCCGAGGAACAGCTCCGTCAGGCCGTCGCCGGCGTCGTCGGACGCCAGTCCGCGGTGCTCGACACCGTGCTGCAGCAGGACGGCCCCATCAACGACCTGCAGCGGGACATCGATGCGCACAGCCTGACCATCCTCGCCCTGCACCAGCCGGTGGCCGTCGACCTGCGGATGGTCGTCGGCATCCTCAAGGTGAACAGCGACCTTGAACGCGTCGGCGACCTGGCCATCAACATTGCACAGCGCGGGCAGGAGGTGGTGCGCCATGCGCCGCTCCCGCAGGCCTCGCTCGTCGAACGGATGGGACAGCACGCCGCCACGATGTTGCGGGACGCCCTCGATGCCTGTGCCCGCCGCGACGCCACGCGGGCCGCCGCCGTGCTGGCCGCCGATGAGAACCTGGACCGCCTCAACCGTCAGCTCTCCGACGACCTGCAGGGGGTGATGGCACGGCAGCCCGAGTTGGTCGCCCCGGCACTGGCGCTGCTGCTGACCGGTCGGCACCTGGAACGGGTCGGCGACCATGCGGCCAACATCGCCGAAGCTGTGGTCTTCATGGTCTCGGCCAGGGATGTGCGCCACCAGCCTCCCGCCGGCCCTCGCGCAGACGCCTCTGAGGACTGACCGTTCCGTCTGCGGCCACGATGGACCCCGCCCTTATTCATGCATGACATCCATGCATACAATGCATGAAACACGCAGGCGTTCCCGTGCGCAGACGACGCGGGCGCTGGACTACAATGAAGCAGATTTACGCTATGGCTGACACGCTCTCAATCACCGACAACCGCACGGGCAAGACCTACGAGCTTCCCATCACTGGTGGTGCGATCAAGGCCACCGATCTGAAGAAGATCAAGACCGAGGCACCTGACGACACTGGCCTGATGACCTACGACCCGGCGTTCATGAACACCGCGTCATGCCGCAGCCGCATCACCTTCATTGACGGCGACATCGGTGTGCTCGAGTACCGGGGCTATCCGATTGAGCAGCTGGCCGAGCACAGCACGTATCTCGAAACGTCGTACTTGCTGCTCAATGGCGAGCTGCCGACGCCGACGCAGCTGAAGGCGTGGGAGCACCACGTGACCATGCACACGATGGTGCATGAGAACATCAAGAAATTCATTGAGGGCTTCAACTACGACGCGCATCCGATGGGCGTGTTCGTCAGCACGGTGGCGGCGATGTCGACCTTCTACAAGGACGGCAAGGCCATCAACGACACGGCCCGCCGCAAGCTGCAGATGCTGCGGCTCATCGCCAAGACGCCGACCATCGCCGCCTACGCCTACCGGCACAACATCGGGCGTCCCTATATCCAGCCCGACAACGAGCTGAGCTTCACCGGCAACTTCCTGAACATGCTGTTCAAGATGGCCGAGGCCAAGTACACGCCGAATCCGGTGCTCGAGCGCGCACTCGATGTGCTGTTCATCCTGCACGCCGACCACGAGCAGAACTGCTCGACCAGCACGATGCGTGGCATCGGCAGCTCGCACGCCGACCCGTACTCGGCCTTGGCCGGCGCGGCTGCTGCGCTCTACGGCCCGCTGCACGGCGGAGCCAACGAAGCGGTGCTCCGCATGCTGCAGGAAATCGGCAGCGTGTCGGCCATTCCCGACTTCATCAAGCGCGTCAAGGGCGGCGAGGGTCGCCTGATGGGCTTCGGCCACCGCGTCTACAAGTCGTACGACCCCCGGGCCAAGATCATCAAGCGCACCGCCTACGAGGTATTCGAGGTGACGGGCAAGAACCCGCTGCTCGACATCGCCCTCGAACTCGAGCGCATCGCGCTCGAAGACGACTACTTCGTGCAGCGCAAGCTCTACCCGAACGTCGACTTCTACTCGGGCCTGATCTACGAAGCCATGGGCTTCCCCGTCGACATGTTCGCGGTGCTGTTTGCCATCGCCCGCACGACGGGCTGGGTGGCCCAGTGGGAAGAGATGCTGCTCGACGGCGACCAGAAGATCTTCCGTCCGCGGCAGATCTACACCGGGGCGCGCACACGCGACTACGTCCCGATGGCGTCGCGCTAGCGCACGACTCTGCCGATGACTGCGATACGGCGCCGGCCACTCGCCTCATCGGTCGCACTGCTGCTGGCGAGCGGGATCCTCTCTCTGGTCCCGCTCGCCGCCACTCAGCGCCCGGCCTCCCCTCCCGCGGGCCCCGCCACGTTCGACAGTACGCGTGCGATGGCGCTGGTGCGCGAGCAGGTCGCCTTCGGGCCTCGCCCTGCCGGGTCTGCCGCCAATGCCCGCGCCCGCGCGCACATCATCGCCACGCTGAAGCAATACGGCTACGCACCCGTCGAACAGTCGTTCGAGACCGCCACCCCGGTCGGCCGCGTCCGCATGACCAACGTCATCGCGACGCTGCCCGGCCAGCGTGCGGAGCGGTTCCTGCTGGCGAGTCACTTCGACAGCAAACCGGTGCAGGACTTCCGCTTCGTCGGTGCCAACGACGGCGGCTCGTCCACCGGAGCACTGCTCGAACTGGCCCGCGTCATGAACGCGCGGCCGCCCCTACCGCTGACAACCGAGTTCGTGTTTTTCGACGGCGAGGAAGCCTGGGGCGAATGGGTCGCCCCCAACCACACCTACGGCAGCCGTCACTATGTCGCCGCGGCACGACAGGCCGGTACCCTCGGCAGCGTCCGCGGTCTTGTGCTGCTCGACATGATTGGCGACCGCTCGCTCAACGTGCGACGCGACACCAACTCGACGCGCTGGATGACCGACATTGTCTGGGCGACCGCCCGGCGCCTCGGGCACGGCGCGCACTTTCTGGACGAGCCATTCCCCGTCGAAGACGACCACATGCCGTTTCTCGAGGCCGGCGTGCCGGCGCTCGACATCATCGACCTCGACTATCCGGCGTGGCATACGGCGGCCGATACGCTCGATCAGGTGAGTGCACAAAGCCTCCAGGTGGTGGGCGATGTCGTGGTGGCCTCCCTGCCCGACTTGCACAACCGGGCCGTGGGTCCGCGGCGCTGATCGACCATCGCCGCGGTACGGCGCTGACGCAGTTACCCGGCGCGCGCAATCACGACGCCAGCGCCCCGCGCTGCAGCCACCACCAGAGGGCCGCCGCAGCGAGCAGCAGCAACGCGAGGGCGGCGATCCGCCACGGGAATCCTCCCGAAGCGCGACGCGAGGCCGGAGGAGGCACCCGAGGAGCCGCCGTGGCTGTGCCGCAGCGGTAGCAGATGAGTGCTTTGTCCGCGATCTCGGTGCCGCACGTCTGACAAGTCATGCCACGATCTTAACCACAGACCATGATTCCCCTGAAGGACATCATCCCGACGCGCACCACGCCCTGGGTCACGTACGTGCTGCTCGGGCTGAACGTGCTGGTCTTCGGCTACGAGCTGACGCTGCCGCCCGAGGCCCTCGATCGCTTCATCCGCGAGTGGGGCATCATTCCAGCCGCGCCTTCCGCGCTGACGCTGCTGACGTCGATGTTCATCCATGCGGGCGTGGGTCATGCGGGCGGCAACATGCTCTACCTGTGGATCTTCGGCGACAACGTGGAAGACCGCCTCGGTCGTCCCCGGTTCGTGCTGTTCTATCTGCTGACGGGCCTGGTGGCGGCGCTGGCCGAGGTGCTGCTGAACCGCGAGTCGGTCGTGCCGATGGTGGGCGCAAGCGGCGCCATTGCCGGTGTGATGGGCGGGTACTTTGTGCTCTATCCGCGCTCGCGTGTGCTCACGCTGCTGCCGTTTCCGTTTCTGCTCACGGAAGTGCCGGCGGTCTTCTTCCTCGGTCTGTGGTTCCTGATGCAGTTTCTCAGCGGCCTCGGATCGCTGGCGACCGCGGCCGATCTCCCGGGCGGCGTCGCCTTCTGGGCGCACGTCATGGGCTTTGTGGCAGGGGTGCTGCTCGTGAAGCCACTCGAGCGACCCGAGCGCGCGCAGGTCGAGTGGTGGGGCGCCTAGCCGCGCTTGCGCAGCTCGAGTGACACGCGCGCCAGATCAAGCATCAGTGTTTCGTAGGCCGACTGCCACTCGTTCGCCGGCATCGAGTCTTTGCGCAGCTTCAGCGCCTCGGCCTCGGCCTCGAGCGTCCGCTGACGCTGCAACAGGGCTTTCACTTCAGGATCGGTCGAGGCGGCCTGTGGCTCTGCATCGATCTGCCAGGTGCGGGCCAGTGCGCCGTCCCCGCCCTCGGCGCCCTGTTCGCTGCCGCGCCCGTCTCCGGAATCATCGATGAGAGCCCGTTCGGTCGTCAGCAGGCCCTGCTGCTCGTAGTGCTGCGTCACGGCGAGGCTCGTCGCCTCGAACACTTCGAGCAGCGACGTCCGACCATTCTTGTCGAGATCCGTCGACGCCTCATTCATCGCCTTGACGAAATACTGCGGGAAGACCGTCGCGTACTTCTGCGCCGCCGAGTTCGTCGCGGTCACGACGATGCGCCCCCGGGCCTTCAGGGCGTCGAGAAAGGGAAAGCTCGACTCGGTGGTGTTGACGATCGCAACGCGTCCGGCAATGCCCGCCAGGGCCTGCTGCCATTCGGCTGCGGTGAGGTCAGGGCCCACCAGATTGAATTTCGCCACCTCGCCATCAAAGGTGCCGTGCCCGAACAGCACGACCAGCAGGAAGTCGTCTGGTGCCGCCTCGCTGCGCAGGCGGGCCAGTGTCGTCTTCACGGCGGCCGCTGTCGCCCGCGTCCCCTCGGCGGCGGCCTCATCGACGAGCATCTGCACCTGCGCCTGATCGAACCGATGGCGCGACACCAGCGCCTCGCGCAGCGTCGTCCGCCACTGCGCCATGTCGGTGGCGTACTTCTCGCCGCCGGACGCCCCCGAGATGATCAGCGCACGCCGCGTCTCGGCCGCGGCCTCGCCGAACAGCAGCAGCGCCCACAGCGCAAGGATCCCAGCACATCGGTGGCGAGTGTTCATAGCATTCCCCAATGGCGACGCAGGGTCCATTCCGTCGCCAGCAGCGCGATGATACCTGCGAGCGTCCAGACGTTGTGCCACAAGTCGACGTCCTCGTATCGGGCCGGCGACGTCTGCAGGCGGCGCAGGCGCTCGATGAGGTCAGGCAAGGTGTCGTCGGTGAAGGCCTGTCCTCCTGCCGCGTCGGCGAGCCGACGCAGCGCGGGCAGGTTCACCTCGGGTCGCGTGAATTCGTCATTCGGCGGCGGAATCAGCAGATGGGTCACCGTCGTGCCGCGCACCACGCCGCGATGCACAGCCTCGGCGGTCAGCGTCCAGACCCCGGCGTCCGACGTCGGCACCACGACGGCGTAGCGCCCGGCGGCGGCATCGCTCAGCACGGGCTGCAGCGATCGTGTCCGACCATCGGGGGCCTGCGCGGTGAGCCTCACCTCGGCGTCGGTCACCGGAAGGAACCGTGCGTCACGCACATCAATCAGCACCGGCGTCTGTTCGTTGGCTCCCGCCACGCCACCCGCCCTCATGATCACGGGCCCGGGCGCTGGTGCGACCAAGGCTCGAATCATCTGGCGCCAGACCGTGGCGTAGGCCGTGTCGGACGAGGGGCGCATCATCCGCCACCGCCATGCCGCTTCCCCGGCGAAGACGAGCGATCGCCCCTGACCGAAGCGCTGCATGACGATGAGCGGGCTCGCCTGGCCTCCGGGATTGGCGGTCACCGCCAGCACCTGCGCCCCTGGACGCGGTGCGCCCATCGAAGATACCGAGGCCAGCGGAGGGAAGGTGCGCCACAGCGCAGCGCTGTCATCGCCGTCGATCGACAGGCGCGTGGCCGAGTGCGTGGCACCATCGCGGGTGACGGCTGGGGCGTTGGCCGGCAGGTTCCTCGCGGCATCGTCGGCTGCCGCGTCCTGCCACCGACGCACGGCCGGATCAACGGGCAGCACATCAGCGATGGGCGTGGCCGCCATCCCTTCGCGCTCAAAGCTGCGTGATCCCATCACCAGCAGGCCACCACCGCGCTCGGCCACAAACTGCCGCACCAGCTCGAGCTGCGCCCGCGTGAAGAACTCGGCCTCGACATTGCTGAGCACCACGGCGTCGTACTGGAAGAGTGTTTCCCGGCTCGAGGGAAATCCCTGGGCCAGCACCGACGCGCGGTCTTCCGTGGCCTGGACCGCAAAGGTATCGCGGCCTTGATCATCGCGCCCCTTGCGCACGAGGGCATCGACTGACAACGCGGTATCAGTGGCCAGGGCACGCTTGAGGAATGTGTGCTCGAACCCGGGGGCCCCTTCCATCAGCAGCACACGCCGCTGACCCATCTGGGGCGGCACCAGCACCTGACGCCGGTCGTTACCGGGCACGGCATCGGCCTGCTGCACCTCGGTGGCATACACCGTGGGTTGATCAGGGGGAGGCGTGACCACAAACCGGAAGGGAATGGTGGCCACGTCGGCATCAGGGGTGACCGTGGCTGAGTCGACGGGTCGCCCGTTCTCGCTGAGCCGCAGCGTCACGGCACGTCCGCGCATCCCGCGGGCAACGACGACCGCAAGTATGTCGATGGCCGAACCGGGCAAGGTGGCAGTCCCGGCCTCGATGCGCACGACATCGAGATCGCGCACTGCCTGCGCGCCGCCGACGGCCATGGTGAACAGCGGCAGCGCGTCGCGCCGTTCGGGTCGCGCCACGCCGCGATCGGTGGTCACTCCGTCTGAGACTAGCACGACGGCGGCGGCATCCCGAGCGAGGGCGCGCCCGGCGACTTCGTCGATCGCGGCCGCCAGATCGCTGCGAGTCCCCTCCGCGCGCAGCGCGTTCACATCGGTTGCCGTAGTGCCATCGTGCATCGGCCACACTTCCACACGCAGGCGCGCGCCAGTCAGCTGTGATTCGATGGTGCGTACCAGCGTACGTGCCGCATCGAGGCGCGTCTTCCCTTCTGGCGCATCGGGAATGCCCATGCTGCCCGACACGTCGACCACAACGGGCAGCAGACGCGTGGGCTGCTCGGCACTGGGCGACTGCCGCACGGGGCGCAAGAGCGCCACGACAAGGGCGCTCAGGACGAGCACGCGCAGGCCCACGAGGGCAGCCCGCTGCCCCTCGGTCAACGGCGGCACAGCGCGACGGTAAGCCGCCAGGGCCGCAATCACAATGCCGACGGCAGCGGCCACCAGCGCCCACCAGGGCCAGACGACGGCAAGGCTCATGCGGAGCGAATCCCGGGCGTCACTGCTGAGGCCGCCTCGGCGCCGGCAGCGTCTGGAAATACTGGTCAACCAGTGGCCGATATTCGTCGGCCACCTGAGAGGCCCCGCCCGCCGGCAGCCGGTCGGTCAACATGCGTGCGCGCAGCGCGTCAGTCAGCCGCCGCTCGGTGCGATCCACGGCGGCGAGCAGTTGACGCTTGAGCGATTCCCAGCTCGACAGATCCTGCTTGAACGCTTCGGTGCCCGGGGCCGAGAGGCTGGGGCTCCAGTCTTCAGGAGTGGTGGGGGCCTGACGCAGCTCCGGGCTCGACTGCTGCAAGCCCTCGGCAAGGGCCCGTGCCTCGCCCATGCGCCCCTGCGCGTCCCGCTGCAGCCGTTCGATCCGCCGCTGTCGGTCCGGGTCGGTATCCGGGGTGTCGGCCTCCTTCGCCAGCGCCTCCAGGGCACGCTGAGCCTCGGCCATCTGCGTCCGCAGTTCCCCGGTGCGCTGCAGGGCCTCGGACAGGCGCTCGCCTTCGCGGTCACTCACTCCGGCGGCTTCGCCCAGCTGTCCGGCCACGCGATCCAGCGCGCGCGCCATCTCGCGGGCCTGAGCGGCGGCCTCGGCACTGGCTTCGGGGCGCGTGCCCAGCCGATCTGCCCACCCCCGCATCTGCGCCTCGAGCTGGCTGCGCTCGAGCGCACGCGCGGCGTCGACCGCCGCCTGCTGCTGTTCGCGCGTCGTGGGGTCAGGTTCGCGGTCGGGCGAAAGGCCACGCGCCAGTTGCCTGGCGGCGTCACGGAGTTGCGCCGCCCGATCGGCGAGGCGATTCTGTTCGGCGGCGAGTCGCCGCGCGTCGTCTGTCGCGGCTGCCGGCGACGGTGCGCGACTGGCATCCGGCGTCCGCGCCCGCTGCTCGGCCTCGGCCGCCAGGCGTCGCTCAGCCTCGGCCAGTTGCCGCGCCTCGAATTGCAGATCGCCCAGTGCCCGCTGTCGCGCCTCGGGCTGGGCACGTTCCATCTGGCGCGACAGATTGCGCAGGGCCTCGGCTGCGCGCCCGCTGCGGGCGCTGGCCTGCGTCGGGTCCTGCCGCTGCAGATCACCCGCCGCCGACCGCATCTGCTCGGCCGCCTGCTGCATCGCCCGCGACTCCTCGGTGCCCTGCTGCCTCGCGCGCGATTCTTCCGTGCCTTGTGGTGAGAACGAGGACTGATTCCTGAGATCACGCGCCAGCGACGAGGCCTGCTCGGTCAGCTGCTGCTGCTCGCGTGTCAGGCGCTCGAGCTGCCGCCGGGCCTCTTCCGCCTCCAGCCGCGCCCGATTGCGGGCCAGCTCTTCCTGCTGACGCTGCAGCGACTCCTGACGCCGGGCCAGTTCGCGGATGCGCGACAGCGGGTCAGCCTCAGGCGGGGTCTCTTCGCGGGTCTCGGTGGTCGTCGGTGTTTCGTAACTGGTCTGCTGCTGCTGTCTCAGCTGCTGGTCAAACAGCGTCGACATATCGGGCGACTGCCGATTGCCTGCGCGCCCGTTGCCCTGCTGGCGGGCGATCTGCCGTTCCTTCACGTCGGCATCGGCCTTGAGCAGCTGCTCAAGCGCCTCCATTTCGCGCGGCAGGGCCTGCCGCGGTCGCGCCCGCTCGAGTTCCTCGGCGGCCTCACCCATGGCCTCGGCCGCTGCCTGCATCGGTGACGCGGCACCGCCAGCCCCGGGCGGCGCCTGCCGACGCCGGCGGGTCGGATCAGCCAGGGCCTGCGCCACGTTGCCCGCTTCTTCGAGGGCACGGTCGCGCAGCGCCCGCTGCGCCTGCGCCAGCTCGTTCAGATCGCGACGCGCCGCAGACGCCCCGGCACGCTGGGCACGTGCATCGAGCTTCCATGTCGCGGCGATGATCTCCTTCTGCGCATCCACCAGCGCCTGCACCTCGGGGGCAGCCATCTGCCCGCTGGCCGCCTGCGTCTGGGCGGCGCGGAAGGTTTCCTCATACGGCTTCACTTCGAGGAAGTAGATGTCGCTGCGCACCTCGGTCGCGGCACGACCGCGGCCGACGTCGCGCGCCCGCGCGTGATAGCTGACCATTTCACCGGGCTTCACACCGAGATCTTCCATGGCCACGACATAACGCCCCGTCACCTGCGGCGACTGATTGGTGCGCACCGGGACGACGGTCTCGGCTTTCCCCTGCCGCTGCACCACAATCTCGAGCGACGCGACCGCAAAGTCATCGTCGGCCACGGCCTCAATGGTCACTTCTTCAAGAGGCGTCACCTGCCGATCGCCCCCGGGATGCGCGATGCGCACATCAGGAGGACGATCGTTGAGCATGCGGATGAAATACTCGACGCCCGTTGTGCTGTCGAGGCCATCGCCGTCACGGGCTGCGACTCGATACGTCGTGTCCTGATCGATCGTCAGCCGGGCCCGCAGGCCCTCCGCGGTGCGTTCGGCCGCGAGCGGCTGGCCTGTGCCGAGTTGAAGGGCACCGCTGACCACTGGCTTGTCGAACACGAGGTCGACCGTCACGACCGTGCCGCGCGGACCGAAGATGTCACCACTGTCGGCCTCGGTGCGGGACGGCTGACGCATGGCCGCCGGATAGCTGTAGGTGAGATCGATGCGCGTCAACGCGGCAGCGTCGATCGCCTCGATGTGGAACGTCCCGGTCGTCACCGGCCCTGCCGTGACGCGATACGTCACCGACGCCTCGAGCGCGGCCAGTGACCACACAAAACGACCGTCGGCCGCACGCGGCATGGGTTCGGCCACGACACCGGTGTCGGTCTCGCGCAGGAGCGACGGAGCCAGGCCCTCGACACCAGTGACCCGGGCAGCGACCTGCACGGCCTCACCGCGCCGCACACGGCTGTCGCCCGGTTCCACCACGATGTCGATGCGCGCCGGAAACAGGTAGGCGCTGACCACCTGTGAGGCGCGCCACACGGAAGGACTCACGCCGAGGGCAGCCACGGCCAGCACTATTCCTGCGGCGACGAGTCCGCGTGTCGCATGCGCCACAACGCGGGTGGGCACCACATCGTCGACCGCCACATCCCGAATGGCGCGTTCGGCCTGCTGCCGCAGTGCCTCGACCGACGCTGACGGCTGTGCATCGTGATCGACCAGCGTGACCAGCAGGTCATCGAGGCCGCCGGTACGTTCCTCGACGAGACGAGCGACCGCACGCTCCGTAGGAGCGGCAGGCATCGACAGCGCGGTGGCTCTCAGCACCGCAGCCACAGCCAGCAGCATGGCGACAACGGCCACCACCAGCGGCACGCCCTCACCCGCCACCCACCAGGTGACAAGACCGCCGATAGCCAGCGCCACACTGGCGGCCGCCAGACCAACCGTCCAGAGACGGCGCCGGCTGTTCCGCCAGAGGCGCTCACGCACCTGGCTCAGCAGGGCTCCGACGGCGTGCTCGTGCGCGTCCATAGGCCGTATCGTACGCGAATCAGCGGGCGCGCCGCCCGATCCATCCTTCAATCAGCAGCGCGGTCAGCATCAGCGCCAGCCCGGCCTGCCACCATCGCTGCTCCGACTCGAGGCGCCGGGCACTCACCTCGGGGGGCGGCGCCTGTGGTCTCGGCCCCCGCGGAATACCGGCCAGCAGCGCCTCCGCCGACAGCGGCCACGGGTTGCCCTCATTCATCACCGCACGCGAGTCACGCCCTCCTGGGGCCTGCCCCAGCAGGTAGGCCACCGCATCGGCCAGAAAGGGCACGAAGGCTGGCGACAGCGGAAAGCCGTTCCACTGCTGGTCGACATCCGATGTCCACAGCAGCACACGACCGCCGGGCGCGTCAGACTCGAGCAGCACCGGCGTCCCATCGCTGACCCGGGCCAGCACACGCCATCCGTCGAGCGCGGTGACACGCGCACTGTGCCTGATCGGTATGTCACCGAGCACCGCATCCGTGCGCTGAGCCCCGAGAAACACCGGATGCCGCACGTCATCGATCACTAGAGGACGTCCGAGCGCCGGCCACTGCCCATCGTCCGGATGCAGCACGAGGGGCCGTCCCAGCCACTCGCGCATCGTCTCGCGGTCGACCTGCGGCCCCAGTGTCATCAGCACCGGGTGCCCGGCCTCGATGTGCTGCTTCAGGCGGGTCCGTCCATTCCGGGTGAGCGTTCGCGAACCCAGCACCATCAGCAGATGCGATGAATCATCCCCCTGAGACGCCGAAGACGAATACGACAACCCGTCAACCACCGACACCTGCAGACGACGACGTGACGCCACGGCCTCAAGCGCCCGCTCGACATACAAGCCGTCGCTGCCACCGGGATTAGCCACGAGCACGGTGACCTGCGCCACATCCGTGCGCGTTGATGACCACGCCAGTCGATTGTCTACGGGGATGCCGTCGGGATCGGTGATGGACACCACGGCCTCCTCGGGAAGCGACACCAGCGGCACCCGCACCGACACGGCACTCTGCGGCGCCACCGTCACATCCTGCGTGACCGCACGCGCCTCGCCTGCCGGCTGCACCGTCACCGTCGTCTGCTGCTGGGCCACTCCAAAGTTCCGAATCGCCACCGTAACCGCGGGCGACCCGGCACTACCCGTCGACGCCGGCAAGGCGGGCACGGGCGAGACATCGGTCAGGGCGAGGTTGCCGCGTGCGCCTTCCACCACCCGCACATCGACCGGTATCGACTCGGGAACGACACCCGCCAGTGACCGTTCCCACCCTGACTGTTGCACATCCGACACAAGGACCACGCGTCCGTCCCGTGCCCCGACCAGTTCGGTGGCCTGCCGCAGCGCGGCGTGCAGAGCCGTGGCGCCCTCCCCGGGTTGCATTGCCGAAACCGCGCGGCGCACCGCCTCGCGGTCTGACGTGGGCGCGACCGCGACCGCGGCCGTGTTGTCGAAGCGTACCAGCGCGACCAGCTCGCCGTCGGCGACCGCATCAAGCGCCGACATCGCAGCCTGCTGGGCTCGAGACCAGACACCCGGCGCGGCCATGCTGGCTGAGACGTCAACGGCCAGCACCGTGAGCGGCCGGCTGATGGCGGCCTCGCCCGACGCGAGGTAGGGACGTGCGAAAGCCGCGGCCAGCAGCAGCAGCGCAGCCACGCGCAGCATCAGTAGCAGCCAGTCGCGCAGGCGTCGCCGCTGGTGCGTTTCGACCGGCACTGTCTGCAGCCATGCGACCGATGGAAACTCGATGACCTCTTCGGTGCGTCGTCGATAGAGATGCAGCAGGAGCGGCACGGCAATCGCCAGTGCCCCCAGCAGGTACATCGGAGCCAGAAATGAGAGCGCGCCCATTTATCGGCTCTTCCGCCGTGTCTGCAGGTACGCCAGCAGCGCCGTGTCGAGCGGGTCGGTCGTCGTCAGCAGACAGTAGTCGATGCCATGCTGCCCGAGCGCGTGACGATAGTGCGCGATCTGTTCACGCATGCGCGTCACATATCGCTCGCGCATCTCACCCGGAACCAGCGCGACCTCTTCGCCGCTCTCCATGTCGCGAAAGCGCGAGGCACGCTCGAATGGAAACTCACGCTCGTACGGGTCGAGCACCTGAAACACCACCACATCGGTGCCCTTATGGCGGAAGTGCGACAGCCCGTCGATGACCGCGTCGGAATCGTCAAGCAGATCGGAAATCACCACGACGAGTCCCCGCCAATCGATGGCCTCGACGAGATCGCCGAAGGGCGTGGCAAGCCTCGTCGCCTCCCCTGGTGTGACTCGCTCGAGGGCCACCAGCAGCGCACGCAGATGACCCGACCGCACGCCGGGAGGCATGCGGAAGCGGATGCGATCGTCGACGGTCACCAGCCCCACCGCATCGTGCTGGCGATGCATCAGGTAGGCCAGCGTCGCGGCGACATAAGACCCGTATTCGAGCTTCGACACGGTACCCGATGCAAAACTCATCGACCGGCTGATGTCGAGGACGATGTGGCACTCGAGATTGGTGTCGTGCTCGAACTTGCGCACCACATGGCGATCAGTGCGGGCAAACACTTTCCAGTCAAGGGTGGCGAGGTCGTCGCCCGGCAGGTAGGGGCGATACTCGGCGAACTCGACGCTGTAGCCGCGGAACGGGCTGCGGTGCAGTCCGCTCAGGAACCCTTCGACAATGGTGCGGGCCTTGATGTCGATCGTGCCCAGCCGGGCCACGACCGACGGATCAAGGAACCGCGACGGCGTCGTCATGCGGCTAGAGTCCGCTGGTCGGCACCGGAACGGCCGCGACCAGCCGCTCGATGAGGCGATCGGGCGTCATGCCCTCGGCCTCCGCGTAAAAGTTCGGCACCACGCGGTGCCTCAGAATCGGCGCCGCCAGCGCCTGCACATCCTTGACCGTGACGTGCAGTCGGCCATGCACCAGCGCCCGGGCCTTCGCGCCCAGCACAAGGGCATGCGAGGCCCGCAGGCCGGCACCCCACTTCACATACTGCTCGATGAAATCGAGCCTGGCCCCGCGACCCGGCCGCGAACTGTCGACCAGGCGCACGGCATAACGCGCAATGTCCTCGGCAACGAGCACCGACCGCACCGCTTCCTGAATGCGCATGATGTCGTTGCCGTCGAGCACACGCTGCGGCTCGGCCCCCGCCCGACCCGTAGTGCCCGTCACCACCTTCACCTCATCGTCTTCCGAGAGATAGGTCATGACGACGTTGAAGAGAAAGCGATCGAGCTGCGCCTCGGGCAGTGGATAGGTGCCCTCAAGCTCGATAGGGTTCTGCGTGGCGAGCACGAAAAAGGGGCGCTCAAGCTCGTAGGTGCGGCCGGCGGCGGTGACGTGATACTCCTGCATCGCCTCGAGCAGGGCCGCCTGCGTCTTCGGCGGCGTGCGGTTGATTTCATCGGCCAGGATGATTTGCGCAAAGATCGGTCCGTGCACAAAGCGCAGCGCGCGGCGGCCGCCCTCGTCGTCGAGCACTTCGGTGCCGGTGATATCGGCCGGCATCAGATCGGGCGTGAACTGAATGCGCTTGAAGCGCAGGTGCAGAATCTGGGCGAGTGTCTTGACGAGCAGCGTCTTCGCTAGGCCGGGGACGCCCGTGATGAGGCAGTGACCGCCGCAGAACAGCGACATCAGCACCTGATCGACGACCTCGTCCTGCCCGACAATCACCTTCCGCAGTTCCGTCAGCACCTGTTCACGCTGGTGCGCCACCTGTCGGGCCAGTTCGGGCATGTCGTGCAGAGACTCGTTCATGTCGTCAGGTATCCTTCGCGTCGTCAGTGCGTCAGTGAATACACCACCTCGTTGATCAGCATCTGGTACGCCAGCGCCGTCCAGCGGAGGTAGCCCGGATATTCCTCGGCGTTCGACCACTCGACGCCGTCGCCCATGTCCGTGTTCCAGTTGAACAGCACCATGGGCCGTCCCTCATCATCAAGAATCGCGCGCAGGTGCGGCTGGAAGCCGCCCTTCTCCCAGGTGCGTCCGCTGAAGAACGATCCCAATCCGGGTATCTGCGGATACTTCTCCAGCTGGTAGAAGGCCGAGAAGATCGGATGCGACGGCGTCAGCTCGACGATCTCGCGGTCGGGAAACACCTTCGACATCTGCTGCACGGTCAGCTCCCATTCATAGGGGCCGTGAAAGTCGTCGAAGGTCAGCGTGCCGCCGCGCAGCAGAAACTCGCGCAGCACCGGAATCTCGTTGGGCTGCAGATCGAGGTTGCTCGGCTCGACCAGATACAGCCACGGGAACTGCCACAGGCGCTCGTCGGTCAGTTCGATGACCACCGGCTCACCCACCTGAATCGCCGTCACTGACCGGATGCGTCGCGAGAGATTCTGCTCGGCGGCAGGCGCATCGATGGCCCAGGGATCATCCCAGAAGCTCATGCGTGGTCGACCGGCCCCCAGGCGCTCATACGATGCGGTGTACTTGACGCGGGCAAATGTCCACTGCAGCCCGGCCAGCCGGTCGCCGGGCATCGCAGGAATCTGGGCCTCAACGGCTGCCGCCGTCAGCAGTGCCGCCAGCGCGATCGCGCAGAGGATCGGCAACCGCAGCCAGCCCTCAGCACGTCGGCCCGCCACTAGCGTCCCCCACTCAGGGTGATCAGCAGTTCCTGGGCCCGAGGATAGGTCGGGGCAATCTCAAGGGCCGCCATCACCTGCCGTCGCGCCTCGTCTTTCTGACCGTTGGCCAGCAGGGCCTCGGCGAGGTCCGCGTGTGCGCCTGCCCGATCGACCGGCCGCGCTGCCAGCGCGATGCGGAAGGCGCGAACCGCATCAGCGTGCCGGCGATCGGCCATCGCCAGCTGCCCGAGTGTCGTGTGCGACGGTGCATCGAACGGATCGACCGCCACGGCACGGCGCAGCGCCCGTTCCAGCACCTGCGGCTGTGCCTTCCGATCGACGAGCGTGGCAAGGGTGCGCGCCGCCGTCAGGGCTGCCGGGTCGAGCGTGCCGAGCGCATCCAGCGCCTCGATCGCCCTTGCCGGCTGCTTCAGCGACTGCGCCACCTCGGCCACGGCTCGCAGCGGATTCTCATCACCCGGGGCATTCGGCACCAGGGCTGCCGCTCTCTCGAATGCCGTCAGTGCCCGTGCCGGCTGCGAGGCACGGAGCGCCTCGCCGAGTGCCATCTGCACCGGGAACGAGTCGGCGTGCTGCCGGGCCAGTGCCTCGAGGGCCTCGACGGTCATGGCCTGCGCAAGTCCCTCCGGGGCCTTCAGCACCTGCCGCAGCCGCCCGTAGCGCGTCTCGAGGAACCGGGTGAAGCTCGCCTGCAGGTTGTCGAGCGGCACACTAAGCGCCTGAGACACCGCCGCGTCAGTATCGACGCCCGTCGCATACACCTGCACCAGCGCGCGCAGGCGCGGCTGCCCGAATCGTTCAACGATGTGCTCGACGATGAGCGACGACTGGAAGTAGGCCAGCGAGATCGTCTCGGGGTTGGTGAAGCCGCTGTTGAGATCTTTCAGCGGAAAGACCTTGCCGGCCTCGAGGGCGCGCGCGAAGGTCACATCCATCTCTCGTCCCCAGTCACGACCGGCGCGGGTTTCCTCGAAGGTCGAGACACCTTCGGTCAGCCACCGCGGCACACGCTGCCCCGACAGCTGCAGCGTGATGACGTGCGCCATCTCGTGCCACAGGGTCGCGCCCCAGTTGAATTCGCCCGGGGGGCGTGCCTTTGGCGAATCGAGCGTCACTACCTTGCCGAAGCACGCACCGAGTGCGCCGAGCAATCCGGGCAATCCGAGGTTGCGCACCGCAAAGTCATCGTGGCGCGGAAACATCTCGACGAGAATCGGCCCGGTCGGCGTGAACTCCCATGTGCGGCTGAGCGTCTCGAAGGCCTCGCGCGCCAAAGCCGGCACGTAATGCGACATGACAGGCGACTCGTCCTCGTGCAGCCTGACGACGAGCGGGCCATCGGTGATGCTGCCGAATTTCTCGAGGGCATCGAGCACGCCGAGCAGATTGAACGTGACGACATCGTACGGGTCCTGCCGGAAGGCCATTTCCAGCATCCGCCGCGCACCGGCCTCGTCGCCAATCCGCATCAGATGTGCGCCGAGATCAGCGTACGCCCGCCAGTGCTCGCGGTCGAGCTGCAGGGCACGACGCACGTGCGTGGCCGCTTCCTCAAACCGGTAATAGCCGGCGGTCACCTCGCCCAGCGTGCGATAAAACTCCGCGTCGGCCGGATGAATGGTCCGCACGCGCGCCTCGATGCGTGCGAGCTCGTCGGTGCGCCCTTCCACATAGGCCAGGCCGCCTTCGAGCGCGAGCGCCTCGCGGCTCTGCGGATTCACGGCCAGTGCCTTCGCGATCCACTCGCGAGCCTCGACTTTCCGATCCTGCTGAATGGCTGCGGCGGCCAGTTCGGTCAGCGCCTCGGTGTGACGAGGGTTGGCGGCCAGCACCTGATCGAGGAGGCGACGGGCCTCCGGTGGGTTCTCGTCGGCCAGCGCCCGGGCCATGCCCATCTGCGCCTCGACAGACGACGGTTCGGCGGTGAGCGCCGCCTTGAACGACTGCGTTGCCTCGGCCTTGTTGAACTTCTCGAGGAAGAGTTCGCCCCAGGCTGTGTTGATCGCCGCGTCGTCCGGCGTCAGTCGGATGGCATCGCGAAACAGGGCGTTTGCATCTTCGAAGCGTCCGAGGGCACGGGCAGCTCTGGCCGCACGCGCGAGGTCGCTGGCGGTGACCGCATCCTGCGCCCCGATCATGACCTGCTCGAGTGTGCGACGCCCCTGGGGGCGCTGGCCCCGGTAGAGTTGCAGCAGGCCGAGTTCGAGTGCCGCATCGCCCGATCGCAGCCGGTCGGCCGCGGGTCCCAGCAGTGACTGTGCCTTGTCGTAGTCGCCGGTGGCCCGCGCCGCGCGGGCCCTGATGACCACCAGAGCCTCATCGGTACCGGCATCTGCCGTCAGGCGTTCGACGTCGTCGTGGCGTCCGGCCTTGAGCGCGGCCTCTGCGGCCGGGCGGTTGCGCACAGCCGCAGCCTGGGCCTGCTGCGACGCGCGCAGGGTTCCCGACGCCACCTGCACAAGCAGCAGACAGCAGAGTCCCCCGACACGAATGGCAGTGGAACGACGCATGATGGGTTTGTCGCGAGTATACGTCGGCGCCGACGGATGCGACGCCGGCCTGCACCGCGGCGTGTCCCTAGCAGGACACGCAGCGGTTGTTATTGCTGGCGCCCAGGCTCTCCAGCAGCTTGATGGTTTCCGGATAGGGCTGCGTCCGCTGCACCGGTCCGTTGGCCATGTCGAGCGTCGTCAGGCCCGCACGGTTGATGCGGGTGACATCGGCGCCCTTCGAGACCAGGTACTGAATCATCTCGTTGTCGCCGCGCGAGGCCGCATGGTGCACAGCCGTATTGCCATCGTCATCGATCGCGTTGACGTCGAGGCCCAGTTCTTCGATCAGATACTTGACGGCCGCGAGCATCCCGGTCGGGGCCAGGCGGTGGGCGTTCCCGGCGAAGCCTTCGCCATAGCCCACGCCCGAGGCGGCATGAAGGGCACCGATGCCGGGGCCTCCGCTTGGAAGGGGGGGCAGCCCGGACGGGCCGGCCTGCGCCTGCGTGCCGCCCTGCATGCCGCGGTTGTTGCTGGCCGGCTTAACGGTGGTGATGTTGGGGTCAGCGCCGCGGGCCACCAGCAGCTTCATGGCACGGATGTCCGAAGCGTAGGCAGCCTTCCAGAAGGGAGTCGCGCCGATCTCGTCGGTGCGCAGCAGATCAAAGTTGTACTGCGTATACCAGACCTTCTTGCGCAGGCGCGCATTCGGATCGGCACCCTTGTCGAGCAGCGCGGTCATCAGCTGCAGATAGTCGGCCTTCTGCTGCAGCTGCGCGCGGGGCTGGGGATAGAACGACCTGGGCGCCCACTCGATGTTGAGCGTCGCATAGAGCGAGGCCGCCCCGTTCTCGGCGGCCATGTTCGGATCAGCGCCCTGCGACAGCAGATACATCGCGAGGTCATAGTGCCCGTTGATGATCGCCATCAGCAGCGGCGTGGTGCCGTCGTTGGCTGCGCGGGTGTTCACATGGACACCGCCCGCCAGCAGCGCCGCCACTGACGCCTGACTGCCCTGACGCGCCGCAAAGTGAATCGCGCCGAAGCCGCCCTGCTTGCCGATCAGCTCGTTGTAGCGGAAGTTCCGGGTCACGCCGGGAATCTCATCGGCCGAGACGGTCTTCTTGGGGGCATTCAGCGTGGGCGCCTGCCCACCGCTGCGCTGCGTCGACACGCGAATCTCTTCCTGCAACGCCTCTTCCGCCGAAATGAGCGGGGCGACGTCGGTGACCTTCGAGGTGGCATTGAGATCGGCCCCGACCTCGACCAGCAGCTTCACGACGTCGGCACGGTCGAACGCCGCTGCAAACATGAGAGGCGTCTGTTCATTGGCCTTCTCGCGGGCGTTGAGGCTGGCCTTGTTCGCCAGCAGCACTTTCACCGCCGGCACATGGCCCGAGGCCGCCGCCATCATCAGCGGGGTGGCCCCGGTCTGCGTGGCGGCGTTGGTGTCTCCACCGCCCTTGATCAGGGCGTCAATGACGTCGCTGTGACCGCGTTGTCCGGCCAGGTGCAACGGCGTATATCCGCCGAGACGCGTGGTGGCGCGCACGTTCGCGCCGGCGGCCAGCAGCACCGTTGTCATGTCGGCATCGCCACGCATGGCGGCGTGATGCAGCGCGGTGGTGCCATCACCCGCCGCGGCATTCACATCGGCGCCGTCTTTCAGCAACCGGCGCACGGCCGCCAGATCACCCTTCTGCGCCGCATCGGCCACGGGGGCGGGCGGCGCGGCGGCGAGTCCCGAGGCAAGCACGAGCGCCACCCCGGTGGCCGTCAGCATCTGCAGGAAGCGATGTGCACGTGTCATGGGCTAGGCTCCTGCGGCGGTCGTCACCGCCGGTGCATTGAGGTCGAACGTGCCTGTGCTGTCACCAAACGACGGTACGTCCACACCGAGCGTGTGCAGCACCGACAGCATCGGATTGGCCATCGGCGTGCCGTCGGCCGCGGCCAGATGCACGCCGCCCTTGATGGCACCGCCGCCGTGTCCCAGCAGGATCAGCGGGCACCGCTTGTGGTTGTGCACGTTGGAATTGCCCATCGGTGACCCGTACAGCACCACCGACTGGTCAAGCAGCGTGCGATCGCCTTCCTTCGCCGCCGTGAGCTTGTCGAGGAAGTACGGCAGCAGGCTCACGTGATAGGTGTTGATCTTGCCGAACTCGGTGATGCGATCGTCGCGGTCGCCGTGGTGCGACGCAATGTGGAAGCCGGTGGTCACGCCGGTCTCGGGATAGACGCGGTTCGAGACGTCGCGGCTGAGCTTGAACGCAAACGCACGCGTCAGGTCGGCCGTGAAGGCCAGGGCCTGCAGATCGAACATCAGCTTGACGTGCTCGGTATACGAGTCGGGCACACCCGCCGGGGCGCCGGGCAGGTCGCGCGGCTCGCCGCTGGCGTTGCTGGCTTCCACCTTCTGGATCCGGCGTTCGATCTCGCGGACATCTTCCAGATAATCGGACAGGCGGGCCTGATCGGCGGGTCCCAGGGTCTTGCGCAGGTCACTGACCGACTGCGTCACCCAGTCGAGGATGCTGCGATCGCGCCGGCGGCGCCGTGCGCGGGCCTCGGGCGTCGCGCCCACGCCGAACAGCTGATCAAACACCGCGCGCGGGTCGCGGATCATCGGCAGCGGATCGTTGGGGGTCGCCCAGCTGATCGAATCGGTATAGGCGCACGAATACCCGTAGAAGCACCCGCCGGCCTGGTCTACGTTCTCGATGCACAGCTGCATCGAGGGAATCGGTGTTTCGCCCCCGACCTGATTGGCGAAGATCTGGTCGATCGATACACCGGCCCGCACATCAGACCCCTGTGTCTGGTGCGGATGCGACTGCGTCAGAAACACCGCCGCCGAACGGAAGTGGTCGCCGCCAATTTCAGGGGGCGTGAACGCCTCGGCGTTGCGCACATCGGTGCGACTGACAATGGTCAGGTGATCGCGGTAGGCCTCGAGCGGCGCGAGACTCGACTTGCCGAAGGTGTAGTTCCGGCCGGTCTCTGCCGGCGCCCACAGGTGGTTCTTCTCGCCGAAGGCCGTAGACCCCGCCGAGCCGTGCACCATCTCGATCGCCACAAACCGCTTCTTGCCGACCATCTGCTGTGCGTCAGCCATGCGCGTCGGCATCATGGCGTCGAGCAGCGGCAGCGACACGCTCACGCCCAGCCCTTTGAGCACGGTGCGCCGGTTCAAGGTCTGTCGGGTCAGATATGACATCGTTCGAGCTCCTGTCTGTCTGCGGTCGTCTCTGTGCGTGTCAGCGCGCCGGGGCCATGGTGGTCTCGGTGGTCACCGGCACCTCGGCCCCCAGCCTGAACGCGGGGCTCGTCGCCACTGCCTTGATGAGCGCACTCAGGCGGTAGTTCTGGCGACCGGCGTCGCGCACGATGCGGCGAATCATCGGCATGTCCTGCGGCTCGATGCGGCGGCCGAGCGCATAGGTCATGAGGCTCTCGGTGAAACTCAGCACAAACACATCCTGATGCTTCAGCAGCGCCCGACGCAGCCCCGCCGGACCATCCATCGGGGTGCCGTCGTACAGCTCCCCCGACGGATCAACAACCGAGCCATTGTCCCTGATGCGCCACTTGCCGGTGACGTCGTAGTTCTCGAGCGCGAGCCCGAGCGGGTCGATGACCCGGTGGCACGAGCGACACGCCGGATTCTTCCGGTGCTCTTCCATGCGCTCGCGCGTCGTCAGCAGGCGGGTGGCACCGGCGGCCCCGGTCTCCTCGAGCGTGGGCACGTTCGGGGGCGGCGCCGGCGGTGGTGACCCGAGAATCACTTCCATCACCCACTTGCCGCGCATGACCGGCGAGGTGCGATCGGCCACCGACGTCAGCATCAGAATGCCGCCCTTGCCCAGCAGACCGCGGCGCTCATCGCTGACGGTCACCCGCTGGAACTCCGGCCCGGTGATGTTGGGAATGCCGTAATGACGAGCGAGGCGACCGTTGACGAACGTATGGTCGGCCGTCAGCAGATCGGTGACGGTGCGGTCCTCGCGCACGAGGCTGTCGAAGAACAACTCGGCCTCGCGCACCATCGCGCGGCCCAGCGACCGATCGAAATAGGGATAGAGAATGGCGTCGGGCAGAATCTGTTCGACGTCAGCGAGACGCAGCCACTGCCCCGCAAAACGCGTCGCCAGCGCCTCTGACCGCGGGTCGGCCAGCATGCGGGTCACCTGCCGCTCGATCGCGGCAGGCGTCGACAGTTGCCCCGTCGATGCGGCCTTCATCAGGGTGTCGTCAGGGCCGCTACCCCACAGGAAGAACGACAGGCGCGACGCCAGTGCGTGATCGTCCAGGCGCCACGGCTGTCCCTTGACGGCAGTGGCAGGCACCGGTTCCAGCCGGAACAGGAACTGGGGGCTGGCGAGAATCGCCTCGAGGGCCGTGGCCACACCTGATTCGAAATCGCCGTCGGCTCGTCCGCTACGATAGAACGCCATCAGGCGCTCGAAGTCGGACGTCGTGACCGGACGCCGGAAGGCCTGGGTGGCCAGACTGCGCACGATGCGCGAGGCGCACGCGCTCTCTTCCGCGGGAGACGTGGGACGGCACGTAAACACCTTCCGTCGGCTCGGCGTGTCGGAGACACCGGTCACCTTTGACGGTCCGACGATGGCCATGTCCTTGAGGTGCGGCAGGGTAGTCAGGCCATGCGAAACGCCAATCTGCGTGTCGGCCAGGGTGTGATCGATGGGAGCAATCAGATCATTGATCGGTCCCTCGAAGCGCTGCAGAAAGGCCGCCGTCACACGGTGCGGCCCGGCACTGAGGTGCATGGTCGGGGTCTTGATGATCAGGCCACCGGTCACATCGGCCAGCCGGGGATTCACGTCGAGCAGGGCCACGCGATCACCGTCGATCGACACTTCGATCTGCTCGTTCAGATTGGGGCCCCCGAACAGGAACCCGCAGGCGTTGCCATGCAGTTCCACGCGCACGGTGTATTCGCCATCAGCCGGAAATGTGTGCATGACCGAGAGGCCGCCGCGGGTCCCCAGCGGGGCGCCTGGCACCTGTTCCATCTGCGACTGCGTCTTCGGCACCCGATAGAGAGCCTCGGCCGACTCGGCCGCGGGATCACCCAGGGCCAGCGTGGTCACCCGTCCGGCCGCCCGAAGATATGACTCCATCAGCGTCGTCGAGAACAGCTGGGAATCGGCGACGTTATCGAAGCCGGCGCTGATCGTGTCGGCCGGCAGCAACGCTGTGACGTCGACATCGACCTGCAGCAGGTCGCGCACCGCACTGGCGTACTCGGCGCGGTTGAGGCGCTGGAACACGCGTCCGCCGGCACGATTGCCCGGCACCGAGGCATCGATCCGGGCCTCGAGTGCCTCGGCCAGCGCGGTGATGGTCGCCGCATCGGGACGACGCGCCCCAGCCGGTGGCATCATGCCTGCCCGCAGCTTGCGAATCATCTTTTCGGTGACGTCGGCGTGCTGAGCCGCCGTGGCGGCATCGTAGCTGGCCAGCGTCAGCCCACCGGCTTTGGCGCGGTCGCTGTGACAACCGTCGCAGTACTGGCGGATAGTCTCGTTCTGGGTTGAGGCCGCGGGCGGCGCTGGGCGACTGGAGACCGGACGCAGCGCCGCGACCGTGGGGCCAAGCGCCGCTGCAGCCGGGGGCGCGGCCGCCGATGCCGGCGCCGGCCCGACGTTCTGCTGTGGCCCTGCGGCGACGAGCACCGTCATGCCGACGGCCAAGCCTGACATCGTGAGAAGTGCCATGCGAGTCATAGGACAGCTGACCCGAAGTATAGCCGGGGATCGCCTCGTTCGATTGTCATTCCGTGTCATCCCCGCCAGCCGCGCGAGGGGCGCGAGAACCGGGCTGGCAGCGGCCCTTTCGGCGCAGGCGGCGCAGCGGCGTCAGACTCTGCGGCCGCAATCTCGGCATCCAGTTCGGCATCGTTGGGCAGGCCGTCCAGCTGGTCGAGAAACACCAGCGACTGCTGCGAAGGAATCTCGAAGCGCTTGCTGCACGACTTGCAGGTCACTTCGTCATCGAGCCGCAGCAGGTGATCGCGCAGTTTGGCCCACCGGGCGCGGTCGGCCCCGTCGGCCTGCGGCGGCGGCTGCGGCTTTCGGATGCGTCGCACCCAGCGCACCGGATACTCGTGGCTGCGGCGGCACCGCGGGCAGGCAAACTGCCCCGGGCGCTGCTCGGGTCGTTCAGTGAAGAAGGCACGTTCGTCGAGAGGCACGATCGGATGGTAGCAGGTCACGCGCGTGAGGGCGACATGCGGCGGCCCCAGCGCCGAGAGGCCGGGGTTCGCAGCGCCGATATCTCCACACGGCAGCCCCATCGACGGTCCGCGACGATCGTCGGTCAGGGTGGCCCGAGTCCGTCAGGGCCGCTGTCGGTGCCGCCGCATCGGTGCCGCCGCAGTGGAGGCGGCATCGGTGACCAGCACCAGGGCCTCCGAAGGAAATCGTGATCCCCGGGCGTGCTCGGCACGGTGGCCGACTGCTGGTGACGGACGATGAAAGGGGGAGAAGTGAGGCGGGCCAGTCGGCCCCGGACCGGTCAGGCGACCGGCCCGGGACCACCGAGTGCGTTAGAACCGCGCCGTGAGGCCGAAGCGGATGATCCGCGGCGTCAGGATGCGGTTGGGGCGGCCCCACGTCGTGCCGATGGCTTCGATCTGGCCGAGCACGTGGTTGGCGTTGAGCAGGTTGAACAGGTCAAGGGTCGGCTCGAGGTTGGCCGGGCCGATCTTCACCCGGCGGCTGAAGCGCAGGTCGAGGAACTGGTTGACCGTCTCGGTGCGATCCGTGCCGCGCGGCGTCAGGCGCACGGTCACGCTGGGCTGCGTCAGCGTCGGGCTGGTGAACGAGAACACCTGGGTCCGGTTCAGCGGGTCGCCGGCGCGCGCGTTGTACTTGGCCGCCACCACGATGTCCCAGAGGGGCGTGATGTAGCTGCCCGACAGGTTGACATTCCACGGAATGTCGATGAACACCGAGCCACCGTCGCGGTTGATGAGGCAGTTGGGGTCGTTCAGGATGCCGCACGCCCCCACGCCCGCACCGGTCGTGTAGGTGCCGCTGTGCTCGAAGCCGCGGTGCCGCTGCAGCGACAGACCGGCCAGCATCTGCCAGCGGTTCGACATGCGCTTCTGGATGTCGAACTGCACGCCGTTGTAGGTGCTGCGCAGCTGCTCGACGTTGGTGATCTGGCGCTGCTGCAGCGTGCCGAACCGCGGCTGCAGTTTGTAGACCGTGATGGACTGCGCCTGGCCGTTCACCGGGTCGGTGTAGGTCCGCGCCTCCGGCGTGAACGCCGACGCAGGACGCAGCACGTCGATCAGGCCGAGCCCGTCGCGGTGGTGACGGCGGTGATAGCTGACGCCGATGGCGAAGTTGCCGGCCAGCTGGTGCTCGATGCCGACGTTCATCTCGTCGTTGTACGGGCGACGCGCATTCGCGTCGAACGTCGGGAACAGACCCCGGGCGAACTGGGGAATGGCGCCGAGTTCACCGGTGTCGAGGCGGCGGTTGCCGTTGAGGTCAGTCCACGGCACGTTCTGGGTCGCCAGGGCGTTGGGGTTCACCGCCTCGGCGATCTCCGAACCGAACTGGTTGTAGAACCGGCCGTAGTACGCCTTGAGCGCCGTCTTGCCGTTGCCGAACACGTCGTACGACAGGCCGATACGCGGCATGATGTTGAAGTCGAAGCGGAACACTTCAGACTCACCGAAGCTGCGGGCGGCCACATAGCTGCCCGAGGGGCTCGACTGGGCGGGCAGGCTCGCCCGCACACCGTCCATGCGCACGCCCAAGTTGAACGTGGCCCGGCCGGCGACCCAGCGGTCCTGCAGGAACGCGCCCCAGGTCGACAGGTGGTGATCCGACTGAATCGGGGTGTTGGCGATCTGCGCCTGAAACGGCACGCCGTCGCGCATTTCGAGCAGGATGTCGCCGTTGCGAATGCGCTCGTATTCCATGCCCTCGAGCGAAATCTGCACACCCGCCTTGAAGTCGTGGGCACCGGCAAAGCTCGGCACGAAATAGCTCATCGTGGCGTTGGCCTGGGTGCGAAAGTTCGGATTGAGCGACTGGAGTTCCGCCGCATTCTCGCGGGTGAAGCGCACCACATCGCGCAGCGCAATGTCCTGCGGCGTCACTTCCTTCTGGTAGCGGCTCGGGAACACGCCCCACATGCGGCCCACGCGTGCATCAAACACGACTTTCTGGCCCAGGACCGAATTCACCTGCGCCACGAAGTTCTGTGCCGGCTGATCCTGCAGCACCGACGCTTTGTCGGGCACAAACAGATACGGCGAGTCGCGGCGGTGATACCGGAACTTGTCGTTGCGGTTGAACATGAACGACGCGCGGTTGTTCGCCGTCACCTGCGCCGTCAGCTTGCCCATGTAGTTGGTGATGAGGTTGTCGTCAATGGCCTGGCTGCCATCGGGGTTGACTGCGTTAATCTGGAACTGGTCGAGCAGCCATCGGCGGCTGGCCCCGAAGAACCACAGCTTGTCCTTCTTCACCGGACCACCCAGCGTCGAACTCCAGTCGTAGGAGATATCGATGGGATTGCCCGCCGCACCCGTCTGACCGCCCGACGTCAGGCCCAGTCGGCGCCGCAGCTCGTCGTCGACGTTGCTGCCCTGCAGCGCGTCGTTCATGAAGTAGAAGTTGTGGTCGCTGGTGAACCGGTTGCCACCCGACTTGGTCACCATGTTCATGTACACGCCGCTGACGTCGCTCTCGGCCGTGCCTGACGCCGTCTGCATGTTGTATTCGTCATACATTTCGAAGCCGTAGTACTGCATCGTCGCCCCGCCGGAGCCGCCGCCCCAGTTGGTCTTGAGCCCGTCGATGCTGAACGACTTCTGGCTGTCCGCCGAACCGAACGCCTCAAGGTTGTACTGCTGCATGCCCTCAGTGCCGCCCACATCGAGCCGGCCGGTGACCACGCCGGGCACCAGGCCCGCCATCACCCACGGGTTGCGGCCCGTCGGAATCGAGTCATACAGTTCCTTGGTGATGTTCGTCTGCGTCGTGTTCGAGCTGACGTCGACCACCGGCGCCGCCCCGCTGACCGTGACCGATTCCTGCAGCGCACCGACGCCGAGTTCCACGTCGAGACGAGTGGTGCGGTTGACCTGCACCATGACATCCTGACGCTTCTGGGCCGTAAACCCGGTCAGGTCGTAATCCACGGTGTAGCTGCCCGGCGCCAGGCCCGACAGCGAGTACACGCCCTGGTCATTCGTGACCGCCGACCGCACCGCGCTCGTCGACGCCGTGGCCGTCACCGTGACACCCGGCAGCACGCCGCCCTGTGCGTCGCGCACCGTGCCCGACAGTGAGCCGGTCTGCTGGGCAAAGGCCGTCGCCGACAGCCCCAGCAGGAACATCCAGACACGAAGCATCGTCTGCACTCGAACCTTCATAGCACCTCCGATAAAATCAGCGCGCTGCCACATGAACAGCCGCTGCAGAGCACGATTTCCCACACCGACCAATTATACGGAACTCGCGGTTATCCCGCATGTATGCCTGCCACACTCGTTGCTTACGTATCCGGACACGGCTTCGGCCACATTTCGCGGTCCCTCACCGTCCTCAACCACCTCAGGAAGACCACCCCTGACGCCCGCATGTTCGTGCGGACTTCCGTGGCCCCGTGGATGGTCGAGCGCACCGCCGCGCCGGGCATCACCCTCGCACCAGGTCCGTGCGACACCGGCGCCGTCCAGCGCGACAGCCTGCACCTCGATGTCGCCCACACGCTCCGCCAGGCCGACGCCTTCATGTCCGACTGGCCAGCCCATCTGTCACGCGAGACCCAATGGCTGCGAGAGGTCAACGCCTCGCTGGTCGTGGCTGATATTCCCCCGTTGGGCATCGCCGCCGCGGCGGCGGCGGGCGTCCCCGCCGTGGCCTTCGGGAACTTCACCTGGGACTGGATCTACCGGCACTGGCCCGGAGGCGCCTCGCTGGCCGACCGCCTCGGAGCCGTGTATGCCGACGCGACACTCGCGCTCCGGTTGCCACTGTACGCGGGCTTCGAGACCATACCGACGGTGGTGGATGTGCCCTTCGTCGCCCGCGTCTCGCAGCGCCACCCGGACGAGGTGCGACGACTGATGGGGTGGCCCCGTGAGGCACGGCTGGTGCTGGTGTCGTTTGGCGGCTTCGGACAGAAGGGCTTCGACGCACGCACGCTGTCGTCACTCGGTCCGGGTGTCCGGATCATCCTCCCCTTCGACGCCCTCACGCCTGGCGCGGTGGCCGGTGGGTCGCTGCTGCCGCTAGATGAAGCCGTGATGTCGGCGCAGGGTCTGCGCTATGAAGACCTCGTGCGGGCCGTCGACGTCGTGGTCTCAAAGCCCGGCTACGGCATCATCGCCGAGTGCGTGGCCAATGACACGGCGCTCGTCTACACCTCGCGCGGCGACTTTCCCGAGTACGACGTCCTCGTGGAGGCCATGCCCGGCGTCATCCGGTCGGCCTTCATCACACACGACGACCTGTTTGCCGGTGTCTGGCAGGCGGCCATCACTGAGGCCCTCACGGCAGACGGGCCGTGCGGCGCGCACCGCGTCGACGGCGCGCGCGTCGTGGCCGAGATCCTGGCCGAGCGCCTCGAGGCCTGACGCGACACCAGGGCAGACGTTGCCCTGACAGCGCATGCCAGCGCTCGTTCCAGACAGACCACGGCAACGCTCGGCCCGCCAGGCCGTCAGCGCTTCACGCAGGTCACCAGTGACCACATGCGCGGCACATTGACCTTTTCAATCGAGATGGGAGTGAGCTCGGCCTGCGACAGGAATCCGTCGAGGTCGAGGTCGGCCTTGAACCCGATGTGCACGGTCATGGGTGAGATGGCCACTTCGAGCTTCGACAGCCAGCGGTTGGCGCTCTTGAAGTGGTTGAGGATCACCACGCGTCCCCCAGGACGGCACACCCGATACATCTCGCGGGCCACCTTGACCGGGTCGGGCACGACGCTGATGACATAGGGCGCATACACCACGTCGAACCACCCGTCAGGAAACGCCAGCTGCTCGGCATTCATTTCGCTGACGCGACAGTGACTCAGCCCTTTCGAGACGATGCGCGCCTGCGCCTTCTCGAGCATCTTCGACGACAGGTCGATGCCGGTAATCTGGCACATCCGTGGATACAGCGACAGGTTGATGCCGGTGCCCACTCCCACCTCCAGCACGCGGTCGCCGGGGTGAATGGCCATGCGACGGATGGCATCGAGGCGTCCGGGATGGAGGGTGGGGCCGAACGTGTAGTCATAGACCCCGGCCATCTTCTGGTAGACCCGTTCGACAAACGGGTGGTCGACCACCGTCGCCGACAGCGCCTCGGTGCGGTCGAGGGGAGAGGCGTCCGCGGACATCGCGGCAGACCGGGTCGTAGGCGAACGCTTCATGGCAGGGACGGACAGGGCTGGACTATATCAGAAGAGGTCAGCCAGCACCTGCGCCGCATCGGCCATCCGCCCCCCGGGGGCAAACAGGTGTGCCCCCTGGGCCATGGGTCTCACCGCCCGCAGCACCTCGGCGGCGATAGCGCGGCCTTCGTAGGCAGCCGACTCGGCGGTCTCGCGGGCGCGCATGCGTGCCACGAGCGGTTCGGGCACGGTGACGCCTGGTACCTCGTTGGCCATGAACTCGGCCTGCAGGGCCGAATCGAACGGCCAGAGCCCGACAAGCACGGGTCGGCAGAAGGCGTCGACGCGCCGTACAAAGCGCTCGAACGTCGCGGCATCGAACACCGGGCGGGTCACAATGAAGTCGGCACCCGCCTCGACCTTGTATTCGAGGCGCCGCAGTTCCTGGTCGAGGTCGCGTGACGGGTTGGCCATGACCCCGCACAGGAACCGCGCAGGCGCTCCCAGTGACTGTCCGCCGAGGTCGAGCGCATGATTCAGGCGCGCGATGAGGTTCGTCAGTCCGATCGAGTCGACATCAAACACTGCCGTCGCGTCCGGAATTTCGCCGAGATAGCGCGGGTCGCCCGTGATCCCGAGCAGATTGCGCAGGCCGAGGGCATGCGCCCCAAGCAGGTCTGACTGGATGCCGAGCAGGTTCCGGTCGCGACACGAATACTGCAGCATCGTGTCGATCCCCGCCTGCCTGGCCAGCACCGCCAGCGCCAGGGCGCTCACGTGGCCGCCGCTTCGCGTGCCATCCGTCACCGTCACCACATCGACGCCCAGTGCGGCGAGAGCGGCCGCCGAGGCCATGGCCGGCGTGGGATCGATGCCCACAGGGGGTGCCACCTCGACGCTGGTCACGAACCGGCCCTCGGCCAGCCGGGCCCCGAGCGTCGACCGCTCGGCCATCGCCACCAGCGGCTGGGCCTCCGGCGCCGACGCCGTGACCGCCACCCTGACAGTCGGCACACGGGACGCCTGCCCGGGATTCAGCGCCTTGACCGCTGCATGCATCTGCCGGATGTGCGCGGGGGTCGTGCCGCAGCAGCCGCCGACCAGCCGCACCCCGAGTTCCACAAAGCGTCGGGCATACGAGGCCAGGTAATCCGGCGACGACAGGTAGAGATTGCGCCCCTCGATGTCGCGCGGGCGGCCCGCATTCGGTTGGGCCGACAGCGGCACGGACACCGCCTGGGCCAGGCGCTCGAGCGTTTCGAGCATCGGCGCTGGTCCGACGCTGCAGTTCAATCCGACCACGTCTGCACCCGCCGCTACCAGCGCCTGCGCACAGGCTTCCACTGGGGCGCCGTCAGGTGTCTGTCCGTCTTCCTCCGTCGTCAGCTGCGCCACGATGGGCAGCGCCGACACCGAACGCACCGCTGCGATGGCGGCCTGCACCTCGGCAGGGTCGCGGAAGGTTTCAAGCATGAACACATCGACACCGCCGGCGGCCAGCGCCGCCGCCTGCTCGCGGAACAACTCGGTGGCTTCGTCAAGGCCCAGCTTGCCCCACGGTTCCACCCGGACGCCCAGCGGCCCGATGGCACCGGCCACGAACACTCGGGCGTCGTCGCCTCCCGCCATCGCCACCGCTTCGCGCGCGAGCCGGGCGGCGTCGGTGTTGATCTCGGAGACCCGATTGCCCAGGCCGAAGGCCCTGAGCTTGAGGCGGTTGGCGCCGAAGGTGTTGGTCTCGATGACATCCGCACCCGCCCGCACATACTCGGCGTGCACCTCGCGGACCAGGGCCGCATCGGACAGCGTCAATGATTCGAAGCAGCGGTTGATGAAGACGCCCTTGCTGTACAGCATGGTGCCCATCGCACCATCACAGAGCAGAATGCGCGACACCAGCGCGTCGAGGAAGGCGGGCATGGTGAAGGGGGGACGGGGCCCCTGCCGTCAGGCAGCGGCCCGCAGGATCAGGCCTGCAGGGGTGCCTTCTGGTCGGCCGCCGCCGGCACGAGCAGTTCGGTCTTGTCCCAGATGAAGTCGTCTTTGCTGTAGACGGCCAGTTCGTAGTCCTTGCCCATGAAGATGGCCGACACCGGGCACGCCTCTTCACAGTAGCCACAGAAAATGCAGCGCGTCTTGTGGATCTGGTAGACCGACGCGTAGCGCGGGCCGGCCATCACGGTGCCATCGTTCTCGGCCGCCTCAAGGTAAATCGCATCCGCCGGGCAGGCCACCGAGCAGAGCCCGCAGGCCACACACTTTTCGAGGCCATTCTCATCGCGCATCAGCACCTGCTTCCCGCGGTACTTGGGAAACATCGGCACCTTGACGTCGGGATAGTTCACCGTAATGGGTCGACGGAAGATGTGCTTGAAGGTCAGGGCAAACCCTTCGAGGAGCGGCTTCAGCATGGAGGAATGATACCACCCGAACCTCTGGTTTAGAATGAAGGCGTCGTGTCATTGTCTCCGCTTCCCGAGGAAGCCCCGGACAGCATCACCTCGCTCGATGCAGCCGCCGCCTCACCCCTGACAGTTCCGCCCGCCACTCCGGAGGCCCTGCCCGCCACCGACGAGTCTCGAGTCGCAGCCGATGCGACCGGGGCCGAGGCGCCTGAACCCATCGCCGCGGAGGCGGTCGAGTCACACGGGGTCGAGGCCGCCCCGCCAGACCACGAGGCCACCGCTCCGGTGGCACCTCCACTCGAGACCGCCGCGCCACCGGCCCCTGTCGATCTCCGGGTCCGTCTACAGGGCTGGTGGGACGAGTTCACGGCCTGGGTGCGCGTCTTCGCGTCAGCGGCCGTCTACGCCACGCTCATCGTCACCTTCCTGTTTCAGGTGGCACGGGTCGACGGACAGAGCATGGCCCCCACGCTTGAAGACCGCGACCGCCTCATCGTCAACAAGCTGGCCTACCGGCTCGGTGAACCGCAGCGCGGCGACATCGTGATGCTGTACTACCCGCTCGACCCCGACAAGTCGTACGTCAAGCGCGTCATTGCCGAGGAAGGTGACATGGTGCGGGTGGTCGATGGTCAGGTCTTCGTCAACGATGTCCCCCTACCCGACGACCAGATTCCTCCCGAGTTCCGCAGCCACGATGAATGGGGCCCGCAGGTCGTGCCCGAGGGTTACTACTTCGTGATGGGTGACCACCGGAACAACAGTTCCGACAGCCGGCACTGGGGCTTTGTTCCGAAGAAATACATCATCGGCCGCGTGCAGGTGCGGTGGTGGCCGATTCCTGCCGCCACCGTGTTCTGAACCCGGCAGCCACCACCCAGGCACCCCGATGGCGGCACCCGGGCCTCAGTAACCGCGGGCCGGCTGCACTTCGTAGCGGAGTGGCCGGCCACTGAGAAACCGGTCGAGGTTCTCCTCAAACACCGCCACCACCTCATCCCAGTGCCCCTGCCGGAAACCCGAAGTATGCGGGGTCAGGACCACGTTGGGGCAACGCCACAGCGGATGTGCCGCTGGCAGGGGCTCTTCAGGAAACACATCGAGGCTGGCCCCCGACAGCTGTCCGCTCTCGAGTGCGGCCATCAGCGCCTCGGTGTCGACCATGCGCGCGCGCCCGACATTGATGAACACGCTGCCAGGCTTCATAGCCGCAAACGCCGCGGTGTCGAACATCCCCGCCGTTGCCGGCGTCAGCGGGGCCGCCACCACGACGGCATCAGCCTGCGACAGCATGGCGTGAAGGTCGGCGGGACCGAACACCTCCGCCACACCGTCCACCACACGACCGGCGGGGTCGCGCCGCTGCGCGATGACGCGCATGCCAAGCGCCGCGGCGCGTGCCGCCAGAGCTTCGCCGATGGTGCCGAGCCCGACCAGGGCCAGCGTGCGTCCCTGCAGCAGCCACGGCAGCCGCGGCCCGGTGCATTCCGCCTGCGCCCACCGGGCCTCACGCTGGCGTTCCAGCAGAAACGGCACCTGCTTGCTGAACGCCAGCAGCATCGCCAGCACGTGTTCCGCAATCGGCACGGCCTGGACGCCCCGCGTGTTACTCACGCGGACGCCGCGCGCCGTCAGCGCCGTCAGGCACAGCGTCTCGACCGCGACGGCCGAGGTGTGCACCCACTGGAGGCGCGGGGCCTCGGTCAGTTCGTGCTCGCTCAGGATCCAGGTGAATGCCACCTCGGCCGTGCGCAGGCCCTCGCGGCGCATCTCATCCGTCGTGGCGTACGTGAACTGCAGATCGGGGCGGCGTGCCATGAGCGCCCGGGCCATGCCCTCGGGAATCTGCCACTGCGGCACTCGCTGCTGAATGGAGATCAGCACCTGCATCAGCGCGGCCGCCGATAGGTGCCGCCGCGCCCTCCGCGCTTCGACACCAGGTGTACCTCACCAATCACCATCCCCTTGTCGGCCGCCTTCACCATGTCATACACGGTGAGCGCCGCGACCGTGACGGCCGTGAGGGCTTCCATCTCGACGCCGGTCTGCCCACTCGTGCGCACGCGCGCCTCGATGCGGTAGCCGGTGGGCGTCGGTGACAGGTCGACCGCGATGTGCGTCAGCAGCAGCGGATGGCAGAGCGGAATCAGCTCGCTCGTGCGCTTGGCCGCCAGGATGCCTGCCAGGCGTGCCGCCTGCAGCGGATCGCCCTTCCGCACGGCACCGCTCCGGATGAGACGCCGTGCCTCTGCGGACATGTGGATGCTTGCCCGGGCCACGGCCTCGCGGTCAGTCACGGCCTTATCGCCGACATCGACCATCCGGGGCTCCCCATCGGCGCCCACATGCGTCAGTTGCGCGGGCCTACGGGCCCCTGCGGACGCCTTACGCGCCATCCTCACCTCCATGCGCCAGAAAGAACGACAGCCCCTCGAGTGAGACGGTCAGGTCGACGTGCTTGAGCTTGACGGCGTCCGACACCCGCAGGCTGCCCGGCGAAAAGTTGAGCACCGCCCGCACGCCTGCGGTGACGATGAGGTCGAGCACCTCCTGGGCCACCTCTCCGGGCACGGCCAGGACGGCGATGTCGATGCCGGTGCGGGTCGCAAATGCTCGCAGGGTCCGGCTGTGCAGAATGGGAATGCCACTGCGCGAGTGCTGCCCCACCTTCGCGGGATCGGTGTCGAACATCGCTACAATTTCGAATCCCTCGCGGCCAAATCCAGGATAGTCGGCCAGCGCCTGCCCCAGCTTGCCGGCACCCAAAACCACAACCTTAAGGCGATGGTCGAGCCCGAGAATCTTTCGCAGCTGCTGGCGCAGGTCCCTGACGACATAGCCCACGCCGCGCACACCGAATTCCCCGAAATAGGCGAGATCCTTCCTGATCTGTGCCGCATTCAGGTGGAACTGCTCGGCGAGTGCCTTGGACGACACCGTCTCGACGCCCGCCTGCTCAAGCCGGGTCAGGCACCGCAGATAGATCGACAGCCGATTGGTGGTCAGTTCCGGGACCTGCTCGGTCACGGGCCGCCGCTTGTTCCCGGTTTTCACAAGGGCCTCAGGATAGCAAACTCGACGACCGCGGACCCTGCTATCATCCCCGCCCATGGCCGACCCCCAGAAGTCATTCACGCCCTACGTCCGGGATGCACAGTCGATGGCCGAGTTCACCGCGAAGGCCGTCATCCTCGGAGTGCTGTTCGGGCTGCTGTTCGGTGCCTCGACGGTCTACCTCGGCCTCCGCGCGGGCCTGACCGTCAGCGCCTCCATTCCCATCGCGGTGCTGGCCATCTCGGTCCTGAAGCGCCTGGGGGGATCCACCATCCTCGAAAACAATATCGTCCAGACCATCGGGTCGGCGGGTGAGTCGGTGGCCGGCGGCGTAGTCTTCACGATTCCGGCGCTGATTTTCCTTATGCCTGAGGGACCGAAATACTTCACCTATACCCAGATCACGATGCTGGCGTTTGCGGGCGGCATCCTCGGGGTGCTGATGATGGTGCCGCTGCGCCGTGCGTTGATTGTCAAGGAACACGGGGTGCTGCCCTACCCGGAAGGCACCGCGTGTGCCGAGGTGTTGGTCGCTGGTGAGCGCGGCGGTCAACTGGCCTCGCTGGTCTTCAGCGGACTGGCCATCGGCGCCCTCTGGAAGTCATTCACGGGCATCTTCAACCTGTTCCTTGCGGAAGTCGGCTATTCGACACCGCGCACGAGCCAGTTCCCCAACGCCACGGTGGCCGTCGACATCTCGCCCGAATACATGGGCGTCGGCTACGTCATCGGGCCACGCATTGCGGGGACGATGGTCGCCGGCGGCGTACTGTCGTGGCTGGTGCTGCTGCCGCTGCTGTCACTGCTGGGCGCAGCCATTCCCACGCCGTTTCCTCCGATCGCACCGGCCCTGGCCAGCAATCCGGCAACCGGCATGCCGTACCTCATCTCCGAAATGGGACCCGGGCAGATCTGGAGCGCTTACATCCGCTACATCGGCGCGGGTGCCGTGCTTGCGGCCGGGCTCATCACCCTTGGCCGCACGCTGCCGACGATTGTGTCGTCGGCGCGCGAGGGACTGAAGGGCCTGGGCACCGGTAACGACGGCCCACAGCGCCGCACCGAACGTGACGTCCCCATCACGGTGGTGCTGGGCGGATCGCTGGCGCTGGCGGTGTTTCTCGCCGTCATGCCCGGCCTGCCGACGCAGGGCAACATCCTCGTCTCGGTGCTGATTGTGCTCTTCGGCTTCTTCTTTGCAACCGTGTCCTCGCGCATCACCGGCCTCATCGGGTCCTCGTCGAATCCGATTTCCGGCATGACCATCGCCACCCTCATCATCACGTGCGTGATCTTCGTGACGCTGGGCTGGACCGGTGATGCCTACGCGCCGGTGGCCATCTCGGTGGGGGCGCTGGTGTGCATCGCCTCGGCCAATGCCGGTAACACCTCGCAGGACCTCAAGACGGGCTATCTGGTGGGGGCCACGCCGCTCGCGCAGCAGATGGGGCTGGCCATTGGTGTCGTCACCTCGGCTTTCATCATCGGGGCCACCGTGCTCTACATGCATCAGGTGTTCGGCATCGGGTCGGCTGCCGTCGCCGCGCCGCAGGCGACGCTGATGGCCACACTCATCAAGGGCCTGCTGTCACAGAACCTGCCGTGGGGCCTCGTGCTGGTCGGCGTTTTCATTTCGGTGACGCTGGAACTGTGCGGAATTCACTCGCTGTCGTTTGCCGTCGGCGCCTATCTGCCCATCGCCACCACCGCGCCAATCTTCATGGGTGGTCTCGTCAGGTGGTGGGTCGAGCGCAGCACCGGCACGCAGGCCGACTCGGACATCAGCGCTGGGACGCTGTTTTCGTCGGGCCTCATCGCCGGCGGGTCGCTCGCCGGCATCCTGTTCGCCGTGCTGGTGGGTGCGCAGCAGTCGGGGATCAACGTGCTGGGCACGCTGCAGGCGGTGGGGAATGCCCTGCCCTTCCTGAGGGAAGAAGGGCTCGTCGGCAATGTCGCAGGGGCGGCGTTGTTCTTCGCGCTGGCCGTGATTCTGGCACGCTACGCCAAGCGCCCGCTGCAGTGACGCGAGGAGCACGCGTGTAGTGTCCGACTGCGCGCGGGCGTACGCGCTCGGAGCCCGCCCGACCGGCCGGTGCCGCTACGGAACGATGCGGAGACCGTACGCCGTGACTTCGCTGCCGAGTTTGAACTCGACGACATACTCGCCCTGCGCCAGCGGGGCGAGCGTCACGTCCCCGACCGCCCAGCGCACGCCGGTCCCGGCATCGGTGCGCTCACTCATGGTCACGACGAGCGGCAGCGGTTCGCCTTCGCGGGTCAGCACGCGCGCCGTCACGGCCGCCTCGCCCACCCCGAGTACCGGCACTTCCAGACGTAGCCGATCGGTGCGCCGATAGCGGGAATCAGCCGTGGCCACATACGCCAGCCCCGTCGACGGGCTGCGCCGCAGCAGTTGCAGGCCCGAGCCGAAGCGGGTGGCCGCGGCGCCCAGCACCACGTCGCCAGACGCACGCACAGTACCGCCGCCTGCAGTGGTCCGCAGGGGACGGCCTTCCACGCGCACGATGTAGCGACCCGGCGCCAACGGTTCATCCGCATCAGGTCCCTCGACGGTGAGCACGCGCTGGCTGGGACGCATCTCGCCCTGCAGCACCACCGGACTGCCCCCCTTGTCTGATTCGATCAGTACCTGCACGGTCATGCCGGCCTGCCACTCGGGCAGGCGGGCCGCCGTTGCCTCGAGTTCGACCACCGCCCGCAGCGTCGACGTGAAGCCCACCACCTGCACGCGCAGCGGCGAGAGCGCTCGTCCCGATGCCGGCCCCAGCCGGTCGAGGGCGCGCGTCACGGCCGGCGGAGGCAGCTTACGCCCCCCCGGCCCCAGCACCGGCGTCGTCACCACGCCCGTGGCACGCGCCTCGGCATCGGTGAGCGCCAGATAGCCAAGGCGCGTCCGCACATCGGCACCCTCGGCCGCCACCTCGACCGTAACGCGACGGAACCGCCCATCGAACGTGGTGTTGGACGAGTAATAGCTGATCAGATACGAGGCACCGGCGTCGCTCCGTATACGCTGCAGCCAGGCGTCGCGGTCGGCGGGCAAGACGAGCGCCGTCGCATCGGTCAGCTGGCCGATTGTGCGGAGCGACTCGACGCGGCGTTCCACCACGCTGGTCGTCGGCGACCCGGCATCGATGGTCACGCGCAAGGCCGATGGTCGCACCGGATACACCGAGACCGTCGCTCGGTTGGCCCGCTGCGTGGTCATGCGCGTTTCGAATTCGTGATCGATGTACGCCAGCCGCGTGCGCTCACGCTGGCACTCGTCACTGAGCGTGGCATCTTCCACCCGGTCGTTGGCCTTGAACATGGCCCAGCCGTCAGACACCAGCAGCACGAAGGTGCGCCCCTCGCGCACGTCCTCAAGCTGGGTCAGGGTGGCATTGAAAGCACGCAGCGTCTCCTGCTCGCGTCGCCGTGCCGTCAGTTCCTCAGTGACGGCTGCGCCCCCTCGTCCGTCGGCAAAGCACCGCCGCTCGAGATCGAGGCCTGCCGGGTCGCGTTCGTCGGGTGCCCAGGCCATGGCGTCGGTCAGCACCTGGCCGAGTCCCGCCCCGCGCGCAGAGAAGACGAGTTCGGCCGGGCGTGTATCTGGCGTGACGATCGCCACCTGGTCAGCCGCGCCCACCACCGAGTCGATGAGTTGTGCTACCGCGGTCAGATCGGTCGACGCCGCGAGATGCCAACGGTCGAGCCACACCACAAACCGACGGGGAAGGGCACCGGCGGCGGTGCGGGCTCCGAGGGCCAGCACCTCTTCCAGCGCCTGGTCCGCATCATCTTCCGTGGCGGTGAAGGCAGATGAGGGTAGTCCGCTGACCGGAACGCCGTCCCGGGTGACATAGGCCTCGAGCCGCACCAGCGTGCGGCCCTCCCTCACACGGGGAAACCGCGTGGGTGCTGTGGTGGCAGGGGCAGGCGACGACTGCGCCGCGGCTGCGAGCGTCGGCGATGCGGGTGCAGCCTGCGGGGCGTCAACGACTGCCGGGGATGCTGATGCCGAGGCGGGCGTCGTGGTCGATGTCGCCACGCCGCCGTGCGCGCCCCCCGATGACGGCCCGGGCGCCGCCGCTGCCGGCACAGGCAGACCACTGAGGCTCAGGCACAGCAGCGCGGACAGACGGCGACGCATACACCTCTACTGACGCAGCATCGCGGCAATCCGTTCGCACACCGTGGCAATCAGGGCATCGCGGTCATCGAGGGTCAGACCCGCGGTGGGCACGGGCGACCCGATGCGCACACGCACGTGCGCAGGATAGATGAGCGCACTGCCCTTCCGCATGGCATCGCGTCCGCCGGAAATCGCCACCGGCACAACGGGCGCCTGGGCCCGGATGGCCATCACGAAGCCCCCCTGCTTGAAGGGCAGCATCTCGTCGGAGCAGCTGCGTGTGCCCTCGGGGAACACCAGGAAGGAGTTCCCCTGACGAATCGATGCGGCCGCCAGTTCGATGGCCCGCAGCGCCGCCTCTTTCTGTTCCCGCGGCACGGGAATGTAGCCCCCCACCTGGAAGACCGTGCCGAGGATCGGCAGCCGGTTGAGCTCGGCCTTGTAGAGCACATGCAGGCGGCGATGCAGCGCGCTGAACAGCACCGGGGGATCGACGTTGCTCTGGTGGTTGGCGCAGAACACCACGGCCGTGGATGGGCGAAGATGCTCGCGTCCCTCAACCGTCACCCGAATCCCTGAGGTGCGAAGCGTCATCCACACGCCCACGTGCCCCAGGTCGTACAGCAGTCCCTTGACCCGGAACGGGACCGCAATCAGCAGCCCCACAGGCCCGGCCAGCAGCGTGTAGCTGACGATGGCCAGGTAGGTCAGGGCGGTCCGCAGGGCCGCCAGCGCCGTGTCCATCACCTAAACTCAGCGCGGGTCGGTCGGCGAGGTGAACGCAAACTCGACGGGCGGTGTGACACCGAGCAGGTGCTGCACGAAGTAATCCCAGCGCCGCCGCATCATGTAGGGCTCGTTGCCGAACCCATGGCCGCGGTTGGGCAACAGCAGCAGGTCGAAGTCCTTGTTGGCCTTGATCAGTTCATTGACAACCAGCAACGTCCCGTACATCGGCACGTTGCTGTCCATCGTCCCGTGGGCCAGCAGCAGCTTGCCCTTCAGCTGCCGGGCCACCAGTTGGTTGGCCTGGTTGTCATAGTTGGTCGTGCCATCCGGATTGGCCACAAGCAGTCCCTGCCACTTTTCCGCCCAGTCATCCTCGTAATTCCGGTTCTCGTGGTTGCCCGCCTGCGAGACACCCACCTTGAAAAAGTCGGGATACCGGAACATCGCCCCCGCGGTCGCAAATCCTCCCCCCGAGTGGCCGTAGATGCCGGTGCGGTTGAGGTCAATGAATGCGTACCGCGCGGCCAGTTCCCTCATGCCGGCCACCTGGTCGGGCAGCGTGTTGTCGCCCATGTCGCCGTAGTACTTCTCGTGGAACGACTTCGACCGCCAGGGCGTGCCCATGCCGTCGATCTGCACCACGATGAAGCCGAGTTCGGCGAGGGCCTGCGTATCGCTGCGTGAGGCGGCAAACTGCCGCGAACCGACACTGCCGGTCTGGGGACCGGGATAGATGTTGTTGATGATGGGGTACTTGCGCGAGGGGTCGAAGCGCGTCGGCCGATACATGAGCCCATGCAGATCGGTCACACCGTCGCGCGCCTTCACGGTGATACGTTGCGGCGGCTGCCATCCGGCGGCGGTGAGCCGTGTAATATCGGCCGTCTCCAGCGTCAGCAGCAGTTCGCCCGTGGCGCTCCGCAGCCTCGCCACCGGGGGCGTGTCGGGCGTGGCCGCCACGGTCACGAACGTGCGGCCATCGGGCGCGAGCGAGATGTCGTGGTCCGCATCCTCCGGCGTCAGCAGGCGCAGGTTCTGTCCGTCCATGTCGACGCGGTAGAGGTGGCGATAATACGGATTGCGGCCGGGCTCGCGACCGACGCCCTCGAAGAAGATCACGCGTGCCGCGGTGTCCACATGCAGCACTTGCGTGACATTCCAGGGGCCGCTGGTGAGGGGCCGCTGAAGCGCGCCGGTTCCCAGGTCATGCAGGGCAAGATGCCCCCAGTCCGAGCGCTGCGAGTACCACAGCACTTCGTTGGCCCCGGGCAGATAGCGCCAGTTGACCGCGTCGTTCCCGCTTTCGAAGAACGTCGCTGATTCTCCGTGCATGACCTGGCGAATCGCGCCGGACTGCATATCGGCGACCCGCAGGTCTGCGCGCTTGTGGTCGCGCGAGGTCGAGACAAACGCCAGACTGCGGCTGTCGGGCGCCCATTGCACGTCGACCCAGTCACCCCCACAGATGATGTCGTCGCAGATCGATGACCGGTGCTGGTCGGGCGGCATTTGCAGCCGCACCATCGCGCCTGAGGTGACGTCGATGATGACCCGTTCGATCATCGTGACGGTGGCGTCCCCGGGCAGCGGATACTTCCAGGCCTGCAGCATGGGCTTGCCGACGTTGGTCGTGACCAGATACATGTCGCTGGTCTGCCGCTGGTCCTGCCGGAACGTCGCCACCCGCGTGGAATCGGGCGACCACTTGACGACCGGAGCATCGCTGTAGCGCCAGCCCGCGTTGTCGGTGGCGTAGCCGTAATCCTTCACGCCGTCGGTGGTCAGCGCCGATTCGGCGCCCGTCTTGAGATCGCGCACCCACAGATTCCAGTCACGGATGAATACGGCGCGGGCGCCGTCGGGTGAGACCGACTGCAGGCGCGAGGCCGGACGCTCGCTCGACGCACAGGCGGCGCCGGCCGGGTCGCAGGCATACCGGCGGTCGCCCAGGATAATCAGAATCTGACCATCGGGTGCGAGGTCAATGCTGGTGAACGGCAGGCGCGCGCGTTCGATGGTGCGGCCGGCGGCCTTTGACAGGGCGTCGGCCACACGCACATGGTCGAAGGCCGGGGCCTTGGTGCGGCGCGCCGGATCGACCAGGACGAACTCGGCGCCGTCAGGGCGCTGCGTGCGATACCAGAACCGGCCATCGGGAAGAAACGTCGGACGCACCCCAGCATTCATCACCAGCGGCGCCGTGCGATAGCCCAGAAGATTCTCAGCGCGCCGATAGTCATCGGCGGTCAGCGCCGCCGGGGCCGGAGACTGCGCCTCAGCAGACCGCGTCTGCAGAGCCACGGCGAGGACAGCGAGCAGCAATCGGGAGCGGGTCATAGGTACATGAGCGTACTCGGGACGTGGACCCTCGTCCAGTCACACGCGTGTACGTAGCGACGCCCCGGCCGGGGGGCCGGGGCGTTCGTGTGGAAGCGTCGCAGGCTCAGCGGCGCGCGCGGGCCGGGGCCTTCTTCTTGGCGGCCTTCTTCTTGGCAGCCACCTTCTTCGCGACTGGCTTCTTCGCGACCGTCTTCTTTGCGACCGTCTT
>VFZN01000008.1:62500-107607 GCA_016871195.1 Acidobacteriota bacterium | reverse complement strand
GACACGCACATTCGGGTCGGCCCCGCGTTCGAGCAGCAGCCGCATCATGTCGAGATAGGTCATCTGCTGCTGCAGGTGCGCGCGCGGCTGCGGATAGGCCGCAATCGGCGCCCACTGCACGTTGAGCGCCGCATACAGCGGACTCACGCCGGCCTCGCTGACCTGGTTCGGATTGGCCCCCTTGTCGAGCAGATAGCGCGCCACATCGAAGTGGCCATTGATGATCGCCACGAGCAGCGGCGTGGCACGGTCGCCGGGGCTCGGCTGATCAATCGACGCGCCGCTCTCGACCAGGGCCGCCACAGACGCCGCCGCGCCCTGCCGCGCGGCGAAATGCAGCGCGGTGAGGCCGCCCTGCGCGGAAATCAGTTCGTTGTAGGTGTAGGGACGCGTGAGACCGGCCACCTGCGTCGACTCGCTTGCCGTGGCCGGGGCGTTGCGCCGCACCTGCCCGTTGAGCGGATCGGCCTCGACCTCCTGCGTCAGCTTCGCCAGGTTGACCACCGTCGAGGCCAGTCCCGTCTGCGCGCCACGAGCCACTAGGGCCCGCACCACCTCGGCACGATCGAGGCCCGCGGCCACCATGAGCGCCGTCTGCCCGTTGGCGGTGTCGGCCGCGTTGACCGGGGCACCGTTCTCGATGAGCCGGTTCACCGTCTCGACGCTGCCCGATCGCGCTGCCAGCATCAGCGCCGACGCGCCGGTCGTCGTGCGCGACTCCGCCGACGCTCCAGAGGCGATGAGCGCTGCCACGGCTGACGCATGCCCGCCGAGACTCGCCAGGTGCAGCGGCGTATAGCCACCCAGCCGCGTCGTGGCCCGCACATTGGCACCGGCCGACAGCAGCATCTGCACGAGCTCGACCTGACCCGACTGCGCCGCGTAATGCAGCGCCGTCATGCCGTCTCCCTGCGCCAGGTTCACGTCGCCGCCGCGCTTGAGCAGTGACCGCACCGCATCGACGTCACCGGCACGCGCGGCCTCGACCACCGTGTCGGCACCGTCACGCGCCCGCACCGCCGCACCGAAAGGCGTCGCCAGCATCAGGGCTACCACAACGCCGCCCGCGCAGCGTTGCCACAGGGACACCGCACCGCCCTGCCCCGCCGGGTGTGCGCGGCCCGCACGCATTACAGCGCCTCCGCACGCGTGGCTGCCACGCCCGCACTGTTGAGATCCATCGCTCCCGTGCTGTCGCCGAACTGCGCCACGTCGATGTTGAGCCCCTGCAACATCGACAGCATCGCATTGGCCATCGGCGTGCCGTCGGCGGCCCGCACATGCAGGTGCCCCTTCAGGGCCCCACCCGCATGGCCCAGCATGATGAGCGGGCAGCGCTTGTGGTTGTGCACGTTCGAGTTGCCCATCGACGACCCGTACACGACCAGCGTGTTGTCGAGCAACGTGCCATCCCCGTCGGGAATCTTCATCAGCCGCTCGACCAGGTATGGCAGCAGTCCGACGTGATACGTGTTGATCTTCTGGAAGTCGGTGATGCGGTCGTCGCGATCGAGATGATGCGAGGCGGTATGAAACGCCGTCGTCGAGCCGCTTGGCCGGAACACGCGGTTCGACACGTCGCGTGACAGCTTGAACGAGAAGATGCGCGTGATGTCTGATGCCAGGGCCAGGGCCTGCAGGTCAAACATGATGCGCACATGGTCTTCGTAGGAATCGGGCACACCGACTGGAGCATCCGGCAGCTCGCGCGGTTCCCCGGTGCGGTTCGAGGCCTCGACCTTCTGGATACGGCGCTCGATTTCGCGCACGTCATCGAGGTAGTCGGCGAGACGCGCCTGATCGGCCGGCCCCAGCGTGCGCTTGAGGTCAGCCACCGACTCGGTCACCCAGTCGAGAATGCTGCGGTCATCGGCGCGGCGCAGCTGCCGCGCCTCGGCAGTGGCCCCGACGCCGAACAGCTGATCGAACACCGCGCGCGGATCGCGGATCATCGGCAGCGGTTCGGTCGGCGACGCCCAGCTGATCGTGTCGGTGTAGACGCACGAGTAGTTATACGAGCAGCCACCCGCCTGGTCGACGTTCTCGATGCACAGCTGCATCGAGGGAATGGGTGTCTGGTCGCCAATCTTCTGCGCATAGATCTGATCGAGGGATGTACCGGCATACACATCCGAGCCCTGTGTCTGCTTCGGACGAGCCTGCGTCAGAAACACCGCCGCCGAGCGGAAATGATCGGCCCCAATCTCTGGTGGCAGAAACGCCTCGGCATTGCGGCAGTCCGTGTTGCTGACAATCGTCAGCGCCTTCCGGTACGGCTCGAGCGGCTGCAGGCTGCTCGGGCTCAGGTCAAACCCCGATCCCACGTCGGCCGGTGCCCACATATTCTTCCTGATGCCGTAGGCGGTGCTGCCGGCGGCCCCATGCACCATCTCCATGGCAATCATCCGCACGGGCGCCTTGCGGCCCTGCGCAAAGGCGCGGCCGGTCGGCCGCATGGCATCAAGGAACGGCAGCGCGATGGTGACACCCAGGCCCTGCAGCACAGTGCGCCGTGACAGCGGTTGACGAAGCAGCATCATGGTCGTTCTCCGGAAAGTCTATCGGGCCGCACCCCGCGCCAGGGTGGTCGTGGCAGGCGCCGGCGTCTCACCCGGCAGGCGCACGCGCTGGAATGCCGCGCTGTCGGTTACGCCTTGCACAAATGCACTGAGGCGATAGTCACGCCGGGCCGCATCGCGGATGATCCGCCGCACGAGCGGCATGTCCGTCGGCTCGATGCGACGGCCGAGGGCATACGTCAGCAGGCTATCCGTGAAGCTCGTCAGGAACACATCCTTGCGCCGCAATACCGCCTGCCGCAGGCTGTCGGGGCCGTCGATCGGCGTGCCGTCATACAGCGTGCCTGCCGTGTCGACCCGGGCGCCTCCGTCCTTCACACGATACTTGCCCGTCGCATCGAAATTCTCGAGTGCCAGCCCCAGCGGGTCAATCACGCGGTGGCACGAGTTGCATGTCGGATTGCTGCGGTGCTGCTCCATCCGCTGCCGTACCGACAGCGTCTGTCCCGAGGCACCCGTCCCAGAGGTCTCCTCGAGCGCAGGCACGTTCGGCGGCGGGGGCGGTGGCGGTGTGCCAAGCAGCACCTCCATTACCCACTTGCCGCGCATCACCGGCGACGTGCGATCCGCAATCGACGTCAGCATCAGCACGCTGCCGTGCCCGAGAATACCCCGCCGCGTCGGCGGCAGCGTCACGCGCCGGAAGTGCTGGCCGCTCACATTCGGCAGGCCATAGTGCCGCGCCACACGGTCGTTCACGTACGTGAAGTCGGCCGTCAGCAGGTCGAGCACGCTGCGGTCTTCACGCACGAGCGCATCGAAGAACAGCTCAGTCTCGCGCTGCAGGGCGCGCGTCAGCGTCTGATCGGCATACGGATACAGAATCGGATCGGGCGTCGTGCCTTCGAGATCCTGCAGGCGCAGCCACTGCGAGGCGAACCGTGTCGACAGGGCATCGGCCTTCGGATCGGCCAACATGCGACGCATCTGTGCCTGCAGTCCGCCGGGCGCCGACAGTCGACCCGCACCCGCGGCCTTCAGCAGCTCCTCATCGGGTCCGCTGCCCCACACGAAGAACGACAGCCGCGACGCCAGCGCATAGTCGCCCAACCGGTAGCTGCCCCCGACCGTGCGGGCCGGCATATCCTCGGTTCGCAACAGGAACTGCGGGCTCACCAGCACCGCCTCAAGGGCCTTCGTGACGCCGTACTCGAAGTCGCGCGAGGCGCGGCCGCGCGTGTAGAACTGCATCAGCCTAGCGAAGTCACGCTCGCTCACGGGACGCCGGAACGCCTGCGTCGCCAGGCGGCGGATAATCGTTGAGGCGCAGGCCACTTCCTCGTCGGACGAAGTAGGGCGGCACGTGAAAATCTGGCGCCGGGTCGGCGTGTCAGACACACCCGTCACGCGATGCGGACCGACCACGCTCAGGCTCCGTAGGTGCGGCAGCGTCGTGATGCCGTATGCCGTGCCGATTTCCGTATCGGCCATCGTGTGATCGATGGGGGCAATCAGATCATTAATGAGGCCATCAGATTTCTGCAGGAAGGCTGCGCTCACGCGGTGCGACCCCGCCCGCACATGCACCGGCACCGACTTCATCGTCAGCCCTGTCTTCTCTTCGCTCATGCGGGGATCGATGGCAAAGAGACCGACGCGCGCACCGTCGACCGACACTTCGATGTGTTCATTGGCCGAGGTACTGCCGTAGAGCAGCCCCAGTGGTTCGGCATAGAAATCCATGCTGAACACATAGTCACCGTCGGCCGGAAACGTATGCATCACCGACAGCCCGCCGCGCGTCCCGAGTGGAGCGCCCTCGGCCCGCTCGACCTGCGAGGCCGTCTTGGGCAGGGTGTAGGTGGCCTGGGTCGCTGCGCTCTGCGGATCACCGACGGCAAGCGTGGCCACTCGACTGGCCGCGCGCAGGTAGCCTTCCATCAGCGTCGCCGAAAACGCCTGCACATCGGCCACGTTGTCAAACCCGTTGCTGATCGTGTCGGCCGGCAGAAATGCCGTCACGTCGAGGTCGAGTCCGACCAGCTGCTTCACCGACCGTGCATACTCGGCGCGGTTCAGCCGCTGGAAGGGTCGCCATCCCGGATCAGGCGAGGTGGCCGATAACTGATCCATCCGCGTCTCGAGCGACGAGGCCAGGCGCAGCAGCTGCGCCTCGTCGGGGCGACGTGCACCGGCCGGCGGCATCATGCCTGCACGCAGTTTCCTGATGATCTTTTCTGTGGTCACGCGGTCGCGTTCCGCGACCTCCGGATTCCAGCCCTGCAGCGAGAGGCTTCCAGCCTTCGCCTGGTCGCTATGGCACCCGGCGCAATACTGGCGCACCATCTCACGCTGTTGCGGGCCAGCCAGGGGCACGTCGTGGGCCGCCGACGCCGCCACAGACGGCACCGGTCGCGCGGCGTCTGACCGCGACGCACCGGGCGTTGCCGGAGCGGCCACGGCAGGCGTCTTGACCGTCTGCGCAGTCGCGGCCAGCGAGGCACGGCCAGCGGACTCCGACAGGGCCACCACACTCACCACCGCCGCTCCAATTCCCACCACGAGCGTTCTCATGCAGCACACTCCACGAACGTGACCGTTCCAAGGCGAAGTATAGGCGAGACGCCACAGGGCCCGGCGCACGATCTGCTGGGGGACCGCCCCCGATTACCGTTGCACAAACTGACCACACACGACGGCCGCGATCAACCCCACGAGGCCCACGACCAGCGCGCCCATCAGCCCCACGATGAAGGGCCTCAGGCCCACCCCCCGGAAGACCGCCAGATTCGTGTTGAGACCCACAGCGGCCATCGCCGTGCCGAGCAGCCACCGCGACGCCCACACGTCACCCACGAGTGCGGTGGCCCGTGACCACCCGGCCGCATCAAACGCACCCAGCGCCGCCCCTGTCGCCCCGAGTGAATAATCGCCGACCGACCGCACCACCGCCATCAGCAGGAAGCCGACCACAAAGCCCGGAATATGCCGTGTCCAGTGCGCCCTTCCCGACCCGTCCTCCGCCGCGCCCTGACGCGGGCCCGACTCTCGCGCATGCCACCACGACAGCAGGGGAATGACACCTGCGAGAAAGAGATTCCGCGTCAGCTTGGTGACCGTCGCCGTCCGCAGCACAACCTCGTCACCGTACACCTGCCGATACGTGAGCGCCGCGCCCATCACCTGCGAGGTATCGTGCACCGATGTGCCGAGAAACAGGCCAATCGTCTCGGAGTGTGTCAGCAGCGCGTGCGCCAGATACGGATACGTCAGCATGCCCAGCAGCCCGAAGGCCACGACGTTCGCGATGGCATACGCCACTTCCCGTTCGTCGGCCTCGATGGCCGGGGCCGTCGACACAATCGCCGTCACGCCGCAGATGCTGGTGCCGGCCGCAATCAGGGTCCCCAGTCGCGCAGGCAGCCCCAGTCGCCGATTGAACCAGGTGACAAACAGCAATCCCGAGGCGACGGCCAGCACCACCACGGGCAGCCCCGCGACGCCCAGCCTGAGCACGTCGAACACGCTCAGCCTGATACCCACAAGGACAATGCCCGCACGCAGCACAGTGGTCGTCGCCCACTTGAGTCCGGGCGCAAGGTGTGTCGGCAATGGAAGGCTGTTGCGCAGCAGTAGCCCGAGCACAATGGCGACAGGTACGCCCGACACCGGACTGCTGCCGGTCAGCCCCTGCGATGCCAGCACGGCCTGGCCCACCACCTCGGCCAGCGAAAAGCCGGCCAGCATCACGGCCACGGCCACAAGCACGCCTGGCGCAACTGCCACGACGGCCGTCATTGCTGAATGGCCTTGGTCTGGAGGTACTCCTCGAGCGCGAGTGGCCCGTTCTCACGGCCGAGGCCCGACTTCTTGTAGCCACCGAAGGGCGCCATCGGATTGAAGCGGCCGCCGTTGATGTCCACCTGCCCCGCCCGAATCTGCCGCGCCACCTGCAAAGCCCGCTCGGGCGTCCCCGCCCACACGCCCGCGGCCAGGCCATAGATGGAATCGTTCGCCAGGCGCACGGCCTCGGCTTCGGTGTCGTACGGCATCACAGCCAGCACCGGCCCGAAGATTTCCTCCTGGGCAATCACCATGTCACTCCGCACATCGGCGAACACGGTCGGTTCGACGTAAAACCCCACCGGCAGGTGCGCCGGTCGTCCGCCGCCGCGCACGAGCCGCGCACCTTCACTCTGGCCCTGTGCGATGAACCCCAGTACCCGGTCACGCTGCGCCGCCGACGCCAGTGGCCCCAGGCGTGTGCCCTCTGCAAACGGATCGCCCATGGGCAACCGATCGAGCTGTGCCGAGACCAGGGCCAGGGCTTCGTCCTGACGTGCGCGAGGCACCAGCAGGCGTGTGAACGCCGAGCAGGTCTGCCCCGAGTTCTGCATGGCGCTGTTCACCCCCGCCGCGATGGCCCGGTCGAAGGGTGCATCCTCGAGCACCACGCACGGTGACTTGCCGCCCAGCTCGAGGCACACCTTGCGGATGCCGTCACCCGCCAGCGCCGCCACCCGGCGTCCCGCCCGCAGCGACCCGGTGAAGCTGACCATGTCGACATGCTCGTCGGTCACCAGCGCCTCGCCGACCACCGGTCCCGTGCCCGACACCACATTGAACACCCCAGCCGGCAACCCGATCGCGTGCACCGCCTCGGCCAGCATGAACGCGCTGAGCGGCGCAATCTCCGGCGGCTTGAGCACTATCGTGCAGCCCGCCGCCAGCGCCGGCGCCACTTTGCACATCACCTGATGCAGGGGATAGTTCCACGGCGTGATGCACGCCACCACGCCCGCCGGTTCCCGCACGATGAGCGACGAACCCAGCGGGTATTCGAACGTCGCCTCGCGCAGCCACGTCGCAGACATCCGCAGCATGCTGATGGGAAACTCAGCCTGCACTTTTGTCGAAAACCGCAGGCTGCAGCCGACCTCGTGCGTCATCACGGTGGCGAGCGCCTCCACGCGCGGCGCCAGCGCATCGGCCAGACGCTCGAGCCACTGCGCCCGTTCCTCACGGGGTGTCTGGCTCCAGCTCAGAAAGGCGCATCGCGCCGCCTGCACCGCCCGCTGCACATCGGCAGGTGTCCCCTCGGGCACCCGGCCCACGACAGCTTCTGTCGCCGAGGACACCACCGTCATCGCACCGGCACCCAGCGGCGCCTGCCAGTGCCCGTCGTAATACACACGGTCGTAGGTCAGCATCAGACTAGAATCATTCTAGTCGTCTCGCCTCCCCTTCCTCCGTCACGACCGATACATCCATGCATATTCCCGCGTCCACATTTCTCGTCACCGGCGGAGCCTCAGGCCTCGGGCGCGCCGCTGCTGAAGCCCTCATTGCTGCCGGCGCCCGGGTCGTGCTCGTCGACATCAACGCCGAGACCGGCGCCGCCACCGCGGCCGCTTTCGGCGATGCCGCCGTCTTCGCGCAGGCCGATGTCGCCGATGAAGCCCAAGTGCAGACAGCCATCACGCTGGCCGTCACCCGCTTCGGTCGCCTCGACGGCATCGTCAATGCCGCCGGCATCGCACCGGCAGCCAAGGTGCTCGGCAAGAACGGCCCGCACGCCCTCGACCTGTTCGAACGTACGATCCGCATCAACCTGCTCGGCACGTTCAACGTCATGCGTCTGGCCATCGCGGCCATGGCACAGAACACGCCTCGCGAGTCGGGGGAACGCGGCGTCATTGTCAACACCGCATCCATTGCCGCTTACGACGGACAGATTGGGCAGCCTGCCTACGCGGCCTCGAAGGCCGGCATCGTCGGACTCACCCTGCCGGTGGCCCGCGAATGCGCAGGGCTGGGCATCCGCTGCGTCACAATTGCGCCCGGCATCATGGATACGCCCCTGCTGGCCGGCCTGCCAGAGGCTGCCCGTGTGTCACTGGGGCAGCAAGTGCCGTTTCCGTCGCGGCTCGGACGCCCCTCGGAGTTTGGCGCCCTCGTGCGTCACATTGTCGAGAACGAACTGCTCAACGGCGAGACCATCAGACTCGACGGCGCCCTGCGGATGGCGCCGCGCTGACGCGCGTCTCACCCCAGCAGCAGTGCACGCGCGGCAGCCACCAGCGCATCGGGGGCTGCTGTCAGGCCTCCGCCCTGCGCCAGGTCGGGCCGTCCGCCCCCTTTGCCGCCAAACGCCGCATGCAGGGCCTTCACGACTGCGCCCGCATCCACCGGCACCGACGGATGGCGGGCCACCACGACCAGTGCCGGCGTGTCTGACGAGAAAAGTGCGGCGGCCAGCCCCTCACGCGCCACCAGCGCTGCAGCCTGCGCCTTCAGCGCGACCGCATCGAGGCCAGGCATCACCCGCACGACCACCGCATGACCCGGTGCGCGCTCAGCCGACGCCGCCAGCGCCTCGGCCTCGAAGACCGCCAGCTGCTCCTGAAGCCCGCGCATCTGCTTCTGCATCTGGCGCTGCTCATGCTGCAGGCGCTCGATGGCCGGGGCTAGCTCCTCTGGCGACACCGACAGCACCCGCCCGGTCGCCGCCAGCGCATCACGCCACAGCGCAAACTGCCGCAGCACCCGGCTTCCGCACAGGAAGGTCACCCGCGTGCCCCCGCGGAATCGCTCGGCGTGGCTCGCCGCGATGATGCCGACGCCACCTGTGCGATCCACATGCGTCCCGCCACACGCCGACAGGTCGCAGTCGGCAATCTCAATCAGCCGCAGCCGGCCCGTGCGCGCCGGTGCCTTGCGCAGCGGCAGGCGCGCCGCCTCATCGGCCTCGACAAAGCGCACCGTCACCGGTCGGTCGTCCCAGACGACTCGGTTCGCCTCGGCCACAGCGCCGGTCAGCTCGTCCGGTGTCACTGCACGGGCGAGATCAATCGAACTGCTCTCGGTCCCGAGGTGGAAGCTCTCTGTCCGCACTCCATACCGGGCATCGAACACGGCCGACAGGATGTGCTGCCCAGTGTGCTGCTGCCGGTGGTCGAAACGGCGCGCCTCGTCGATCACGCCGCGAACGCGCGTCCCCGCTGTGATGGGCTGATCGGTCACATGCAGCACCGCGTCGGCGTCCTCATCGTCGCGCACGTCGCAGACGGCGGCAGGCCCCAGCCGGCCCGTGTCGAACGGCTGGCCGCCCGAGGTGGGATAGAACGCGGTCTGGTCGAGCGTGACGGCGAATCGCGGGGCGGTGCCGTCCGCGTCAGCCAGCGGCTGGCAACTGGCCACGGTCGCCTCAAACTTGAGGCAGGACGCGTCGGTGTAGTACAGGCGTCGGGTGCTCATGTCAGGGGTAGCTCGAAGAAGAATACGGCACCGCCGCTGGTCGACAGGCCCAAGCCCGTGCCTTCGCCCACGGACCGCGTCGTGAAGAATGGCTGGAACAACTTCGGCTCGTCTTCCTCAGGCACGCCCGCACCGCTGTCTTCCACTTCGAGGCGCACCGCATGGGGGCCATCGAACGTACGGATGACCAATCGGCGTTGCGTAACGGGCACATCACGCATGGCTATCTCGGCATTCGCGAGGAAGCCCAGCACCACCTGTTGCAATTCGGTGAACACCCCCAGCACGGTGCCCCGCGACCGGTTGGCGATGTCGATCCGAATGCCCAGATTCTCGAGTTTGCGGCCGCGCAGTTCGAGCACAGAGGCCACCGCGTCCTGCAGGCGGACCGGTGCCGGTTCCGAGGACTGTCCGGCAAACCGCTGCAGGTTTCGGACAATACCGCCGGCGCGCTCCCCTTCCCGCTGAATCACTCTCAGTTCGCGCTTCACGCCATCCGCGAGGTCCGTGCGCATCGACAGCAGTTCCGAAAATCCGACGATGGCCTGCAGGGGGTTGTTGAGTTCGTGCGCGACACCTGACACCAGGTCACCGACGGCGGCCAGGCGCTCCTGACGCTTCAGCTTGTGCTGCAGCGCGTCTTTCTCACTGCGGATGCGGCGTTCTTCCTCGACCTGGGCCGCCAGGGCCTGCTGCGTCTCGCGCAGGCGACCGATGGTATCTGTCAGATTGTCTCGCAGCTGATTCAGTCCGGCCACCCCGAGGTCGGAGGTTGCCTTAACCGACAGGTCACCGCCGGCCGCACGCGTGGCCAATTCGCTGACCGTGGCCAGGGCACGAATCGCACGCCAACTCAGCAGCAGCAGAGCCAGCACCAGCGCCATCGTGATGAACGGCACGAGCAGCACCATGGGCGATGTGCGGTCGCGGGCGACCGACGCAGGGATGCCAACACTCAAAACCCATGCGCCTTCGGCAATCAGCACATGCGCGAGAATCCGCTCGATGCCATCGAGCCCCATCCGCCGCTCCACCGGCGGCAGCGACTCCGGAGGGTGAACCGCCGTGCCATCACCCTCCGTGTGCCTGCCCACATAGCGAGCGGCATCGACACTGCGGGCGAGCACGCGGCTGGTGCGGTCGGTCAGCGTCAGGATCGAGCCGTCCGGCAGCGGCACCTGATCAAACAGCGCTGACACGGATGCCACCGTCACAGCCGTCATCCCGGTCTGACGGACACGCTCGTCGATCTGCACCTCGACAACGGCCGCCAGGCGGCTCGTCTCTTCATACAGCTCCTGTACCTTGGTCTGATAGTTCACCTCATAGACGGCCACTGCGCCGAGCACCACCAGCACGGCGAGCGCCAGCACCCCCAGCAGCACCTGCTGCCTCAGCGGACGCGATGTGGCCATTCAGCGCTGCCGCTCCATCAGCGGATCGGTCACGCCCGCGTCGGCAAAGCCGGCCGCGCGAAGCTGGCAGCTGTCGCACCGGCCGCACGGCAGGCCGTCGCAGTCGGGGTCATAGCAGCTGCGCGTCAGCTCATAGCGCAGCCCCAGCGACAGCCCTGCGCGGATGATGTCAGCCTTTCGCATGGCAATGAGAGGCGTGTGAATCGTGAACCGTTGCCCCTCGACCCCAGCCCGGGTCGCCAGCTGGGCCACCCGCTCGAACGCGGCAATGAAGTCGGGGCGGCAGTCGGGATAGCCCGAGTAATCGAGCGCGTTGACACCAATCACCAGATCAGTCGCCCCGAGCACCTCGGCCCAGCCGAGGGCGATGGACAGGAAGATGGTGTTGCGTGCCGGCACGTAGGTCGACGGAATTTCATCGGGCACCACCGCCCGATCCTTCGGCACAGCCATCCCTGTCGACGTCAGGGACGACCCGCCCAGGGCGGCCAGGTTCAGGTCAAGCGTCAAATGACGCGCCACCCCGAGGTCGGCCGCGACGCGCGTCGCCGCCTCGAGCTCCACCGCATGCCGCTGACCATACTGCAGGCTGAGTGCATACAGCGTGAACCCGTCACGTTTCGCCAGGGCCCCGGCGGTGTACGAGTCGAGTCCGCCGCTCAGCAGCAGCACGGCCCGACGCTCGGTCGCAGCCCGCGGGGACACGGGTGCCGTCACAGTCTCTGCCATGGTTGCGCCCTAGACGCCTCGCGTCTGCGGATCCCAGATGTACTTGTGCATCTGCACCTGCAGCCGCACCGGCAGCCGGTCAGCCAGCATCCATTCGGCCAGCGGCTTCAGGGCCAGTTCGCCGTGCACCGGTGACAGCAGTACCGCGCCGCAGCGGTCGGCCAGGTGTTCACGCGTAACGACGTCGCGCGCAAACTCATAGTCGGCACGGTCGGCCAGCACAAACTTCACCTGATCGAGCGGCGTCAGCAGCGCCAGGTTTGTCCAGTCTGTGCGGTCGGCTTCTCCCGATCCCGGACACTTGATGTCGACAATGCGAATCACCCCAGCAGGCACGCCCGCGATGCTGCGGTGCCCCCCGGTTTCAACCAGCACCCGATATCTGCGCGCCAGCAACTGCGACATCAGCGGAATCACATCGGGCTGCAGCAGGGGTTCGCCACCGGTGATTTCCACTGTCGGACAGCCATAGGCATCCACCTGGGCCATCACATCCTCAACCGACTGCTTCCGACCTTCATGGAAGGCATACGGGGTGTCGCACCACCGACACCGCAGGTCGCATGCAGTCAACCGCACGAAGACGCACGGCACACCAGCCAGTGTCGACTCACCCTGAATGGAATGGAAAATTTCGTTGACGGTCAGCACAGCTAGGCCCTAGCTCGTCCCGCGCACCGTCACGCGCACGATGCGATCGGTAACGGCAAGCTTGCCGATGACATCCATCCCGCTGATGACCTTGCCGAACACGGCAAACTGCCCGTCGAGCTTGGGCTGCGGCGTCAGCGTGATGAAGAACTGGCTGTCCCCCCGCGTGGCGTTGCCGCTGTGCGCGAGGGCCACGGCTCCGCGCACGTGCTTGCGCAGCTTCGAGATCTCGGCCACGCCGATGGGCGTGCCGCTGCCCTGCCGACCCCACCAGTCCTGCTTGGTCATATCGCGCGAGGTCGGATCGCCCATCTGCACCACAAACCCTGGCTCGACCCGGTGCACCCGCTGCCCGTTGTAGAAGCGCTTGGCAATGAGGGCCAGGATGCGTTCCACCGTCTTGGGTGCCTCGTTCGGATACGTCTCGAACTCGAACGTGCCCTTGACTGTCTCGACCACCACCACCGGACCGGCCCCCGGCGAGGTGACACCAGGCTTCGCCGGCGGCGTCGAGGGACGGGCCTGGCTGCCGCCCAAGCGGGGCGCCGGGGCCTGTGCCCCCACGGGCACGAGCGCCACTGCGAACAGCAGTGCGCTCACCAGGAGGTGACCAACCGTGGAGATTCGTAGCGTCATCATGTCTGCCTCGACGGCGTGGAAACTCCGAGGCGCGGGCAGCTGGCCGCCAAAGCGCACGCCCCGCAACGGGGATAGACCGGGCGACAGACATTCTGGCCCCAGGTCACCAGATACAGATTAATCAAAGGCCACCACCGCGCATCCGTATTGCGATAAAGCGCCTGTTCGGTGTCGTCAGGCGTGCGCGTCTCTACCCAGCCGAGGCGGTTGGAAATGCGGTGCACGTGCGTATCAACGCAGATGTGCTGCTGGCTGCCGAACGCCAGAATCATCACCAGCGTCGCCGTCTTGCGCCCCACACCTGGCAGGCGCACGAGGTCTTCCAGGCGGTCAGGCACGCGCCCGCCGTAGGTCGTCGCCACAATGTCGGCTGTCGCCTGCACGTGTTCGGCCTTGGTCCGATAGAAGCTCACCGGATAGATCAGCCGCTCGATCTCGCGCACGGGCAGGCGCGCGAGACTCCGCGGCGTGCGCGCCCGTCGGAACAGTCGCGTCGATGCCGCCAGCGTCGTCGCATCCTGCGTGCGCGCCGAAAGCAGCGTCGCGATCAGAATCTGGAAGGCATTCTCTTGCTGGCTCTCGGACAGCTTCTCGATCGCCGGCAGTTCCATGCCGTCAATCTCCCGGGCCAGCGTGCGCATGACCCGCTCCACCACTGCCGCCTTCGGTCGCCGGTGTGCCATCCGCGTCCCTGTGGTCTCAGACCGGCGTGACCGCCGGCTGCCCGGCCAGCACGGCCAGCGCATTCGATGCGGCCAGGTCGGCCATGGCTGTGCGTGTCTCGGTCGTGGCACTTGCCAGGTGCGGAATCAGCAGGGCATTCTCGAGCCCGAACAGCGCCGGATGAATCTCCGGTTCGCGCTCATACACATCGAGCGCCGCCCCTGCCAGCCGCCCCGACTGCAGCGCGTCCGCCAGCGCCGCCTCGTCCACCACCGGCCCGCGCGAGGTATTGATGAGATAGGCCGTCGGTCGCATCAGCGACAGTCGCGCGGCATTCATCAGGTGCAGCGTCTCCGGGGTGCTCGGGCAGTGCAGCGACACCACATCTGACGTGCGCAGCAGCTCCTCGAGGGACAGATGCACGGCCCCTGGCATCTCCACCGGCCGACGACCGCTATAGGCCACCCGCATGCCGAAGGCCGAAGCCTTCTCTGCCACGGCCACGCCGATGCGCCCCAGGCCGACGATGCCCAGCTGCTTGCCGCGCAGTTCCATGCCCAGCATGTAATCGAGCGCCCAGCCGCCCCAGCGCCCCGCACGTACCACGCGTTCACCTTCCCCGAGCCGACGCGTGATGGCCAGGATGAGGCCCCACGTAAAGTCGGCGCACGCGTTGGTCAGTACATCCGGCGTGTTGGTGACCGTCACGTGACGCGCCCGGCACGCGGCCACATCGATGTTGTTGTAGCCCACCGCCACGTTGGCCACCACCCGCAGCGAGGGGCCGGCCGCATCGAGCACCTCGCTGTCGATGCGATCCGTCAGCAGGCAGACCAGTGCATCGCGCCCGCGGACTCGAGACAGCAGGGTCTCGCGGGGAATCGCCTGCGGCTCGGCCCAGACGTCAATCTCGGCCGCCCCGCGCAGGCGGGAGAGCACTGCGTCGGGCAGCGTGCGCGTCACGAGAATCGAAGCCATCAGTGTCCGTGCGAAAGGCAATAGCCGCAGTGGTCACAGCGGGTGCCGGGTTCGATCACGCAGTCGGTCTCGCCTGCAGGACGTGGCACGACATACAGGGAAAACGCCATCGAGGGACGTAACGGGTCAGACAGCGCCACTCGACCACCGTCAAGAGAATCCACACGGCCCGTATCCGGCCTCACGTCGGTCCGTGGCGACGAACCCGTATGGCGGGCCACGGCCTCGCGAATCAGCTGACGCAGCCCTTCGTCAGTCATGCGGCACCAGAGGTCTGGTCTGACAGGGTGACAGTATCGACAATGCCAATGATGGCGGCATCGACCGGCGCTGCGCGCCTGCCGAGGGCTTCGCTGGCAGCACGCCCCTCAATCACCACAAGCACACGCTCGCCCACGCCGGCGCCCACACTGTCCACGGCCAGCAGGGTCGCTCCTCGCGGCGTGCCATCAGGGTGTACCGGTTGCACCAACAGCAGGGTCGCGCCAGCAAACTGCGGGCGCTTCTGCGTCGACACCACCTGGCCCACCACGCGCCCGAGAGTCATACCGCCGCCACGTGCCAGTGATCGACGATGCCGACGATGCCCGCATCGGTGGGCACGTCCACAGGATGAAACGGGAATGAGGCTTCCTTGCCTCGCACAAAGAACACGGTCTCACCCGCACCCGCACCGACGCTGTCGACGGCCACAAGGGCATGACCGACCGACTGCCCGTCGGCCCCGATGGGTTGAATCAGCAGCAGGGGCACGGCCGTCAGCAGGGAATCCTTGCGGCTGGCGACCACATCACCGATCACGCGGGCCATCTGCACCGGCGCTACTCCGAGACATCCACGTGGTCGACCACACCAACTACGACGGCATCGACCGGGCAGTCCTTCATGCCGGCTGCCAGGCGCGCCGAGCTGCCGCTGACGATGAGTACCGTGTCGCCCACGCCGGCATCGACCGTGTCGATGGCCACCAGATGGTTGCCCTCAGGAACGCCCGTGGGATCGACCGGGCGTGTCAGCAGCAGCTTGCTGCTCTCGAGACGAGGATCTTTCCTCGTGGCCACGACCGTCCCCACGATGCGCGCAAGCAGCATGACGTCGGCCCTGCCGGGCTAGTTCTTGCCGCTGGCCTTGCCGATGGGCAGCACGTCTTCCAGGTTGGCCGCCGGCCGGGGAATGACGTGCACCGACACCAGCTCACCCACGCGCCGCGCTGCAGCGGCACCCGCGTCGGTCGCCGCCTTCACCGCCGCCACATCGCCGCGGACGATGGCGGTGACGTAGCCTGCGCCAATTTTTTCCCAGCCCACTAGCGTGACCTTCGCCGCCTTGACCATGGCATCGGCCGCCTCGATCATGGCCACGAGGCCCTTGGTTTCGACCATGCCCAGCGCTTCACCCATTGACTGCCTCCAGATCCCGGAGTCTCAGGACCGCAAGTGACGAACCGCGTCTTCAATGAGCGCGGCCAGTTCCCGGTATGTTAGCCGAATCTCTCCAACCGTGCCGGAATCGGGCCCAGACCCGGGCTCACCCTCGGGCACCAGGCGCTGGTCGGTCACATCAGGGGCCTGCACCGTCTGGCACGGCACATCGGTGGCGGGGAATCCGACGGGTGCCTCGGTCGCGCAGATCGGCGCCGGAGCGCTGATCCCGTAGACCTCGCGAAGCTCCTGCAGCCGCAGCACCTCGCGGCGCGACAGCACGTGCTCGCGTCCGAGCGTGCGCGCCACCAGGCTGATGCGCGCGAAGTGCTCAATGGTCTCCATCCGGTAATAGGCGCCGAACAGGTCGCCCGCCACGGCGAGCGCCCCGTGATTGGCCAGCAGCAGCCCGTCGTGCGACCGGATATAGGTGCGAATCGCCGCGGGCAGTTCCTCGGTCGACGGCGTCGCATACTCGGCAATCGGAATGCTGCCCAGTGTGGTAATGACCTCGGCCAGCACGGCCCGGTCGAGGGGAATGCCGGCCACCGCGAACCCGGTGGCCGTGGGCGGGTGCGCATGCACCACCGCGCGCACATCCGGCCGCTGCCGATACACCTCAAGATGCATCTTCAGTTCAGACGAGGGCCGCCGGTCACCGGTCAGGGTGCGCCCGTCCATATCGGTCACCACCATCATGTCCGGCGTCATGAAGCCCTTCGACACGCCCGTGGGGGTGGTCAGCAGGCGGGTCTCGTCAAGCCGCACACTGATGTTGCCGTCGTTCGAGGCGACAAATCCCCGTTCCCACAGGCGTCGCCCGCACTCGACGATACCGGCGCGCAGTTCCTCCAGGGTGGACACAGGCTAGGCTCGGGACATGAACGTGCTGCAGCAGGCCGCTGAGCAGAACAGGTAGGTCTGTCCCCGCACCTCGGCCCGTACGCCACTGGCCGGCACGACGTAGGTGCCGCACACCGGGCAGGGTGACATCTTGACCGCGGTCGCGCGCGGGCCGGCGCTGCGGCCACGCGGCTCTGGTTCACCGGTCACGCCCCGCACCACGCCGTCGACCAGGCGCCAGAAGGTGCGGGCGATGACCAGAAACAGCAGGCCGAGCAGCGCGAAGCGCAGCACGGGCTAACTGGCTCCCTGGGACGGGGCCGGCGAGTGCGCGGCTTTCAGGCCGTCGAGGCCTTTCTGCGCAGCCTGCGCCTCGGGACTCGACGGGGCAATCGCCACCACTTGCTCCCACGCCTGCTGCGCACCCGCCAGGTCCTGCTTCCCGAAGGCACGCACGATGCCGAGGTTCAGCAGCGTCTTCGTGTGCCGGGCGTCGAGGGACAGCGAGTGTGTGAACTGCGCAATCGCCCGATCGGACTGGTTGGTGTAGTAGTAGGCCACGCCGAGATCCGTCGAGACATTCGGGTCGCGGTCATCGAGCGCCACCGCCTGTTCGTACCAGGTAATCGCCTGCGGATACTGCTCGGCGTCGAAATATAAGTTGCCCAGCTGAATCCGGGGCTGCGCGTCGCGGGGATTCTGCTGCGCTACGCTCTCGAGCGCCTTCACGCGCTGCGGATCGAGCGGAATGGCCTGACTTCCGGCCGGAGGCGGCGCCTGCGTCTGCGCCACGGGGGCAGGGGTGGCAGGCCCCACCGTGCGCGCCTGCTGACTGCCCAGCACCCACCCGACAATCACGCCGAACAGGATGCCCGAGATTCCAAAGACGATAGAGTCGGCACGCATGACGAGACTTCAGGATAGCAATCGGACACGCAGCCAGTCCACCAGCGACCGGCCCACCTCGGGATCGGCCCGCAGCAGCAGCGACCCGTGGGCACGCTCGGCGCTCAGCAGCTGTTCCGCAGACACCGCCGCGTCCTTCGACAATTCCGCGATCGTCCGGGCCGCATAGGGATCTTCCCGGCTGGCTGCCATCCAGACCGCCCGGCCCGCCAGCGCCTTGAAGGTGTCAGGCGACACTCTGAGGCCCTGATAATCAAGCGTCAGCGACACCGTCGCCACCACGCGTGCCAGCGGCTGGTCAAGGGCCGCCAGCACCACAAGGCTCGCCCCCATCGACGCGCCGACCACCCCGAGAGCATCCGGCCGCACTCCGGGCCGTTGGGCCAGCCACTGCAGCGCCGCGCGCACATCCTGCACCGCATCGGTCAGGGGCCGTGCGCTGCCCCCTGACGCCCCGTGCCCCCGCACGTCAATGGCCAGCGCCGTCACACCGGCAGCCGCCAGGGCCGTCGCCGTCTCGTCCCAGTCGGCGCGGCTGCGGCCCAGCATGTGGACCAGCACCACCGCCGGTGCCGGGGTGGCCGTGGCCTCATACAGCTCACCGCTCAGGGTCACGCCGTCGGCGGCCGACAGCGTCACCGGACGGCCCGCCGCTCTGGCCATGTCAGCCGTCAGCAGACCGCAGCAGAGCGCCACCCAGCCAGCCGCCGCCAGGCGGATCATCGCGACGGGTGCCCCGCCACGGCAGCCAGATAGTCCGTCACCGACTGCCTCAGCCCGACATACAGCGCATGCGCCATGAGGGCATGGCCGATCGATACTTCATCGAGGTGCGGCAGGGTGTGGAACAGCGACAAGTTGTGCAGGTCGAGATCGTGTCCGGCATTCACCCCGAGCCCTTCTTCATGGGCGACATGCGCCGCCTCCGCATAGACCGCAAATGACGCGGCGGCGGCCTCAGGCCCGCGGTCAAAGGCCCTGGCAAACGGCTCTGTGTACAGCTCGACGCGCTCGGCACCAAGGCGGCCCGCCCATCGGACGGCACGCGGGTCGGGGTCGACAAAGACACTCACCCGGATACCCCCGGCACGCATCTCGGCCACAAGGCGCGTGAGATCATCGACAGGCCTATCGGGTGACCAGCCGGCCTGGCTGGTAATCTCACCCGGCAGTACCGGCACCAGCGTGCACTGGTCGGGCCTGACGGCCTGGACGAGGGCCACCAGGTCGGGTCGCGGGTCGCCTTCAATGTTGAACTCGACGCGCCCCCGCAGGGGCGCCAGTTCCTCGGCGATGTCGAACACATCCTGCCGCCGGATATGCCGCTCATCCTGACGCGGATGCACCGTGATGCCGGGGGCCCCGGCATCAATCACCACCCGCACCGCCTCAATCACCGCGGGCTCGCGCCCGCCGCGCGAGTTGCGCAGGGTCGCCACTTTGTTCACATTCACCGAAAGTGTGGCCATGGCAGCGGGTCCTACGACAGATGCGTCCGCACCTCGGCCGCAATCTCCTCGGCCCAGGCCGCGATCTCATCCTGCTGCTGTCCTTCCAGCATGATGCGCAGCAGTGGTTCGGTGCCCGAATACCGCACCAGCAGACGCCCGCGCCCCTCGAGGCGCGCCTCCACCCGCGACAGCGCGGCAGCCACCGCCGGCACCGTCTTCAGGTCGACGCGTTCGCGGACCCGCACATTCACCAGAGTCTGCGGATAGGCCACCAGCGCCGCGGCCAGCGACGACAGCGACGCGCCGGTTGTCTCGAGCACGCGCAGCACCTGCAGGGCCGTACCGAGCCCGTCGCCTGTCATCAGATGCGCGGCCACAATGACGTGGCCCGACTGTTCCCCTCCGAGCGCAAGCCCCTGCTGCCGCATCGTTTCCATCACGTACTTGTCGCCCACCGCGCAGCGCTCGAGCCTGATGCCGCGTGCCCGCAGGGCCAGCTCGAGGCCGACGTTGCTCATGATGGTCGCCACCACCGCCTGACCGGGCAGTCGTCCGTGCCGATGCAGATCGTCGGCCAGAATCAGCAGCAGGGCATCACCGTCGACCACCTGCCCGCGCTCATCCACCAGCAGCGTGCGGTCGCCATCCCCGTCAAAGGCAATCCCCAGCGCCGCGCCCGTCTCCACGACACGCCGCTGCAGCGGTTGCAGATACGTCGACCCACAGTGGTCGTTGATGTTGCGCCCATTTGGTGATACCCCGATGGCATCGACCTCGAACCCCAGACTGCGCAGCAGGGCGGGTGCCAGCCCGGCCGTCGCGCCGTGTGCACAATCGACCACGAGGCGCGTACCTCTGAGGCGCGTCGCTTCCGGCAGCAGCACGCGCAGGTGCGCCTCATAGGTGGACGAGAGATCGTGATGCGTGAACACCCCCGGATGCCCTTGCGGCGCCGCCCACGTATCGTCGTGCACGAGTGATTCGATGCGCTTCTCGATGCGCTCGATCAGCTTCTCGCCAGAGGGCGAGAACACCTTGATACCGTTGTCCTCAAACGGGTTGTGCGACGCCGAGATCACCACGCCAGCATCAAAGCCGCCGGTAGCAGTCAGGTAGGCCACCGCCGGCGTCGGCACGACACCGGTGCTCACCACCTCGGCACCCTCGCTCGTCAGGCCTGTCGCCAGCGCCTGCTCAATCCACACACCCGACTCGCGCGTGTCGCGGCCAATCAGCACGCGGAACGGCTGCGTCGACGTCTCGCGTGCCCGGGCCAGTGACGCGCCCACCCGCGCCACCGTCTTCGGGTCGAGGGGAGCCAGCCCGGCTCGGCCCCGGATGCCATCGGTCCCGAACAGTCTCATCGCTTCACCGCCTCAATCGTCACCACCACCGTCACCGTCTGCGGTCCGCGGACACGCACCAGTGCCGCATCCACGCCCACCGGCACCGACAGGCGCACCGACTCGCGGCGGCCCTCGAGCGATACCGTCTCCGTCCCCACGGATGTGACCCGGGCCACCACCGAGGCCGGTCCCGAGATCTCCACGCCGTCGGGCACGCTGATCACCCGCGCCGTACGGAAGCCCTGGGCAGGTTCGCCGTCTGTCCGCACGTCCACTGGCACCCGACGTGTCACCGTCTCCTCGAACTCCATCGAGATCGTCGAGGGTGACACCTGCACCGTTTCGAGTCCCGCCGGCACCAGCACCTGGGTGGGCCCCAGCGTGAACACCCGGCGTCCGTCACGCGCCGACTTCAGGTCAATCACCGCCGCGATGTCACCAGGCCCCAGCCGCGCCAGCGCGTTCGATGAACCGCGCACACGCACGTCCACCGTCTCGGGCGCCGGCCCCACCAGCTCAAGGCCGGCCGGCATGTCCTGCAGTTCCACCGGCACCCGCAGCACACGCTCGACGACCCGATCGCCAGCCACGACCATCCACAGCAGTCCGGCAATGCACACCGAGACCAGCTTGAGCCGCAGGTTGCGCACCGGCCACATCGCCACCGGACTACACCTCCCCCCGCGACGCCATGCGCGACAGCCAGTTGCTGCGCACTGTCACCAGGGTCCGCAGACGCTGACGCAGCTGGTCCTCGGATACGTGCCGCTCAATCTCACCGTCGAGCACAATCGACATGCCCCCGGTCTGCTCCGATACCACCACCGCCACCGCATCATTCTCTTCCGTCACTCCCAGCGCAGCCCGATGCCGTGACCCCAAGTCGCGGCTCAACCGGGGATTCACCGACAGCGGAAGAAAGCACGCGGCCGCCGCCACCCGATCGCCCTGCACAATCACCGCCCCGTCATGCAGGGGCGACGCCGGCTGAAAAATCGCGATCAACAGGTCGTACGTCAGCCGGGCATCGAGCGGGATGCCGCTCTCGATGAAGTTCCTCACCCCGATGCGCCGTTCGATGATGATGAGCGCGCCCACCTTCTGCGCCGCAAGGCGCCGCACCGCCACCAGCAGCTCGTCAATCGCATCGTCATCGGCCTGCTGCCGCTCGAACCGTCGCAACCACCGCGCGCGCCCCAGATGCGTGAGTGCGCGTCGGATGTCGGCCTGCAGCAGCACAATCGCCGCGAACACCAGATAGCCCGTAATGTTGCGAATCACCCAGTTGAGCGTCTCCAGCTGCAGGCCCAGCGACAGATAGAAGAGGCCCACCACAAGCGCAATGCCCACAGCCAGCTGCATCGCACGCGTACCGCGGATGAGCTTGAGCAGCTCGTAAATGACAATCGAGACAATGCCGATGTCGAGCAGATCCCACCAGTCGAGGGCGGGGCGTTGAAGGAATTGTGAGTACCAGGCCATAACCGGGCAGACGCCCGCCCATCCTATCGCAGGACTTCAGTTGCCGCAGCGGTCCGAAGACGATCCGCCACCTTGACCACCTGCGCCATCTCGCCAACACGGTGCACCCGCACGACGTGCGCGCCCGCCAGCACCGCATGCGTCACGGCCGCAGCCGTCGCCCAGTCACGGGACTCCGGACGACTCGACCCAATCGCCTCTGACAGGAAAGACTTTCTCGAGGCGCCGATGACCATCGGCCGCCCCAGCCCTGACAGCCGCGCGGTGCCGGCCAGCAGGTCGAAGCTCTGACCCGACGTCTTGGCAAAGCCAATCCCTGGGTCAATCAGGAGCCGGTCCCATCCGATGCCCGCGCCGAGTGCCACTTCCATCTTCCGCTGAAGGTCGCGCATCACCTCGGCCACCACATCGCCGTAACGGGCCTCCGCATACATTTCCCGGGGGCGGCCACGCATGTGCATCAGCAGCACCGGCACGCCCCGCGCGGCAATCAGCGGTGCCATCACCGGGTCTCCCCCGAGAGCCGTGACATCGTTGACGATGGCCACGCCCTCGTCGAGCGCAAAGTGGGCCACGGCCGCCTTCGATGTGTCAATCGAGAGAGGAACGGCCACCCGCCCCCCTATCGCCCGCAGGACGGGACGCAACCGCGCCAGTTCCTCCGCCTCACTCACCGGCAGCGAACCCGGGCGGGTCGATTCGGCCCCGATATCAATCAGATCGGCCCCAGCCTCGACCATCGCCTGCACCTGGTCGATGGCCCGCGCAGGATCGCCCGCCAGGCCGTCCGAGGAAAACGAGTCGTGCGTCAGGTTCAGCACGCCCATCACGAGCGTCCGCTCCCCTAGCAGCAGGGGCGCACGGCCCGGCAGCGGCACCGCGAAGACCCGGCGGGCGGCAGGCTGTGGAGACACGGGCGCGCAGACGGCCGGCAGCCGCCCTTATTCCTGAGCCAGCGGCTGCTGGAGCGGTGGCACGATCGACGGTCGAGCCGCATCCTCGGTCGCCGCCGGCACAGGGGCGGCCTGTGCCACCACCCGATCGGCCGCATCGGGATCGTCCATCGGCAAGCCTTTTGCCAGCCGGCGCACCTGCTCGGCGTCAAGCACCTCACGGGCCATTAGCCCGTCGGCAATGGCCTGCAGGGCCGCCCGGTGCGAGGACAGCAGCGCCGTCGCGCGCTCGTAATTCTCGGCGACGATGCGCTTCACTTCGGCATCGATCTTCAATGCCGTCTCTTCGCTGTAGTCCGCCCGCTGCGCAATTTCGCGCCCGAGGAAAATCTGCTCTTCCTTCTTGCCGAACGTCAGCGGCCCCAAGGTCGAGCTCATGCCCCACTCGCAGACCATGCGGTGCGCCATGTCCGTCACCCGTTCAAGGTCGTTGCTGGCGCCGGTGGTCATCTCGCCGATCGTCAGTTCCTCGGCGATGCGCCCGCCCAGCAGCAAGGCGATCTGATCCATCAGATACTCGCGCGAATAATTGTGCTTTTCCTCGGTGGGCAGCGACTGCGTGAGCCCGAGCGCCATCCCACGGGGAATGATTGTCACCTTGTGAATCGGATCGGCATGAGGCAGGAGCACGCCGAGCAGCGCATGGCCGGCCTCGTGGATGGCCGTCACCCTCTTCTCGGCCTCGGTGACCATCATCGATCGCCGCTCGGCGCCCATCAGCACCTTGTCTTTGGCGAACTCGAAGTCACTCATCGCGACCAGCTTCTTGCTCACCCGAGCCGCCTGCAGCGCCGCTTCGTTCACCAGATTGGCCAGGTCGGCCCCGGTGAACCCCGCCGTCCCGCGTGCCAGCACGCGCACATCCACATCGTCGGCCATCGGAATTTTGCGGGTGTGCACCGTCAGAATCCCTTCGCGACCCTTCACGTCAGGACGGTTGACCACCACGCGCCGATCAAAACGGCCGGGGCGCAGCAGCGCCGGGTCAAGCACATCCGGGCGGTTGGTGGCCGCCATCAGGATCACGCCTTCGTTCGACTCGAATCCGTCCATCTCGACCAGCAGCTGGTTCAGCGTCTGCTCGCGCTCGTCATGTCCGCCGCCGAGGCCAGCGCCGCGATGGCGGCCGACCGCGTCAATTTCGTCGATGAAGATGATGCACGGGGCATTTTTCTTCCCCTGCTCGAACAGATCGCGCACGCGCGAGGCGCCGACGCCCACGAACATTTCCACAAAGTCCGAGCCGCTGATCGAGAAGAACGGCACGTTCGCCTCACCGGCCACCGCACGCGCCAGCAGCGTCTTGCCCGTGCCCGGCGGTCCCATCAGCAGCACACCCTTGGGAATGCGTCCGCCCAGCTTCTGGAACTTCTGCGGCTCGCGCAGGAACTCGATGATTTCCTGCAGCTCGTCCTTGGCCTCGTCTGCGCCCGCCACGTCGCGGAACGTCACCTTCTTCTGCCCGCTGGCTGTCAGCTTGGCTTTGCTCTTGCCGAAAGACAGCGCCTTGTTGCCGCCTGTCTGCATCTGTCGCATGAAGAACACCCAGATGCCCACCACCAGGAGCATCGGAGCCCAGGACAACAGCACCTGCGTCCACGGCGAGGTCGCCTGCGATTTCGCATTGACGATGACGCGCTTTTCGATGAGGCGGTTGACCAGACCTTCGTACTGGTCGGGCGCAACGCTCCGGAAAAATTCCTTGCCCTTCGTCGTGCCCGTGATGTCCGAGCCGACAATCGTCACCGAATCGACCTGCCCGGCATCGACCCACGAAATGAATTCGCTGAAGCTGACAGGCGTCTCGCTCCGCTGAAGGTCGGACGACAGGTTGTAGACCAGCAGGAAGACCACCGCAACGGCCAGCCAGACAGCAGAGTTCTTCAGCGTCGAATTCACAGAGGCCTCCGGGCGGATCCGAGCCGCCTGATTTTCAAGACTACCATGCCGCTCGAGCGGGTCGTCACACGCGCGCGCTCACTCAGCACGTGGCCCGCTACCCACAACACCGTGCCGTCGTGTGCACACACCAGCGGCACCAGCGGTCGCTCGTCGCGCGGCACCTTCCGGTCGACAAACACGTCCTGCAGCTTGCGGTGGCCACGCAGGCCCAGTGGCTGAATGCGGTCGCCCGCACGCCAGCTGCGCACCAACAGGCCACCCGCTGCGGCGTCGGCACAGACGCACACGCGGCCAGGGTCGTCCAGCACCACATCGGCCACCGGCTGAAGACCATCAGCCGACAGTTCCAGACCAGCCAGCTCAATTGTCACCGTGCCGGGCACTGCGAGCACCAGATCACCGATGCCGGCCGGCACCGCGACGACAGCTCGTCGAGTGGCCGCCCTCCTTAAGACCACATCGGCTCCCAGACGTTGCATCGATACCCGGTCCATGTGTCGACGGGGGGTGCCCGAAAGCACAAGGGCCGTCTCGTGTTCGTCCCCGCGGAGCCCCATCACCTGCAGGGCCCGCCGGGTCACCCGCGTCGCCAGCGCACGGGGCAGGTCGGACAGGGCCGGCCACGAGAGACGCACCTCCCCATCGTGAACGGTCACGATCCGGATCCACGCCTCCTCGGCCATCGACTCCAGGAGCGCCACATCGGCCGCCTGCAGCCGCGCCAGGCGCGCGAGTGCCTCATCGGCCCTGGGATTTACGGCGCGCAGCGCCGGGAGCACCTCGGCCCGCACACGGTTACGCGGCACGCGCAGGTCGGCATTGGTCGCATCCTCGCACCACGGTTCACCCAGACGACGCAGCCACGCCCGCAACGCCTCGCGGTCGACCTCCAGCAGCGGGCGTACCCGCCATCCATTCAACGGGGCCATCGCCGCCAGGCCGCGCGGGCCCGTCCCCCGCGCCAGGCGCAACAGCACCGTTTCCGCCTGGTCACCCCGCGTGTGGCCCAGAGCGACGCGCCCGGCCCTGAACGTGCGCAGCGCCTCGGCGTAGCACTCGAGGCGCACCTCCCGACCCGCCGCTTCCAGCGACCAGTCCTCGGCGCGCGCCCGGGCCGGCACATCAACGCGCCGGATCAGCACCGCCACGCCGAGCCGCGCGGCGAGAGTCTCCACAAACGCCGCATCGGCGTCGGCCGCCGCCCCGCGAATACCGTGATGAACATGCACCAGACCCGCCAGGTGTCCATGGCCCGCGCTCGTCATTCTCGCCAGCAGGTGCACCAGAGCCACGGAGTCCGAACCGCCTGACACCGCGGCCACAAGACGGGTATCGCAGTCCCACAGGGACTCGTGCTCGACAAAGGCACGAACGCGCCGGACCAGATCGGGCACGCGGGACATCAACGGAGGACTGTGGTGAGTGGAAGACCTGGTGCCGGAGGGCGGACTCGAACCGCCGACCTAGCGCTTATGAGACGCTCGCTCTAACCGGCTGAGCTACTCCGGCACGAATTCCTCATGTTACACGACCGCAGGCACCAGGCGCATCACCGCCGCCCGTCGCCGTGGTCATCCGACGCGCTCCGCCTCGTCGCGCTCGACCAGCACCGCCGCCAGCAGGGGAATCAGCAGCTCGTGATGGCCCGTCAGCGAATAGCCACGTCCGGTGCCGGCCGTCGGACGCGTCACCACATTCGTCTGGGGACGATACTGCCGCAGGAAATCGATATTCACCGTCGTTAGCCCGTCCAGCGAATGCCCGGCATTGCGCACCACGGCCACCGCCTTCAGGAACACCTCAGGCAGCACCACCGCCGATCCGCAGTTCAGGTAGACCCCTCCGGCCAGGTGCGATACCACCGACGCCAGATAGCGGAAGTCACGGAGACTGCCGTCCCCGAGCGCGGCCCCCGACGCAGACGGATGCATGTGGATGATGTCCGTCCCCAGGGCGACGTGCACCGTGACGGGAATGCCCAGGCGATGGGACATGCCGACCAGGCTGTGGGCCAGATGCGGGACCTGCCGGTCGCACAGATAGGCACCGACCGCCTGTCCGATGCCCTCGCCGCGCGCCACGCCCTCGGCAATCGCCGCATTCAGGTCACGCCCTGTCTCTGTGGCCATGCCGAACCGACCGGCCCCGAGCGTGCCGTCAACGTCTTCCGACGTAGCCCCACCCACGGCAAGTTCAAAGTCGTGAATCAGTCCCGCCCCGTTCAGGGCCAGCGCAGACACGAACCCGCGCTGCATCAGGTCAACCAGCACCGGCGACAGCCCGACCTTCAGCACATGGGCCCCTAGTCCCCAGACCACGGGTCGGCCCGTCCGTCGCGCGCCGGCAATGGCGTCCACCACGGCCCGGATGTCACGGCCCGCCAGCACATCGGGCAGTCGAGACAACCAGCCGGTCACACCGCTCCCCGCCGCATGCGGCCGGGCAACGTCGGCGAGCGTCACTTTGCTCGCGCGTGACGACAGCGGATAGGTCTGCACCTGCGACAGGTCGAACTCCGTGTATCCAAGCTTCATCAGATCACCACCATTGCGTCGCCATAACTGAAGAAGCGGTACCGCGACGCCACCGCCTCCCGATAGGCCGACAGCACCGACTCTCGGCCCGCGAACGCCGACACCAGCATCAGCAGCGACGACTGCGGCAGGTGGAAGTTTGTAATCAGTCCCTGCATCAACTGAAACCGGTGACCGGGCCTAATGAAGAGCGCCGTCTCTCCCGATTGCTCCGGCACGGTGCCGTCTGCTGCCGTGCGCAGCGATTCCAGCGTCCGCGTGGACGTCGTCCCCACGGCAATGATGCGACGCCCGTCTGCCCGCGCCCTCGTCAGGGCCGCGGCCGTGGAGGCCGTCACCTCGTAACGTTCCGACTCCATGTGGTGGTCGTCCACCTGCTCGACCCGCACAGGCTGGAAGGTGCCGTATCCCACATGCAGCGTGATGGCGACGCGCGACACGCCGCGCGCCTCCAGCGCCTCGAAGAGTGCGGGAGTGAAGTGCAGGCCGGCCGTGGGGGCTGCAATCGACCCGGTCTGCCGCGCATAAACCGTCTGGTAGCGCTCGCGGTCGTCGGCCGTGTCGGGCCGACGCATGTAAGGGGGCAGTGGCATGTGCCCGACGGCGTGAATGGCTTCCCACACGCCCGTACCATCGGGAGGCTCCAACCGCACCAGACGTCGACCCTGGTCGGCACGCTCAAGCACTTCGGCCCCCAGGGTCATCGTTGCGCCGGCAAACCGAAGGCGTTGCCCGGTCCTGATGCGCGCCCCGGGATGCACCAGGGCCAGCCACACCGTCTCGCCGTCCACCGGCCGCACGAGCAGGCACTCGACGGCGCCACCGCCCGGGAGCCGCTCACCGAGGAGCCGCGCAGGAAACACACGCGTGTCGTTGACCACCAGCAGGTCGCCGGGGTTCAGCCATTCCGGCAGCTGATGAAACAGACCATGCGTACATCCACCGGTGGCCCGGTCGAGCCGCAGCAGCCGCGAGGTGCCGCGTTGCGACGGGGGTGCCTGCGCAATGAGTTCGTCTGGAAGATCGAACGAAAAGTCGGAAACCCGCACCGCTGACGAGTGTAGTCTGGGTCGTCGGCGCTCGTCAGTGCACGTGCGGCACCGACAGGGCACGATGGGCCCGCCAGTCGTCCGCAAGAATTGACCAGAGGGTCTGGTCGAAGAACTGGCCACCCCGCTTGAACGAGCGGCGAAGCACGGCTTCCTGCACCGCCCCGAGCTTGCGCAGGGCTCCGTTGCCCCGGGCGTTGATCACCGCCGCCCTGGCCTCGAGTCGCTGAATCCCGATGGCCTCGAACGAAAATTCGAGCACGGCATCGGCCGCGTCGACGAACAGGCCCGATCCCCAGTAGGCCGAGCCCATGACAAATCCCCACTCGGCCGTGGCAAAGCCCACCTCGATGGAACGCACCTGAAAGAGTCCGACGGCATGGTCAATGCCGTCCGGCACCACGGCGAAGCAGGCATATTCACCGGCGACTCGCTCACGGTGCGCCCAGTGGATGAACCGCTCGAATCCCTCAATCGACGAGGGTGGCGGCGAGATGTAGCGCGATACTTCTTCGGAGGCCAGGTGCGCCAGCAGCATCGGCGCATCAGCCGTCTGCAGTTCCCGCAACGTCGCGGACGCACACGAGAGTGACGGCAGCCTCTCGCACCATGTGGCTCCCGACCACTGAGGTTCACGCCCGCGGGGCACATACAGCGACCGCATGGAACTCAGTGCACCGCGGTACCGGCGTCCCTGCGCGCCACCCACTCGTCAGCAAGCAGTGACCATAGGGACTGATCGAGGCGTCGCTCGTCCTTGTGGAACGAGTTGCGAAGCACACCCTCGTGCACAGCGCCGAGCTTGCGCAGGGCAGCATTGCCGCGAACGTTGGCGACCGCAGAACGCGCCTCCAGCCGATGCATACCGATCGTCGAAAACGCAAACTCGACCACCAGACGGGCCGCGTCCATGAACAGGCCGGCACCCCAGTGCTCCGGCGACAGGGCAAAGCCCCACTCTCCCGTCACGAACCCGTGCTCGAGCTGTCGAACCTGGAACAGGCCCACTGGGGTGTCACTGCCCGCGGGCACCACGGCAAAACAGGCATAGCGCCCCAGCGCACGCTCACGTTGCACCCAGTGGATAAACGACCTGAACAGGTCCTCGGTTGCCGGCGGAGTTGACACAAACCGCGACACGTCCGGGGCCTGCATCACGGTGAACAGCGCGTCGGCGTCCGACAGGCGGACCTCCCGCAGCGTCACGAGCTGGCCCACCAGGGTCGGCAGCGTATCACGCCAGGAGACGGGCGCCGGGGCCTGTGCCCCAGACGATGGATGTCTCGGCAGATGAATCATGGGGTGACCTTGTGATTCGCCAGGCCTGCCCTTATTGGAACGGGACGCGCTCGCCCCAGACGATGTTCTCGCCCCACACGATGTTCGTGCCCCTGAGGAAGCGCTCGCCCCAGACGACGTTGAGGCCCCAGATCGGCAGGTTGTAGAAGAAGGTCTCGCCTCGCACCACATCCCGTCCTCAGAGAATGATCGACGCCCACCGGTACTGGACGCCACCAATTACTGTCGCCGCACAGCCGGTGACCGCCTGGTTGCCGAAGAGCGCGTCCGCTGTGGTCCGAATGGCCGCACCGCGGGTGAAGTCAACAAATTCGATGATGCGGGACGCGAGAGGCTGCGTGGGCGCGATGCCCGAGTCGATAATCGCCACCGAATCCTTGCCGCCGCGCGCCGTGGTCAGCAGGCGCATCGAGCCCAGAGCCGTGTTCGCCAGCGCGAGGCCTGACGCGGCGGTGGTGGTCTGCGGAGTCCACCCGGTCGCCGAGGCTGTCACGGTCACATCGGCCGAGCAGCGGGCCGTCGCGATTGACGCACAGACGGCCATCATCTGCCGGGACGTCAACATCGCCGAGATGGCGTCAATTGAGGTGTGGGTGGCCGTGGCAATGCCAGCCTGCCGCAGCTGGGTCTAGAGCCACCCCCCATAACCTGTTCGGGCCTTGACAATCACGCGACCAGACCAGCCGGCTACCATCATCTGGTAGCTCATCCGGTCCATCTTTGTGGCGAGAGTCGTTACAGTCTGCGCCGACACTGCCGATTCCGTGAGAATGAAGCCTGGCTGAGCGGGTCGGTTGCCCGGGAGCAGCCTGCCAGCTGTGACCGACTGGCCCTGACCGGGGACGGGCGACACGAACAGCGGAGCTACCACCAGCAGCGAGAGCGAAGCTCGTACTTTCATACGCCAGGCACAGCGCAAAATCTGCGCCTGCTATGCAGTTCGGGACGGCCTAGCGACTAATCATGAATTTGTAGGTATCTTTAACGATTGACCGGAGCGTCAATACACGACTCTTGATACATCAAGAGCGAGTTGTGGCAATATGTTTGCCCCAGAATGACTCTTCGTGTACCATCTTGACGCTTAGTCAATCGCCCATCTGAGCAGCACCGAACCCACCGTGAACCCTGCGCCGACCGAGGCCAGCAGCACCAGATTCCCCTTCTTGAGCCGACCGGTCTCGACAGCTGTGTTCAGCGCCAGGGGTATCGTCGCCGCCGTCGTGTTCCCGAATTCCTCGATGTTGATGACCACCTTCTCTTCGGGCATCCCGATTCGCTCAGCCGCCGACATGATGATGCGCCGGTTCGCCTGGTGCGAAACAAACAGGTCGAGTTCGTCAGCCGTCACGTGGTTCCGCGCCAGAATCCGCTCGCAGATGTCGCCCGTATTGCGGACGGCGAACTTGAACACCGCCTGGCCATCCTGCCGGGCATAGTGCAGCCGCTGGTCGACCGTTTCGTGTGACGCCGGCCGAAGGCTGCCTCCCGCCGGCATGCACAGTGCCGGGCCGCCACTGCCATCCACCTGGTGCTCAAAGTCAAGAATGCCCAGGGTCGGGTCTTCGGACACGCCCAGCACCACGGCGCCAGCCCCGTCGCCGAACAGCACGCAGGTCGTCCGATCGGTATAGTCGATGATGCTCGACATCACGTCGGCCCCGATAACCAGGACGTGCGTCGCCGCCCCCGCCGCCACCATCTGGCTGCCCACAGTCAGCGCATAGGTGAACGCCGAACAGGCCGCCGACAGGTCAAATCCCCACGCCCGCGTCGCGCCGATCTTGTGCTGCACCAGACACGCGGTGCTCGGAAACAGCATGTCGGGCGTCACCGTGCCCACAATGATCAGGTCAATGTCATGGGGTGTCAGTCCCGCCCGCCGAATGGCCTCGAGCGCCGCCTCTTTGGCCAGATCACTCGTTGCGACCCCGGGATCCACAATGTGCCGCGTCCGAATCCCCGTCCGCTGCATGATCCACTCGTCCGACGTATCGACCAGCTTCTCGAGGTCGGCATTCGTGAGCTGACGCGGCGGCACATACGTGGCCAGACTCCTGATCACCGGCCGACGAATCGGCATCGCTCCCGCCAACTGCGACCGCAGCATCTCGCTCAAAACAATCCCCTCCCGGGCATCGCCTGGTCAAAATACGCATACGCGCGAGCCGTCGCCATGCGTCCCCGAGGCGTCCGCTCAATCAGCCCCAACTGAATCAGAAAGGGCTCGTGCATGTCCTCAATGGCGTCCGGCTCCTCGCTCGTGGCCGCCGCCAGCGTATTCAGACCCACCGGCCCGCCCCCGAACTTGTCGATCACCGTCAGCAGCAGCCGCCGATCCACCTCGTCCAGCCCGGCCGCATCCACTTCCAGCAGGTGCAGCGCCGCCTGCGCCACCTCGAACGTCACACGCCCGTTGGCCCTGACCTGGGCAAAGTCGCGCACCCGGCGCAGCAACCGGTTCGCCACGCGCGGCGTACCCCGTGACCGGCTCGCCAGTTCCCGCGCCGCCGCGTTGTCCATGGGCACTTCCAGGATGCGCGCTGACCGCCGCACGATCTCCTCAATGTCCTGCACGGTGTAGAAGTCGAGCCGTTGCACTATCCCGAACCGCGCCCGCAGCGGCGCCGTCAGCAACCCCGCCCTCGTCGTCGCACCCACCAGCGTGAAGCGCTCGACCGGCACTTTCACCGACCGCGCACCGGGCCCCTGGCCAATCACGATGTCCAGTTCGAAGTCTTCCATCGCCGGATACAGAATTTCTTCAATGACCGGAGACATCCGGTGAATCTCGTCGATGAACAGCACTTCCCGCGGCTGAAGATTCGACAGGATGCCGGCCAGGTCGCCCGGCTTTTCAATGACAGGACCCGAGGTCGTGCGAATCGGCACCCCGAGTTCGTGGGCAATCACATACGCCAGTGTGGTCTTGCCCAGCCCGGGCGGGCCGTAGACCAGCAGGTGATCGAGCGCATCGCCGCGTTGCACGGCCGCCTCAATCGACACCTGAAGGTTCTCGCGCACCCGGTCCTGCCCGATGTAATCGTCGAGCCGGCGCGGCCGGAGGCCTGCCTCGTAGTGCGCGTCATCCTCGGCTTGGGCCGGGGACACCAACCGGGGGTCCTGCATCTCGTCGTCGTCAGTATCGCGTTATGCCCGCGACAGGGCCTTCAGGGCCGCCCGCAACTGCTGCTCGAACGGCCAGGTCATCCAGTCCTGGGCCTGTGCCTCGACCACGCGGTCGACCGCCCGTCGATCGTAGCCGAGATTGATGAGGGCAGACAGGAGATCGTCCCGCTGCCCCTGTTCGTGCGGGGCTGCCGCCATCCCCTCCCGGGGACCCAGTTCCTTCAGCAATCGATCGCGCAGCTCCAGCACCATGCGCTCGGCCGTCTTCTTGCCGATGCCGGGAATCCGGGTCAGGCGTGTCACGTCCCCGCGCTCGAGCGCCGCCACAAACTCTGCCGGCTCGATGCCCGACAGCACCCCGAGCGCCAGCTTCGGCCCGATGCCGCTCACCCCGAGCAGCCGCTCGAACACCACCTGTTCACTGGCTGTCAGAAACCCGAACAGCGACAGCTGATCTTCGCGCACATGCGTATGGATCCGCAGCGCGACCTCGCTCCCCTCGTCCCCCAGCTGGTAGAAGGTCGACAGCGGCACCGCCACGTCATAGCCCACCCCGCCCACGTCAATGACCACGCGCTGGGGCTGCTTGTCGTGCAGGCGTCCACGCAGGAAGGCAATCATCGCGCCGCCGGGCGATACCGCCGCCAGCTGCTCGCCACCGGAGTCGTTCGTGGCCGACGGACGGATGTGTCGACCGGGGGAAGGGTCGATAGCCCCCCCTGCTGGTGCAGATGGCAAATGGCCACGGCGAGCGCATCGGCCGCATCGTGGGGACGCGGCACGGAGTCGAGCCCGAGCAGCAGCGTGACCATCTGCTGCACCTGAGCTTTTTCGGCCCGGCCATAGCCCACCGCCGACCGCTTCACTTCCGCTGGGGCGTACTCGAACACGGGCAACCCGCACTCGGTGGCCGCCAGCATCGCCACGCCCCGGGCATGCCCCAGCTTCAATGCACTGCGGGCATTCGACGCCGCAAAGACACTTTCAATAGCCACGCAGTCCGGGCGGCACTCCTGCAGCCGTTCGGTCAGCCCTCGAAAAATCAGCTGCAGTCGCTCGGCAAACGTTGACGCCGACCCGGCCGCGATGGCCCCGCACTGCACCAGCCGGTGCCGGCGGCCATCGCTGGTCACGCACCCATAGCCGGTGCGCTCGGAGCCGGGGTCGATGCCGAACACAATCACGCGAGCGACGCCTCTAGCTCCTTCTCCGAAATATCGAAGTTCGACCACACATGCTTCACATCGTCGTGGTCGTCGAGCACGTCCATCAGCTTGAGCATATGTGAGGCTTCCTTGCCTTCAAGCTTGATGAAGTTCTGTGGCAGCATCGCCACCTGTGCACTGGCCGGTTCCACGCCCAGGGCCTTGATGGCATCCTTCACCGCCTCGAAGCTCGACGGATCGCACAGCACTTCCCAGTGCTCGCCGTCATCGCGCATATCATCGGCACCGGCGTCGAGCGCGGTATTGAGCAACGTCTCCTCACTGGCCGCACCCTTGTCGATAACGATGTAGCCCTTCTTGTCGAACATCCAGGCGACCGAGTTGCTCGACCCGAGATTCCCGTTGTACTTCTCGAGCAGGTGACGGATTTCGCCCACCGTCCGGTTCTTGTTGTCGGTCAGTGTCTCGATGATCAGCGCCGCACCACCGGGGCCATAGCCCTCGTAGGTGATCTCCTCGTAGTTCACGCCGGGCAGTTCGCCCGTGCCACGCTGAATCGCCTTCTTGATGTTATCGGACGGCATGTTCACCGACTTGGCTTCGGCGATGATCGTGCGCAGCCGCGGATTGGTCGCGGGGTCGCTGCCACCATTGCGCGCCGCCACGGTCAGTTCCTTGATGATGCGCGTGAACACCTTGCCACGCTTGGCGTCGGCGGCGCCCTTCTTGTGCTTAATCGTGTGCCATTTGGAATGGCCGGACATGGGAGTGCTCCAGAGGCTGAGGTTGAAACGACAGGGAAGTTTATCACCGCCGGCGCGCGAGCAGAATCCACACCTCTGCCCGCGGATCCCACGGCCCGCCCTGATAGTCACCGAGCGTCGCCGTGACATCGAACCCCGCCTGCTCAAGGCGCCTCGCCATCTGCGGCACCGACAGCGTCCTGAAGCTCAGGGTGAAGGCGTGCCGACGGGCAGCGCGGCCCCGCCCTTCGATGAAGACCTGGTCAAAGTGCGTGAACCCCCGGCCAGGGTCCTGCCGCACCGATTCCTTGAGCGTGACCCAGGGGCCTCGGCTGCCGCGACGCCCCCGCAAGGTCACCCGGTCGCGATACTCACGCCACGACGGCAGGTCTGCCACCAGCTCGAGCCCGAGCACCCCACCTCGGGGCAGCACCGAGGCCACCGCACCCAGTGTGGTCGACAGACCGCGCTCGCTTAGCAGTGACTGCAGCACCCCGTACGGGGCCAGCACCGTGTCAAAGCTGGCCTTCCGGAAGGGCAGGTGACGGATGTCGCCCAAAATCAGGTCGGCACTGCTGATATGCGCCCGCGTGAGCCGCGCCCGTCCCCGAGCCAGCATCGCCGCTGACCGGTCAATGCCCACCACATGCACATGGCCGTCCCGAGCCAGGGGCACCGTCACGCGGCCCGTGCCGCACCCCAGCTCAAGCACCCGTCCCCCGCGCGCCTCAACCAGTCGCCGCCAGAACGCCAGGTCGCGCCGCCCGAAGGTACGCGCATTTTCCCAGTCATAGAACGGCGCGTAGTCGTCCCAGCCGCCGTGGCCGCTCGGCGCCGAGGTGCGTCGACCCGCCATCTCAGGTCCACGGCAGCTCGACCTCGCCGCGGCCCTGGCGCTCGGCAAGGTCGGGCAGCCCCGACAGAATCTGCACGACGTCGTGCGGAAGATCGCGGGCCGTGAAGGTCTGCAGCGTCACACACGCCGCTCGCACGACGCCCTCAGCCAGCAGCATGTCTGTCGCATCGTCACGAATTTCGAACTGGTGCCGCAGCCGCCTCGGATTCTCCACGACCGTATCGATGCCGATGCGAACCAGTTGCCCGGCACGGGCCGGGGCACGGAAGCGTGCCGTCACCTCCACGCGTGGCATGGCAAACCCGAACCGCCCCAGCAGCACCTGCCGAGCCTGCCCCAGGGATGCAAACAGCTCTTCCTCGGCATCCTCAAACATCCGAAGGAAGTTCGGAAACCATGTGACGCCAGCCGCGTCGGTATCCGACCAGTGCACCTTCTTGCGAATCTGGAAAAACGGCATCAGCCCTCCGTGAGGCAGCCGTATTGTCGCCCACTTTTCTCCGAAGCCGGACCCCACCGCTACACTGTCACCATGACCCGCGAGTGGAACGCCGAGGCTTACCATCAGGTGTCGACGCCCCAGACCACCTGGGGCCAGCGTGTATTGGGTCGGCTGTCACTCGCCGGCCACGAGCGCGTGATCGATGCGGGCTGCGGGTCCGGGCGGCTCACCGGCGACCTGCTCGGTCGGCTGCCGCACGGGCAGGTGCTGGCCATCGACCGGTCATGGAACATGCTCCAGACTGCCCGGGCAAACCTCCGCCCGACGCACGGTCATCACGTCCGCTTTGCCCAGGTCGCATTGCCGGCACTGCCCTGCGCGGGATGGGCCGACGTGGTCTTCAGCACCGCCACCTTTCACTGGGTCGACGACCACCCCGCGCTGTTTGGCCATGTACGAATGGCGCTCAAACCCGGGGGAAGGCTCCATGCGCAATACGGCGGAGGACCGAACCTCGCCAGGGCCCACGCCCTCGCCACAGCCGTCATGCGCGAAGCACCCTTCGCGGAGGTGTTGGCCGGCTGGCAGGACCGCTGGACGTTCGCCTCGGCAGACGAAGCCGCCAGGCAACTGGCGGCGGCCGGGTTCGCCGACGTCAGTGCCTGGCTCGAGCCGGCGCCGACGCTGCTGGCGTCGGCCGACGACTACCGGGAATTCATTGCCACCGTGAACTACCGCGCCCAGGTGGCAGCACTGCCGGTCACCCTGCGCGACCGCTTCCTCGATCGCATCACCACCCTGGCCGGCCAGCAGGAGGAGCCCTATCTGCTCGACTACTGGCGCCTCAATGTCACGGCCACCCGCCCAGCCTGAACACCATGACACACCCGTCCGTCATTCGCCCGGCCGACCATGCCGTGTTTTCCGCCGACCGCATGGGAAAGGCTACGCTCTTCGCCTCGCCCAACGTGCTCGTCGGCATCAATGCCTTTGAACCGGGACAGCGGCACGCCCTGCATGCGCACCCGGGTCAGGACAAGGTATACATCGTCGCCGAGGGGCAGGGCCTGTTTCTGGTAGAAGGGGCCGAGTGGCCCATGACCGCCGGTGACCTGCTCGTGGCACCAGCCGACGTGGCGCACGGCGTGGCCAACACCAGCACCGAGCGGCTGGTCGTGGTGGCCATCCTGACGCCAGCGCCAACGTCGCACCGCTAACGGACCGCAGGGGCGGGTGCCGGCACTCCGTGCTGTCTGACCGTGAGGCCCCGGGCCTGCAGCAGCGCCACCACGCTGTCGCGGCCCACGAGGTGACCCGCACCGACCACCACGAGGCACCCCTGCCGCTCGCGCACGCAGCGCTCGATGTGCGGCACCCACGCCCGATTGCGCTCAATCAGCAGGCGTTCCTCGAGCCCTTGCACCGTAGTCATCGACGGCCTGAGCAGCGACGCCAGCCCGTCGGCGTCACCCACCCGCCAGGCCTGCACCATCGCCCCGACACTGCGAACGAGGGCGTCGGCCTCCGACACCATCTCGGTCAACAGCAGCACCTGGTCGTCTGTCGCCAGACCGTCGAGCCGTCCGATTTGGTACTCAACGGACTCCAGCGCGCGCACAGGCATGCCCGCGGCCCTGGCCTTGTCAAAAAAATAGCGGTCGATTCCCTTCGCAGGGTCGTAGCCCGCCTGGGTCAAGGTGGCGGTGCTGAGCAGGATGGCGACCATCCACGGCTTGAGCTGCCGCAGCATGGTCATCGGAAATCCTGACATGTCGGCGAGAGCCGTCACCTGCGCGTACTGCTGAGGGCTGATCAGGCTCTCCAGCGTGGCGCCCTGAGGCAACGCAGCCTTCGACAGCATCTGCATCGCGAGGGCTGGATCGGATGCGTCGTCGAGAAGCGTCTCCTCGACCAGCACCTTCGACTGCGCAAGTGCCTCGTCCATCGCCGCAGGTAGAGGATAAACGTCGGGCGTCAGCGTGTGAATCGAACCCAGAAGATAGGCGGTCGATCCAGAACCGTCCGTCACCGTCCATAGCATGGCCGGCGACGAGCCCCCCTGAGCATGCACGCCCACGACCACGGCGCCCACCAGGCACACCGCCCACAGCATCACCACTCCCCAGGGTCGCATCGCGTCCGACAGTATCATCGTCGGGAATGACTGCCCCACCGTTTCCCAAGGGGACCCTCGTGATGGGTCCCATGACCAAGGGTTCCAATCTGCCGTATCGCAGATTGTGCGCAGAGTTCGGGGCGCAGGTCACCATGAGCGAGATGACCGTGGCCCGGCGTCTCAAACAGAAGCGGAAAAGCGAGTTTGCGCTGATTCGGCCGTTCGAGGGAGAGTCGTGCTTCGGTGTGCAGCTCGCCGGCACGAATCCGGAAGAACTCGCGTGGGCCGCGGCGCTGTGTGAGTCGCGCGGGGCACGCCTCATCGACCTCAATTGCGGCTGCCCCATCGACTACTTTACGCACAAGGGGCTCGGTGCGTCCCTGGGCCGTCAGCCGGCGCGCCAGCGACGATTGGTGGGGGCCATCAAGGCGGCCGTGTCGATTCCCGTCACCGCAAAAATTCGCCTGGGATGGAACGACGACAGCAGGAACTATCTCGAACAGGCGCAGGCTATTGTCGAGGCAGGGGCGGATGCGTTGGTCGTGCATGGTCGTACGCGAAGCGCCCGATATCGCACGGCCGCCGACTGGCAGGCCATCGCGGAAATCGCCGAGGCCGTCCCCATTCCGGTGATTGGCAATGGCGACATTTTGTATGGGCACGACGTCGAGCCGTCCATCGCGCGAGGGCAGTGCCACGCGGCCATGACCGCCAGGGGAGCGCTGATTCGGCCCTGGCTCTTTCGCGAAGTGCACGAGGGGTATCGCGACCTGGGCGGGGAGGACCGACTGGAGATCTATCGCCGGTATGTGACACTCGCGCGCCAGCACTGGGGCGATGACGACTTCGGGTTGACCCGCGTGCGAACGTTCACGCGCTGGCATCTAGACTTCTGGTGCCGGGACGCGCGGCCGGATGAGGCGGGTCAGTTTCCTTCCATGCAGGTCAGAATCGCCGACCCCCAGGCGCGCACGCCCCTCGAAGCCGTACTGGCGCGCGCAGATGCGCAGGCACTCGACTATCTGGCCGATACACTGACTTGGGAGCGTGAAGTGATTCCCGGCGAGGTACCAGCCCCTGGGCCCGCGACGGGCGACCCGCGCGAGTTGCCGGCAAGTGATGAAGAACCCGAAGGCTGAGTGGCGTCAGCCGCCGTCGGATGTCAGTGCGCGTTGAGCACCGACAGCCACCCGACTGCTGCACGTACCCGCGGAGGACCATTGCCGGTGGCTTCCCCTGTGGGCAACGACGGTAATGAGCGGCACGCACCGGTCCGCACATAGTGCAGAGCTTCTGCCAGCGACGCCTCCGCCGGATCGCCGAGAGGCCGGCTGGCATCATCGGGGGCGCTGCACGTCACGGGCAAACCGTCGAAGTAGTCGCCCTCGCCGTGCGCATTCACCATGCTGAACGACACCGGGGCCAGTACCTTGTCACAGAACTCGATCAGATACTGTCCCACCGGCTTGCCGTAGGTGCGATCGCCGATGACAGCCACCGGCATGAACGGCCGCAGCCCATTGATGATGAGTTCACTCGCAGAGGCCGTCGCCTGCGTCGCAATCACCGTGAGGCGCGAGAGTCTGAGTCCCGCAGTGGCGGTGAAGCGCAGAGTCTTGTCGAGGGAAGTGTTGTTGGCGTTGTGAACCGACGAGGCAAACACCTGCCCTTGGGTGAGCGACCCGCCGATGAGGCCACCCAGATGCTGGGCCACATCGACCAGCCCGCCGCCGTTATAGCGCAGGTCGAGAATGAGTTCGTCGATGCCAGCCTCTGCGAATCCGGCAAAGGCGTCGTCCAGGGCTGCCACGGATGGCCGGACAAAATTTCGGAAGTGCAGGTAGCCGATGCGTCGGCTATCGGCCGTGAAGACACCCGTGTGCGACACCGTCGGGATGGTGACCGGACGCTTCACCATCGTGGCTCGCCGTGCGCGACCATCGGGGGTGCGGAACGCCACCGATACGCTCACCCCTTCGACCGACGGTCCCCACGCAGCGGCCAACTCACCGCTCGCCGCGAGATCGGCCACCGATCGCCCGTCAATGTCCTCGACCCGCGCCCCGCGCTCGAGTCCGGCGTCTGCGGCAGGACTGTCTGGAAATACCTGAAGAATCACGACCGCTCCGGGTTCTTCTCTCGACGAGAACCCGAACCCAATGAACTGACTGTCGCTGTAGAATGCCGTGCTGGCCGCTGCACTGGTCACATAGCTGAAGCGCGCGTCATTCGGCAGGCGCCGCACCGCATCGAGATAGCCTTGCGGACTGTCGAATCGAGCCGGATCGACCACCAGCGGGATGCGCCACAGATACAGGTTCAGCAGCTGCGACCGTACGAACAGATTCTGGTCCGTGACGTTGCACGACGCCGGACGGGTCTGGGCGGCAGCGAGAGTCGCCGTGCACAGGCACAGCGTCGCCGCCAGCGCGTTCGCATGACGGACCATATGTGTCCTTGTATCACGGGGCGCGGCTGGGTGGTAACGGGCACTACACCTGCACGGGCACGTGGGCAGCTCGCTGTTCGAGGGCAGTCTTCAAGGGCAGAAAGTGGTTGGTGGCACGATCGAGAATCCGGAACGTGCCGGTCTTGATGTCGAAGACCAGTCCGTGGACGAAAAGGTTTCCGCTGCGCATTTTGTCTGCCACGAAGGGATACGTCACCAGATGGTCCAGCTGGGTGGTGACGTTCTCCTCGATCAGGTGATTGACGAATCCGGGATCATCCGCATCGCCATGCATTTCCTGCGCGACCGCTGACACCCGCTCGGCGTGGCGAATCCAGCCGGCGATGGCCCGAAGATGCTGCACCTTCTCAGGCGCAATCAGGGCCTTCATGGCGCCACAGTCCGAGTGTCCGACGATGACGATGTGCTTCACGTTGAGCACCTCGACGGCATACTCAATCGTGGCGCCGACGCCCCCCACAGTGTCGCCCCACGCAGGGACGATGTTGCCAGCGGTTCGGCAGATGAAGAGCTCACCGGGCGGAGCCTGCATGAGCTCATTCGGGATGACTCGGGAATCCGAGCACCCTATGTAGAGGGTGTGAGGAGACTGGCCGTCGGCGAGCTATTCGTAGAGTTCCCGACTTGCCGGAAAGACTGTGTCCTGAAACCGTTCGATGCCTGAGAGAAATTTTTCCATGGAGACTACCTTCGTGTATGGGTGGTGGGACGGGGGTTAGTGGCCGCCGCTGCCGTGTGCGTCTGCGAGGTCGATGCCGATGATCTGCACCGTGATCTGCCGGCGGCGGGCATCGTCGACGAAGGTCGCCAGCACTTCCTTCACATCGTGGTCGATGTATTCGTCAGTGCCGTCGATGATGACCTCGTCGCCGTCGCTGATGCTGTCCAGTGCGCTGATAATCGAGGGTTTCGAGACGAATGTGCCATCGCGCCGGAATCGCATTCTCAGCACACCAGCGGCATCTCGGTCAGTGACGACCGCCCGCTGGGAGTTTTCATACAGCACGAATGAAATGCCCGCGACGACCCCAAGGATGACCCCCTTGAGCAGGTCGAGGGCCAGGACGGCGGCGATGGTCAGGGCGAATGGCAGCAGTTGCGTAAAGCCGAGTCGAACCTGGCTCGAGAAGAGGGCTGGTTTGCACAGGTTGAGGCCAACCTGAATCAGGATGGCGGCCAGGCAGGCCAAGGGGATGGCGTTCAGGAGCGGTCCGGCGAACAGCACGGCCAGCAGAAGGAGCACGCCGTGGATGAGGGCTGAGAACCGTTCGCGTCCGCCGGCCGCCACGTTAGCGCCCGAACGGACAATGACGGCCGTGACTGGCAGGCCGCCGATCAGGCCAGCAAGGGTATTCGCTGCCCCTTGAGCCACGAGTTCCCGGTCCGGTGGACTGTGACGTTTCAGGGGGTCGAGTCGGTCGACGGCCTGCAGCGACAGCAGAGTCTCGATGCTGGCCACCACGGCGATGGTGACGGCAGCGATCCAGAGATCCGGTCGGGCCAGGACCGACCAGTCCGGTCGTGGCAGGGCACCCGCGAGTGCAGAGAGTCCTCCGAGCGGAACCGCGACGAAATGTGCCTCATCGAGGGCCAGCGCGGTGGAGTCGAACCACCGCGCCAGCAGACTGGCACCGACGACGACGACGAGAGCTGGCGAGAGCAGCGTGACCCGGGACAGCGGTGTGTGCTTCCATCCGTAGAGCAGAAGCAGCGAGAGCAGTGCGATGAGGCCGGCACCTGGCTCAATCGCGGTGAGAATGTCACCGGTGACGGCAGAGACCCCGACCGCGACGGGTAGCTGCTTCCAGACAATCGTGATGCCGATGGCGGCCAGCATCCCCTTGATGACGGCGGACGGCACGAGTGCGGCATAACGGCCGGTTCGGAGGAGCCCGAAGGCGATTTGCAGGAGGCCGGCGATGACAACCGCCGTCAGGAAGGGGGCGATGCCCCCGAGCCGTGCGACCTCCATGAGCACGATCGACGTGAGGCCGGCGGCGGGTCCGGTCACCGACTGAGGAGACCGGGAGATGAGCGGAACCACCAGTCCACCCACGATGCCGGCGACGAGCCCGGAGACGGGGGGCACACCACATGCCACGGCGATGCCAAGGCACAGCGGTAAGGCCACGAGGAAGACCACGACACCGGCGACGGCGTCGGTTCTGGCGTATTGAAACATGGACGAAGGTCGCGACATGACACCTGCAGGAACAGACGACTATGGGGAGAGGCGTCACCGCCCATGACGGGCGGAGACCACCTGACATTGTGAGAGATGCGGACGACCGCTGGGTGTGGCGACCGGCTCTGCTACACGGTGGGAGGCGCTCGGCCTGAGCTCGGTGTGCAGGTGCCGGCTCGAGGGGAAGCGTGAGCGGGACGTGCGGGGGGGCCTGAGAGCGCTGATGGCAGATACGGCCGGGGGCCGTCAGGCACGACGGCTGCACTGTCGGGAGTGACTGGTGCGGAGGCCTGGCTGTCCGTCGGCTGACGGGCCTCGAACGAATCGGTCGCGACAACGTCTCGATGGCGTTGCGGAACCTCGTAGCGGTGTTCCGAGCCAGCCTCAACCGCATCCACGCGATTTGAGGAGAATCGTAGCGTTCGCCCCTGACGGTCACGCAGGTTCTTTGCCGGGCGGGCGGCAGCCGGCATGACACCGACGACAAGAACCAGAATTGTGGCTACAACGGTAGCCAGCCTGAGTACGACACGCATGAATTGTATGAAGACGAAGGCCGAACGGCCCTGCCACCCACAGGGACTGCAGCGATGGACTGTGCAGTGGTCAAGCAGAGAATTTCTGCCGCAGACGAAAAAACCCCGGAGGGCGTGAGCCCTTCGGGGTTTCGAGTGAAAGAATCCCGGCAGCGACCTACTCTCCCACGCACCTTCGCACGCAGTACCATCGGCGGTGGCAGTCTTAACTTCCGTGTTCGGAATGGGAACGGGTGTGACCCTGCCCCTATGACCACCGGGAAACTTGGTGTCTGGGGTCCTGGCGGAGCGGCGCGCGATTATGGCGCCATCCTTGCCAGGTCGTCCCAGAGCATCTTGTTGTAAAGAGCTATTGACCCCTGAATATTCTGCAATCGGCTTTTCTTAGACCACACACCCGCAGGGCGGGAAATGAAATGGTCAAGCCTCACGACTGATTAGTATCGGTTAGCTGAACGTGTTGCCACGCTTACACACCCGACCTATCGACCAAGTAGTCTACTTGGAGTCTTTAGGGACTTACGTCCAGGGAGATCTCATCTTGAGGTGGGTTTCACGCTTAGATGCATTCAGCGTTTCTCCCTTCCGGACTTAGCTACTCAGCGCTGCCACTGGCGTGACAACTGATACACTATCGGTCCGTCCAACCCGGTCCTCTCGTACTAAGGTCAGATCCTCTCAAATCTCCTGCGCCCACCATAGATAGAGACCGAACTGTCTCGCGACGTTCTAAACCCAGCTCACGTACCGCTTTAACCGGCGAACAGCCGGACCCTTGGAACCTGCTACAGCTCCAGGATGCGATGAGCCGACATCGAGGTGCCAAACCTGGGCGTCGATGTGAACTCTTGGCCCAGATCAGCCTGTTATCCCCGGCGTACCTTTTATCCGTTGAGCGATGGCCCTTCCATGCGGAACCACCGGATCACTAAGACCTGCTTTCGCATCTGCTCGACTTGTTTGTCTCGCAGTTAAGCTCGCTTATGCCTTTGCACTCTAGGGCTGATTTCCAAACAGCCTGAGCGAACCTTCGTGCGCCTCCGTTACAGTTTAGGAGGCGACCGCCCCAGTCAAACTACCCGCCTAGCAGTGTCCCGAACCCAGATAATGGGCTGCGGTTAGAACGTCCGAGTCGTAAGGGTAGTATCTCACCGTTGACTCCCCCAAGCCCGAGAGCCTGAGATCATAGTCTCCTACCTATCCTGCGCATACGGCGCAGACGTTCACTACTAAGGTGCAGTAAAGGTGCACGGGGTCTTTTCGTCTTATGGCGGGCAACCGGCGTCTTCACCGGTACCACAAATTCGCAGCGCTCCACGTTGAGACAGCGGTCAAATCGTTACGCCATTCGTGCAGGTCGGAACTTACCCGACAAGGAATTTCGCTACCTTAGGACCGTTATAGTTACGGCCGCCGTTTACCGGGGC
>VFZN01000008.1:0-57500 GCA_016871195.1 Acidobacteriota bacterium | reverse complement strand
TCGCGCGCACCGGGCTGTCGCTCGGTCGCCTCAGCCAACGCGTCGATCGCCTCGGGCGGAAGCCACGTAAAGAATTTGAGGTACCGAACCACATCACGGTCGTCGACAGTGAACCAGAACTGATAGAACCGGAACGGCGACGTGCGCGCAGGGTCGAGCCACACCGTCCCCGCCTCGGTCTTGCCGAACTTCGTGCCCGCCGCCGTCGTCACGAGCGGCAGCACCAGGCCATGGGCCCGTCCACCGGCGACTTTCCGAATCAGATCACACCCCGCCGTGATGTTGCCCCACTGATCCGACCCGCCCATCTGCAGGCGACAGCCGTAGCGCTGATGCAGCACCAGATAGTCATACGCCTGCAGCAGCAGATAGCTGAACTCCGTGACGCTGATGCCCTCGTCGCCGCCGAGGCGACGCTTCACAGATTCCTTGGCCAGCATGTAGTTCACGGTGAAGTGCTTGCCCGTGTCCCGCAGAAACTCGAGCAGGCCGACCGACCGCAGCCAGTCAGCATTGTTCACCATCACGGCGCCGTTCGGCTGCCGGTCAAAGTCAAGAAACCGCTCAAGCTGCGCCCGCATGCCGCGCACATTGGCATCGACATCGTCGACCGACAGCAGCGTGCGCTCGGTGCTCTTGCCGCTGGGGTCGCCGATGAGTCCCGTTCCGCCGCCGACCAGCGCAATCGGACGATGACCCGCCCGTTGCAGGCGCGCCAGCGCCATAATCGGCAGCAGCGATCCGACATGCAGGCTCGACGCCGTGGGATCAAACCCCACATAGACCGTCACCGGCTCCTGTGCGCACAGGGCCAGTGCACCGTCGGTGGCGTCGTAGAGCATGCCCCGCCACGTGAACTCATCGGCTATCGTCATCCGATTAACTATACTGCCCTCGATGCGCATCTCGCGGCGACGACTGCTGCACTCGATCGCAGCGACCGGCATCGGCCTCGGCACAGGCACCCTGGCCTACGGCGCCCTCTACGAACGGCATCAGCTGACCCTGGCCCGTCACACCGTCACGCTGCAGGCCTGCCCGTCCGCGCTTGACGGGCTCACGTTTGGCCTCATCACCGATGTCCACCACAGCGCCACGCTCTCCGCGTCGGCCATCGATGCCGCAGTGCAGCTGCTGCAGGAGCAGGCGCCCGACATCGTCATGCTCGGCGGTGACTACGTCAGCTTCGGTGATCGGCGCTTCCTCGAGCCAGCCCTTGAGCGTCTTGCGCCGCTCGCGCGCGCGCCACACGGCGCCTTCGCCGTCCTCGGTAACCATGATGATGAGCGCGAGACCGCTACCGCGATGAAGCGCGCCGGACTCACCCTGCTGCGTGACGAACGCACCAGGCTGACCATCCGCGGTGAATCCATCGACCTTGTTGGCCTCAGGTTCTGGACCCGGCGCGCACAGGAACTCAGCCCGGTCGTCCGGGGGGCGGGCGCGCTGTCGATCATGCTCGCGCACGACCCGCGGCGTGTGCTCGAAGCTGACCGCTTCGGTATTCCCCTTGTGCTCTCAGGCCACACGCACGGCGGTCAGATTCTCCTGCCGGGCGCGAGAGCCGTAGTGGGACGGAAGTTTCCGGTGCTGTCCGGCATGGCGACGCACGGACGCGCACAGGTGTGCGTCAGTCGAGGCGTCGGCACGGTCTATCTGCCCGTCCGCATCAACTGTCCACCCGATGTCAGCCTCGTGACACTGCGCTCAGCCGCGGCCGTCGGCGTCTGAGAGCGGCGCGGTCCGTCCCGTGCTGATCCAGCGCCGACCCTCGACGCGTCCCAGGCCTTCGCTCACCAGACGAATCGCCTCGGGATACACCCGGTGTTCTTCCTCAAGAATCCGCGCGGCGAGGGTGTCGACCGTATCGTCGTCTGTAACCGGCACACAGGCCTGCAGCACGATCGGTCCGGCGTCGATCGTCGGGGTCACCAGGTGCACGGTGCATCCGGCAACACGCACGCCGTGTTCGAGTGCCTGACGCTGGGCGTCGACACCGGGAAATGCGGGCAGCAGCGACGGGTGCACATTGAGCACACGATGCGGAAACGCATCGATCAGCACCGGGGTCAGCCGCCGCATGAATCCTGCCAGGCACACCAGCTCGACGTGATGTGCGCGGAGGACGCCAACCAGATGTGCGTCGTACTCCTCTCGTGACGGCCAGCCACGATGGCTGATGACCACGGTCGGCACGCCTGCGGCACTGGCGTGTGCGAGACCCGGGGCGCCTTCAATGTTGGAAACAACCACAGCCACGCGCGCGGAGAGACGCCCATCCGCAATCGCCCGGAGAATCGCCTGCAGGTTCGAGCCGCGGCCCGAAATCAGCACACCAAGCGTCACCATCAGGCGTACCGGACAGACGGCGCTCCGGCTTCGATGCCGCCAACGACGTGCGCACCGGTCTCGCCCGAGGATCTCAGTTCCTCGAGCAACCAGTCGGCATCGTCGGCCGACACCGCCACGATGAGCCCCATGCCCATATTGAACGAGCGCCACTGGTCTTCCACGGGCACCTCGCCCACCGCACCAAGCCAGCCGAACAGGGCCGGCACGTCCCACATCGAACGGTCAATGCGCGCCCTCGTGTCCGCAGGAAGGATGCGGGGCAGATTGTCCGTGATCCCCCCGCCCGTGATGTGAGCCATACCCTTGACGCGACCGGTCGCCAGCAGAGGCCGCATGACCGGCAGATAGCTGCGGTGCGGGCGCAGCAGTGCCTCGCCGATGGTCTCGCCCAGCGCCGCGACATGCTGGTCGGCCTGCAGGCCGACGTGCTCGAACGCGATGCGGCGCGCCAGCGAGTAGCCGTTGGTGTGCAGACCGGACGACGGCAGCGCCACCAGCACATCTCCGGGGGCGATGGTGCGCCCGGTAATCAGGTGGTCGCGCTCGACCGCACCGACGATGAAGCCCGCCACGTCGTATTCGCCGGCCGCATAAAAGCCGGGCATTTCCGCCGTTTCGCCACCGAGCAGAGCGCACCCGTTGTCTCGACAGGCCTGTGCCAATCCCTTCACAATCTGCTCGGCGACATCTGGCGACAGGGCGCCGGTGGCCAGGTAGTCAAGGAAGAACAGAGGCACGGCACCCTGCACCAGGATGTCGTTGACACAGTGGTTCACAAGGTCAACGCCGATGGTGTCGTGACGTCCGGTCATGAAGGCGACCTTGAGCTTGGTGCCGACGCCATCGGCACTCGACACCAGCACGGGATCGCGCCACGCGGCCCCCAGCGAGAACAACCCGCCGAACGACCCGATCTCCGACAGCACGCCCGGGGTGAACGTGGCGCGGGCCAGCCCCTTGATGCGGCGAACCGTTTCGTTGCCTGCGTCGATGTTGACGCCGGAAGACTTGTAGTCCATGCAGCCTCTGTCCTAGAACTCGAGCGCGCGGATGAGTGCATCGCACACCGCACGCCGCGCCGAACCCTCCGGTGCCGACCAGTAGGTCCGGCGCACCGCCACGTAGAAGCGTTCTTCCTCGAGATCTTCTTCGAGCATGTCAAAGCCCTCGGCCAGCAGGCGGATGGCCTCGCTGCGATCGGCGTGGGACTCGAGCGCGCTGATGAGCAGCGGCGTATTCCGCAGGGCCACGAGTCCGAGGGAAAGCGCGGCGGGCGCCCGCAGCACCTCCTGCCGACTGGGAATGCCCGCGGCCAGCAGTGCTGCCAGCGCATCGGCCCGCCCAGCAGCGCCGAGCACGCCAAGTCCGGCGGCAGCCGCGCGCAACAATTCCTGATACCCCGTGCGGCCTTCGGCGAAGCCGAGGACCTCGCGCAGATACGCGATGTGCCGATCGCAATTCTGCTCGAGCAGGCAGAATGCGGCGGCCAGCGTGGGCTGCAGTGTCTCAGGTCCCGTGCGCTGAAGAGCCGCCATCGTCCGCAGTGCACCGCGGTCACCAATCCGCCCGAGCGCCAGAATGGCATCGTCCTGCAACGGGCCGTCACTGGTCGCGATGTCAAGCAACGCAGGCACGGCATCGCCGATACGGTAGTCGCCCAGCGCTTCGATGACGGTGCTGCGGAAGTAATCGACGCCCCGACGGGCATCTCGCACAAGGGCGGCACGCACCGGCGGCTGGGTCGCCGCCAGCGCGGCCAGCGCGCGCACGAGGGCCGGGCGCACGAACTCGCCTGTTTCCTCGTCCAGCGCCGTGAGCCAGCGGGACGCTAGCGCTGCATCGGGATGCTGCTCGAAGTAGCCGAAGGCCACCTCGCGCAGCCGATCATTCGGTGAGGCTGTCGCCTCTCGCATCACATCGGGGATTCGCGGGTCATTGAACCCGGTCAGCAGTACCAGGGCACGAAATCGCACGTATCCGTCGGCATGCTCGCGCGCGGCCTGCAACAGGGCTGGCACCACGACCGCTGCATCCGTGCGCCGCACCACGCGGGCGGCCTGCATGCGCACCGGAAAGTCGAGGGCTCCCAGCCGTCCAATCGACGATGCGACGTCTGCCGCCGGCGTGGACTGCGGTCCCCGCTCCTGAGCCGCCGTGTGCATCACCAGCAGCGATGCCAGCGCGATCACGACCAGCACCCTGGGGTGCCGCCCGTCAGGCCACAGTCTTGGGAGACGCCTCACGGGCTTCTTCCGTCGCCGCATTCGCGGGCTTGAGGGTGAGCTGCAGGTACGACACCTGGTCATTGGGAAAGGCCACCGGATACTTCCCCGTGTAGCAGGAGGTGCAATACGACCCGCCGCGGTGTCCGACCGAGGCCAGCAGCCCGTCGAGGCTGAGGTAGGCCAGCGAGTCGGCCCCGATGTAGCGGCGAATTTCCTCGAGGGAATGCGTTGCCGCAATCAGTTCGCTGCGCTGCGGCGTGTCGACTCCGTAGAAGCAGGGAGACACCGTCGGTGGGCAGCTGATGCGCATGTGCACTTCGGCGGCCCCTGCGGCTCGCACCATCTTCACGATCTTCCGGCTGGTCGTGCCGCGCACAATGGAATCGTCGATGAGCACCACGCGCCGCCCCTCGAGCACACTGCGGACGGGATTGAGCTTGATCTTGACGCCGAAGTGCCGAATCGACTGCGCCGGCTCGATAAACGTACGCCCCACATAGTGGTTGCGGATGAGCCCGAGACGCATCGGGAGTCCGGCTTCTTCCGCGTAACCCGTCGCCGCACACACCCCCGAATCAGGAATGGGCACTACGACATCGGCCGGCACGCCGCTCTCGCGCGCAAGCTGACGCCCGAATGCCATACGCGATTCGTTCACGCTGCGACCAAAGACGTCGCTGTCCGGTCGCGCAAAGTACACGTGCTCGAACACGCAGTGCGCCAGCGGCGCCTGCGGGAAGGGCCTGATCGAGCGCAGACTCGACGCCTCGACCACCAGCACCTCGCCGGGTTCCACATCACGCACATACGTGGCTCCGATAAGGTCGAGCGCACACGTTTCCGACGCCACCACCCAGGCACCGTCGAGCTGCCCGAGTGCCAGTGGCCGGAAGCCGTGGGGATCACGCACTGCAATCATCTGCGTGGTCGTCGCCAGCACGAACGAGAAGGCCCCGGTCAGCTGCGTGACGGCCTCGACCAGGGCATCCACCGGACTGCCTGCCTGTGACCTCGCATACAGATGCAGGACGACCTCGGTGTCGCTACTGCTCTGGAAGATCGACCCGGCGCGCACCAACCGGTCACGGATCTCGTTGGCATTGACGATGTTGCCGTTGTGCGCGATGGCGATGGGACCGTGGATGCAGTCGATACTCAGGGGCTGCGCGTTCACGAGGCGGCTTTCGCCGGCCGTCGAATAGCGGGTGTGTCCGATCGCAATGTGTCCAGGCAGGTCCTGCAGCGTGGCTTCATCGAAAATATCGGCCACGTAGCCCATCTGCCGCGTGACCTGGACGCGAGCGCCGTCGGCCGCAGCGATGCCGGCACTTTCCTGTCCACGATGCTGAAGGGCATAGAGCCCGAGATAGGTGAGCTTGGCCGCCTCGGCATGGCCGTGGATGCCGAACACTCCGCATTCGTCGTTCAGCTTGTCGAGCATGGCTACTCCGTGGCACCCGCGTCAGTGGGTGTGCGTCTTCGCATGCGATCGCCGATGGCCGTGGCCCAGGCCGATTCGGCCGCCGCCACGTCGCGGTGGATGTGCGGCTGTCCGGCCACGGCGATCGTAATCGCGTGGCCGCCGGTCGTGCCCACTGTCGTCAGCGGCACACCAGACGCCAGGGCGGCCTCCCGCACGGCGTCCACCTGCTCGGGCGTCACCGACACGACAATTCGGGAGGCTGATTCGCCGAAAAGGGTCGCTGCGACCTGAAAAGGTCCCGGCGCTCCGGCGGCCGGCACGTCGGCCGTCACGCCGATGCCACCCGAGTCGAAGGTGCATTCGGCCAGTGTCACCGCGATGCCACCATCGGCGCAGTCGTGCGCTGACTGCAGCCGTCCTTCGCCAATGAGCGCAATCACCAGCTGCTGCAGGGCCCGCTCGCGCGCCAGTTCGAGCGCCGGAGCGTCGCCCCGGACCATGCCATGCAGCTGGGCGAGGTATTCGCTGCCGCCCAGCTCGGCCAGATTGTCACCGAGCACCATCACCACATCGCCCACCTGCTTGAACGTCCGCGTGCAGACTCGGTCTGCCTCATCGAGCAGTCCCAGCACCCCCAGCACGGGCGTCGGGTAAATGGCCTGGCCTTCGGTCTCGTTGTAGAGGCTGACATTGCCCCCCGTGATGGGCACCGCAAGGGCGCGGCAGGCGTCGCCGATACCCCGGACGGCTTCCCCAAACTGCCACATGATCTCGGGGCGCTCGGGATTGCCAAAGTTGAGGTTGTTGGTCGCCCCGATCGGCGTCGCACCGGTGCATGCCACATTGCGGGCCGCCTCGGCCACCGCCAGCATGCCACCCCGGTGGGGATTGAGATATGCATAGCGCCCATTGCCGTCAACCGAGACGGCCAGACCCACGGGCGTGCCCTTGACGCGCGCGACGGCGGCGGTCAGTCCGGGCTGCGCGATGGTGTTGGTGCCCACGCTGTGGTCGTACTGCTGATAGGCCCAGCGCTTGCTGGCGATTGTGGGCGTGGTCAGCAGCGCGTCGAACGCCGCCGCTGCCGTGATCGGGATCAGCGTCGACAGATCGAGCTGCTGCACGTCGTTCTGCCACGCGGGCCGCTGCATGGGCCGGTGATACACCGGAGCCTCATCCGTCAGCGCCCGGTTAGGTACGTCGGCCACCAGCGTGCCGTGATCGAAAATGCGCAGGCGGTCACCTTCGGTGACCACGCCGACCCGCACGGCATGCAGATCCCATTTCCGGAAGACGGCCTCGACCTCGGCCTCGCGGCCGCGGTGCACCACCATCAGCATGCGTTCCTGCGACTCGGAGAGCATGATGTCGTAGGGCGTCATGTCGGTTTCACGCTGCGGCACATGCACCACGTCCACGTCCATGCCGTGCCCGCCGCGTGATCCCATTTCCGACGTGGCGCAACTGAGGCCTGCGGCTCCCATGTCCTGAATGCCCACCAGCGCCCCGGTCTGCATCACCTCGAGGCAGGCTTCCATGAGGAGCTTTTCCATGAACGGGTCGCCCACCTGCACAGCTGGACGCTTCTCGGCCGACGACTCGTCGAACTCGGCCGAGGCCATGGTAGCCCCGTGAATGCCGTCGCGGCCGGTGCGTGCCCCGACGTAGAACACGGGGTTGCCGACGCCGCGCGCCGCGCCCTTGATGATGTCGTGACGGTGTGCCGTGCCGAGGCAGAGCACGTTCACGAGGGGATTGCCCGCGTAGGCGGCATCGAACACAATTTCGCCGCCGATGGTGGGAATGCCGATGCTGTTGCCGTAGCCACCGACCCCGGCGACCACGCCTTCGAAAATGCGCCTCGCCAGCGATGTATCGAGCGATCCGAACCGCAGGGCATTGAGCAGCCCGATCGGACGGGCCCCCATGGTGAAGATGTCGCGGATGATGCCGCCCACGCCAGTCGCCGCCCCCTGGTAGGGTTCGATGAACGACGGGTGATTGTGTGACTCGATCTTGAACACCGCGCAGAGCCCGTCGCCGATGTCGACCGCTCCGGCATTCTCGCCGGGGCCCTGCACCACGCGGGGACCGGTGGTGGGCAGGGTCTTGAGGTGCACCCGTGAACTCTTGTAGCTACAGTGCTCGGACCACATGACCGAGAACAAACCCAGTTCGAGGAGGTTGGGCTCGCGGCCCATCAGCTCAAGAATGCGCGCGTATTCGTCGAGTTTGAGCCCGTGACGTTCGAGGACGGCGGCGTCGATGACAGACATACGAGTCGGCTTACCGTGAAGAAGAGACCCCGAGGCCGTGCACCAGCGACGACAGCACGGCGAGGCCGTCGGCGCTACCCAGTGCGGCTTCGCAGGCACGCTCGGGATGAGGCATCAGCCCGACGACATTGCGGGTGGCATTGCAGATGCCGGCGATGTTGCGGGCCGACCCGTTGGGATTGCCGGCCTCGCAGGGCTGGCCATCGGCGTCGACATAGCGAAAGATGACCTGCCGGTTGGCTTCGAGCGCGGCCATGGTGTCGGCGTCGGCCGTGTAGTTGCCCTCGCCGTGCGCGATGGGCAGATGCAGCACCTGTCCCTGCCGACACGCGGACGTGAAGGGCGTGTCGACCTGGTCGACGCGCACGGGCACCAGACGCGACACGAACTTGATGTCGCGGTTACGCACCATCGCTCCGGGCAGCAGCCCCGCCTCGAGCAGTATCTGGAAGCCGTTGCAGATGCCCAGCACCGGTCCCCCACGGTCAGCAAAGTCACGCACCGCATTCATGATGGGAGAAAACCGTGCGATGGCGCCCGTGCGTAGGTAGTCACCATGCGCGAATCCCCCGGGCAGGATGACAGCCTGCGCGTCTCCGAGATCGGTATCTTTATGCCAGACCAGCGTGGCGTTCGCCCCGGCGACGCGCACGGCGTGCTGGGCATCGACATCCGAGTTGGAACCCGGGAAGACCACGACCGCGACTGTCACGCAAGCACCTCGACGCGGTAGCTCTCGATCACCGGATTGGCGAGCAGGCGGCTGGCCATGTCGGTGACCCGTGCCCGCACCTGCTCGGCATCGGTGCCGGCCACCTCGAGGTCAAAGTACTTGCCCTGACGCACATCCCGGACATCGTCATAGCCCAGCGTGGTGAGGGCATCGGTGACGACCCGGCCCTGGGGATCGAACACCGACGGTTTCAGGGTGACGTAGACACGCGCTCGCATGATTTCAATGGCTCCCCGTAAAGACGCGGTTGAAGATGGCGTCGACATTCCGCAGCTGCACTGTCAGGTCGAAGGCGCTGTCGACATCGGCAGGTGTCAGTCGCGCCATGATGTCGGCGTCGGCCAGCAGCAGCGTCTTGAAGTCGCGCTGCTCGTGGAACGCCCGCATGGCGTTGCGCTGCACCCACTCGTACGCCTGTTCGCGCGACACCCCGAGGCGTGCCAGTTCGAGCAGCACCTGCCCCGAGAACACGACGCCGCGCGACCGGTTGAGATTCTCGAGCATCCGATCGGGATAGACCACCATGCCGGCCACGATGCGCGTGAAACGGCGGAGCATGTGGTCAAGTGCAATGAAACTGTCGGGCAGGATGACACGCTCGACGGACGAGTGCGAGATATCGCGCTCGTGCCAGAGGGCCACGTTCTCGAGCGCCGCCATGGCATTGGCGCGGATGAGCCTCGCCAGTCCCACGACCTGCTCGCATCCGATGGGATTGCGCTTGTGGGGCATGGCCGACGAGCCCTTCTGACCCTTCCGGAACGGTTCTTCCACTTCGCCGATTTCCGTCTTCTGCAGACCGCGGATTTCGAGGGCAAATTTTTCGAGCGAGGCGGCAGTGATGGCCAGGGCCGACAGCAGTTCGGCATGGCGATCGCGCTGAATCACCTGGGAGGAAATCGGCGCGGGCTCGAGCTGCAGCCGCGCACACACGGCCGCTTCGATCGAGGGGTCGAGGTGGGCGAACGTGCCGACGGCGCCCGAAATTTTTCCGACACGCACGGTCTCGCGCGCACGCTCGACGCGGACGATGTCGCGCTGCACCTCGGCGTACCAGATCGCCATCTTGAGACCGAAGGTCATCGGCTCGGCGTGCACGCCGTGGGTGCGGCCGATCATCGGCGTGTGGCGGTGTTCCTGCGCGCGCACGTCGATCGCTGCGGCCAGTGCGCGCAGATTGACCAGGATGAGGTCACAGGCCTCGACCATCTGCAGCGCCTGCGCCGTATCGACCACATCGGACGAGGTGAGTCCGAAATGCAGCCAGCGTGCGGATGGCCCCACCTTCTCGGCCACGGCCGTGGTGAACGCAATGACGTCGTGCTGCGTGGTCTGCTCGATTTCCTCGATGCGGGCCATGTCGAACGCGCCGCGTTCGCGCAGGTCACGCGCGGCCTCGACCGGCACCATGCCGACCTCGGCCATGGCCTCGGCTGCCGCCACTTCGACACGCAGCCACGACTCGTAGCGCCGCTGTTCCGTCCAGATGCGCCCCATCTCGGGATGGGTGTAGCGCGGAATCATCCGTGAGACTCCTCTTCAGCACCTGCCCCCAGCACGGTGCTGGCCACCGCGCCGTCGGCAAAGAACGCATGGGCCAGCCGCTGCACATCATCGGCCTGCACCCGCTCGATCGCCGCCAGCATGTCGTCGAGCGATTCGGTGGTGTCGCGGTAGATTTCCTGACGGGCGAGGTGTGACATCCGGCTCGACGTGCCTTCGAGCCCCAGCATCAGGGAGCCCTTGAGATGATCCTTGGCGCGCCGCAGTTCATCGGCAGGCACGGGCACCTCGCGCAGGTCACGCAGTTCACCCAGGACCACGTTGACCAGTTCAGGCACGGCCTCGTGGGCGCAGCCTGCGTAGATACTGATGGCCCCGGCGTCGCGGTACGAGGTCACACCGGACGACACCGCGTAGGCCAGCCCGCGCTGCTCGCGCACGCGCTGGAAGAGTCGCGAGCTCATCGACCCACCGAGCACGGTGTTGAGCGCATACGCCGCGTACTGATCGGGATGTGACTGCGGCAGGGCCATCGAGCCAAGGCACACATGGCTCTGCTCGAGGTCCTTGCGGCGGTGACGCCGGCCTATGGACGGGACAGGAGGGGCGATGTCGACACCGGCGCCGGTGCGCGGCACATCGCGCAGCGCCTCTTCGAAGCGGGCCTTGAGGTCGTCGTGGTCGAGGTGGCCAACCGCAACCACCGACAGATAGGGTGCCGCATAGGTCTGCGCGAAGTATGTATGCAGGGCGGCACTGTCGAGTGCCGAGACCGTGGCGGGCACGCCCAGAATCGGACGCCCCAGCGGGTGGTCGGGCCAGAATGACTCGGAGAACAGCTCGTGCACCAGATCGTCGGGGGTGTCCTCGACCATCTTGATTTCCTCGAGCACCACCTTCTGTTCCTTGGCGATGTCGCCCGCCGCGAACGTGGGATGCGAGACCAGATCGGCCAGCAGGTCGACGGCGAACGGCAGGTGCTCGTCGAGCACCTTCATGTAGTAGCCGGCGTATTCCTTCGAGGTGAAGGCATCGAGATGTCCGCCGATGGAATCGACTTCCTGGGCGATGCCTTCCGCCGTGCGCGTGGCGGTGCCCTTAAAGAGCATGTGCTCGACGAAGTGCGCGATGCCGGCCTGCTCGGCTGTTTCGTGACGTGATCCCCGCGACAGCCAGATGCCGACCGAGACCGAGCGCACGTGCGCCATGGTTTCGGTCACAAGACGGATGCCGCTGCTGAGAACGTCTCGTCGGAGGCTGGTGTCGGGCACGGCAGTGAGTTCGCTGCTAAGTGATTGCAGCGAAAGGAATTTCTGATGGTACCAGCTTTCGACGGGTCACGCAATCGCCGGACACGGGCCTTGCTACACTGGAAGGACACCGTGACGGCCTCCACCCGCGTTGACCTCGCTGACCAGACCCTTGACGAACTCGAGACGTTGGTCGAGTCGCTGGGCCATCGCCGGTTTCATGCCCGGCAGATCGTCCAGTGGGTCTGGAAACGGGGCGTCACAGACCCGTTCGCGATGTCAGACCTTCCCCAGACGCTCCGCGAGTCCCTCGGCACCCAGGCAGTCGTGGCGACACCCGTGCTCCTGCGGGAATGGCAGTCGGACGATGGCACCCGGAAGTTCATGCTCGGCCTGGCGGACGGGCGCCAGATCGAGTCGGTCTACATCCCCGACACCCCGGCGCAGACGTTCTGCATCTCGACCCAGGTCGGGTGCGCCATGGGGTGCGCCTTCTGCCTGACGGGGAAAATGGGGCTCGTGCGGCACCTGTCTGCGGGCGAAATCGCCGGGCAGGTGCGCGTGCTGGCCGGGGCCACGGGCCTACGCGAGGCCCCCTTCAATATTGTCCTGATGGGAATGGGCGAGCCACTGCACAACTACGACGCCACGATGCGCGCGCTGCGACTGCTGGCGGCACCGCAGGGGTTCGGCATGACCGCCCGCCGGGTGACGCTGTCCACCGTGGGCCTGGTGCCCATGCTCGATCGGCTGGCGGCCGAACCGTTCATGCCGAACCTGGCGATTTCACTGCATGCCACCACCGAGGCGCAGCGTGCGGCGATTGTGCCCCCCACCAAGAAGTATTCGCTGGCCGACATCCTCGACGCCTGCCGGCGGTTTCCGGTGGGTCGCCGCAACCGGATTACCTTTGAATATGTGATGCTGGACGGCGTCAACGACAGCCCTGAGGACGCCCGTCGGCTGGCGCGGTTGATGGACGGCATCCGGGGCAAGGTAAACCTGATCCCTCTGAACGAAGCGGCGGGCATTCCATTCGACCGTCCGTCAGACGCCCGCGTCAGCACCTTTGCCGGCATTCTCGCTGACCGGGGCGTGGTGGTGTCGGTCCGCAAGAGCCGCGGCCGTGACATCCGCGCCGCCTGCGGGCAGCTCATCGTCGAGGGGCACGAGCGCCGGTCACCGGCGCAGCGACTGTCGGAGGCCATGCCATCGTGACACGTCTTCGGGGACTTATCTGGCTGTTGACGGCGGTGCTGGCGGGGTGCGGCCCTGCCGAGCCACCCACCACATTCCGGCAGATGCTGGCGCAGGTGTCGGACGCGCCGGCGGATCAGCGCGGGCCGATCATCGAGGATTACATCGCTCGACAGGGGGGCACACCCTTCATCGAGCGACAGTCGCGTGCCATTTTCATGGTGCAGCAGCGCGAGGGGGTGATTCCCCGCATCCTCGGCGACTTCAACGGGTTCGGCATGGGACCGACGGGACCCGATGCGACGCTCGGGGTGCCCATTCCCATCGCCGGCACCGACTGGGCGTATCACGAGGCGTCGGTGTACACGAACGCTCGTGCTGAGTATGTGTTCGACTATGGCGGCACCCTACTCGCCGACCCCAGGAACCCGCGCCAGGCGCTGTCACTGGGGGCGCCGCGGTCCGAGATTCGCATGCCCCAGTGGATCGCACAGCCCGAGCTGGACGATACCGCGCCTGTCCCCGCGGGAACAGTCGCGTCAGACGAAGTGCGGTCGCGATACCTGGGCGGCACACGCCGCGTCTGGTTCTACACCCCTCCCGGGTACGAGCAGTCACAGGTCTGGTATCCCGTGGTCTACATGCTGGACGGGTCGAACTGGGTCGAGAAGATGCAGGTCACCCAGGTGCTCGACCGGCTCATCGCGCGGGGGGCCATTCCGCCGATCATCGCGGTGTTTGTCGAGCCCGGCGCCCGTGGCGAGGAGTATTCACGGAATGCGAGCTGGCGGGCCTTCATGGCCACCGAACTGGTGCCGGTCGTCGACGGCCGGTTTCGCACCCTGCCCGCCCCCGAACAGCGCCTGATCATGGGGGCCGGCCTTCCAGGCTACGGTGCCGTCGACCTGGCCGTTGAGTATCCGTCGGTGTTTGCCCTGTGCGCCGCGCTGGCCCCGCCGGTGCAGACCCGCACCGTCATCACCAACCAGTCGAAGGGCGCCACGGCCGTGCGGGCCGTAACATTTTTCGTGCTGTCCGGCACCTATGACGGCGATGCCCTTGGCGGCCGGCGGCTGCGGACTGCCCTCGACCTGGGCACCGGCGCCGTGACGTATCTCGAGGTGCCTGAAGGCAGGAATCCCGACGGTTTCCGCGGACACCTCGACGATGCGATTTCGACGCTGGTGACGCCACCGGCGTCGTAGTGCCTGTGGTGGCCGAGCGTCACTCGGCGCCGGCGCCGATGGCCTTGCGGCCAATGTCCCGGCGCAGCTGCATGCCGTCGAAGTGCACGACCTCGACGGCATCGTAGGCCCGGCTGATGGCATCAGCGAACGACGGGGCCCGTGCCACGAGCGTCAGGACGCGGCCCCCAGCCGTCACCAGTTGCCCGTCCGACGCACCGACGCCGGCGAAGAACGCCAGTACCTCGGGATGTTCACGGGCCAGCCGGTCGAGGCCATGGATCACCTGGCCAGTCTCAACCGGACCGGGATATCCTCGCGCCGCCAGTACGACGCCGACAGCCCGGTCGTCGGTCAATCGCACATCGATGGGCGTATCCTGCAGCCGACCAGTGGCGGCCGCCATCAGCAGCGGAGCCAGGGGGGCGTCGATCAGGGGCAGCACGACCTGGGCTTCAGGATCGCCAAACCGCACGTTGAACTCGATGACCCTGGGGCCGAGGGCAGTCAGCATCAGGCCGGCGTAGAGGAACCCCCGGAAGGGGTGGCCCTCGGCCACCATGCCCTGCAGCACCGGTAGGATGATGTCGTGCTCGATGCGGGTCTGGAGCGCGGCATCGACGAGCGGGCTGGGGGCGAATGCGCCCATGCCTCCGGTGTTGGGCCCTTCATCGTGGTCGAAGATGCGCTTGTGGTCCTGGGCGGTCATCAGCCATCGGAACGTGCCGCCATCAGCCACGACGAAACACGACACCTCGGGACCCGAGAGACACTCCTCAAGGACGACACAGCGCCCAGCGTCACCGAATGTGGCATCGACCATGGCGGCGTGCACTGCGGCCTCGGCCGTGGCATGGTCGGGCGCGACCACGACGCCCTTGCCGGCCGCCAGTCCGTCGGCCTTGACGACCACCGATGTGCCCAGTCGGCCGCTCCGGATGGCGTCGATCGCTTCGTCGACGGCGTGGCAGGTCACGTGGCGCGCGGTGGGGACGTGGTGCCGTTCCATGAAGGCCTTGGCAAAGGCCTTGCTGGTTTCGAGTCGGGCGGCTGCGGCCGTGGGGCCGAAGACCGGGTGTCCGGCCTCGAGACAGCGGTCGACCAGCCCTGCGGCGAGGGGCGCCTCTGGACCCACAATGGTGAGGTCGATGCCGTGGGCCTCGATCAGGGCCAGGACCTCGTCAGGCCTGACGGGATTGGCAAGGGTGACGGGCACATGGCGGGCCATTCCCGGGTTTCCGGGTGCGCAGAACACGGCAGACACATCGGGGTCACGCTGGAGGCGCCAGGTCAGGGCATGTTCGCGCCCGCCGTTTCCAAGGATAAGGATGCGCATGGCGGCTGGAAGACTGTGGTAGCCTAGCATGCTCGGTGTGTGGTTCCGGAGGGAGCCGGCGCCTGAGACTGACGCGAGCGGCCAGTTCCGCCGCGATCCCGACAGGAAAGGGGGTGTTCCTATGGCCGAAGTCAAGATTCAGGAAGGTGAGTCGATCGAAAGTGCGTTGCGCCGCTTCAAGCGCAAGGTGCAGCAGGAAGACATCATCAAGGACATCAAGAAGCACTCCTTCTACCTGAAGCCGGGCGACAAGCGCCGCGCCAAGCAGGCGCTGGCCCGCAAGCGCAGCCGGAAGAAGATGCGCCGGGACACCGATTAGCCCGTGATATCATGCGACCGCTGCCTGCGGCTCCTTTCTGTGAGCCCCGGGCGCGGTCGCTGTTACTTTCTGACTGTAAGGAATGTCTGCCATGGAGATCACCGAACGCACGGTGAACGGCGTCGCGATTCTCGACCTCAAGGGGAAGATCACCCTTGGCGACGGCGACGAGCACCTGCGCGACACGATTGCCCGCGTGCTGGCCTCCGGCCACACGCACCTGCTGCTCAACCTGGCGGGCGTCGAGTATCTCGACAGTGCCGGCTTGGGCGAAATCGTCCGCACCTACACCACGGTTAAGCGTCAGGGGGGCAGCCTCAAGCTGGTGAACCTGACAAAGCGGATTGAAGACCTGCTGTCGATCACGAAGCTGCTGACGGTGTTCGAGACTTTCGACACGGAAGCAGATGCCGTGGCGAGCTTTGGGGCCTAGCACCGGATCGGGTCTTCGGGAGTGAGCGTGCTGCATTCGCTCAGGCCGGAGCAGTGGACCAAGAACCTGCTGGTCTTTGCGGCGCTGCTGTTTGCCCGTCGCCTGTTCGATACGGCCGCCGTGCTGCAGGCACTGGCGGCCTTTGCCATTTTCTGCGGACTGTCCGGCGCCGTCTATCTGCTCAACGACGTCTCCGACCGCGAGTCGGATCGTCAGCATCCGGTCAAGCGGTATCGCCCGATTGCGGCCGGGCATGTGTCTGCGCCGACGGCAGTGGCCTGGGCCCTGGCGCTGACGGCCCTGGGCCTCTCACTGGCCTTCTGGCTGCAGACCGGCTTCGGCCTGGTCGCGGCCGCCTACCTGGTGCTACAGGCGGCCTACACCCGTGTGCTCAAGCACCTGGTGATACTCGACGTCATGGCCATTGCGTTCGGCTTTGTGCTGCGCGCGATTGCCGGCGGTCTGGTCATCGGGGTGCCCATCAGTGACTGGCTGGTGATCTGCACCATTCTTCTGGCCCTGTTCCTCGGTCTCAGCAAGCGTCGCCACGAACTGACGCTGCTGGCGGCGGGGGCAGCCGGCCATCGACGGATTTTGGAGGAGTACGACCCGTATCTGCTCGATCAGATGATCGCGGTAGTCGCCGCAGCAACGCTGGTGGCCTACATCATCTACTGCCTGAGCCCGGAAACCACGGCTCGTTTCGGCACCCACTGGCTGGTGCTGACGGTCCCGTTTCCCATCTACGGCCTCTTCAGGTACCTCTACATCGTCCATCGGAAGGACGGCGGTGGGAACCCCTCGGAGATGCTGGTGACCGATCGGCCGCTGCTGTCATGCGTCGGTCTGTGGGGCCTCACAGTAGTCGCGGTCATCTATCGCCCGTTCGGGTGGTAGCTGACACAATGCCTCGAGCCCTGCATCCGTACTCCTCGTCCCGGCTCTTCACCTCGCCTGCTGTCGCCCTCCGGCGGCACGAGGTTCCCCGCTGCCTGATTCCGGATACCTGGCGCCCCGCTGCGGTGCCTGCGTCCGCCACGACACGACCGGGCCTTTGGGCGTCGGCCGTGTTGCCAAAGGAGTTTCATGTCTGAGTTCAACATCCGATCCGAATCGGTCGACGTCGAGCAAATCATGACGCAGATTCGCGGCCGCCTGGCCGAGAAGCGTGGCGTCGACTACACCGAAGAACAAGTGCGCGAGCTGGCTAGTGTGCGGCTCGAAAAATTTCTCGATCCGAAGCACCTGCGCTCGGACCTGCTCGAGCAGTTTCGCCGAAGCCGCCCGGCCGTGGCCGTTGATCCGGCGGCGTTCGAGCCTCCGTACACCTTCGACGACAAAACGCTGTTTTCGTCACACCGCGGCCTGCTGCGCCTGATCCGCCGGCTACTGCTACCTGTGCTCAAGCTGTTCTTCAATCCCAACACCCTCAACCAGGTGCTGCACGCCCAGGCGCAGTTCAACGTCGACATGCTGAAGCGCGATGCGACGCGCCGGCTCGAGCGCAGCGAGTGGAATGTGCTGTATTACGAAGTGCTGCACAACCTCGTGCTCGAGACTACGCGCACCGGCATCGAGGTGAAGAACCTGCGGATGCGCGTCGAGTCGCTGTCGAGCCGTCTTGACTTCAGTGAACGTCGCGTGCGAGCCCTCGAGGGCGTCGTCCAGTACCGGCCCGAGGTGCAGCGGACCCGCGAGCGCCGCGAGACGCGTCCCGAGGCGGCCGGCGGCCCTGCCGAGCTGCCTGCCCATGAGGCCGGGAATGGCACGACGGGTGACGGTGCTGACGCGGCGGGTCGTGGGGAGGGCGACGGCCGCCGTCGCCGCCGTCGCCGCCGCGGGCGGCGCGGGAATCGTGAGGGCGTTGGCGGCGTGCCCGGACAGGACGGCGACGTGACCGGCACCGAGGCCCTGCCTGATGCCGACGGCGACTCGTATGACGACGAGGGGCCAGACACGGACGACAATTCGTCCACACCAGACGCGCAGTGAAGATCGCGGTTGTTGTTCAGCGATACGGCGCCGACATCAACGGCGGCGCCGAACTGCATGCCCGGTATGTGGCCGAGCATCTCGCGCGCCACGTCAGTGTCGAGGTGATCACGACGTGCGCCTCCGACTACATCACGTGGCGGAATGAGCGCGCGTCCGGCACCGAGTCGATCCACGGCATCACGGTGCGTCGGTTTCCGGTGTCGCGGGAGCGGACGCCCGATGAGTTCGGCGACTGGTCGGCCCGGGTGTTCACGCGTCCACACTCGGTGAATGACGAACTGGCGTGGCTGGAGGCCGAAGGCCCGACCAGCCCTGCGCTGGTCGATTATCTGCGGGCGCACGACGCCGGGTACGACTTCTTCATTTTCTTCAGTGCACGGTACTACCACGCCTATCACGGCGCGCGTGCCGTGGCACACAAGGCGATTCTGGTGCCGACCGCCGAGCGCGACGGTGCTCTGGGCCTCAGCATCTTCGGTCCGCTGTTCAGGGGTGTGCGGGCCCTGATGTACAACTCGTACGAGGAACGGGCACTGATTCAGGGCATCACCGGCAACCACGCGGTCCCCGGGGTCGTGGTCGGCATCGGCTCAGAGATTCCCGAGCGTCCTCGCCCCCCCCGCTTTCGCCAGAAGTTCGGAATGCACGATCGGTTCGCCATCTATGTGGGCCGCATTGACGAAAACAAGGGCTGCCGCGAACTGTTCGATTTCTTTGTTCGCTACTCGACGGCCATGCTCGACGGCCTGCACCTTGTACTGATCGGGACGCCCGTCATTCCCGTTCCGTCCCATCCGCGGATTCATCATCTGGGCTTTGTGTCTGACCAGGACAAGTTCGATGCCATGGCTGCCGCAGACCTGCTGGTGATGCCGTCGTACTTCGAGAGCCTGTCGATGGTGGCCCTCGAAGCCTGGGCCCTCGGTCGCCCCGTGCTGGCCAACGCGGCCTGCGATGTGCTGCAGGGGCAGTGCCGGCGGAGCAATGCCGGCCTCTACTACCAGGGCTACGGCGAGTTCCTCGAAACCCTGCGCGCTCTCGACATGAACCCGGCACTGGCCGCATCCCTCGGCGCCAATGGCCAGCGCTATTTCCAGGCGCACTACAGCTGGCCGGTGATCGAGCGGAAGTATCTCGATATGCTCGAGCGACTGTCGCAGGCACCCGCAGGTCGCGGCATGGAACCGCTGCCCGGCTGGTTCAGCCGTCGACGTCGCACGCTGCCACCGGCCGATCGCATCGTCGATGCACAGCCCCGCGGCGCTGCCACGGATATCAGCGAGCCTGCGACGGAGCGCGTGCGTCCGTCGGCAGGCCGCACGCAGGCACCCGCACCGCCTGCCGAGGCACCGGCACGCACCTCACCGACGCCGCCTGCGGCGGCAGCATCACCCGTCGCCGCGCCCACGGGACGCGCCGAGGGTGACGCGCGCGCCACCACCGAGGGTCGCACCGAACAGTCCCAGGACCGCCGGTCACGCGAGCGTGACCCGCGTCAGGAGCATCGAGGACGCGGGCACGATCGGTCTCGCCGACATGACCGGCAGGCCAGGCCAGCGGGTCAGGGCGCGCGTGGTTCGCGCCCGCCTCGTGACGCACGCACCGGCACCGGCAGCTCCAGCACGCCAGAGCCGAACCTCGAAGAGACCTCGACTCCATCGGGTTCCCCGACATCAGCACCAGCGCCCCAGCCGCGCGGTGACGGCGGAGACCAGGCCAGCCCAGAGCGACGTCCGACGGCGAGACGCCGACGCAGGCCAAAGGGGCGACCGGGCCGCACGGAGGGTTCGCCCGCATGAGCCGACCGGCAGTGCATCAGGTACTGGCGACGCTGGGCTATGGCGATGCGATCGGCAATGAGGTGCTGGGCATCCGGCGCGTGCTGCAGGCCGCGGGCTACGAGTCGGAAATTTTCTGCGAGACCGCCGACTCCAGGCTTGAATCGCTGACCGTCGACTATCGCGACCTGCCCGATGCCAGCCATCCGGACCACATCCTGCTGCACCATTTCTCGCTGGGGTCCAAGGCATCGCGCATCGCGTATGCCCTGCCTGATCGGATGGCGCTGATTTACCACAACATCACGCCGCCCGAGTACTTCATCGACGTGCATCCCCCGCTGGTCGAACTCTGCTACCTGGGTCGACGCGAGCTCGGGCTGTATGCCCGGCGGTGCGACCTCGGACTCGGCGATTCCGACTACAACCGGCAGGAACTCGAGGCGCTGGGGTTTCCCCGTACGGATGTGCTGCCGGTGGTGCCCGACTTCTCGCATCTCGACAGTGCCCCCGACGTCATGCAGGCCAGCAGCTTCGACGATGGCTGGGTGAACGTGATGTTCGTGGGCCGGGTGATTCCCAACAAGAAGATCGAGGACGTCATCCGCTTTTTTCACGCCTACAAGACGTACTTCAACCCGCGGTCACGCCTGCTGCTGGTGGGCGCGCATTCAGGATTCGAGCGCTATCTGTCGATGCTGCTGTCGATGACGGCGTCCCTCGGCGTCTGCGACGTGCACTTTCTCGGGCATGTCAGCAACGCCGAACTGGTGGCGTACTACGAACTGGCCGACGTCTTTCTGTGCGCCAGTGAGCACGAGGGATTCTGCGTGCCGCTGGTCGAGTCCTTTCACATGGGCGTGCCCGTGCTGGCCTATGCCGCGACCGCGATTCCCTCCACCATGGACGGCGCGGGTGTGCTGTACACCGACAAGGATCCCATGCGGGTGGCCGCCCTGATTGACCAGATCGCCTCCAACGATGCGCTGGCCTCACGCATCGTGGACGCGCAGGACGCCGCGCTGGCCCGGCTGATGGCGCGCGACTTCGGCGGCCTGCTGCTGCGGTTTGTCGACGAGATCCGCCACGCCCCACGGCGTCCGCATCCCCCGGTGGCGTTTGATTTCTGGGAACAGGTCGACGAGGCCGTGCATCTCCAGGAACTGCGTCCCTATCGACCGGCCGCCTATCTCGCGCTGCCGAAGAAGGCACCCCGGTGACAGGCAGGGCCGCATGATCGTCAATCAGTGGGTGCCGGCGGCGCATCGGGGCGATGCCATCGGCGACTCGGCCAGGCGCGTACGTGACCTGCTGCGTACCATGGGGCACCAAGCCGACCTGTTCGCCCTGACGATTGACGATGACCTGCGTGGCGACGTTCGCCCGTTCAGCGAACCTGCGGCACACGCAGGCGACGTGACGATCTTTCACTTTGCCCTGGTCTCGCCCATGACGCGGGCGTTTGCCGCGCTGCCCGGTGGTCGCGTGCTGCAGTATCACAATGTCACGCCCGCCCATTTTTTTGCACCGTTCGATGCCGAGGTCTTCCGCCTCTCGCTGCTCAGCCGGGATGACGTGCGCTCGCTGGCCGGACATGTCGAACTGGCTCTGGGCGATTCCGAATTCAACCGCTGCGAACTCGAGGATATGGGCTTCCGGGACACCGGGATCTTCCCCATCGCCATCAACACCACCCGCATCACGCACGCATCGCCGCGGCCAGCACTCGATGTGCTCCTGAATGACGGGCTGCACAATTTTCTGTTTGTGGGACGCATCGCGCCGAATAAGAAGATTGAAGACCACATTCGACTGGCCGAGACCTACAAGCGGTATGTCGACCTGCACTATCGCTTCATCTTCGTCGGCCGCACGGATGGCATGCCGCGCTACTACAACATGGTGCGCGCCCTCATCAAGGAGTTCGACATGCCGCCGGAACGGTTCCTGTTCACCGGCCCGGTCGACGATGACGACCTCGCGGCGTACTATCGGGCAGCGGATGTCTACCTGTCGCTGTCGGAGCACGAAGGCTTTTGCGTGCCACTGCTCGAGGCCATGGCCGCCGACGTACCGGTGATGGCCTACGCATCGACAGCCGTGCCCGATACCCTCGGAGGCGCGGGCGTGCTGTTCGAACCCAAGGACATGGAATATGCCGCCGAACTGCTGGGTGAGCTGGTCTACAACGGCGACCTGCGGCGGCGCGTGATTGCACGGCAACGGCAACGGCTGCTCGATTTCGGCGACGCGCGGATCAGGCGCGAGCTGCAGCAGTTGCTGGCCACGATGGGTCCGCAACGGGCCACGGAGTCAACTCTGTGAAAATTGCATTCGTTGTTCAGCGCTACGGCGCAGAGATTCTGGGCGGGTCCGAGTATCACTGCCGGCTCATTGCCGAGCGGCTTGCCGTCCGCCACGATGTCGAAGTACTGACCACCTGTGCGCGCGACTACATCACATGGCAGAACGAGTATCCCGAGGGCACCGACCGCATCCGTGGTGTCACGGTCCGCCGGTTTGCCAATGCGCGCACGCGCGACATTGACAGCTTCAACCGCTACTCCGACTGGATTTTCAACCATGACCATTCGCGGGCAGACGAGCTGCGCTGGATCGAGGAGCAGGGCCCATGGTCGCCGGCACTGCTCGAGTTCCTGCAGAAGCGGCATCGCGACTACGACGCGGTGATCTTCTTCACCTACCTTTATGCCCCGACGGTGCATGGCCTCGGCATCGATCCCTCACGCAGCATCCTCGTGCCTACGGCACACGACGAACCGGCTATTCATCTGGGTATTTTCCGCGAAGTGTTCGGTCACGCGCGTGCCGTGGCCTTCAACACCGATTCCGAGCGGAACTTCCTGAAGACAACCTTCCCGATGCGGCTGGTCGCCGAGGAGACGGTGGGCTGCGGCGTGGACCTGCTGCAGGATGAACCGCTGCTGCCGCAGGAAGAGCCCGAAGACGAGGAGGAAGCTCACAAGGCGCTGCCGCCGCACCTGCGCGTGCGCGGCGCCATGTTCCGGCGCCGTCACCGCCTCGATGGCCAGTTCCTGCTGTATGGCGGCCGCATCGACGCCGGCAAGGGCTGCGAGGAGTTGATCGAGTACTTCACGTCATACAAGGAGCAGGGCGGCGAGGCCGAGCTGGCGCTGATGGGCGTCAAGCTGATGCAGCTGCCCGAGGTGCCCTGGGTGCGGTTTGCCGGCTTGCTGTCTGAGCGGGAACGGCTGCAGGCCCTCGAAGCCGCGACTGTCGTCGTTGTGCCCTCGCCGTTCGAAAGTCTTTCGCTGTTGGCCCTCGAAGCGATGGCCGTCGGTACCCCGGTGCTGTGCAACGCACGGGCCGAGGTCCTGGTCGACCACTGCCTCAAGGGCAATGCGGGACTCTTCTATCAGGATCGCGACGAATTCATCGAGTGCACACGGCTGCTGCTGGGCGACGACCGTCTGAGGGAACGCATGGGACGGAACGGCAAGGAATATGTCCGCCGCCACTATCGGTGGGACGTCATCATGCAGAAGTACGATCGCCTGCTGACCGCCGTCACCCGGTAGCCGACGGATCGTCTGCCGCGTCGGCACGCCTCGCTGCGTCACGCATACCGTGACGCTTGAGCATTTCATTGAGCGTGGTCGGCCTGACGCGCAGCAGTTCGGCCGCGCGCTTCTGCACGCCATCGGCTGCCGCGAGGGCCGCTTCGATCCACTGCCGCTCGTAGGCATCCACTTCTGCCCGAAGGGAGATGCCGTCGGGCGGCAGCGCCACCCGTTGTCCCGCCGGACTGGCCGAGACGCCTTTCACCGACTCTGGCAGCCGGTCAGCGGTCACCACCGGGCCGGCACTGAGCACCACGGCGCGCTCGATCACATTCTCAAGCTCGCGCACGTTGCCCGGCCACGCATAGGTCACCAGCAGTTCGATCGCCTCAGAGGTGATCGACATGCCGGTGCGTCCGTTCTCATGGCCGTACTTGTCGAGAAAGTGATGGACGAGCAGAGGGATGTCTTCCGTGCGGCTGCGCAGAGGAGGCAGCTCGATGGTGATGACCTGCAGGCGATAGTAGAGGTCTTCCCTGAATCGTCCGGCCTCCATCTCGCCCTTCAGGTGCACATTGGTGGCGGCGATGATGCGCACGTCGACGCGGATGGTGTCGATGCCCCCGAGGCGCATGAATTCGCGCTCCTGCATCACGCGCAGCAGCTTGGCCTGTGTCTCGACGGGTATGTTGCCAATCTCGTCGAAAAAGATCGTGCCCTGGTCTGCCAGATCGAAGAGCCCCTTCTTGGGCGCGATCGCGCCGGTAAAGGCGCCCTTCACGTGGCCGAAGAGCGTCGACTCGAGAAGGTCGGGCGGCAGGTTGCCGGAGTTGACCGGCACAAACGCCCGGTCGGCCCGGGGCGAGTTGACGTGCAGGGCCCGCGCGACCAGTTCCTTGCCTGTGCCGCTCTCGCCCGTAATCAACACGGTCGCACGGCTGGCTGCGGCCTGCGCAATGAGCTTGAACACCTGCAGCATCCGTGGGCTGCGGCCCACGATGGCCGACAGCGTATCGAGGCCGCGGGCTCCCTCAGCACGGAGGTGCCGGTTCTCCTCGCGTAGGCGCCGCTGCTCGATGGCATGGCCGAGAATTGTCAGGACGTCTTCATGCTTGAACGGCTTGGTGATGTAGTCGAAGGCACCACGCTGCATGGCACGCACGGCCGTATCCATCGAGGCATAGGCCGTGATGACCAAGACCGGCAGGCTCTCATCGTCATCCCGAAGGGCTTCGAGCACCTGCACGCCGTCCATGTCCGACATCATCACGTCGACGATGACAGCGTCGAACGGACGTCTGCGCGCCAGCGCGAGGCCCTCCGCCCCTCCGGCAGCGACCTGCACCGCGTAGCCGGCCCGCTGCAGCAGGGTCTGCAGCACATCACGCATCACCTCTTCATCGTCGATGACGAGGACCGCGCGCCCGGTGGCAGGGGAAGGCAGCACCCCGGTCACGCTCAGACGGCCGCCGGGTGGTCGCGGCGCCCGGCCTGGCTAAAGCGCACGGTGAACCGCGTGCCCTGCCCCGGTGCGCTCTGGCACTGGATGGCGGCGTCGTGTTCACGCACGATGCCGTAGGTGATGGCCAACCCGAGTCCCGTCCCCTGCCCCATCGGCTTGGTGGTGAAGAACGGATCGTAGATGCGCTCGAGCACATCGGGTGAAATACCGGTGCCGGTATCGGCGACCTCGACTACCGCGTCGGCGCCTTCGCCGCGAGTGGTCACCGACAGCCAGCCGCCGCGAGGCATGGCATCGCGCGCATTGATGAAGAGGTTGAGGAAGACCTGCTGCAGTTTCGATTCGAAGCCCAGGACGGGCAGAGTACCCGGCTGCAGGTCGCTCCTGACGCGAATACGGGCCTTCTCAAGCTGCGGTTCGAGCAGGGCTGTCACGTCACCGACAACAGCGTTGAGGTCGACCGTGCGGCGCTCGGCTTCGTCGACGGGTGCAGACCGGGACAGGTGCAGCAGGCCATTCACAATGCGGGCGGCGCGAAAGGCCTGTGTTTCAATCTTCTCGAGCATGCGCCGCTCGGGGCTGCCATCCGGTACGTGTTCCATCAGCAGCTGCGTGTAACTCGAGATGCCTGTGAGCGGCGTATTGACCTCATGTGCCACGCCGGCGGCCAGCACGCCGAGCGATGCCATCTTCTCGGACAGCCGCAATTGCTCTTCGAGTTGCGTCCGGTGCGTGAGGTCTTCGACGATGAACATGTCGCCGTCGGCCGTGCCCCCGTCCGGGCGCTGCACGGGCAGGCGGGTAATGTTCACACGCCGGGTGCTGGACGTCGTGTCTGACGTTCGTCGCTGAATCGTGGCGCGCAGCGTGACGGCCGTTGGTTCCGGCCTGGCGCGCAGTTGTTCGACCAGTGCCAGCAGCGACGGTTCGGCCGTGACGCTGAGCGGCTGTCCGACGGCCTCGACGGCCGTAACGCCGTAGAGCGCCACCATGGCCCGGTTCCATCGGGTGACGCGCCCGTCGCCATCGGTCACGATCAGTCCGTGTTCCAGCGATTCGAGAATGTCTTCGTTGAAGGCATGCAGCCGGTCGAGTTCGAGCGCCTTGCGCTGCAGTTGCCCGAACAGCCGCCCGTTCTGCATGGCGACGGCGATCTGGCTGGCCACGGCCATGAGCAGGCGGACATCCTCGCTGGTGACGGCCTCGTGGGCGGGACGCCAGCCCAGCACGAGCAGTCCGACGAGCACGCGGCCGGCACGGCACGGGACGATGACCGAGACGCCGGCCTGCCGCCAGGCGTCGAGGATGTGCGCGTCGATGCTGCTGGAGAGGGCCTGGTCGTCGGGTCGCACCACCTGCCCGGACTCGAGCCGCTGGAGCAGCGCGTCGCCAGGGGCGAGTGCCGGCAGGTCTGCCATGTGGCCCTGACCAGGCACGCGGCGCACACCCGCTTCGGGATCGACCAGCAGAACGGCCATGCTGTCGACCTCAAGCGTGCGGATGACGCGATCGGTCAGCCGCGTGGCCAGGCGCTCGACATCCAGATCAGCTGCCAGGTCGCGCGCGAACGAGACGAGTGCACGGCGGTGATCGTACCGGCCCCGGTAGAACGCACGATCGACGGCCTGCTGCAGACCCTCGGTGACCGGTCGGGCCAGCAGCAGGAGCACCAGCGTGGCCAGAAAGGCGATGGTCCAACGCTGATCGAATTCGCTGTCAAACCCGGAGGGCCCTGCGGCACGCAGCAGCGCAAGGAAGATGCCGAGGCCTGCGGCCGCCACGGCCAGCAGCACCAGCGCCCGCTTGAGCAGCACCTCGATGTCTGCGAGCCGGTAATGCACCAGCGCCGCCGCCGTGGCCACGGGAAGCATGCCGAGCAGCAGGGCCGTTAGTGCCATCACCCGTGGCGGCTCGATGCCGAGGACCAGCGGCAGGCCGTAACCCAGGCCGAAGGGCACGGCGGCCAGCAGCGTGCCGATCAACATCCACTGTCGCTGGCGTCGGGCCACGGGACTGGCCATGTGATGCTCTGCGCGCCACAGCACGACGGCCGCAACCGCCAGATAGACCACCGCCATCGCCATATCGCACCGATCGAGCCAGCGCAGGCCCTCGAGCACGATGGGAGCCTGCCAGGTGCCCGCTACCAGCAACCCGAGGCGTAGCAGGCCGAGGACCACGGCCGGCGCGTAGCACGCCAGCGTCAGTGCCGTGGTCGCCGGTGCCTGACGTGCTGATGCACGCTCCGGGAAGACCCAGACGAAGTGGAGCAATGCCGGCGGCAGCAGCAGCCAGGCCAGCGCATCGGCGCCGTAGAAGAACCCGTCAAGAAGATCGAGCCGGCCGCTGAACGAAAATGTGAGGACCCCGAAGCACGCCACGCACAGCCAGAAAAAGTGCCGCGTGGCCGGGTCACGCGGACGGCGGCCCTGCACGGTGGTACCGATGAGCAGCGCGAGCAGGCCGACACTGGCCAGCAGGAAGTACATCGGACCGGCGGTATTGGGCAGCGTCGCCCACTGCACGTCGGTGACGACGTGGGTCCCCAGCCGCGCCACGGTGTAGTGGTGTCGCTCGCCGGGTTGCGACTGCTGCATCCGCGTCAGCACACCGGCCTTCGACGTCACGGGCTGCTGGTCGACCGCCAGCAGCACATCGCCCGGCCGTAAACCAGCACGGGCCGCCGGGCCGGCCGGATCGACATCGATGACGGTGACCCCTGCCGGGCGGTCGTCCCAGAACACGCCATCTTCGACGTCATGCACCCAGGCACGCGTCAGCACATTCGCCATTCCCAGGACGGCCAGCAGGACGGCCATGCCCACCAAGGTTGCCGGCCTGGCGTACCACGCCAGTGTCGAGGCCGCTCGGGACGGGGAATACTGCGGCATGGTGCGAGAGCGCTGCAGAGACTAAAACCGGACGGTGAGTCCGCCGACCACCCGCTTGGGCGCACCGACGACCAGGGCTTCGTCGAGCAGCGACACGGTCGCCGCCTGCTCGTAGAACATGTTCCTGACGGCCACGAGCATTTCCCACTGCGCCTTCGTGAAGTTCATGAAGGGCAGGGACTGATTGACCTGTAGTTCGAACCGGCCGTCCGACAGTCGGGAGGCACCGCCTCCTCCAGCGGTGACAAAGGCGTTGCTGAGCCGATACACGGCGAACACCCGGGTCGCCGTCACGGGCACCGCAGCCTCGACCGTTGAGACCACGTCGTGGATCTGCGTGGGCACCGATGTCGCGCTCCGGGTGGCATGTGGTGCTCCGGCCCCCGCCAACACCGGCCGCATCGGCACCAACCGCTGCCACTCGGTCGTGGCCACGGTGTAATCGACAGAGGCACGCACGCCATCCCACAGGAGGTGCGACATCGACACGGTCACGCCCGACAGATCGACATCGCCAGCGCTGCCGATCAGGTAGTGCCCGGTGCCCACCGGCGTCATGGTGCCGGCTCCCTCGAACAGCGTGACCAGCTGGTTCTGGACGCGTTGCTGGAACGCGCGTAGCCCGACGCGAGACTCGCTGACCTGCCGTTCCACACCGCCGGCGTACTGGTCGACCTGTCCGACGGATAACCTGTCGCCATTGAAGGGGGAAAACGTCCGCTGCGGTGGAAGCCACTGGGCACGGGCCGGTGCCACGAATTCCTGACCGCCGGGAGCCACGGCTTCGCGCGACACGGACGCGTAGGCCCTCCATGTGGCCGCCGGCGCATACGAGGCCATCACCCGGCCGCTCACCAGCGCCTGCTGATCGAGATAGTCGTACCGGGCCACCGCTCCGCCGTAGCTGAGCGTGAGGGTGGGGGTCAGCGCCCAGTCATCCTGGAGAAAGACCGCGCCGACGTGGCGGTCGTTTTCGGGAATCGCCGCAAGGGCCGCGAGGGAGGCCCCCTGATACCGCTGGAGGCTGTACACCATGCCTGACTGGTAGCGATGGGCGTCGCCAATGCGACCGGCGTAGCTGGCGGCCAGGGTCCACGAGTCGAGTTCACCCTGATTGACGGCTGCCCTCACGTTCCATGTCCCTGGGCCTGCGTCTGCCCCGACAGAGAAGAACGTCACGCCGCGTGACTGATTGCTTTGCAGCAGATCGACTGGCGCATCGAACGGGCCTGTAGTCAGCAGGTCGACCTGACCATCGAGGGACATGTCCCCCAGCAATGCGGTCGCCGCACGGGCCGAGGTGCCGAGCACCCGCGCCAGATATTCGAACGGATCCGCGGGAGAGAACCCGTCATCACGCACCCCACGGGTCACCGCACCCACACCTTCGTCCTTGAGGATGGTGCGCTTGAGACGCCGAAGGTGCCACGCCAGCCACGACTCACTACGCTCTGCTCCGGTCATCACCGTACCAATCGCAGCGGCATCCGCCTCACCGATCACCGATGCAGTGGCGAGCGCGGTCACTGACTCGGTGGCCGAGGCGTCGCGCACGAGCGCGAGTCGGACGGTGACCGACGCTTCCGGAGTCACCGTGAGCCACTGGCCCTGCCCGGTGTAAAAGCCCTGGCGATGCGCACGGACCAGATAGGGACCCGGCATCAGGCTGGCCACGGTGAAGGTGCCGTCGGCGTCCGTGACAGCCAGTGTGGTGCGCACGCCCACCACCGTGACCACCGCTGTGCCGACCGGTGTGCCATCGTCAGCCACCACCACACCGGAGAGGCCCGCCGACGGCAGGGCGTCTCCGTGCGCCTGCGCGAGGGCCGGCGACGGACACAGAATGAGCGCAATGAGGAGAACAGACGCCAGCAGGGAGGAGTGAGCTCGCACGCTCATAGGCACCTTGCAAGCCGCTCCCGGGCGCTGTCGGGAGCGGCTCGCTGAACGTGAACGCCTGTTACGACGCCGCCTTGACCGTGAACGGCACGTCGTGGGTGATGACCTTGCCTGAGACCTTGTCGGTCACCTTGATGGCCAGCCGGTAGCTGCCCTCACCGAAGCTACCCAGCGGCACGCTGATGCCACCCGGGACCGGGAACTTGGCCGGGTCGAACTGGGGCGGCAGGTTGGTGCCATTGATGGTCTGTGGCTGCGTCTTGTTGAAGAACTTCTCGCCGCTGCCTTCCTTCCGATGGAACTCGTACTCCATCACGATGTCGGGCTTGCCGCCCTGGTCGAGGCCGGCGTTGTACACCTGGAAGAAGATCGAGAGTTCTTCGTTCTTGCCAAAGTTGCCGTCAGCGGCCGGCACCAGCTCCTGCGCGCCGAACACGAAGGGCCGTTCGCGGGAGGCCTCGGGGCTGAGGGGGGCCGTGATGTCATTCACCTTATCGGTCACCAGCACCGAACTGGTCGCCAGTTCGCCGTTCATGTAGTCGGGCACCGTGATCTGGGTCTTGAGGACGCCCATCTTCGCCATCTGCGTCTTCGGGGCCTTCTCGGGCAGGCGCTCCTTCATGGCGATGTATACGTCGTAGGTGCCGGGGGTGGCCATGAATACGCGCTGCAGGGGGCCCGCAGCAACCGTGGCCGCCGGGATGAAGTGGATGTCATCCCACGGATACTCGACCTTCTTGGCCTTGGGGTCGGGCTTGAAGTCGGGGCTCACCACGCGGATGTACAGGGCCGCATCGGCTGCCGGGGCTCCCTTCGTCTCGAGCACGAACGGCACGAACGTGCGCGGCTCCTGAGACTTGAGGAAGTAGGGGGTAATTTTCATCTCGATGTCAGTGGGCGTCGGCTGCCCGGCCATGGCACCGTCGATGGTCTTGACGATCAGCTCAATTTCGGCCTGTTCCTGCTTGCTGCGCTTCTTCTTATCGGGCTTGGCAGACTGGGCAGCAGCGAATGTGCCAGACAGGGCGACCGCGACCGCGACTGCCACAAGACGACGAATGACCATGGTGAACGTTCTCCTGAAACTGTCGGGCCTGATCATGGCCCCGAAAGGGGCATCATAGGAGGCCCCGGGGGTGGTGTCAATCGCGCCAGGCGCCGGTCGTATAATCGTGCCGTGAAATTCACAGCCATCCACGGACGCGAAGTGCTCGACTCGCGCGGCAACCCCACCGTTGAAGTCGATGTGACGCTGGCCTCCGGTGCCACGGGCCGTGCCGGGGTACCGTCCGGCGCCTCCACTGGCGAACGCGAAGCCCTGGAACTGCGCGACGGCGACACGACACGCTACCTCGGTCGCGGGGTGACGCGCGCGGTCGGACACGTCAACTCCACCATCGCCCCGGCGATGACGGGATCCGAATTTGCCTCCCAGCGCGACGTGGACGCGGCTCTGCTGGCCCTCGATGGCACCCCTGCCAAGAGCCATCTCGGCGCTAATGCCCTGCTCGGTATGTCCATGGCAACACTGCGGGCCTCAGCCGCCGAGGCGGGCCTCCCCCTCTACGCCCACATCGGCGCCCTGGCCGGCACGGGAACGGGGTTCACCCTGCCGGTGCCCATGATGAACATTCTGAACGGCGGAGCCCACGCCGACTCGAACGTCGACTTCCAGGAATTCATGGTCATGCCCGTCACATTCGCGTCGTTCCGCGACGCCCTGCGGGCCGGCGCCGAGATTTTCCATGCCCTACGCGCCCTGCTCAGGAAGCGCGGGCTGTCGACGGGCGTTGGCGACGAGGGGGGCTTCGCCCCGAACCTGCGGTCGAATCGCGAGGCCATCGACGTGGTGCTCGAAGCCATCGACCACGCCGGCTATCGGGCCGGGTCGCAGGTGTATCTCGCCCTCGACGTCGCCTCGAGCGAGTTCTGGCAGGGCAACGGACATTATGCCTTCCACAAGTCGGGCGAACCGGGACGTGACTCGGAAGGCATGGTCGCCCTGTATAGCGACTGGTGCCGCGAGTACCCCATCGCCTCGATCGAGGACGGCTGTGCCGAACAGGACTGGCGCGGCTGGCAGCTGCTGACCCACGCCCTCGGCGACCGCGTGCAACTGGTCGGTGACGATGTGTTTGTGACCAATCCTGCGATTCTGCGCCGGGGCATCGCCGAGGGTGTCGGCAATGCGCTGCTCGTCAAGCTCAACCAGATTGGCACGGTGACCGAGACGCTTGATGCCATGGCGCTGGCGGCCTCGGCCGGCTATCGGAGCGTCGTCTCTCATCGCTCCGGGGAAACCGAAGACTCGACGATTGCCGATCTGGCCGTGGGCACCGCCGCCGGGCAGATCAAGACCGGCTCGGCGTCGCGCAGTGACCGCGTCGCGAAGTACAACCAGCTGCTGCGCATCGAGGAATCGCTGGGCAGCTCGGCCAGGTTCGCAGGACGCGCCGCCCTGAAAGCCCTGGCCTGAGGCACGGAGTTCACCATGTACACCCTCGTGCTGCTGCGCCACGGCGAATCGGTCTGGAACAAGGAGAACCGTTTCACGGGCTGGACCGACGTCGACCTGAGCGAGAAGGGTCGGCACGAGGCCGCCACGGCCGGTCAGTTACTGAAAGCCGGGGGCTATTCGTTCGATCGCGCATACACAAGTGTGCTGACGCGCGCCATCCGCACCTGCTGGATGGCCCTCGACGAACTGGGCGAGCTGTGGATTCCGGTCGAGCGCTCGTGGCGGCTCAACGAGCGGCACTACGGGGCACTCCAGGGTCTGAACAAGGCCGAGACGGCTGCCGAGCACGGCGAGGCCCAGGTGAAGATCTGGCGGCGTGCGTACGACATCGCCCCTTCCCCACTCACAGCCGACGATGTCCGGCATCCGCTGCACGACCGTCGCTACTCGCAGCTGGCCGCATCAGACCTTCCCTTGACCGAGTCGCTGAAAGACACGGTCGCGCGGTTTCTGCCCTACTGGCATGGGACGATTGCCCCGGCCATTTCTGGCGGCGAACGCGTGCTGATCGCGGCCCACGGCAATTCACTGCGCGCCCTAGTCAAGTATCTCGACGCGGTGTCTGACACCGAGATCGTCGAGCTGAACATTCCCACGGGCATTCCGCTGGTCTACGAGCTTGACCGCTCGCTGCGCCCGCTGCGCCACTATTACCTCGGCGACCCCGACGCGGCCCGGAAGGCCGCTGCCGCCGTGGCCGGTCAGGGAACGACACCTCGCTGATCCGTCACGCGCCGCCACGGGCACCCCACCGCAGCCTCGCGAAGGGCCGGGCGTACAATGCCCGGCATGGCTCGTGTGCCCGACTCTCGCTTCTATGCGACTGCCGATGACCTGAGCGGGCAGGAGGCAGCCCGCGACCCCGGGTTGCCGGGTGAGTTTCCCTTTACGCGGGGCATCCAGCCCACCATGTATCGTGGGCGACTGTGGACGATGCGACAGTATGCCGGCTTCGGCACGGCTGCCGAGTCGAATCAGCGCTACCGCTACCTGCTCTCACAGGGGGTGAGCGGGCTCAGCGTAGCCTTCGACCTGCCCACGCAGATCGGCTATGACTCGGATGCGCCGCTGGCCTCGGGCGAGGTCGGGCGCGTCGGCGTCGCGATTGATTCCCTGGACGATATGGCGACGCTCTTCGAGGACATTCCCCTCGATCGGGTGTCGACGTCGATGACCATCAACGCCACGTCGGTCATCCTGCTCGCCCTCTACGTGGCGGTGGGTCGCCGCCAGGGGGTGGCACCACACCTGCTCTCGGGCACCATCCAGAACGACATCCTTAAGGAGTATGTGGCCCGGGGCACCTACATCTTTCCGCCCGCGCATTCACTGCGGATCGTGACCGACATCTTCGCCTACTGCGCCGCAGATGTGCCGCAGTGGAACACCATCTCCATCAGCGGCTATCACATCCGCGAGGCGGGTTCGACGGCGGTGCAGGAAGTGGCGTTCACCTTCGCCAACGCGATGGCCTACGTGCAGGCAGCCGTCGAGGCCGGGCTCGATGTGAATGCACTGGGGCAGCGGCTGTCGTTCTTCTTTAATGCCCACAACGATTTTCTTGAGGAAGTGGCCAAGTTCCGGGCCGCTCGGCGCCTGTGGGCCCACATCATGCGCGACCGCTTCGGGGCCACGCATCCCCGGGCCCAGCAGTTGCGCTTTCACACGCAGACGGCGGGGTCGACCCTGACCGCCCAGCAGCCCGACAACAACATCATCCGCGTGGCCCTGCAGGCCATGGCGGCGGTGCTAGGGGGCACCCAGTCGCTGCACACCAACGGGCGCGACGAGGCGCTGGCGCTGCCGACGGAAGACTCGGCTCGCATCGCCCTGCGCACGCAGCAGATCATCGCGCACGAAACGGGTGTCGCCAACACCATCGACCCGTGCGCAGGGTCCTGGGAGATCGAGCGCCGCACGGACGCCATTGACGCCGGTGCGCGGGAACTACTCGACCGCATCGACCGGATGGGCGGCACGCTGGCGGCCATCGAGGCCGGCTTTATTCAGCGGCAGATTCAGGACTCGGCGTACACCGCACAGGTCGCCGTCGACCAGGGTGCGTCGGTGGTGGTGGGCGTCAACCGGTTCCAGACCAGCGATCCGACGCGTGTCGAGGTGTTTGCCCTGAATGCGGAAATCGAACGCCAGCAGGTGGCGCGGGTGCAGGCCGTGCGGCGGCGCCGCGACGCGGCGCGCTGGTCGGGCGCGCTGGCCGCCGTCGAGCGGGCCGCACGCGGTCGCGACAACCTAGTGCCTCCGATCATTGCGGCGGTGGAGGCCATGGCCACTGTCGGGGAAATCTCCGATACGCTGCGGCGGGTGTTCGGCGAGTATCGCGAGAGCGGACTCGACCTGTAGTGGCGCGAGGCCTGCCGGGTGCCTGGCTCCTCAGGCTGCGGGATGGCGTCAGGCCATCGCCGGGGCGGCCTGGGCGACGACCGCCGCCTTCGGCTGGTGCGGCGTCTGCGTGTAGTCTTTCTCGACCTGGCCGTCACGGATGGAGATGACGCGGTGCGCATAGGCCGCAATGTCGGCTTCGTGCGTTACCACGATGATGGTGTTTCCACCGGCATGCAGGCGCGCGAAGAGCGCCATGATTTCGACACCGGTCTTCGAATCGAGATTTCCGGTGGGCTCGTCGGCGAGCAGGATGGACGGATTGTTGACCAGCGCCCGCGCGATGGCGACTCGCTGCCGCTGCCCGCCTGACAGTTCGTTGGGCCGGTGGCCCATGCGGTGCGACAGTTCGACACGCTTGAGGGCGCTTTCGGCCTGCTCGAGCCGCGCCTTCTTCGACATGCCTGCGTAGACCAGCGGCAGCTCGACGTTGTGCAGGGCTGTGGCCCGTGGCAGCAGGTTGAAGGTCTGGAAGACGAACCCGATCTCTTCGTTACGGATACGCGCGAGCTCGTCGTCTTTCATCGTGCTGACCTCCTTGTTGTTCAGGAGGTAGGTGCCCTGCGACGGCGTGTCGAGGCACCCGATGAGGTTCATGAGCGTCGACTTGCCCGACCCCGAGGGCCCCATGATGGCGACATATTCGCCGCGCTCGATGGAGAGGGAGACCCCCTTGAGGGCATGAATCTCTTCATCGCCCATGACGTAGGTCTTCCACAGATTGCGGGTTTCGATGAGTGCCATACGGTCTCACTAAAGGACGACAAAACCGGGTGATCGGTTCCCGTCGCTAGGCTTCGTCCTGATACTGGTCGCGCAGACGCGCGACCACCGACGGGTCGGCCAGCGTGGTGGTATCGCCCAGGGCCTTGCCCTCGGCGATATCGCGCAGAAGACGGCGCATGATCTTGCCCGAACGGGTCTTGGGCAGATCGGCCGCAAAGATGATGTCATCAGGCCGGGCGATGGCCCCGATCTTCTGCGCAACGTGCGCCTTGAGTTCGTCGGCGAGCCCCTCGGATCTGGCCACGCCCTCCTTGATGGTCACAAAGGCACAGAGGGCCTGTCCCTTGATCTGGTGCGGACGCCCGACCACGGCCGACTCGGCGACCTTCGGGTGGTCGACCAGTGCGCTTTCGACTTCCATGGTGCCAATGCGGTGGCCAGCCACGTTGAGCACGTCGTCAACGCGCCCGAGCAGCCAATAGTAGCCCTCGTCATCGAGCTTGGCGCCATCACCGGTGAAGTAGGTGCCGCGGTCCCACTTGCTCCAGTACTGCTGCACGAACCGTTCGGGATCACCGTAAATGCCGCGCAGCATCGACGGCCAGGGGTGCGTAATGGCCAGCAGCCCTCCGCCGACCGGCACCGCGTCGCCCTGCTGCGTGAGGATGCGGGCACTGATGCCGGGGAAGGTCTGCGTCGCCGACCCGGGCTTGGTGTGAGTGATGCCCGGGAGGGGTGCAATCAGAATCGATCCGGTCTCGGTCTGCCACCAGGTATCGACGACCGGGCACCGCTCGTGACCAATGTGTTCGTGGTACCACATCCAGGCTTCCGGATTGATGGGCTCGCCGACCGACCCGAGCAGCCGCAGCGATGACAGGTCGCGGCGCGCGGGCCACTCGGTACCCCAGCGCATGAACGCCCGGATAGCCGTGGGTGCCGTGTAGAAGATGGTGACGCCGTAGCGCTCGATGATCTCCCAGAAGCGATCCTTGGCTGGCCAGTCTGGGGCTCCCTCATACATCACCACCGTGGCGCCATTGGCGAGCGGTCCGTACACCACGTAGCTGTGGCCCGTGACCCAGCCGATGTCCGCTGTGCACCAGTACACGTCATCGTCTTTCATGTCGAAGACCCACTTGGTGGTGGCATAGGCCCCGAGCAGATATCCGCCCGTCGTGTGGACGATGCCCTTCGGCTTTCCGGTGGTGCCCGAGGTGTAGAGGATGTAGAGCATGTCCTCGCTGTCCATCGGCTCGGGCGCGCACTGGGCCGAGGCCCCGTCCATCAGCTCGTGATACCAGCGGTCGCGTCCCTCGGACATGTGCACCGGGATATCAGCCACCCCGCGGCGTACCACCACGACGTGCGCGATGCTTGGCGTGTCGGCGAGCGCCTCGTCTGCCATCTGCTTGAGCGGCACGATGCCGCCGCGGCGGTAGCCGCCATCGGCGGTCACCAGGACGGTGGCCTGGGCATCGTTGATGCGGTCGCGCAGCGACTCGGCCGAGAAGCCGCCGAACACCACCGAGTGCACGGCGCCAATGCGGGCACAGGCCAGCATGGCAATCGCCAGCTCCGGAATGAGCGGCATGTAGAGGGCGACGCGGTCGCCCTTGTTCACGCCCAGGCCCTTCAGCACGTTGGCGAACTGGCAGGTCTGCCGGTGCAGGTCGAAGTAGGTGAGCGTGCGCCGGTCGCCGGGTTCGCCTTCCCAGATGAAGGCGGCCTTGTTGCGGCGACCTCCGGTCACGTGGCGGTCGAGACAGTTGGCGCTGACGTTGATCTTGCCGTCGACAAACCAGCGCGCATGCGGCGGCTGCCAGTCGAGCACCTGCGTCCATGGTGCCATCCAGTCAAGTTCCGTGGCGAACTGGGCCCAGAAGGCCTCGGGGTCTGCAGCCGCCTGGGCATAGATGGCCGGGTCGGAGACATGGGCCTTCGCGGCAAACGCCGGTGCGGGTGAAAAACGGCGGTGTTCGTGGAGCAGGGCCGACAGTTCGGACATGCCGCCCATTGTAGGCGGGTCTCTACCGTGCTGTACGCCGACTTAGCGTTCGGGCGCGGCCGGCGGCGGGTCGAGCGGCGGCAGGGGTGGCGGCGCCCAGTCGTTCGTGGGCATCGGCGGCGGCGGAGGCGGCTCGGGCTTCCGGAAATACATGGCCCCGAACAGCCCCCCGACCGAGGCCATCACCGAGCAGACCATCAGCAGCAGGACATTGCCGAGGAAGACCATGGCCCAGGGCGTGTCACTGCCGGTGCCCATCGAGGCCAACAGGTTCTGGACTTCGGGCGGCAGGTCGCGGTTTTCGAGCGCACGCTCGATGTAGCGCTGCATCACCGGCCGCAGCAGCAGGCCGATGGGCCAGGACAGGACGACCCAGATCAGCGCACCCAGCACGCCAGCCCGGAAACCGACGCCCGCACCCTGACTATTCGAGATAGGAAGCGGTTGCAGCTCCTGCTGCTGCTGTGCGGCGACAGCGCCACCGAGCAGCAGCCACGCACAACAGCAGTTGAGCGCCCCGACCACGGGCAGCGCAGACAGCACCCCGAGGGTGAGTCCGCCCAGCACCTCGGGACGCTTCAGCAGGCGCATGGCTCAGTCGTAGTACTCAAGCCCGAGGTGCGTGATGAGCTCTTCACCCTTGAGATAGCGCAGGGTGTTCTTGAGCTTCATCAGCTGAATGAACAGGTCGTGCTCGGGGTAGACCTCTTTGGCGTGCATCGGCGCCTTGAAGTAGAACGACAGCCACTCCTGAATGCCCGACATGCCGGCCCGCTTGGCCAGGTCGAGGAACAGAGCCGAGTCGAGCACGATGGGCGCGGCGAGAATGGAATCGCGGCACAGGAAGTTGATCTTCAGCTGCATCGGGTAGCCGAGCCAGCCGACCAGGTCGATGTTGTCCCACCCTTCCTTGTTGTCGCCGCGCGGCGGATAGTAGTTGATGCGGACCACGTGCGAGAGGTCCTTGTAGAGTTCGGGGTAGAGGTGCGGCTGGAAGATGTAGTCGAGCGCCGACTTCTTGCTTTCTTCCTTGGTCTTGAACGATTCGGGGTCGTCCAGTACTTCACCATCACGGTTCCCGAGAATGTTGGTCGAGTACCAGCCCCTCACGCCCAGCAGCCGGGCCTTGAGGCCCGGGGCAATCACGGTCTTGATCAGGGTCTGCCCCGTCTTCATGTCATTGCCGGCCACCGGCGCCTGTGTGCGGGCCGCCAGCTCGAGCATGGCGGGCACGTCAGCCGTCAGATTCGGGGCGGCATTGGCGAACGGAATACCCTCGCTGAGCGCGGCATACGCGTAAATCATGCTCGACGGAATGGCATCGTCGCTCTGCTCGAGGCCCTGCTCGAAGGCGGCGAGTGACTGATGTACCGGCCCTTCCTTCATGAAGACCTCGGTGCTGCCGCACCACACCATGACCAGCCGGGTGCAGTTGTGGGTGGCCTTGAACCGCCGAATGTCGGCGACGAGCTGGTCGGCCAAATCTTTCTTGTTGCGTCCCTTCTTGACGTTGGGACCGCTGAGGCGCTTGACATACCGCTGGTCGAAGACCGCTGGCATGGGCTTGATGGCCTCCATCTCGGGGCGAATCTTCTCGAGCAGCGCCGGCTCGAGCACACCCGCTGTGCGGGCAGCGGCGCAGCAGTCTTCCTCGAAGATGTCCCAGCCCCCGAAGACGATGTCATCGAGCGTGGCCAGATCGACAAAGTCCTTGATCTTCGGTGAGCGCCCCTCGGTGCGCTTGCCAAGACGGATGGTGCCCATCTGGGTCAGCGATCCGATGGCGGGAGCGAGCCCCTTGCGGATGGCAAACACGCCCGCGATGGTGGTGGTGCTGACGGCACCGAGCCCGACCAAGAGAACGCCAAGTTTGCCCTGTGCGGGCGCAATGTTTCTGGGTGTCTTCACAGTGGAAAATCCTATCATGGGGGCATGTTCAGCCAGTTTTTCCGCTCCCTGAAGCGCCAGCGCACGATGGACCCGCTGCACGTGACGATGACGGGCGTCCGCATGGGCGAGCGTTTCGTGCAGGTGGGGTGCGACGACACGGCACTGCTGAGCGGCCTGGCCGGCAAGGTGGGTCTGAGCGGCACGTCGCTGGTCATTGCGCTGACTGAGGACGACGCCACACGCGCGCGGGAGGTGGGTCGCACCGCTGGCGCCCTCATCGACGTGCGCGAGGTGGACGCCGATGAATGGGGTGCCGATGCGCGCGACCTCGACCTGGTGGTGGTCGACGACACGCGTGGGACGTTTGCACGGTTGCCAGAGTCAGACCGCCGCATACTGCTGGCGCAGGCGCATCAGCGGCTGCGTGTCGGGGGTCGTATCGAACTGGTGGAACGCCTGATGGTGACCGGGCTGCTGGGTGGGGCCATTACCCGACCCGAGGGATACCAGAGCGAGTCGTCTCTCGCAGCGGCAGGATTTCGGCCCGTGCGTGTGCTGGGTGAAACCGACGGCGTGCGGTTCGTCGAAGGCCTGCGGTCGGTCTGAGTTTCCACATCCCCGACGCTGCGAGTGCCGCGCGCGAGGCAGGGTCGCGGGCCTGGCCTGACGGAGCGGAAGGCTAGGTGGCTGTCTTGCGGCCTCGGCTGCGGACAAACGCCACGAAGGCCGCGAACGTGATGGCCACGAGCATCATCACGAGCCCGAACAGCGTCAGCGTGTTCTTCAGGATGGATCCTTCATCCATCACGACCTCGACGTCGAGGGGCGTACCGCTCAGCCGCTGGGTCAGGCCCTGCTCCCAGACGATGATGTTGCCGCGGAGAATTTCGCGTGAGGGCGCGTTGTGGAACGTCACGCGACTGGGTAGCCGCAGACGGAAGGCCACCAGTTCGCTGCCGGTCCAGCCGACCTCACCCACTGCGCGGGCCGCCGATGCCCCGACCTGCTGACGGAATCTGACGCGCTGGTCCTCATCCGGGGTGAGGGCATAGGTGGACCATCCGAAGACCCGTGCCTCGGACAGCCGGCGAACATCGGGCACATCGAGACGCACATGCACGTAGCGGCGGCCGTCGCGCCGCGACAGGCTGACGTTGACCACATTGGCCACCGGCGATTCGAAGACGGCGCGCACATCCTGGCGGTCGAGCCGGGCCGACGGGTCGAGCGGAAGGTCGACACCGCGCAGCGCGACCAGGGCGGGTACTGCAGCGTTGACAAAGAGGGTGGCCGAGCCATCGGTGTCGAGTACCAGTTCTTCTTCGTATTCGTACTTGCGCGACAGCGGATTCGCGCTGCAGGCGGCCAGCAGCGACAGGCTGCAGCACAGCGCAAGGTGCCAGCGGACCCGGCCGCTGGTAACACGACGGAGAGACGTCACGGCCCCGATTGTAACGTGATGCCGCAGGCCGAGTGATACCTTGAAGGCGCCGCATGTCCGCTCCCACCCTCTTCCTGATCGACGGCAGCAACCAGATGTATCGGGCGTATCACGCCATCCGTGGCCTGACCGGTCCTGACGGCCGTTCGACCAATGCCGTCTACGGTTTCGTGCAGATGCTGCGCAAGCTGATTGCCGACCATCACCCGACACACATCGCCGCCTCGTTCGATGGACCCGAGGCCACGTTCCGGTCGCAGCTGTCGGCCGACTACAAGGCGCACCGGGCACCGATGCCCGATGACCTCGTCGAGCAGCAGCCGTGGATTCATGAGGCGTGCGAGGCACTCGGAGTGCCCATTCTGAATGTCGACGGCTTCGAAGCAGATGACGTCCTGGGCACGCTGGCGCGGAAGGCGGCCGCCGCCGGCTTCGAGGTGGCGCTCGTCACAGGCGACAAGGATTTTTTCCAGCTGGTGGGCGGCCCCATCCGGGTCTTCAACCCGAAAGACGAGGGCACCTGGTACGACGAAGCCGGTGTACAGGCGAAGTTCGGGGTGCCCCCGTCGCAGGTAATCGACGTGCTGTCGCTGATGGGCGATGCGGTCGACAACGTCAAAGGCGTGCCGGGCATTGGGGAAAAGGGAGCGCGCGATCTCATCACCACCTTCGGATCACTCGATGCGCTGCTCGCGCGTGCCGACGAGGTGCCGCAGAAGAAGTATCGGGAGGCGCTGAAGGCACATGCCGACGAGGCCCGGCACAGCCGCGAGCTGGTGACGATTCACGCGGCCGTGGATGTGCCCTTTGACGAGGCGCATCTGCGCTATGCCGGGCCGCAGGCCGACCGCTGCTACACGCTGTTTTCGTCACTGGGCTTCCGCACGCTGATCACGGAGTTTGCGCCGACGGCCGCAACGGTCGCCCGGTCGTACGAAGTCGTGGGCGACCTCGCGCACCTGGGCCGAGTGGCCGCCGATCTCAGTGCTGCGGAGCGAGTGGCACTGCACCTGATCACCGATGGACAGGCTCCCATGCGGGCACGCCTCATCGGCATTTCGCTGTCGACGAGGGCGCGTCAGGCCTGGTATGTGCCGCTCGGGCACATCGGGTTCATGGGCGACGGCTCGCTCGACCCGGCCGAGGCGCTGCCGGTGCTGGCCCCGGTGCTCGAGCATGCGGGGTGCCGGAAGGTGGGCCACGACCTCAAGTCGATGATCGTGGTGCTGGCGCGCTACGGCGTTGCGCTGCGGGGCCTGGGCCTCGACACGATGGTGGCCGCGTATGTGCTCGATGCGACGCGATCGAGTCAGGATCTCGAGCCGCTGGCCCTCGAGCATCTGGGGTACCGGGCCCAGACCGACGAGGACGTGTGCGGACGCGGGGCGCGCGCCCGGGCCTTCAGCGACCTCGGTGCTGACGATGTGCTGGTGTTTTCGGGTGAGCGTGCCGACCTCGCCCTGCAACTGTCGGGTCGCTTCCGTGACGCGCTCGACCGCGAAGGACTGGCAGCCGTCTACGACACCCTCGAGCAGCCGCTGATTCCCATCCTGGCCCGTCTCGAGCAGGCCGGCGTGCGGGTCGACACTGCAGCCCTCGCGCAGCTGAGCAGCCGGCTCGAACTGGTGATGGAACAGCAGGCGGCGGAGATATACGCTCTGGCCGGGTCGATGTTCAACATCAACTCGCCGAAGCAACTGGCCGAGATTCTGTTCGACACCCTGCAGCTGCCGGTGATCAAGCGCACCGGCACGACGCGCACGCCCTCGACGGCGGTCGAGGTGCTCGAGACCCTCTCGGAGATGCACGAGCTGCCGCGCCTGATTCTCGAGTGGCGCAGCCTGGCGAAACTGAAGGGCACTTACATCGATGCGCTGCCGCAGCTGGTGCACCCCGACACCGGCCGCGTACACACGCAGTTCAACCAGGCGGTGGCAGCCACGGGTCGGCTGAGCAGCAGTGACCCGAACCTGCAGAACATTCCGATTCGTACGGCGTTGGGTCGCGAGATTCGACAGGCGTTCATCACCGACCCGGGGTGGCGACTGGTGTCGGCGGACTATTCGCAGATCGAGCTGCGTGTGCTGGCCCACCTCTCGGGTGACGAGACACTGACCGCGGCGTTTGTACGGGGCGACGACATTCACGACCGCACGGCGCGACAGGTGTTTGGCGAGGCGCACGGGCTCGATGCCCACGAACTGCGTCGCCGCGCGAAGATCATCAACTATGGTCTGCTCTACGGCAAAACGGCGTTCACGCTGGCGCGCGACATCGGCGTCAGCCAGCCGCTGGCGCAGCAGTTCATCGATGCCTATTTCGCAGGGCTGCCGGGGGTGCGGACATTCATCGATGCCACCATCGAGGAGGCCCGCCGAACGGGCGTGGTCAGCACCTTGTTCGGCCGGCGACGGGCCGTGCCCGACGTGAACAGCCGCAATGGGCAGGTACGTGCGGCCGCCGAGCGCATGGCGGTGAACATGCCCATCCAGGGCACCGCCGCCGATATTCTCAAATACGCGATGGTGGCGATTGATCGGGCGCTGTCGGCGCGGCGCGGCCAGGCGCGGATGATTCTGACCGTGCACGATGAACTAGTCTGCGAGTGCCCGGCCGAGGAGGCCGATGACGTACAGGCCCTGATGCGCGAGCACATGTCAGGGGCGGCCCACCTGTCGGTGCCGCTCGACGTCGACGTGGGTATTGGCACCAACTGGAAGGATGCGAAGCCCTAGCGCCAGCGCTGCCGAACCAGCGTCCACTCGGCGCGCCACTGCGACGTGGCCGCGGCCACCTCGGCGGCGGGCCGCGTGGCGGCCAGGTCGGGAATGATGGCGTCGAGCACCAGGCGGTCGAGGTCGGCCCGCAGTGACGCCGCCGTCAGGCCCGTCATCGGAGCGCGTACCCACCCGGCCACGGCCGCATCCCAGGCCGGCTCGGGTTCCCCGGCGCCCCTGAGGGCTGCCGCCACCCAGTAGGCCGGAGCCGCGGCGGTGGCATGCTGCGCCAGCTCGTGCCGCATGCGGTCGGCCAGTAGCCTGAAACGCTCGCGCCGCACCTCGGATGGCTGCCCATCGAGCTCACGTTCAACGGCGCTGCCCCACCAGTCGGTCATCGCCTCACCAAGTGCGGCATCCACCGCCCAGGCGTCGGCCGTTGCACTGGCAAACAGCTCGGCCGCGGCCCCCGTGCTGTTGTCGAAGAAGAGGGCCTGTCCCAGACCAAACAGATAATCGACGCGCACGCGCGCAGGCAGCGCCGCGACCTGCACGGCCGACAGCGCGGCGCGGGCCGCCACCAGGTCGGTCGGGTCTCCGGCATCGCGGAAGCGCTCGAGGTGGGCACGGGCCAGCACGACCCCGGCCGCATGTCTGACGGCGGGCACGGCCTGCGCCTGCGTCGCCGCCTCGATGGCCTCGGCATAGCGGCCGTCGTTGTAGAGCTGGTGGGCCCGGGTCAAGTCCTGCGCCTGAGCCGCCGTGCCCCACAGCAACAGCACCCCTGCCACCACCATCCCCCAGAGAACGTGTCGACCGCCCATGACCGCTGTATCTTACGACCACCGGGACTTTCCGGGTAAGTACCCATGTAAATACGTCAAAACAATGATTTTCTGTTGTTTGAACTAAAATGGAACCACGGGAAGCCCGGCCGGGGTGCCTTCCGCCCCGCGCTACAATGCAGGTCCATGGTTGAGCCCGTGATCGTGCCCCGCGAGGCGCACGTGATTTCCCGGAGCCTGATAGATCCGGACGCCCTGAAGGTGCTGTACCGGCTCCGTGACTTCAATTACACGGCCTATCTCGTCGGCGGCGGCGTGCGTGATCTGCTGCTGGGACGGACCCCCAAGGACTTCGACGTCGGCACCGACGCCCATCCCTATCAGATCAAGAAGCTCTTCCGGAACTGCTGGATTATCGGCCGGCGCTTCCGACTGGCACACGTGCGGTTTGGTCTGAAGACCATTGAGGTGGCCACTTTCCGCCGCAACCTGCCGAATGACGAACCGGTGGAAGAGGTGGTCGGGCCGGGCGGCGGCGTCTCGAACGAGAACACCTTCGGCACACCAGAGGAAGATGCCTTCCGCCGCGACTTCACGATCAACGCGCTGTTCTACGACATCGCCACCTTCTCGGTGATCGACTATGTCGGGGGCCTCGACGATTTGCAGCGCGGCATCATCCGCTGCATTGGCGATCCCTACGAACGCTTTCAGGAAGATCCGGTACGCATGCTGCGGGCCGTCGCCTTCGCTGCGCGTCTGGGCTTCACGCTCGATCCGCCGATTGTGGAGGCGATGGCCGATCAGCGGCAGCTGATGGGACAGGCCTCACCGGCCCGGCTCATCGAGGAGTATTACAAGATTCTGCGGTCAGGCTCGGCTGCGGCCACCTTCCGGCTGATGGCGCAGCATGGACTGCTCGACGCGGTGACTCCAGAGTTGCAGCGCCGTGCGGCGCATCAGCCGTTGTGGACCTCGCTCGAGGCGCTCGACCAGTACCGCAAGCGGTATGTCGACCTACCGCCGCAGCTGACGAACCCCGTGCTGCTCGGGTCGCTGCTGCTGCCGCTGGGGCTGATGCCGAAGGCGGCGCCGGCCGTCCCGGATCACGACGTCGACTCGGCCGTCGAGACCAACACCGGGGCCGGCTCGTCGACCGACGATGGGGCTGACGATGCTCCCCGGACGCCGTCACGGGGTCGCCCGTGGGTGCAGGGGCGTCGCGAGCGGCGCCCAAAGCCTCCCGTGCTCAAGTTCGGCACACTGCCTGTGGCTCGCCGCGACTCGGAACGCCTGCGACAGCTGCTGTCGATGCAAGGACGGCTGCGCGACCTCGAAGCCAGTCCGCGCGCGCGGCGCACGCTGATGTCGCGGGGACCGTTTGAAGACGCCCTCACCTGGCTCACCGTCCATGGAGCGAGCCCCGAAGTGATTGAACACTGGAAGGGCTTTATCGAGGCCGTGCGCGCGGATGCGCCTGATGCGGCCCAGGCGTCACACGGGGAGGGCGAGGGGGCAGCGCAGCCGGGTGAGCCCCGGCGCAGGCGGCGCCGACGCGGAGGACGCCGACGCGGAGGCGCCGGACGCCGCCCCGAACCATCGTAAGGGGCGGACGACCGACGCGCTGTCCGCCGCAGGTCAGCCGTGGCGCTGTTCGAAGTGGCGCATGAAGTCGACGAGGGCGTCGACGCCGGCCTGCGGGAACGCGTTGTAGATCGAAGCGCGCATACCGCCCACCGACCGATGGCCCTTCAGCCCATCGAGTCCGGCTGCCGTTGATTCCTTCACGAATAGCTTCTCGAGGTCTTCACTCGGCAGCCGGAACGTCACATTCATCTGCGACCGGCTGTCGGCCTGCGCGGTGCCACGGTAGAAGCCCGTGCGGTCCACTTCCCCGTACAGCGTGCGCGCCTTCTCCGCATTCCGGGTACCGATCGTCTCGAGCCCACCCTCGCCGATGGCCCAGCGCATGACCAGGCCCATCAGATAGATGCCGAAGCACGGCGGCGTGTTGTACATCGAACCGTTTTCGGCGTGCACGGCGTAGTTCATCATCGTGTGCAGCGACTTGGACGATCGCGCCAGCAGGTCCTCACGCACAATAACCATTGTCACGCCCGACGGTCCGAGATTCTTCTGCGCCCCGGCGTAAATCAGGCCGTAGCGGGCCACGTCGATGGGCCGGCTGAAGATGTCCGAGGAGGCGTCCGCCACGAGCGGCACATCTCCGACCTGCGGCTCGGCCTTCCATTCGGTGCCGAAGAGCGTGTTATTCGTGGTGATGTGCACATACGCCGCATTCGGGTCGAGCGTCAGCTCGTCCTGACGGGGAATGCGGTTGAAGTTCTCAGCCTCGGTCGAGCCGGCGATGTTGACGATACCGACGCGCTTGGCTTCCTTAACCGCCTTCTGCGACCAGCCCCCGGTGACGATGTAGTCGGCGGCACGCCCGTCGGTGAGCAGGTTCAGCGGCACCATCGAGAACTGAATCGAGGCTCCGCCCTGAAGGAAGAGCACCTTGTAGTTGTCGGGCACGCGCCCCAGCGTGCGGACATCGGCTTCGGCACGGGCCAGAATGTCTTCGAACGCCTTTGAGCGGTGGCTGATCTCGAGCACCGACATGCCGACGCCGGGCAGGCTGATGAGATCGCGCTGGGCTTCATCGAGCACGGGCAGGGGCAGCACGGCGGGACCGGCCGAGAAGTTATAGGGACGGGCAGGAGTCGTAGACATGGTGCCCTCATTTTAGCGCGGCCGTGCTCGCCGACCGACGCAGTGCCTACCGCAGCAGGTGCGAGAGCAGTCCGTCGCGCAGCTTGGGCTCAAACCAGGTCGACTTGGGCGGCATGATGCCACCGGCATCGGCGACCCGCATCAGGTCGTCCATCGAGACGGGATACATCGAAAAGGCCACGGCGGCGTGCCCCCCGTCGACGAGTCGTTCGAGCTCGGCGGTACCGCGGATGCCACCCACAAACCCGATTCGCGGGTCGGTACGCACGTCGGTGATACCGAGCAGCGGCGTCAACACCTCGCGGTCAAGCCAGTCGACATCGAGAGTCTCGCCGCCGGGCAGGTCGAGGGTGTACCAGCGTTGCCCGAGCCTCATGCTGACCTGTCCGCGCCTGGCGGGTGCTGCCGGCCCGTTCGCTGTGACGGCGACGCGCCGGCCGAGCGCGTGCAGGAAGGCGTCGGGGGTCTGCCTGTGCAGGTCGTACGCCACCCGGTGATACGGCAGCACCTGCATCTGATCATTGGGGAAAGCCACGGCGAGCACGCGGTCCCACTCGCCCGGCCCCTGCGCGGCGAGCGCTGCCCGCGCCCGGGACGCACTGGCCGCACGGTGATGCCCGTCCGCGATGTAGAGCCGAGGTAGCGCCGCGAAGCCGTGAATGATGGCCGCATCGTGCGCGTGGTCGACGCGCCAGGTGACGTGCCGCACCTGATCGGGCGCGATGAAGTCAAAGAGCGGTGCCGTTGCTGTGATGCGTCGCACCTCGACGTCGATCTCCGACGACGCGCGGTAGGTCAGGAACACCGGACCGGTCTGGGCCTCAAGCGCCAGGAGATGCCGGGTGCGGTCGTCTTCCTTGTCGGGCCGGGTCTTCTCGTGCTTCCGGATGAGATGGGCGTCGTACTCGTCGATGGAAAAACAGGCGGCCACGCCCGTCTGCACATGCGTCCCCATGTGCAGCTGGTAGACATAGAAATGCGGCGCCGCCTCGCGTACCAGTGGCGCGGCCTGCGTCAGCCCGGCGAACGCCTCTGCGGCCCGGCGGTAGACCTCGGGCGCGTGCGGATCGCTGCCCGGCGGCAGATCGATCTCGGGACGCGACACATGCAGGAAGCTGAGCGGGTTGCCGGCCGCCAGCGCACGGGCCTCATCCGTATTGACGACATCGTAGGGGACGGATGAGACGAGTGCCGCGACGTCAGGCGTCGGTCGCAGAGCCGCAAAGGGATAGATGGCAGCCATGCCGTTCCTCAGGTCAGGGTGGGTCAGGTGTCTCGAACGCTGCGGCCGGTCAGTTGGCCGCGCGCGCCGTGCCGGCCAGGCGGCCGAACACGTCAGCATGCACGCGCCTGAAGCCCTCCATCTCGTGGGGGGCAATCGGTTCGCCGGGCGGCATATTGCGGTGTTCGACCACCGGATTCACATACCGTCCGTCACGCCGGAGTCCGTAATGCAGGTGCGGGCCAGTGGCCAGACCGGTTGCACCGACCTTGCCGACGACATCCCCCTGCGTCACGCGCTCGCCGGCACGGACGCTGATGGCGGACAGATGCAGATACTCGCTCTCGTATCCGTTCTGGTGGCGGACACGGACAGTTCTGCCGCCCCCGTTTGTCCATCCGGCAAAGCTCACGGTGCCTGGCGCGACGGCGGCGACGGGGGCCCCGGTGGGCGCGGCATAGTCGACGCCGTTGTGGGCCCGGGTGAAGTTGAGAATTGGATGACGCCGCCCCGATGAGAAGCGCGAGGTGATGCGCGGCTCGAACTTGAGGGGTGATTTCAGGAAGAAGCGCCGCAGCGATCGGCCCTGCTCGTCATAGTAGGCGGGCTTGCCGCCTGCAGTCTCGAAACGCACTGCACGGATCGCGCGCCCGCTAGCGACGAACTCAGCGGCGAGGATGGCGCCGTAGGCAGCCGGCGCACCGTCGCGCGTGCGCCGCTCGACCAGCAGCCGGAACGAATCGCCGGGCTGCAGTTCCGATGAGAAGTCGATTTCGCCGGAAAAGATGTCGGCCATCTGCAGGGCCAGATCGAGTCCTTCACCTTCGGCATCGAGCGCCTGCGTCAGCGACGGCGTCTGTGCCGAAATGCCGCCGGTCACCACATCGACCGACGTCTGCCGTGGCAGCGTTTCGATGCGGGCGGCGTAGGTGCCTTCCGCGCGACGCTCGACGTGCAGCATGCGATCGACATCCACGTGATAGTGAAAGCCCCGCAGCGAGCCGCTGAACAGCCGGTCGATGGCGAAGGGATTGCCGAGGCGGAACTGCCGCGCGGGAAACACGGGCATCATGGCTGCCAGCATGGCCTGCTGCTCACCGGCGGCAATGCCGGCGGCACGCAGCAGACCGGCGACGGTCTGCCCCGGTTTGATGAGCCCTTCGATGCGGTCGGCCTCGCGCGGCAGCGTCACGTCTGTGGTCCGCACGGCGCCATGCCCGGGCGCCGGCCCGTCGGCCTGCGCCAGATGCAGGGCCGCGGCACCGAGCAGCACTGCACAGACACACGCGGCGATGACCGTGAGCTTGCGGGGCATGGACAGAAACCTGCTCATGCTACCAGCTTGCGCAGAGCCTCCGCCAGCGGGGTGCGTGCGCACATTTTCCCGAAATCTGCTGCGGTCGCAGGCGGTGGCAGGCCCAGGGCGCGCTTCACCCGGCGTATGATGCGCGGCGAGGGAGCCCCGATGACATTCCGACTGCTGCTGACTGCACTTGGTGTCGCCACCCTGGCGGCGTGTTCGTCCCCTGCGCCCTCGGCCCCGCCGCCCGGGACGCCGGCCCCGCCGCCAGTGGCCGAAGCCCGGTCACTGTCGGGCCAGGACCTGCTGCCCCCAGTGCCGATTCCGAATCAGGCAAAGCTCGAGGGTGATCTCGAGGCGGCGAACGCCGTGCTGGCTGCGCAGCCCGACAGCGCCGATGCGCTCATCTGGGTGGGACGCCGGCAAGGCTATCTGTGGAAGTATCGCGCGGCGATCGACACCTTCACCCGCGGCATCGAGCGCTTCCCCACCGATGCGCGGTTCTATCGGCATCGCGGGCATCGCTATCTGTCGGTGCGTGAGTTTGCCAGGGCCGAGGCCGACTTCACCAAGGCCGCCTCACTCATTGCCGGAAAGCCCGATGAAATCGAGCCCGACGGTGCTCCGAATGCCGCGGGCGTGCCGCGCAGCACGCTGCAGTTCAACATCTGGTATCACCTCGGGCTGGCGCACTACCTGCAGGGACACTTCGCGCAGGCCTACGACGCGTTTGCGGAATGTATGAAGGTGTCGACGAATGACGACTCGGTGACGGCCACGAGCGACTGGATGTGGATGACACTGATGCGCCTCGACCGCAAGGCCGACGCAGCGCGTGTCCTCGAGCGCATCACTCCGGTGATGGACATTCTCGAGAACCAGTCGTACCACAAGCGACTGCTCATGTACAAGGGCCTGTCGACCCCGGAATCGCTGCTCGACACGGCCACGGCCGATGCGACCACCATCGCCACGCAGGGCTACGGTGTCGGCAACTACTACCTGGTCACCGGGCAGCCCGACAAGGCGCGCGAGGTGCTGACGCGCGTCGTGTCAGGCAGCGGCTGGAATGCGTTCGGCTACATCGCCGCTGAGGCAGACCTGGCTCGCATGAAGTAGCCGCCACTGGTGGTCCCTCGCGGAGGGACCACCAGCGATCGGCCCGGGCCTCGGGCCCCGCCTAGAACGCTCCCAGGTTGAGTCCCACTGTGAATGTGCGGCCGCGCGCCGGTGCAAACTGGAAGTGCTCGCGGTAGTACACGTTTCCCAGATTTTCCACCGCCAGTGTCAGGCCCACACGATGGACCCCGCGGGTCAGCGTGATGCCGGCGCCGACGCGCTGCACCACGAAGCTATCCAGCGACAGCAGATCCTGCGGGATCAGGAACGGCGAGTCGAGCACGGTTTCGGCGACGCGGTCGACGCGCCCCTGTGCACGCACGCCGTACTCGAGCCACCAGCGGCCGGCACTGCCCGTGTAACGTGCCGATGCCAGCACACGCGACGGCGTGATGTTGTCGGCCGGGGTATTGGCCAGCGAGGCGCCGTCGAGCGGATTGACGCCGTCGGTAATCGTGCCGCGCATGAACGCGCCCGACGTCGACACCATCAGCACGCCGCGCCCGACGACAAACGGGGCATCGGCCGAATACTCGACACCACCGATGCGCACATCCGCGTAGTTGGTGGCCTGCGCCAGCGGACCGGATGCGGTGGTCGCCACCACCAGATCCTGCGCGATGAAGTTCTGGTACTGGTTCACGAAGACATAGGCCCCGCCCGACATGCGGCCGAGCGTGAACTTGGCGCCTGTGTCGATGTTGACGCCGGTCTCAGGCTTGACGGCGATGTTCGGGACAATGCTGCCCACGGTGGCCGGCCCGGCAAACAGCATTTCTTCGAGGTTGGGGTGCCGATAGCTGCGCCCCACTCTCAGGAAGGGACTGACGCGCCCGCCCTGATTGAAGACCAGGCCGGCATCGCCCGTCAGCGAGTTCCGCTGATATGTGGCGCCGTTCACATCGGGCAGCGTCGCAGCATCAATGGCCGGCCGCGCCCCGACGATGAGCGAGGCGACCTCGTAGCCAGGTGTGGCCTCGGTGGTGACGGTAAAGAAGTCGCCACGCACGCCGGCGGTGAAGAGCACGCGCGGGGCGATGCGCCATTCCTCCTGGGCAAACAGCGCAATGTCCTGGAAGCTCGCATTCGGCACGCGCACGGGCCGTGCCACCGACGCCGGGCCCAGCACCACCGGCGCAGGGAAGACCACCGGCGCCGGGCCGCGCGCACCCGCAATCACCTGTCCCACCATCGACGTGGTGGTTGTCGTGAGCCGACGGTCACTGCTACGGTCACGATAGAAGGTCAGCCCGGTCGTGATGCGGTGATGCGCGGCGGGCACAATCACCGCCTGCAGATCGACGCCGGGCGTCCAGACGCGCTGTTCGGTTTCCGACACCACATTCAGACGCATCACGGCAATCGGAAAGAGGGTGACGGGCGTCGGTGCCGGGAACTGCACGGGCAGTGTGTTTCGCAACTGCCGCTCGGTGCGCTGGTAGTAGGCCGTGGCCGACAGGTTGGCCAGCCAGGGCGTCACCGCCTGCGCTTCGTAGCGCACCGAGGCCCGGTCGAGATTGCTGAACGGCAGGCTGGTCGTGTTGAAGAAATACGGCGCGTCGAAATCGGGGAAGCCGATGTCGTTCATCCGGCGACGCTGATATTTGAAGCGCAGGGTGTGCCGTTCCGCCAGCTTGATGAGGCTGGTCGCAGTCACAAAGTTACCCGAGGCCTGCGAATTGATGACGGCGTTGTCGGTGCGCACGTACGGCGCGTTGAACGGATCGGGAAACGCCCCCAGTCGGAACCCGAAGTTGTTGTCGATCGTGTCGCGCCGCGTGAGCTGGCCGCTGGTGAAGAACGTGCGTGTATCTTCGGTGGTCAGCGCACCAGCGCGGTAGCTCCCGAACTCTTCTGCCCCGGCCTGCACCCGCAGTGTCATGCGCGGCACCGTAAAGCCGAGCGTCGCGGTGCCCCGGCGCCCGTCTTCGTTGCTACTGTAGAAGCCGTTCAGGCCATAGAGCCACCGCACGCTCGGCGTGAATGCGGCTTCGTTCGTGATGATGTTGATGGTGCCGGCAAGCGCGTCCGATCCATACATCAGCGTGCCCGCGCCGTTGACCACTTCCATCCGTGCAATGGCGTCCGGTGCAATCAGCCCGACTTCGGCGCCGGTGCGATCCGTTGCCTGGCGGGCCGTATTGAGCCGCTCGCCATCGACCAGCACCAGCAGCCGCGTCGAGTCGAGGCCACGCAGCCTCGGCCGCACGCCGAAGGGACCGTTGCCGACCGGCGTCACATTGGCGGCCATCGTCAGGGCGTCACCCGTCGAGGTCTGGTTGGTCTGCGCGATGCGCTCGGCACCAATCGTCTCGATGTGCAGTGGAATCTGGCGCGCGTCACGCTCGGCACGCGACGCGGTGACGACCACAGCCGTCGACAGTCCGGCCACATCGAGCGTCAGCGGCACCTCGACATCGCTGGCCGGCGCCTCGATCACCACCGTCCGCGTGGCCTCGGAAAATCCCGGGTGTACCGCCGACACCAGATACTCGCCCGCCGCGGGCACGCTCACGTCATAGCGCCCGTCGGCCCCGGTGGTGACTTCGATCACCTGGCCGGTGGCCACGTCGCGCACCGTCACTTTCACATCGGCCAGGGGCGCTCCGGTGGAGTCGGCCACCACCCCTTTGAGCGACTCGGCCCCTGCCGTCGCCGCCGTGCCCATGCCCAACCCCAGCACCAGCACACACATCTGTATCCATGCACGCATGATTCACACTCCCGCGCCGACGCGCTGCGCGCACCTGCCCTCAGGTTGCACATGCCGCGATCAGCGATCGACCCATTCGGAACACACACGACGGACGTGGTCCGCCACACCGCAGGCGCCATCGAGGCACCGGGATGCACGGCACAGACCGTCAGGCGACGATGAGGGAGGGAATCGAGGGAGGGGGACGGGGAACGGCGCGCAGCGACAGCCACGGCCGTCGATCGAGACGCCGGCTGCGCGGTGTCACGACCGCCAGGTGCAGCGCGGGTCGCTGCCAGTGCCACTGCCGCCGCTGCAGCACGGCGAGGCCGAGCCCTGTCACGACCGAGGCGGCTGCAATCTCCACCAGCGCCGTGACAGCCTCGGGAAGCCCAGCGAGGGTGTGGTCTGCGAGTTCTCCGGCGATGGCCGGTCCGTGCAGCACGGCCGCCAGCAGCCAGACAGCCGTCGCGCGGCGGCCCCACAGCAGGGGCTGGCCCCGGCGCGCCAGGTGCACCAGCGCCGCCACGAGCCCGGCCGCAATCATCCACCGCAGCAGCAGGCCGGGATCGGCCAGCTGGCCTTCCCAGATCTGGCGCCCGAGCAGCCAGACATGGAAGAGCACAAGCACGCCGCCCAGCAGGGCGACTACGCGGCGGAGGTTCACGATTTCGAGTCTACCCGATTCCCGGTGCCGTGCGTCCCGCCCGGCGCGTGATGTCTGCCAGACGCTGCTGCGCCTGCACGGCCTCGGGCCAGTCGGGCCAGGTGTCGACGGGCTGCGGCACACGCCAGGCCCAGTTCTGCTCGTCGACGACCCCGGGCACGTTGATGCGATCGGGCCACGCGAAGGCATCCTGCAGCGGCACCAGCGTCAGGGTTGAGGCCGACTGCTGCAATCGCTCCAGTTCCTCACCCACCTCACCCGGCGTCATCGTCGCCGCGAGTGGAGGAATGTCGTGCGTCCCGGTTGTCGCCACCGAGTTGATCGGATAGGCGTCGGGAGGAATCGGCGGGTGTCCTTCTTCGTCCCAGCGTCGCTCCCAGCGCATCACTTTGAGACCCGCCACGTCCAACGCCGCCATCGAGTCCCGCACCATGTCGGGCACGGTGCCCAGATCTTCGGCATACACCTCGGCTCCACACTCGCGAATCGCCGTGACGATGGCCTCGCCGATGCGACGCTGATCGCGGGTCTCACTCGGGGCAAAGGTGGCGTGCCGGGAATGATCGCGCGGAGCCACCCAGGTGCGGTAGAGCCCCACCAGGTGATCGATGCGCAGGCCGTCAAACAGCGATGCCAGCCGGGTGGCCCGCTGACGCATCCACTCGAAGCCTGTGGCTTCCAGGGCGGGCCAGTGCCACGCAGGCATGCCCCAGTCCTGGCCCTCGGGCGCAAAGGCGTCGGGCGGCGCGCCCACCGTCACATCAAGGCGGAACAGCGACCGCCGAGCCCAGACCTCGGCACTGTTGGCGGCGACCATGAACGGCAGATCGCCGTAGAGACGCACGGGAAACACCTGCGCACGCACGCGCTGCCACTGGGCGGCCGCAATCCACTGCAGATATTTCCGGTAGCCGACCTCTTCGAGATGCGTGGCGGCCACCTCGATTACCTGTGCCGGCGTCGGGTCGTTCCAGGGCGCGGGCCATTGCCACCACGGGGCATCACCGAAGTCGTGCATGAGGGCGCGGAACGCGGCATATTCGTCGAGCCACCACGCCTCGTGGGTGCACCATGCATCGAAGGCCCGGGCGCGCGGCATTGCGCGGGCGAGTTCGACCTGCCGGAACCGATCCCAGGCGCGCCGCAGCCATCGCTGCTTGAGGCGCCGCACCTCATCGCGCCGCACGCGGGGGGCGAGGCGCAGGTCGTCAATGGCCAGGCGATCGTGTGCCTCAAAGACCAGTTCTCCGCCACCGGCCTCGAAGTCGGGCACCTGCGGCAGCGCAATGAACACCGGATCGAGGGCAAACGACGACAGCGCGGCATAGGGCGACGCCTCACCCGGCGGCAGTTCCATCATCGGCAACAGCTGCAGCACCGGCTGCTGCGCCCCGCGTGCCCACTCGGCCACGGGTACGGCATCACGAAACTCGCCAATGCCCCAGCTCCGTCGAGAGACGGCTGCGCTGAGCGGCAGCGACAGCCCACTGCGTCGAATCATGCGGGCGGCCCGCCGACGCGGCGCAACATCACATCGAGGCCCGTCGCCAGCACGTCGGGATGCACGATCAGGCTGATAATCAAAAAGGCCTCTTTCGGGAAGTCGAAGAAGTAGCCGGGGTGCACCCGCACGCCGTCGTGCTGCAGGAGGTCGAGCACCAGCGCCTCTTCACTCTGCACGGACGGCACCTGCAGCACGGCGGTCCATCCGCCTTCGACGGGCAGCACACCGACAGACGGATACGCACCGCAGCGCGCGCGCAGCTGCGCAAGGTTTCTGCGGATGCGCTGCTGCAGCTGCTGCCTGATGCCGGCCCCCGAGACCAGCAGTGCCGATGCCGCCTGCTGCACAGGTGTAGAGACCGACAGGTAGCTGTCGGCGATAACCTCGTACGCCCGCAGCAGCGGCTCGACCTGCGCCACCGGGCCCGACCAGCCCATCCAGCCCAGTTTGACCTGCGGCAGTCCTGCCGACTTCGACAATCCGCCGAGCGCGACCGTCACCACACGGTCCTGCGTCAGCACCGAGACCGCATCGGCTGGTCGGTCGACGGCATAGTCATAAAACACTTCGTCGCCGATGAGCGGTACCCCCCGCGCCTCACAGATGTCCACGAGCGCTGCTAGGTCATCGCGATGCAGGTACGACCCGGTGGGATTGTTGGGCGACACCACCAGCACCCCCCGCGTGCGCGACGAGAGTCCCTGCTGTACGGTGTCGAGGTCAATGCGCCAAGTACCGTGATAGCTCACCTGATACGGCACGGCCCGCACGCCTTCAAGAGCGGTGAGGTAGTCGAAGAGCGGATAGCTCGGCTGCGGCACCAGCACTTCGTCGTGCGGGTTGGCGAAGAGCTTGAACAGCAGGCCATAGGCCTCGCTGCTGCTCGCGGTGAGTACCACGCGTTCGGGAGGGACGGTGAGATGCTGCCTGTGGAACTCGCGGCTGACCGCCTCGCGCGCCGAGGGCAGGCCGAGCGGTTGCGGGTCATACCGCAGCGCGGCGGCATCGGCCAGCGGCGTCAGCAGGTCGGGAGGATAGTGCAGCCCGACCAGCGTCGGATTCGATTCCGTCAGATCGATGACCGGCAGGCCTGTGGACTGCCTGGCCTCGAGGGTCTGTGCCACCTGATTGACGCCGAGGTGCCGCGGCAGCCGGTCAGACCGCATCAGGGTGTGACCAACTCGATACGCTCGATGACATCCCCTTCGAGGATGGCGTCGACGGTCTCCATCCCGCTTGTGACACTGCCGAAGACGGTGTACTGGTGATCGAGCCTGGGCGAATCGACGAGGTTGACGAAGAACTGGGCGTCACCGGTGTCGCGTCCCCGTGTGGAAATGCCGACGGTGCCCCGCTTGTGGAGGCCGACTTCGTCGCGGAGGTAGCGCGGTGCCCCGGCATATTCGTTCGCCCCGGGGCTGCCGCCCTGAATGACAAAGTTCGGACCCACGCGGTGGAAGGTGAGGCCGTTGTAGTACCCCCCGGCCGCAAGAGCCGCGATGCGCACGGCCGTCACCGGAGCGGTATCAACGTCGAGGGCGACCTCGAATGAACCGAGCGCGGCCATGGTCACGCGCAGACGGCGTCCGCGCAGGGCCTGTACCTGTGTGCGGGTGACGCCTGGCCCGGCTATCGGCTTCGGGGCGGCGGTGCGCGCGGTGCCGGTCCAGGCCGACAGCAGCGTGGCAGCGCGTTCGGCGACGGCCGGATCGTAATCGGTGAGATAGGTCTCGAGCCGGGGGGCCACGGCGCGGGTGCCGAGGGCTTCGAGTCTGGCGAGGATGGCGAGGCGCGGGTCGCGCGAGGTGTCGGCCCCCGCACGGGTCAGTCGGGCGAGCGCCTCGACGAGGGCCTGCGCAACGGGCGCGGTGTCGGCGGGGAGCATCGGGGCCACGAACGCCTGGGTGGCTTCGAGCACCAGCTGATGGTCGGGGCTGGTGAGGGCGGTGAGGGCGGCCGGCACGGCCCCGGGCCTCC
>VFZN01000007.1 GCA_016871195.1 Acidobacteriota bacterium | reverse complement strand
TTCATCCAGGCCGAACGATACGTCAGCAGGCGTGCCGACTCGACTCGCGTCGCCATATCGAGCAGCTTCCGCCGAATCGACTGGAAGCCATCGATGCTGCGTCCGAACTGCCGACGCTGGGCCGCGTAGCGTTGCGCCGTTTCAAAGGCGCCCTGCGCCAGCCCCACCGCCAGTGCCGCAATCCCGATGCGGCCGGCATCCAGCACCTGCAGCGTCTGGATGAACCCCTCTCCGACGTCACCAATCAGGTGTTCAACGGGAATCCGGCAATCCTGGAAGATGACCTCGGCGGTTTCGCTGGCCCGCATGCCGAGCTTGTCTTCCTTCTTTCCCACCAGGAATCCTGGCGTGCCCCGCTCGATGATGAAGGCCGAGATGCCCCGGGCCCCTTTTTCGTGATCGGTCACGGCCATCGCCACCATCGTCCGGGCCGACTGACCATGTGTGATGAACGCCTTCGACCCGTTCAGCCTCCACGCGTCTCCATCGCGCACGGCTGTGGTGCGCATCGCCGCCGCATCACTCCCGGAGCCCGGCTCGGTCAGGCCCCAGGCCGAGACGGCGCGGCCACTGGTCATCGGCACCAGGAACCGTTGCTTCTGCGCCTCCGAACCGAACATCGCGATGTGCGCGGCCCCGAGGCCGTTGTGGGCCGCGACCGACAGCGAGATGCTGGGGTCGACCCGTGCCAGTTCCTCGATGCAGATGCAGTAGTCGACGGCACTCATGCCGGCCCCGCCGTAGGCCTCGTCGAACTGAATGCCCATCAGGCCCAGGGCTCCGAGCGCCGGCAGCAATTCCTCTGGAAAGTGCTGGGCCTCATCCCATGCACGCATGTGCGGTCTGACCTCCCGCTCGGCAAACTCACGAACGCTCTGCCTCAGTAACCGCTGCTGGTCGGTCAGCTGCACCTGCATGGGCCTTGCTCCCCTTCCCGGAACCTGCGCCGATGTCAGTAGAACACCGTCACCCGGAAGCTGCCGGAATTATCCGGCAGGTAATCGTCGTTGACGCCCAGCTCGAGCCGTCCGCCCCCACGAATCTGAATCGGGCCACGGTCGTCACCGATGAAGAACACATCGCGGCCTATGCGGCCAATCAGCGCAGCGGCAGGCCGGTTGGGCATGGGGCGACCGGCATTGAAGGGGGAATTGCGTTCGCCGCCGGGCCCGTCGCGGCGGTCACGGCCCCAGCGGACCTGGCCTGAGGCCTCGACGAACAGCGTCTGGCCCGCGCGCACATCGATGCCGGTGTCGTTCCAGTCAAGGGTGCTGTCAACAACCAGCGCGCGCTCACGCATGCCTGAGAAGCGTCCGCCTCCGCCGCCTGATCCGCCGAATCCACCACCGCTGCCCCCCCCGTTCCACGAGTTGCCGAACCGATCGAAGTCGATGCGATCGACCTCGGCGCGCTCGAGGCGGAGCACACGAGGATTTCCAAAGCCCCGCCGCTCCTGAAATTCAATCAGGCTGCCCCGGATTTCAATGAGTTCGCCCTGAATCCGCTGTCCGTTCCGCAGATAGAGGGTGTCGGCCAGCAGGCTCAGCGGCACCAATACGGTCACCGTCAGGGTCACAATCACAGTGCGCAGGCGCGTCATGGTCACAGCTCCCCAGTCAGGCCAGACCGGCCGCCATGGCGAGGTCTACCTTGTGCGATCATACCAACGTGCCCGCCCTTCTGCGCCTCCGTCTCTGTGTGCTGCTGTCGCTGCTGCTCGTGCCGGCCACCGCGTCCGCCGACATCACGGCGTTCCTCGGGGCGACGCCCTCGCCGGTGAATCGGGGACTGATCGGCACCGCCGCAGGTTTCGGCCTCGTTATCGTCGGTGCCGAGGCTGAAATCACCCGCTGGCCTGCGGTGACCACTTCGGGGACGGCCGGCCTGACGACGTGGTCGGCGAACGGCCTGCTGCAGACGCCTAGAAGTCTCTCGCCCGTACAGGTGTATGTGACTGCCGGAGCCGGTCTCTATCGGGAATCGAAGGGCATGACCACGCGTATGTCTACAGCGCTGAATACCGGAGGCGGGCTCAAGGTGAAAGTGGCCGGCCCCATCCGACTGCGCCTCGACTACCGTATGTTCCGTCTGCAGGGCTCGCCACAGACGGCCCTGATGCACCGCGTCTACGGAGGGGCAGCGTTGTCGTTCTGAACCGCACCTGGCGCGTCGACTAGCGGCCGGGGCCGCCGGGACGCTTGACGGGAGCAGTCATTGCCGGGGTGGCCCCGGTCGTGCCCGATGTGCCCGTGTCGGGGGACGGAGTCGCCGGTGCCGCGCCCCCTTCGGAAGCGGTCGCTGGGGGTTCGGACATGGCGGCTACGCCAGTCAACGACAGGAGCGACGCGGGACCGGCGAGCGAGTCCCGATACCTGTCGAGCACGTCGAGGGGTAACTCCTCTACCAAGCGATCCATCCAGACGGAGGGGCGATAATCGACCCCGTCGACAGTCGGCTGCAGCAGATGCACGTAGACGACGTTACCCTTGCTGTCAGCCTCGGTCGCCCTCAGCACCCGCCATCCCGCGGCCACTGCGCGAATCTCCGTCTCCTCGTTCGACGAAAACGCCCCCTGCAGGAGGGTCATGGCCGCCTCGTAGTCGGCCGTGAGCGAGGCCTTCACCGGCACCAAGATGATTGCCGTCGCTGTGGTGACGAGGACCTCGGCTGGGTCTCGGGGAGCGGTGGGCGCTTCGTCGGCAGCCGATGATTCGGCCGAGGGGGCCTGCGCGAAAGGCGGGGAGCCTTGCTGCCCCTGGCCGACGGGGGGGGCGGGGGCCTGCGGAGACTGTCCTGCGTTCACCAGCAGGGCGAGGATCAGACTGACGGTCACCCCTTCAGGATACTCCGGGGGCAGCCAATCCCGGGAAGAGACTGGCTGCCCGTACCGGTGACTACGGAACCTTGTTCAGGACCGTGACGGCACGACCCGCGAACGAGTCCTTGTACTTCGCGAAATACTCCTGTACCTCGTTCGGGAAGCCCTCGAGGATGATGCGGGTAATGTCGTATTCCTGATTAGCAACCGGACCGTCCACATACACGATGTAGACCGCGTTGCCATTGGCCGCCTGAGTCGACTTGTAGAAGCGGATTCCGGCCAGTTGCTGCTTGCGCACTGGATTCTCGCTCTTGCCAAGAGACTCGCGATACTTGGCGAAGACTGACTCGAAGTCGGCCGTCTTGTCGGGCTTGATGAGAATGGTCATCACCACCGCATCACCCTCGAGCGGGAGGACGGGCTTGGCCGGCTCCTGCGCAAACGCCACGCCACTTCCCATGGTCAGGCTGCCCACGAGCACCAGACCAGACAGCACCATCAAAACACCTCGACGCATTGACTCGCCTCCTTCGCGAAAGCCCGCACGTTACTGTACGGCGTCGCCGATAAAAGCTACCATGATCTCGTTCGCCACGAGCATCCCGTTTCTGGTCAGGCGCAGGCGCCCGCTGGTTGTCACCTGCACCAGGCCCTCCTCAAGAAACGGTGCCAGATCGTCCCCATACCGGGCCAGTACGTCAACCCCCCACCTTTCCCGAATCGCCTGCAGGTCGACGCCCTCAGTGAGCCGCAGGCCCATGAACAGCGCCTCCTCGAGTTGCTCGGTGGGCGGGACATCACGGATATCGAGGCGCACGGGGCGACTTTCGGAGACCGCCCGGATGTAATCACCCGTGCCGGGCATCACACGCCACCGCCGCCCATGCCAGGTGGAATGCGCCCCGCAGCCAAAGCCGAGCCAATGCCCTCCCGTCCAGTAGAGCCGGTTGTGCCGGGACTCGAATCCGGGCCGGGCCACATTCGAAATTTCGTAATGCCGATAGCCCGCAGCCTCGAATCGGCTCAGACCCTCGAGATACATGTCGGCCGCCTCCTCGTCAGGGGCCACCGACCACTGACGCCGCATCATCTCTTCACGCAACGGAGCGTTGGGATACACCTCGAGCAGGTACATCGACGCGTGCGACGGTGCCACCTCGATGACGGCGTCCACCGAGCGATGCCAATCGTCGGTGCGCTGTTCGGGCAGCCACAACATGAGGTCGAGGCTGATGTTCGAAAAACCGGCACGCCGGGCCTCATCCACCGCCTGCCTGGCACGTGCTGCCGAGTGCAGCCGCCCAAGGCGCGCCAGTTCGCGATCGTCCAACGATTGCACGCCGAAGCTGAGCCGATTGACACCGGCGGCGCGGTAGCCCTCGAGCCGCTCGAGGGAGGCCGACTCGGGATTCGCCTCCAGGGTCACTTCGGCATCGTGCGCCACGCCAAAGTGGCCGCGACAGGCGTCGAGAATGCGCGCCAGTTCCGCTGGTGACAACACCGATGGCGTTCCACCGCCAAGAAAAATGGTCTCGACCTCTGCCCCACGCTCAGGCGCACGGGAGATGTCGGTCACCAGTGCCGAGACGTAGGCCGACTTGACGGCCTCGTCCAGCACTCCCCGCGTGAAGTTGCAGTAGTGGCAGATCGCTTCGCAGAAGGGAATGTGCAGGTAGAGACCGGCCGGCATGAGCTCGTCTGCCGCGCGGTCAGCGGTCGTTGCCGGCGCGGCCACCCGGCCACCTCAGCTCGGTCGCGGCACCTGCCGGCAGCGTCGCCCGCGCCTGCCCCTTGGGGCGTGGTGACGTTGTCGTCGCCTTCCGCAGGTTGTCAGGCGAGGCCGGGGAGGATCGCTGCCAGCGCTGGACGGCATCTGCCGAGGCATGCGGGCCGACTTCGCGCATGTCCACTCCGTGCATCTCGACCCAGTCGCACATTTCCGCCAGGCGCGAGCGGGTGCGGCTCCCCAACTGATAGATGAAGGATCGAGGTTCGGTACTGTCGGGCGAATCGACGAGATTGCTGGTGAAGATGGTCGGACGACGTTCGTTGTAGCGGGTGTTCACCACCAGCCCCAGCGTCTCCTGCACCCAGTCTGAGGTGCGTTCAGCACCGAGGTCATCCAACACCAGCACGTCGGCCTTGAGCACCGGGCCCAGGACGTCCATTTCCGTCTCGGCCACGGACCTGTTGTAGGTGTCCCGCACCAGCTTGAGCAGCTCACGCGTTTCAAAGAAAAATCCTCGCGCGCCACGTGTCCGCATCACCGCCTTGAGGATACCGACGGCCAGATGCGTCTTCCCCACCCCATTCGGGCCATACAGCAACAGGCCGCGGTCGACAGAGGGAAACTGCTGCACGAATGTGGACGCCCGCCGGAACGCATCGCGCTGCGAGTCGGTATCGTGCTCGAAGGTCGACAGCTCACAGCGACTGTAGCGCTGGGGAATCCGGGCCTCGAGCAGATGGCGCTCGGCCATCTCGGCACGCCAGCAGTCGCAGCGCACCAGTCGCTCGACTCCGTCGCGTACCTCCGGCGTCCATCGGGTGCCGTGGCACACGTCGCAGGGCATCACCACACCTCGACCGCGTCAGTTCAGCGAACTGCGCACCGAACGCTGCCGGCGCAACTTGCGGACCGCCTGCGTCGACAGCCGTTCCGCCCGCTGGGGAGATACGGCCAGTCGCTCTGTCACCTGCTCGAGACTGCGCGGCTCGCCATCCTGCAGCCCCAGTCGCAGTTCGATGACGCGCCGCTCCTTCGGATCGAGTTCCATCAGTGACGACGCAATATCGGACACCAGCGCTGCCCGCAGCGCCTCCTCATACTCATCTGCCATTAGCGGTCCCACATAATCCAGATCCACTTCCGGTTCGTCGGCCGTCATCGGCCACACCATGCGGGGACGCCACGTGGCCTCCAGTTCCCGCAGTTCCTCTGCCGATAGCACCTGGTCGTGCCACCCGCTCGCACGCAGGGCCGACTCCATAGAGGCCGCCAGCGCGGCCGTCAGCTGCGCCGAACGCAGTTCGATATCCTGCACGCCGGGCAGCGCGCCTCCGTGCGTGACGCCGTGCAAGACCCCCTGGCGAATCCACCAGCGCGCGTAGGTGCCGAAGCGACCGTGCCCAGTCGGCTCGAACCGCCGTGCCGCATCAAGGAGCGCTAGTGTGCCGTCGCGCACCAGATCAATCAGCGGCACGCCAAGATGGCGGAAGTGGCGCGCGCACCGCACCACGTCTGCCAGGCTCGGCCCCACCAGCGTCGCCAGGGCGTCGTCGTCGTTCTGGGCGATGCGCAGCGCCAGCGCCTGCTCATCACTCCCAGACAATGGAGCGAAGCGCGAGACTTCCTGCAGATAGGCGTCGAGCGTCTGGGCATTGTCCGCGAGCAACTCAAGCCTGTGCACGCCGGAATTGTAGCGGATTTTTTTTCCGGAGTCGCCTGCCCTAATCGTCCGCGTCTGTCGGGTTGTGCGACGTGGTGTGCAAGTCCGGAGCCTGATTCTCCGGCGTGGCGGTCCGAACCAGTCCACCCGGCGGCGTCTTCACCATGGCCGTGCCGAGGCGCTGCTCCCAGTCGTCGAGACCGCGTGCCAGTTCCTGCTTGACATAGGCCATGAACTCGTTCACCTCGGTCTGCATCTGCGCCATCTTCCCGCGCATGTTCAGGATGATCTCGACGCCGGCCAGATTCACGCCGAGTTCACGCGTCAGCGTCAGGATCGTCTCAAGCCGCTCAAGGTCTTCTTCGGAGTAGAGTCGCGTATTGCCATCGGTGCGGGACGGCCGCAACAGTCCCTCGCGCTCGTAGAGGCGAAGCGTCTGAGGGTGAATATCATAGCGTTGCGCCACCACGCTGATCATGAAGTAGGCCTTGCCGGTGCTCTTCGCCATCAGCGTGCATGCTCCCCGTGAATCCGGCCGAACTCCCGCAACAATTCTTTCGACCGCTCGTCAAGCAACCGCGGCATCACAATGCGAATCTCAATGAGCAGGTCACCGCGCCCGCCCTGCATGCGAGGCATGCCCCGCTCACGCAGTCGCAGGCGCTGACCGGCCTGCACGCCAGGCGGCACGCGCACGGCCACAGCCCCCTCGGGCGTCCCGACGGTCACGCGCGCACCGAGGCCCGCCTCGTGTACGCCGACCGGCAGCACCAGCGTCACGGCATCACCCTCACGCCCGAACATCTCATGCGGCGCAATTGCGACGTCAAGATGCAGGTCGCCGGAACGCCCGCCGCGCCGACCCGCATGACCGCCACCGGTCCACCGCAGCCGAACGCCATCCGTGATGCCAGCGGGAATGGCCACATCGATCTGCTCGGCCACCGTCACGACGCCGCCACCCGCGCAACCGCCACATGGCTGCAGACGCCGCACCCCGGCCCCCTGGCACTGCGGACAGGCCTTGCTGAACACCATATGGCCACGCGCCACCTGCACAGCGCCGTGCCCCTCACACGCACCGCAGGGCCGCTGGACGGCGCGGACCACACCAGCGCCCGCACACGCCGTGCACGCCTGCTGCCGCGTCACGGGCACGGCACGGGTCGTCCCTCGCCAGGCCTCCTCGAACGACAGCGTGACCTGTGCAAACACGTCACCGCCGTCCTGCGGCGCGGCCTCCTGCGTCCCGCGCCGTGCGAAGACATCCTCGAACAGATCGCCAAACGTCGTGGTCTGCTGCGCATGCACCTGCGGTGAGAAGTCGAACCCGCGGAACCCAAACCCGGGCCCCGTCGCATCGGGCTCTGTGGCCACACCACCACTGTCGTATCGGCGTCGACGATCAGGATCGACCAGCGTCTCATAGGCCTGCACCACCTGCTCGAAGTGCGTGGCGGCCTGTCCGTCGCCCGGATTCAAGTCCGGGTGCAGGCGTCGGGCCAGACGCCGGTAGGCGCGGCGGATATCCTCCGCCGTCGCCTCCCGTCGCACGCCCAGGACGATGTAAAAATCCATCGTGACGCCTTGGTGCTGACGTTACTTCTTGTCGTCCACAACCTCGGCGTCGATGACGTCGCCCTGGTCGGCGGCGCGGCCGCCAGCAGACCCGGTGTCCCCGTCGTCGCCCTCCGCAGCAGCCGCTGCGGTGGCCGCCTGTGCACGATACAGGGCCTCAGCTGCCTTGTGCTGCGCTGTCGTCAGGGTGTCGAGCAGGCCAGCCATGGCCGCGGTGTCGTTTCCATCCACGGCGGTGCGCAGCGCCTGCATGGCCGCCTCGACCTCGGCCTTCTCAGCCACGGGCAGCTTGTCACCCGACTCCTTCAGCATACGCTCGGCCGCATAGACGGTGCTGTCGGCCCGGTTGCGGGTATCGATCTCCTCGCGGCGCTTCCGGTCTTCATCGGCATGCGCCTCAGCTTCCTTCATCATCCGTTCGACCTCATCCTTGCTGAGGCCCGACGAGGAGGTGATGGTGATCTTCTGTTCCTTCTGCGTGCCGAGATCCTTGGCCGACACATTCACGATGCCGTTGGCATCGATGTCGAAGGTCACTTCGACCTGCGGCACGCCGCGGGGCGCCGATGGAATACCATCAAGCCTGAAGTTGCCGAGGGTGCGGTTGTCGCGCGCGAGCTGCCGCTCACCCTGCAGCACGTGCACATCGACCGAGGTCTGGTTATCGGCCGCCGTCGAGAACACCTCGCTCTTTCGCGAGGGAATCGTCGTATTGCGCGCAATCAGCGTCGTCATCACGCCGCCCAGCGTCTCGATGCCCAGTGACAGCGGAGTGACGTCGAGCAGCAGCAGGTCCTTGACGTCGCCCGACAGCACGCCGGCCTGGATTGCGGCACCCATGGCGACGACTTCGTCGGGGTTGACCCCCTTGTGGGGTTCCTTGCCGAACGCCTCCTGCACGAGGGCCTGCACCCGCGGTATGCGTGTGGACCCGCCCACCAGCACCACCTCGTGAAGATCGCGCGCGGTGACGCCCGCATCCTTCATCGCCTGGCGGGTAGGCGCCATGGTCTTCTGCAGGAGGTCTTCCACGAGCGACTCGAACTTCGCACGCGTCAGCTTGCGGGTCAGGTGCTTGGGGCCCGTCGCGTCGGCCGTGATGAACGGCAGGTTAATCTCGGTCTCCATCACGGACGACAACTCGATCTTGGCCTTCTCGGCCGCCTCTCGCAGGCGCTGCAGAGCCATGCGGTCCTTACCAAGATCGATGCCTTCTTCCTTGCGGAATTCATCGATGATCCATTCGATGACTTTCTCGTCAAGGTTGTCGCCGCCGAGGTGAGTATCGCCGTTGGTCGCCTTCACTTCCACGACCCCGTCGCCGACTTCCAGAATCGATACGTCGAACGTGCCGCCGCCGAAGTCATAGACCGCAATCAGTTCGTTGTGCTTCTTATCGAGGCCGTAGGCCATCGCCGCAGCCGTCGGCTCGTTGACGATGCGCATCACTTCGAGACCGGCAATCTGGCCGGCTTCCTTGGTGGCCTGCCGCTGGGCATCGTTGAAGTAGGCGGGCACCGTAATGACCGCGCGCGTCACCGGCTCACCCAGATGGTCTTCGGCGGCCTGCTTGAGCTTCTGCAGCACCATGGCCGAAATTTGGGGAGGCGCCCAGTCCTGTCCGTCGGCCTTGATGCGGACATCCCCGTTGCCGGCCCCGGCCACGATGTAGGGTACGCGCTTCATTTCGTCGCCCACCTCGCTGAAGCGGCGTCCCATGAACCGCTTCACCGAGAACAGCGTGTTTTCCGGATTGGTCACCGCCTGACGCTTCGCCACCTGGCCCACCAGGCGCTCACCGCTCTTGCTGAAACCCACCACAGAGGGGGTCAACCGACTGCCTTCGGCGTTCTGAATGACGGTGGGCTGGTCGCCCTCCATCACGGCCACAACGGAGTTGGTCGTCCCAAGGTCGATACCAATTATTTTGCTCATGTTGTTAGCATGAAACATGAGTGCTTCCCTGTCAATATTAAATTCAGATCACAGGCGCTTAGCTCCCTCCGCCCGGTCAGACCCCTTGCTATAGTGTGAAGTCGTCCGAAACTTTTTCACCTCATGCCCGCCATCCGTTCGGTTGCCACATTCGCCACGCTGGCACTACTGTTCATCCTGGCAGCGCTGTCCGGCACGACGGCGGGCGTCCTCTTTGCCTCGTCGGATGACCTGCCGGAGGTCTCGGCGCTCGATACCTACGCGCCCAGCACCATCACCCGCGTCCTCGATCGCAGCGGTGCCCCACTCGGCGAGTTTGCTGTCGAACGTCGCGTCGTGGTGCGCTACGACGACATTCCCCTGCGACTGCGGCACGCCATCCTCGCGGCCGAAGACGCAGGATTCTTCGAGCACAACGGGCTGTCTGTCACGCGCATGATGCTGGCACTCGCGCGCGACATCACCAGTCGGGGCAACGTCCCCGGCGGATCGACCCTCACGCAGCAGCTCGCCCGCAACCTGTTCCCCACCACCATCGGCTTTGACCGCACCTGGGAACGCAAGATTAAGGAAGCCCTCGTCGCCATTCAGATTGAGAAGCGCTACACCAAGCCGGAAATCTTTACGCTGTACTGCAATCAGATTTACTTCGGGCACGGGGCCTATGGGGTTGAGTCGGCCTCACAGCTCTATTTCGAGAAGCGGGTGCAGGACCTCGCACTTGAGGAAGCGGCCCTCATTGCCGGCATCATCCAGGCCAACGTTCGCCAGAGTCCCTACGTCAATCCGGACGCCGCGCGTCGCCGGCGCAACTACGCCCTCGACCGCATGGCCACGGAAGGGTTCATCACTGCCGAACAGGCCGGCGAGGCGAAAGCCCGGCCCATCACCGTGGCCGGCGAGCCCGGCGGGGCGGCGAGCATCGCGCCCTACTTCCTCGAAGACGTGCGCAAGCGGCTGGAAGACACTTATGGGGCGACCGCCCTCTACGCCCACGGCCTGACGGTGCGCACCGGCCTCGACCGCCAGATGCAACTGGCCGCCAACCGCGCGGTCGACCGCGCCCTCCGACGGCTCGACCGGAAGCGCGGAGTCTATCGGCCCACCAGGCAGTCGCTCACCTCGGTGAAGAAAACCCTCGACACCTACCGCCCCGACCGATGGACACGCCCGTTGGCTCCTGGCGACATCGTGCCCGGAGTCGTCACGACCGTCTCGGCCGCAACCGCCATGGTCAAGGTCGGCCCCCTCAGCGGCCAACTCGGGCGCCCGGGCGTCGCCTGGACCCGGCGTACGGACCTCACCACCCTCCTCCACGAGGGTGACATCATTGAGGTCTCACTAACGTCCATCGATGACGCGACGCAGACGGCCGTCCTCGGCCTCGAGCAGCCGCCGGCCATCGAAGGGGCCCTCATCGCCATCGACAACCGCACGGGAGACATCCGTGCCCTCGTCGGCGGTTTCAGCTTTGCCCGCAGCAAGTTCAACCGGGCGACGCAGGCGGCCCGGCAGATGGGCTCGACGGTCAAGCCCCTGCTCTACACCGCCGCCATCGACCGGGGGCTCACGGCGACGACCGTCATCGACGACGCCCCGACGTCGTTCGACGCGGGCGAGGGGCAACCGGCGTATGCCCCGGCCAATTACGATCGGACGTTCGTCGGTCCCCTGACACTGCGCCGCGCGCTCGAGCAGTCGCGCAACATTCCGGCCGTCAAGGTGATAGACATGCTAGGGCCCGCACAGGTCGCTGCCTATGCCGCACGCTTCGGCTTCCGCGAGCCGTTCCGACCCTTTCTGTCGATGGCACTGGGTGCGCAGGAAACCACGCTGCTTGACGTGACCAGTGCCTATTCGGCATTTCCCAATGGCGGCGTTCGCATGCCGCCTGTGTTCATCCGTTCCGTTGACGACCGCCGCGGCGCACGCATTGAGGAGGCCCGGCCGGCACCGAGCGAGGCCATTCGCGCGGATACCGCGGCGGTGATGACGGCCCTGCTGCAGGGCGTGATGCAACGCGGTACCGGTGCATCGGCGACCTCGCTCAACTGGCCGCTGGGAGGCAAAACCGGCACGGTGGATGACTACACCGATGCCTGGTTCATCGGATTCGATCCGGACATCACCGTCGGCGTGTGGTTCGGTCGTGACGAGAAGAAACCCATCGGACCGAATGAAACGGGCACCACGGCCGCGCTACCGGCATGGATCGATTTCATGCGCGAATACATCACGCTGCGGGGACGCGGCGATGCGCCCCCGGCGTTCCCCCGGCCGTCGTCGGTGGTCACCACCCTCGTCAACCGCACCACCGGAGAGCCGACCACGGCGGGGGATCCCGAGGCCCTGGAAGAGTGGTTCCTGGCCGGCACCGAGCCAGCCGCTGCCGCACGGCAGACGGCGCGCCCCTGATTAGCGCTCGTCGTCGCTGCTGTCGTCGGGCTGCCTCAGCGTGCCGGTGGCCTTCTGCATGAGGTAGGTCTTGATGAAGGGATCGAGGTCACCGTCGAGGACCTTGTAGACCTGGCCCTCGGTGTATTTGGTGCGGTGATCCTTGATCATCTGGTAGGGCTGCAGCACGTAACTGCGGATCTGGGACCCGAAGGCAATGTCCTTCTTCACCCCACCGATGTTCTCGAGGCGGGCCTGCTGCTCCTTCAGCCGCAGGTCATACAGTTTGGCGCGCAGCACTTTCATGGCGACGTCGCGGTTCTTGTGCTGCGACCGCTCGTTCTGGCACGACGTGACGATGCCCGTGGGCAGGTGCGTGATGCGCACCGCGGAATCGGTCACGTTGACATGCTGCCCCCCGGCACCGCTCGATCGAAAGGTGTCGATGCGCACGTCCTTGTCGGGAATGTCGATTTCGATGGTGTCATCCATCTCGGGCCAGGCGTAGACGGAGGCGAACGAGGTGTGCCGCCGGGCCGCCTGGTCAAACGGTGAAATGCGCACGAGGCGATGCACGCCAGCCTCTGCTGACATCAGGCCGAAGGCATAGTCGCCCGACAGTGTGAGCGTGACGCTCTTGAGACCGGCTTCTTCCCCCGGCTGATACTCGAGGATCGTTCTCGTGAACCCGCGGCGCTCGGCCCACTTAAGATACATGCGCAGCAGCATCTCGGCCCAGTCCTGGGATTCGACGCCGCCGGCACCAGGGTGGATCGACACAATGGCATTGGCGCCATCGTGTTCACCGCTCAGCATCTTCTTGATCTCGCCGGCGTCTACCAGGGCCTCGAGGCTATCCAGTGCCTGTGCGATGTCGGCGTCAAGCGGTTCGCCCTGCTGCGCCCAGTCGAGCAGTACCTGCAGATCGTCGCGCTGACGACCGAGTGATTCGCGCAGGTCGACATCCTCGCTGACGCGCTGGCGCCTGCGGAGGGTAGCCTGGGCGTCAGACGGCTGATTCCAGAAGTCGGGGGCGGCGATGCGAGATTCGAGCCGGCTCAGTTCTTCGTCGAGACGTGCGGCGTCAAAGATAGCTCCGCAAATCGGCGGCCCGCGTGAGCAGGTCGGAAGAGCGGCGAATCAGTTCATCGAGGACGAGAGCCATGGTCTCCTGAGGGTCGCGGCCAGCAGCGCCAGCAGGGTCAGCAACCCGGACGCGAACGCGACAACATCGCCTATTGTGGCATACACCGTCCGCTCCTGCAGGAAGCGGACATCGCCCACGACCACCGTGGTGTCTCCAAGCGCCGTGCGAGTCACGATGCGTCCATACGGATCGACAATGCCGGTGATGCCGGTGTTGGCGGCACGCACCAGGTAGCGACCCTGTTCGATGGCCCGGACCGCGGCCATCTCGAAGTGCTGAAACGGGGCAGACGACTCGCCGTACCAGGCATCGTTGGTGATGGTGGTCAGCAGTTCGCTGCCCTGCTGCACCGCCTCACGCATGAGTCCTGGATAGGTGACTTCATAACAGATGGCGGTACTGACCATATGCCCGTCGACCGGCATCATCGTGACGCGCGTGCCCGGGGAAAAATCGGCGACGGCTTCCACGAGCGGCTTGACGAAGAACAATGCGTGCTTGAAGGGGACCCATTCGCCGAAGGGCACCAGGTGCATCTTCCGATACACGGCGGCGGTAGCCCCGGCCCCGTCAAGCATGAACGCCGAGTTGAAGAACCGTACCTGGGGTTCGTGCTCGATCTCATCGGAACCAAACAGCAACGGTACTCCGAGGGCCTGGACAAACGACCGCACCTCCGTCTGCCCCGTGACGTCTTCGTCGAAGAGGAACGGCGTGGCCGATTCGGCCCAGAGCACCACCCGTGCCCCCGCCTCGACGGCGCGCGTCGACAGCGACATGTATTTCTGCAGGATCTCGCCAGACTTGGCACGGTTCCACTTGTCGACCTGCAGCACGTTGGCCTGCACGAGGCCCACGCGTACGGGTGTCCCTGAACTCAGCAGTCGTCCGTCCCCCAGCCTCGCGGCTCCCCAGAGTGCCGGGACAGCGACCAGCGCCAGTGTCGCGGCCAGCACGCGCAGGCGCAGGCGCGGCGCCACCATCAGCATCAGGGCAAATCCAGCATTGACGAGCCCGACAAACAGCGACAGCAGGTAAATGCCCCCGACGCTGGCCATCTGCGCCAGCGGCAGCAAGTCGATCAGCGTGTTGCCCAAAGGAATCCAGGGAAATCCGCCAATAAGAAATCCGCGCACGTATTCGAGAGCCACCCAGGCCGTCGCCCCCAGGGGCAACCCGATCCATCCCAGACGCGCGACGAGGATCGCGGTTACCGCCCCTGCGGCAGCCACATATGCCGACATGTAAAGCACCAGCAGAAACGCAGCACCGATGGCGAGCGGCAGCGGCAGACCTCCGAACGTGCCCACGGTCGCGCTGGTCCAGTACAGCGTGCCCGAGTAAAAGACCACACCAGTGATGGTGCCCAGCCAGGCACCGCGCGAGGCGGTGTGTCCCGGCCAGTGACCAGGACGTCTCATCCATCCACTGAGCGCGACCAGCCATGGCACAAGGGCAATCAGCCCGAGCGCGCCGTGCCCATAGCGGGGAAACGACAGCGCGAGCAGCGCGCCCGACAGCAGCGCTAGCGCACGATCCATGGCTCGAGGCGCTCCTCACGCTTGAGGCGCGTCACGACACGGTCGGCATCTTCGCGGCTCGTAAATTTCCCGACACGCACACGGAACAGATTCGGAGCACCAGGGACCGGGGCCATCACATACGCCGTATAGCCCTTCGAGGTGAGCCGACCAGCCATCGCTTCGGCCTCCCGCCGATTGCGGTACGCCGACACCTGCACGGCCATACCTGGCCCCTCGGGTTCGGCGAAGGCCATAGCCGCAGAGGCCAAGGGAGCGGCCGTCGTTCCCGCAGGATCACGGCGGAGGGGAACACCCGTGGCCGTGGCACCCGCTGCAGAAGCGCTACCTGCCGGGGCGGCATCTGTCGGCAGTTCTTCGTTCCTGACCCCGGGAGTTTCAGACAGCGACTCGGCGGCCGGCACCGCCTGCGTCAGGCGGTCCGGATACGTGACGGTCTCCTTGACGATGCCCTCCGGCGACGCCGAGTTGCCGGCCTGCACCGGAGGGGGCGGCGGCAGATCGTCGGGCAGCGGCGCGTCCATGACGGCCGTCTCGCGGTAGAGCCCCGGTGGCACGGATCCCTTCACGTCGCGTCCGACCAGGACGCCGGCGATGAACGCCACACTGACCACGACCATCAAGGCCACGGTCAGAAACACCGTCTGTTTCTGGGTCAGCTGGAGATTGCTGAAACCATCGTCGCGCGAATGTTCCATGAGGACTCTCAGCGATGGTAGCACTTACGGCGCGGGCCGCTGGCGTGCGAGAGCCTGGTTCAGCCACTCACGGGTGTCGGGGCGTTCCTCGCTCCAGAGTGAGATGCGCAGCGCCGCGATGGCGTCGTCGAGTCGGTCGGCGCGAAGATAGAGACGGCCCAGCAACTGGTGCGCCTCGGCCAGATACGGCGACAGAAACGTCGCACGTCGCAGAGCGGCACGTGCCTCGCGTTCGTCGTCACGCTCGAATGCCCGGCGGCCCGCCTCCAGGTGGAACCGCGCCAGCGAGATCCGCTCAGGGATGGTCGTCGGGGCATCGAGCGGCTGCCCCCACCGCCGCGTCGATGTCAACCGGGGCGAGAGGCGCTCAAGGCCTGCCGGCACACCACTCGCCCCGGCGGTTCCTCCCCAGCGTTCCCCGTCACCCGAAAGGTCGCGGGCCAGTGACCGCTCCCGCTGGCCTTCCACCGTGGCGCCGAGCTGCACGAGCGCACTGCCGAGAACAAAGTGCGCATCCGCATCAGCCGGATTGCGGCGCACCGCCTCACGCAGCCAATACGCACTGCCAAGCGCATCGCCACTGCGCCAGTAGGCGTAGCCGAGATTGAAATACCGATCTGGCTCGTCTGGGTCCAACTCGATGGCGTGATTGAAGTAGTACATCGGCTCGCCGGCCTGGGCTGTCGGTGTGCGACGCATCTGCACCACTCCGAGAGCCGTGGCCACGGAGGCCGACGCCTGCTCGTTGAGCATGGTCCGCAACTCCCGGAAGGCTTCGTCATAGCGCTTGAGATCCACGCGGGAGAGGGCTGCCGCATAGCGTGCCTGCTTCGCCAGTCGACAGGCCGGAGCCACCGGCCCTACGACGGCAAGCGCGGCTCGGTGTCGGCCGGACGCGCGCATCAGTGCCCACAGCGCCAGGCGCGCCTCGGCATAGTCAGGCGCCAGCTTGAGTGACGCCTGCAGATAACGCTCCTGCTCATTGGGGGTATCGGCCATGAGGCCCTGAACCATCGCCGCGAACGCCGCCACTGACGGTGGCGTGCTCCAGGCCGACGACGAAGCCATGGGCCCCGCGAGCGCATCGGCCACGCTTCCCATGGCCTCGAATATGTCCCTGATCGGTCGCGAGGCCGTCACCTCGGGAGACAGTCCCAGCGGAGACAGGGTCAGCCCCCTGGCGTGAATCTCGACGGCCGTGCCGGACATCGCATACGTCCCCACCACGACCGTCCCTGCGCCCAGTAGCTCACCCACGCGCAACGCAGACGCCCGAGAGACCGGAGCCTGCGGTGGAAGCTGCAACTGCTCGAGGGCGTCGAATCGGGTCTCGCGGTCGAATACCTCGAGGCCCCGTGCTTCGAGGGCATGGGCGAGCAGCAGCGCCACTCCCTCACGCAGCCAGCTCCCGCCCGTCGTGCCGGGCACCGGCTCGAAAGACATCACCAGCACGGGCCCGGCAAGAGGCATCGGGGCCCGTGCCGCCTGCGCCCGTGCCGTGCCACACAGCCCAAGCCCCGCGCACACCAGCCACCCGAGGACCAGCCACCGGCGTGGCGCACGAAGAGACAGGACAGGGCTCGCCGACGTCATCACAGGGGGAACACAGTAAAATGCCGAGGGCCTGATGCGGAATACGTTCCCGCAAGTGCCCTGACCTGGAGCGTAACGCACGCTCCCGAGTGAGTCAACGAACGCGACACCCATGATTCTGCCGCTGCACGACGCCCTCAAGCACCGCATCCGCACCGTTCTGTCGGACGTCTACGCGATGCCCGACAGTGACGCCGTGGCCATTGCCATCGAGACTCCGCCCAACCGAACACTGGGCGACCTCGGTACACCGGTAGCCTTCGAACTGGCCCGCCGCCTGCGCAAGGCTCCCGGGGCCATCGCCCGTGAACTGGCCACGCACCTCGGTTCACTGGAGGGTGTGAGCCGCGTCGAGGCGACCCCGAATGGGTATCTCAACGTCTTTCTCGATCGCGCCGGATTTCTGCGGTCCAGACTCGGCCTGTTCGGCCCGGTGCCCTCGCGGCCCGTGACCGAGGGCAAGACGATTGTCGAGCACACCGCCATCAACCCCAACAAGGCTGCGCACATCGGGCATCTCCGCAACTCGGCCCTCGGCGATACGCTTGTGCGCGTCCTGCGCTTCCGGGGCACGCCCGTCGAAGTCCAGAATTACATCGACGACACCGGCGTGCAGGTGGCCGATGTCGTGGTCGGATTCCAGCATCTCGAAGGCCTCTCGCTCGATGATGTGCGACGGATTGCCGACACCACACGCTTCGACTACTTCTGCTGGGATCTCTATGCACGGGTCACCGAATGGTACGACGGCGACCGCGAACGCCTAGCCGTCCGCGCCGCCACGCTGCATGCCATCGAACACGGGGAGGCGCCTGCCGCGCCGATGGCCGCCTTCATTGCCGACCGCATCGTCCGCTGCCACCTCCGCACGATGGCGCGGCTCGGCATCGATTACGACCTGCTGACCTGGGAGGGTGACATTCTGCGGCTGAAGTTCTGGGCGCGGGCCTTCGAGGTGCTGAAAGAGCGCGGTGCCGTAGTCCTGCGCGACCACGGAAAGCTGGCCGGCTGCTGGGTCATGCCCATCGACGAAGCGCCGGGCACCGACGAGGCCACCGCCGATGACGACCCGGAGCAGCGCGAGAAGGTGATTGTGCGCTCGAACGGCACCGTCACGTATGTCGGCAAGGACATGGCCTACCAGTTCTGGAAGTCGGGCATCCTCGGTCGCGACTTCCGCTACCGCCGCTTTGCCTCGCGCATCGATGGCACCCCGCTCTACGCCACCACCAGCGACCCTCAGGTGTCAGAGCCGACCCATCCGCCATTCGGAGCGGCCGCGGCGATCTACAACGTGATTGACGTTCGGCAGTCCTACCTGCAGAAGCTGCTCAAACAAGCGCTCATCGCCGTGGGCCATCCCGACGAATCGGCACGGCTGACACACTTCTCCTACGAGATGGTGGCCCTGTCACATGCCACCGCCCGTGAGCTCGGTTTCGCGCCCGCCCCCGGCTCGGAGGCCGCCCCAAAACCCTTCGTTGAGGTCTCGGGACGCAAGGGGCTCGGCGTCAAGGCCGATGACCTGCTCGACCGCGTTATCGACAAGGCCGATATGGAAGTGGCCCGTCGCCAACCCGACCTCGTCGAGACCGAGCGTCGGCAGGTGGCAGAGGCCATCGGCATCGCCGCCGTCCGCTACTTCCTCGTGAAATTCTCGCGGACCAAGGTCATCGCCTTCGATATCGACGAAGCACTCAGCTTCGAAGGTGAAAGCGGCCCGTATCTGCAATACGCCGTCGTGCGTGCCAATAATATTTTCCAGAAACTGCAGGATCGCACTGGACTCACAGAGGCGTCGATGCTTGCGTCCCTGACTGACCTCCCCACAGACGCCCTCGCCGGCGCGGACGGAGACCATGAGCTTTGGGCCCTGGTGCTGGAAGCCTCCCGCCTCGACGACATTGTCGAGCAGGTGGTGCGCACGCTGGAGTTTTCCGTACTCGCCAAATACGGGTTTGGGCTGGCCCAGCAGTTCAACGGCTTCTACCACAAGGCGCCGATCGTCAATGAAGAGCGGGAGGATGTGCGCCGGTGGCGTGCGGCGGCCGTGGTCTACTATCGCCGCCAGCTGACGCGCGTGCTCGACCTCATGGGCATCGCGGTGCCGGGGCGCATGTGAATACCGCGGCATGCCCGCGCGTCGCCGTGTGCCGCACGTCACGGATGGCCGACTACCTCGCCTCGATCGAACGCGCCGGCGGCATCCCTGTGGAGATCGATGCCGAGCGCATGGCCGACGTGCCTGCGTTGCCCGACACCGTGGATGCCGTGATTCTCACAGGCGGCGGCGACATGGACCCCGCGCTTTACGGGCAGGCTCCGCATGCCCTGACCCGGATGGTGCCCGCCGAGCGCGACCAGTTCGAACTCGCCGTCGCGCGAATGTGCCTGACGTGGGGCCTTCCACTGCTGGCCATTTGTCGCGGCGTGCAGGTCATGAACGTCGCCTGCGGGGGCACCCTGGTGCAGGACATTCCCTCGGACGTGCGGGAGGCCGCACCTCACGTCGACGTCACCACACCGACCGCCTGCCCCCATGTGATCGACGTCGTACCCGGCAGCCTGCTGGCCCGGTGTCTGGCGAATGAGCACCCGTCGCTTCAGGCGGTGCCTGTCAACAGTCGTCATCACCAGGCGGTCAAGGAGGTGGGCAGCGGCCTGCGGGTCACCGCCCGCGCCCGTGATGGCGTCGTCGAAGCGGTGGAGTTCCTCACGCATCCGTTCGCAATCGGTGTGCAATGGCACCCGGAGAACTTCGTCCAGAGTGGCGAGTTCCTGGGGCTATTTTCGGCATGCCTTTCAGCGGCGGCCGCGTGGCGGCGCCGCCGATCAGGCTGACCAGTCAAACACGGCGACGGTTTCGATATGCGCCGTCTGTGGGAACAGATCAAACGCCTGCAGGTCCGTCAGCCGATATCCCGCAGCAAGCCACACGCGTGCATCGCGCGCGAGGGTCGCGACATCGCACGATACATAGACGACCCTCGCTACCTGCTGCGCAATAAGGGCCGACAACACCTGGCGCGTCAGTCCTGTCCTCGGGGGGTCGACCACCACGGTGGCCACCGATAGGGCCCGATGACTCTGCAGGTAGTCTTCCACCGAAGCGACCCGGGTCTGTAGCAATCCTCGCCACTCGCGGCCGTTGTTTTTGAGGTCCCGTCCCGCCACCGCATCAGACTCGACCGCCACGACGGGCAGGTGCCCCAGTGCCGTCGCGGCCACACTGAACAGTCCCACACCCGCGTAGAGATCGGCAACGCCTCCGCGATGCAGCTGATCGCACACATGCTGCACCAGCCCATCGAGCAGGAAGCGGTTGCCCTGGAAGAATGCCCGCACGTTCCTGGTCAATGTCCAGCGCCTGTCGCCTCTGACAAACGACTCGGTGATGTCCGGCTGACCACTGGCTACGGTCACGCGCGGCAAGCCTTCGCTGGCCCACGACAGTCCCGTGACACCCGCCACCTGCCCCAGCGCCGTCAGTGCGGCCCCGTCCCCGCCGGGTCGCACGACACAGTGCAGCACCCGCTGTGTGCCTTCACGATTTTCGGACAGCTCCACCACCGTGACGCCAGACGCACGCAGCACAACGGCCTGTCCGTTCAGCGCATCGACCACGGCTTCGGCGGCCGACGACAGCTGCCCTGTTTGAGCGACCGGACACAGGTCGTGCGAGTGTTCCCGATAGAACCCCACCTGCCCCTGCTGCACGTGCAGGCGGGCCCGCATGCGGTAACCCGTTGCCGGTGACCCAACCACCTGTGGCAGCGACGGCAACGGACAGCGCCCCACGCGCCGGAACGCATCGTCGATGATCGCGGCCTTCAGCCGCAGCTGGGCCTCGTATCCCGCATGGGCCAGCACGTTCCCACCACAAGGGTTGAATTCGCCGACACGATCTGGAGATGCCTGCCGGACCGACACCACGTCAGCCCACGCCGACCCTTTCTGCAGGCGCCTGATTAACACATCGACGACCTCGCCAGGCAGGGCGCCTGCCACGAATACGATGGCACCGTCGTGCCGGGCGAGCATCCACCCACCGGCCACAGGCTTCTCCGCTGTCAATGTCACCACGGAACCGGCGTCCATCCGCACCTCAGAAGGTGAAATCTGGAAGCCCGAGGGCATCACGCAGCAACTGGCCATACGACGCCGAAGTCGCCGCGTCGTAATCGTGCGCACTCAGTCGGGCCGCATAGGGGGCCAGCGACCGGACGGCCTCTTGCCGAACCGCCTGGCGCGCCTCATCCGGCATAACCGGTTCGCATCGGGCGAAGAGTTGCCGTCCCACGGCCTCAGTCTCGGCAATGGCCGCCTGCCTGGCGTCACCGCGCGCATGTTCAGCGCCGACGCGGATGCGGTCAAGCTGCGTAATCGCGGTGCGCAGAGCGTCGTCGAACACGGGGCCAAGTTGATTGCTCCCGCGCAGTACGGTCAACCGTGCAAGCAGTCGGTCAAGATGCGCCGGCAGTGAACGACGGCTCCTCGCCTGCGTCGGGATCGGTTCCTCTACCGGGGGACCTCCGGCGGGATCGGCCGCAATGCCTGCCACACCGACGGCTCGTCGCCAGTCATCGAACGCATCCAGCACATCGGCCTCGCAGAACTCGACGCGCACGGGACGGCGACGTCCCGGCTTGCGCTGTTGCCGGTCGACGTAGCGATCAATGCCCGTCTGGGCCACCTGCAATGGGATGCCCTGCTCCGCCCATCGACACACGCACTCGAACGACGGGCCGACCAGGCGAATCAGGTGACCACTGTTGCGACGACACAGATGGGCCTCAACCTCGCGACAGAAGTGGTCGATGTCAGACATCACGCCCTCGCGACAGGCGACAACCGCCATGAAACGAGTCCCAATGCACTGCACCTCTCACGATCTGTTCGGCGCCCTGCGGTGTCTGCACCCGCAGCCCGCCGGAGGCCTCGATGCCCTGTGTGAGTCCTTCCATGGGTCCGGAAGGTTCCTCCCAGGTGACGCGTGAACCCGTCGCTGACGGAGCCCACTGACTCCACTCCCGACGCAGGACGTCATGCTGTCCGCTGCCGAGCATGTGCCACACATCGTGGAGCGCCTCGAGGAGGATTGCCAGCAGGGGCCCGCCCGCCAGTCCTTCGCTGGCCCCTCCGAGATCTTCGAGGGACACCGCCCGCCCGGCCACGTCCGGCGGATAGGCCGCGCGCTGCAGATTGAGCCCCACACCGACGATCACCGTGGCGTGCGTCGTGCCGAAGTGTGCGCCTTCGGTCAGCACGCCTGCGAGCTTGCGTGAGCCCACCATGACATCATTCGGCCATTTGAGTTCAGCCGTTGTGACGCCGATGGCCGTCAGGGTCCGCATGATACCCACACCTGCGGCCAGCGTGATGAGCGACACATCACCGACGGGCCTGAGCAGGTACGACAGATACAGGCCCGCTCTGGGTGGCGACACCCACACATGGCCGCGTCGCCCCCGACCCGCAGTCTGCCGGTCGGCCCCAACCACCGTTCCAGCCGGGGCCCCCTGTTCGGCACGCGCCGACAGCGCGTCCATGGTGGAACCGATCACGGGAAGCCACGAGACCGACAGGCGCACGTCAGGGCGCCGCTCCGCGAGGGCGGCCAGGGCGCCCTCGGCACCGACCGGGCCGACATACGAGTCTGTCGTCTGCCACTCAACTGGCATACCCTGTTGTCCGTTGCGACCACGAGCGCCAGACGGTGCGATTCACGCCTCCGTGGCGCGGGGAGTCACCGACACAGCTACCTCACCAGACTGTAGCGTGAGTGCCGCAGCCCGTACCGCCGCGCGCAGGTCGCGCTGCACCAGCGACAGCGAAGCGAAGGCCTCGGCGGGCACTGTGCACACGACCTCCGACACCTCGGCACCCACTGACAGCTTTTGATCGGTCTTGGCCTTGCGAATGGCACCCAGGGCCTCCGCAAGCGCGATGTGCGCCTGCCGAGCCATCTCGTCAGTGCCCGAAACCGCCTCAACCTCTGCCCGAGTGGGCCAGGCGGCCCGGTGCACCGACCCTGACTTCCACCACGACCAGACGTCTTCGCATGCGAACGACAGATAGGGTGCCAGCAACCGCAGCATGACCGAGAGCGCTAGGCGCGAAGCCGTCGCTGCCGACTGCGCCTCCTCGGCACCAAAGTCCCCGTAGCGCCGTGATTTCACGGCCTCGACATAGTTGTCGCAGAAGTCCCAGAAGAAGCCCTCAATCTTCAGCAGGGCCCGCGCATACTCGTAGCGCTCGAGTTCCTTCGTCACCTCGTCCACCAGCAGTGCGAGTGTCATGAGCATGCCGCGGTCGAGCGGTTCGGTCACAACTCCCTCGGCTACCTCACCCGCGAGTACGAACTTCGACACGTTCAGGAGCTTCATGGCGAGCTTGCGCCCGATCTTCATCTGCCCAACATCGAAGGCGGTGTCGACGCCGGGGCCGCCCTTGGCAGCCCAGTAGCGAACACCATCCGAACCGTGCTCCTGCAGCAGCCCGAGGGGCGTCACGACGTTGCCCTTCGATTTGGACATCTTCTTGCGGTCGGGGTCGAGCACCCATCCGGAGATGGACGCATGCCGCCACGGCAGCGAATCATTCTCGAGATGCGCACGCAGCACGGTGGAGAACAGCCAGGTGCGGATGATGTCATGCGCCTGTGGTCGCAGATCCATCGGGAAGGTATGCGCAAACACCTCATGGTTGTCTTCCCACCGCGTCACGATCTGCGGCGTCACCGAGGACGTGGCCCAGGTGTCCATCACATCAGGGTCGCCGACAAACCCGCCAGGCATGCCGCGCTGATCGGCCGTGTACCCGCTGGGCACATCGGTCGACGGATCCACAGGCAGCTGTGTCTCATCAGGCACCAGCGGATGCGCATAGTCGACCGCTCCGTCGTCGCGTACCGGATACCAGACCGGGAACGGTACGCCGAAAAACCGCTGGCGGCTGATGCACCAGTCGCCGTTCAGGCCATTCACCCAGTTCTCGAATCGCGACCGCATGTACTCGGGGTGCCATTGCAGCTCGCGCCCGCGCGCCAGCAGGGGCTCCCGGAAGTCGAGCGTGCGGATGAACCACTGCCGGCTGGTGACGATCTCGAGCGGGCGGTCACCCTTCTCGAAAAACTTGACAGCGTGGGTAATCGGCCGGGGCTCGCCCTGCAGGTCACCGCTGGCCGTCAGCAGCTCCACGATGCGGGCCTGTGCCTTCTTCGCTGAGAGTCCCGTCAGCTGGTCATAGTGCGCCTGGGCCCGGGCCACATCGGTCGACGCCCACCCCTCGCTTCCCCACGTGACCGGACCGAGCGTACCGTTGGGCTGGATCACGGCACGCACCGGCAGGCGCAGTTCGCGCCACCAGGTTACGTCCGTAATGTCGCCGAACGTGCAGATCATCGCGATGCCGCTGCCCTTCGCGGGATCAGCGAGTGGATGCGCCAGCATCGGCACACGCACGCCAAAGAGTGGCGTGATGACCTCGGTGTTAAACAGCGGCTGATAGCGCAGATCATCGGGGTGCGCGACCAGCGCCACGCAGGCCGGAATCAGTTCGGGCCGCGTGGTCTCAATCGCCACAACGCCTTGACCGTCAGCCCTGGCGAAGTGAATGCGGTGATACGCACCAGGCTGGTCCCGGTCTTCAAGTTCGGCCTGCGCCACCGCCGTGCGGAAGTCGACGTCCCACAGCGTCGGTGCCTCGACCTGGTACGCCAGCCCCTGGCGCATGAGGCGCAGGAACATCTGCTGCGAGACCCGCTGCTCGCGCCGGCCGATGGTGGCATAAGTCATCGACCAGTCGACTGAGAGCCCCAGGTAGCGCCACAGATGCTCGAACGCCTTCTCGTCTTCCTGTGTCAGGCGTGTGCAGAGCTCAATGAAGTTCGGGCGCGAGATTGAGATGGCGTGCTTCTCTGGCGTGTCCGGCGGCACAAACGCCGGGTCGTAGGGCAGCGACGGGTCGCAGCGCACCCCGAAGTAGTTCTGCACCCGTCGCTCGGTCGGCAAACCGTTGTCATCCCAGCCCATCGGGTAGAACACCTCGCGTCCGCGCATGCGCTGGAACCTGGCGATGATGTCGGTGTGGGTGTACGAGAAGACATGCCCGACGTGGAGTGATCCGCTGACGGTGGGCGGCGGGGTGTCAATCGCATACACCTCCGAGCGGGGACGGCGACGATCAAACCGGTAGGTGCCGTCGCGTTCCCAGCGGGACGACCACTTGTCTTCAAGACCTTCCAGTGCGGGCTTTTCCGGGACGGACATGCTCCTTATGGTAACGCACCCCCGCGACCGGCGCGGCGTCAGGGTCGACGTTCGCGGATGCGTGCGATCTCTTCGCGCACGAGCGTCGTGGCGATCTCGCGAACGACCGGCGGCACATGGTCTGCAACGGCCTGCGAGGCCTGCGCCCGAACAGCCTCCGTCACCAGCGGGGTGACGGCCGCAAGCACGCGACGCGACACCATGTCGGCGAGGGCCTCGAGTTGCGCGTCGGTCACCAGGGGAGCCACGGTTGACGATGCCGACGGGCTGGCCGGAACCGCGCCTGTCGCCCCCTCAGACACCGGCGGCGATGGACGCAGGCCGAAGATGCTCATGGGAGTCCCCTAGAGGCGCGCGCGGGCATGCGCGATGATGAAGTCAACGATGTGCTGCATGGGAGTGCCGGGGATGAAGATGCCGGTGATGCCCATCACGTTCAGCTTCGGCACATCCTGGTCGGGGATGATGCCCCCGAGCACGACCTGCACATCCTCAAGGCCCTTCTCGCGCAGCAGTTCTATGATGCGCGGGCAGATGTGCATATGGGCGCCCGACAGAATCGACAGTCCGATGACGTCGGCATCCTCCTGCAGGGCGGCACTGACAATTTGCTCGGGGGTCTGCCTCAGGCCGGTATAGATGACCTCCATGCCGGCATCCCGCAGGGCCCGGGCAATCACCTTGGCGCCACGATCGTGGCCATCGAGACCCGGCTTGGCAATGACGACACGGATTTTCTGGCTCATATGACCGGCACTTCCTCGTATTCGCCCCACACCTCCCGCAGAGCGTCGCATATTTCCCCCACGGTCGCATAGGCTCGCACACAGTCGAGCAGGGGCTCCATGGTGTTGCCGCGACCATGGGCCACCGTCTTGAGGGCCTCCAGCGACTGCTGCACACGGTGATGGTCGCGTGTGCGTCGCAGGTCGGCCAGGCGCGCCAGCTGGGTGTCAGCCGTTGTGTCGTCGATATAGAGAATCTCGAGCGGCTTTTCGTCGGCCTGCACGAAGTCGTTGACACCGACGATGATGCGCTCTCGCCGCTCGACCGCCTGCTGGAACTGGTACGACGCCTCGGCGATTTCTCTCTGGGGATAGCCGCGTTCGATGGCCGCGACCATGCCACCCATGCGGTCGATGGTGTCCCAATACGTTAGTACTTCGCGTTCCATGTCGCGCGTGAGCGCCTCGACGAAGTACGACCCGCCCAGAGGGTCGACGACATTGGCCACTCCACTTTCGTGGGCGATGATTTGCTGCGTGCGCAGCGCGATGGTGGCAGACTCTTTCGTCGGCAGCGCCAGCGCCTCGTCGAGCGAGTTCGTATGCAGCGAATTGGTGCCCCCCAGCACGGCCGCCAGCGCCTGCAGCGCAGTGCGGACAACGTTGTTGTACGGCTGCTGTGCCGTCAGCGAGACACCCGCGGTCTGGGTATGGAAGCGCAACTGCCACGAGCGCGGATTCTTCGCTCCGAACCGATCGCGCATCGCGTCGGCCCAGAGCTTTCGTGCGGCACGGTATTTGGCAATCTCCTCGAAAAAATCGCTGTGGGAATTGAAGAAGAATGACATGCGCGGGACAAAATCGTCCACGTCGAGGCCCGCATCAACGCCGTACTGCACATACTCGAGACCGTCGCGCAGGGTAAACGCCAGCTCCTGCGCAGCCGTCGACCCGGCTTCGCGAATGTGGTAGCCCGACACCGAAATCGTGTTCCACCGGGGCACATGTGCCGAGCAGAAAGCAAAGACGTCGGTAATGAGCCGCATCGACGGGCGCGGCGGAAAGATGTATTCCTTCTGCGCGATGAATTCCTTCAGGATGTCGTTCTGCAGGGTGCCCGAGATCGCCCGCCAGTCGGCGCCCTGCTTCTCGGCTACCACCAGATACATCGCGAGAATCATCGGCGCCGGCGAGTTGATGGTCATCGACGTCGTGATGTCCGAGAGGGGGATGCCCTCGAACAGCCGTTCCATGTCGGCCAGTGAGGTGATGCTGACACCACATTTGCCAACTTCACCGAGTGACAGCGGATGGTCGGGATCGCGCCCCATGAGCGTCGGCAAATCGAAAGCCACACTGAGACCCGTACCTCCAGCGGCGATGAGGTCCTTGTAGCGCTGGTTAGTCTCCTCGGGCGTGCCGTAGCCGGCAAACTGCCGCATCGTCCAGAGCTTGCCGCGATAGCCCGTCGGGTGAAGGCCGCGCACATAGGGGAAATTGCCCGGCGGCGCCGGCGACGCGGTGCCGCCCCGTGCCTCGACGTCTTCGGCGGTATACAGGCGTTCAATCGGGCGGCCCGAGATGGTCGAAAACGGGCCGGGCCGTTCGGGGGACTTGCGGAGCGTGGGCTCCAGCGTCTCTCGTTCCCATCGAGCCTTGGCGGAAACAGGGGGGACACCGATACGAGACATCTTGGGCATTATACGGGCCGCGTCTCGTCGGCGTGCGTCCGGTCGCCCACGCTGGGACCGCGCTGCGCATAGGCGGCCACCTACGCATTACGTATACACATGATGTTAATACGGAATTGACATTGCGACGTCCGGAGGACTACGGTGGGATGTTTGTTCCTCGTTCAGGAGACGCATTCATGGCGGGACACGGATCAGTCTTTGGCGCAATGCTCCAGGAATTCGAAGGGGCCGCTCGCATTCTGAATCTCGACCAGGGCATCTGGAAGATGCTCACCCATCCCCGGCGGCAGATTGTCGTGTCGTGCCCGGTCCAGATGGACAACGGCGAGATTGAGGTCTTCACTGGCTACCGCGTGCAATACAACATCACCCTCGGCCCGGCGAAGGGCGGCATCCGGTATCACCCTGGGGTTACGCTGGACGAGGTCTCGGCACTCGCCGCGTGGATGACGTGGAAGTGCGCTGTCGCGCAGCTGCCCTTCGGTGGCGGCAAGGGCGGGGTCATCTGTGACCCCACGAAGATGTCGCGCCGTGAGTTGGAGGCCCTCACCCGCCGCTACACCGCCGAAATCATTGACGCCATCGGGCCGGACAAGGATGTGCCGGCCCCCGACGTCAACACCAATGAGCAGATCATGGCGTGGTTCTCTGACACCTACTCGATGCACGTGGGCCACACCTCCACGGCAGTTGTCACCGGCAAGCCGGTCGAGATGGGCGGATCACTGGGCCGCCGTGAGGCCACGGGCCGGGGCGTCATGATTTCGGCCCGCGAGTCGGCACGCTACCTGGGCTTTGCGCTCAAGGGTGCGACCGTGGCCGTGCAGGGGTTTGGCAACGTCGGCGCCATCGCCGCGCAGTTGCTCGCCGAAGAGGGCGCCCTCATCGTCGGCGTCACCGACTGGCAGGGCGGTGTCTATAACGCCGCTGGCCTCGACATTCCCGCACTCCAGGCGCATGTGGCCCGTCACAAGACGGTTGCCGGATTCACCGGGGGCGAAGCGCTCGCCGCTGCCGACATCTTCGGCCTGCCCGTCGACATCCTGATCCCAGCCGCGCTCGAAAATCAGATCACCGACACCAATGCCGGCCAGGTCAAGGCGAGGCTCGTCATTGAAGGAGCCAACGGCCCCACCACGCCGGCCGCGCATCAGGCGCTGCATGCCCGCGGCGTATTCGTAGTACCCGACATCCTGGCCAACGCCGGCGGGGTGAGCGTGTCGTACTTCGAATGGGTGCAGGACCGCCACGGCTATTTCTGGTCAGAGCGCGAGGTCAACGAACGGCTCGAGACGAAGATGGTGCAGGCCTTCGATGCCGTGCTCAAGACCGCGCAGCACTACAACGTGGACATGCGCACGGCGGCCTACATCGTGGCCATCAATCGGGTGGCGACCGTCACCCGGATGCGCGGGATGTACGCGTAACACCGATGGGGCAGGCGTGCGATCGCGAGCCTGCCCGTCCCCGTCCCTGACGCCCTAGCCGGTGACGCGGAAGGCCACCAACTCGGTCACGGCCGGCGCGTCAGCCGCCGTGGCAGAGAGTTCGAGCAGATAGTCGCCCACGGGCAGACTGGACAAGGGCAACTCAACCTGACGGTCAGTCGGCGCCGACGGAGCCGCATCTGCGGGCAAGTCGAGCATCTTCTGTCCCTGCTTGTTCAGGAGGCGCGCCGTGACGCTGGCGGTCACGCCCGCCCCGGCGACAGGCTCGACTCGCACGAGCATGCGGTCGGTGCGGCGGAACTCGCGAGTGGCGGCCGGCGTCGCGGCCGGTGTCGCCTTCAGCTGCTGATACTCGCGCGCCGTGCGAGCCACGAACACCCGTGGTGTGGAAAGCCGCAGCTCAGGCCCCGTCAGGTCCGGCACCGCCAGCTCTCGGTCTTCGTTATCGAGCATCATGCCCCCGCTGCCCTCCACCGCGACCTTCAGTCGCAGCTTCCCCGGCGGCGCATCGAACGCCACGACCTGCGCCAGTCGCGAGGCATCGATCAGGCCGACCGGCCCGGAGAACACCGGTGTCCCTGCTGCCGTCGTCGCCGTCAGCGTCACGGCCGTCATCTCGTCACGCCGGACACCGGGCGGTGCCGGTACCGGCTCCCACACAAAGGTCACTCGCGTACGCCCCTCGTCTCCGGACGACACGCCAGACCAAGTCCGCACATAACGACGTGCGCCGATGCCCGCCGGTGCCAGGCCGGCGACGGCCTTTGCCACTGCGGGCGGTGGACCGGTCGGAGCCGGCGCTGCCGCCCGCACCGCTTCGGAGGGCGACAGCGCCCAGTATCCCTTGCGCGCACGCACCTGAATGCCCGGCTTCTTCAGCCGTACCCGAATCTGGTGGAAGCGGCCATCCTGAGGCGCCTGCGTCGAGTTATACCCAATCAGGTAGTAGGCACTCGAATCGCGCACGATCTGCTTCATGCCCTCGCTGAGGTCATTGCGGTTGATGATGGCACGGCCGTCGGTGTTCTCCGCCAGAATCTGCAGCGAGGTCATGGTCTGCCGCAGCGCCTCCTGGCTCTGCCGTGATCCGACGTTGTCCTGGATGTCGAACTCACCCGTCGACAGGCCTCTGGGATCGACGGCGTAGATGGCGGTGTTGGTGCGATTGGCCGCGTCGAAGACTGACTGCAGTTCGCTCTGCAGGTCGAACTCGGCCATGGTTCTCGCCCGCTGCTCGTTGATGTCGTTCTCACCCGCCAGAGGATTTCCCCAGGCGTTGTTGCCGAGACCGGTGAAGCCCGCCACCGCGTCACGCATCTGCGGCGGCAACATCGCGGTGTAGCCTTCGCTGATCAGCACGATGGCCTTCCGTCCCTCGCGCAGGGCCCCCAGTTTAACCGACAAACCTTTCAGCGCCGACAGCGATACCTGGCGCCTGATGCGCTCAACGATTTCCGTCGGCTGCTGGGCGTACTTGTCCTCGATGGCATTTCTCGGCTGATACCGGAACTTACGCCCTTCAAACTGTTCGATGGTGCGGATGATGCTCTCGTGATTGCGCGTCAGGACCACCGCATCAAGCGGCGTCAGCGGATACATCACGGCTAGCAGATCATTCGGCGCCACTTGTGTCCGGATGAAGTCGGCGATTTCCCGCCGTGCTGCCATCGCATTCCCGACCCGCACGTTGTAATCGTCGAGGAAGAATACGAAAATGCGGGCCGACTCGTCAGCGGCCGCATTCTCTTCGTCTTGGCGACTGCGGATGCTGCGGGTGGTGTATTCCGGGGCGGTGGTGTCGACCCGAATCAGCCGGAACGTATCGATGGCCTGGGGCTTACCGTCTTCGAACACCTCGAAGTCGTCTTTCGTCAGTCCATCGACAGGATTCCCCTGGCGGTCGGTGGCAATGACGTCCACCCTGACAAAGTTGATGTCCGCCCGGAACACGGGCTGGTCCGAACCGTCACCCCCGGCCTGGGTTGCCGGCGGCTGACTGGCCGGCGCACCAGCAGCCTGCCCCCCCGGTGTGCGCCGTGACGTCGCAGGCGCAGTCGGGCGCTGAGGAGCCGCCGGTGAGACGGGCGCGCTGCCCGGTGCCGGCTGCTGCGCGGTCAGCACGACGCCCGTCAGCATCAGGGCTCCGACCAGACTGATCGGCGGTCGCATCGTCGTCTCCTCTCCTAGGGGAAATTTTCCCGATGATACCATTGGGACGATCATCAACCCGCAAGGGTTTCGCCCTTATTTTCTAGGCAGTTACGAGGCTATTCATGAGCACGCCCGCCGCACTCACCGTGCTTTCTGACGATGAGACGCTCTTAAAGAACAGCGTCTACGAGTTTGCCGACCACGAGATCCGTCCGCTCTCGCGCGAGATGGATGAACACGCCACAATGCCACGCACGCTGATCGACAAACTGTTCGATCAGGGGTTCATGGGCATCGAGGTGCCGGAATCACACGGTGGCACCGGCATGTCGTTGTTCGATGCCGTGCTCGTTGTCGAGTCGCTATCGCGCGTCGATCCCTCGGTCGGCGTGCTCGTCGATGTGCAGAACACGCTGGTCATCAACGCCGTCATGCGGTGGGGTTCGGAGGCGCTGCGCCACCGCTATCTGCCCCGCCTGGCGGCCCGCAGCGTCGGGGCCTACTGCCTGTCGGAAGCCGGGTCCGGCAGCGATGCCTTCGCACTGACCACGCGCGCCGTTGAGGAAGGTGACGGCTATCGGATCACGGGGCGGAAGCTCTGGATCACCAACGGCAACGAAGCCGATGTGTTCATCGTCTTCGCCACCGTCAATCAGGAGGCCGGCTACCGCGGCATCACCGCCTTCATGGTTGATCGTGACACGCCGGGGTTTACCGTCGGCAAGAAGGAGGACAAGCTAGGCATCCGCGCCAGCAGCACCTGCGAACTGCTGTTTGAAGACTGTGTCGTGCCGTCGTCCCAGATCCTCGGAGAGGTCGGCAAGGGCTACAAGGTCGCCATCGAAACCCTCAACGAGGGACGCATCGGCATCGGCGCGCAGATGGTCGGCCTTGCCCAGGGGGCGCTCGACCACACCATCGGCTACGTCAAGGAGCGCAAGCAGTTCGGCAAGGCCATCGGTGACTTCCAGGGCGTACAGTTCCAGTTGGCGCGCATGGCCATCGACGTCGAGTCGGCCCGCCTGCTGGTCTACAACGCCGCCCGGCTGCGCGATGCGAACCTACCCTTCCTGCAGGAGGCGGCCATGTGCAAGATTGTCTCGTCCGAGGTGGCGGAACGCGTAACCTCCATGGCCATCAACCTATACGGCGGCTACGGCTTCGTGAAGGACTACCCGGTCGAGAAGCTCTACCGCGACGCGAAGATTGGCCAGATTTACGAGGGCACGTCGAACATGCAGCTGATGACGATCGCCAAGAACCTGCTCGGCTGAGCGTCACGACTCATGGTTTGCTCACGGGCGGAGGCCACGCCACCGTCCGTGGGCCAGAGACGGTTTCCGTTGCGACCTGGCTGTAGGTACGCGTCTTTCTCTCTGGGGCCAGCCTGACCTGCCCTCGGCGTCTCGCGTCGAGTAACACGCACCGCCCCAGGCGTGAGTCACGGCACCGGGCACTGGCCTTTCAGCACATCACCGTGCCGGCTGATGCGGCCGCACATCGTCGACCCAGACCGCCCCGAGACGTCCCACGCCCAGCACCACGTCATACCTGGGGGGGCGCGGCGCGGCTGGCGTCTGCTGCGACGTGACCGGTGCCTCTGCGAGCCAGCCCGCACGGTCCATGGTCTGTCGGATGCGCTGTGGCACCTGCACGGTTGACTGGTCGACCGTGGTGATCTGGCCCCAGACCGACGGCCCTCTGGTCGGATGCTGCTCATAGCGCATGGCAATGACGGCCGCGATCACCAGCGTGGGCCGTCCCTTCCAACGCTCCTGCAACTGTGCGCGGCTGAGGCTGGCATCGACCGGCACCAGACGACTGGGCTCAAGCCCATCCCATACACCCGCGCGGGTCGCAGGCACGCCGCCAAGAGCCAGCTGCCGCGCCATCGGGGCAAAGGCGTCGCCGTCCATCTCGAATGCGACCCAGACCTGCCGAGGCAACGACCGCAGATAAAACTGCGCTGCGTCGGGCGCTCCTGCGGGGACACCGAGCGCGAAGCCGATCTGACGCAAGGTCGCATCCGACAGCCACATGCGTGACTCGTCCGGTGCGCTGCGTAACTGCACGCGGAATCGCAGCGAGATCGCGGCGTCTGCCCCACGGACGCTACCGCGGGCCACCACGAGGGGCAGCTCCCGCTCGGTCAGTACTAATGTGCGCCCGTCCGTCCGGTTCCATGCCGCCGTACCGAGCAACGAGACCACGGCCAGCAGGAATGTCAACGCTGCCACAATGAGCTGGCTCATCGCGGTTCCTCGTGGACACGCGCTGCACGCCTCGCCAGCCACGCTGAGGCCAGTGCCACCACGACGAAGAAGGCCCACGCCGGGACGACGGAGGTTCGCCAGTCGACATAGCGCCCAACCAGGAAGATCACGAACGCCGCGCTGACCATGCGAAGGCCTGCGCGATCACCGAGCCGTCGCTGCCACAGGGCCAGCCAGGTCAACCCCACGATCGCCATCACCTGATACAGCAGTAGCGTTGTGGTCGGAGCGCACGGCAGCAGGCTCGTCCCTTCCAGACCGGACAGCACGAGCAGCGCCACCATCACAAGTGCGAGCGCGGTGCGTCGCACCATCAGCACCCAGGTGGGTCCCAGGGGCGTGAGGCGCTGGCTCAGCACCAGCCAGGCCACGGCCGTCATACAGAGGGGCTCCCACCGCTGGAACACCGTCGTCCACGGCGCTCCAGCAGCCACAAATGAGATGCTGGCCACAGCAACCGTGGCCCCGAGCACTGAGGTCGATGCCAGCCACACGAAACCATGACTCAACGCGACGGCGATGCCCACGCACACTGGGGGCCAGAGCAACAACGGTGACAGCGGAAGATCGAGACGTCGGGCGATGGTGAAGACGGCGACCCACGTCCCGCCGACCGCCACAAGCCCACACAGCGACGCGAGTGCGCGCGGTGCCTGGCGGTGCGTCAGAACCTGCACTCCGACCATTGCCAGCAGCGGCATGGCCGTCAGCAGGGTGACCTGTGCGGGCAGGGCCATGCCCATCCATGTGGTGTCAACAAAGGACGCGACTGCAGCGATGGTCGCCACGCATCCGACCACCGAGGCAAGCGCCGCCACCGACGGGACACTGGAAACTACGGGCGGCATGTCTGCCTCCGTGCGCGGTGACACACGACTTTCAGAGGATGAGGGCACTCGCTGATCGTATCGCGGCCACCGGTCATCAGGCGATCAACGCGTCGGCCGCTTGCATCCTCAGGGCATCCTCACCACCGACGATGCCGACCAGGCCCCGGGCCTGTCGAGCCAACGTCTCGGTCGTCGCCATGAGCGCCTGATCGCCCGCGGCGGCGATGAGCACGGCGGGGGCTCCGGCGATGTCGCCGGCAGCGATGTTCAGGGCGAGTAACCGTGCGGCATCGACCTCGGTCGCGGCATCGGCCAGCAGCCAGTGCGGGGGTTCCTGCGGGAGGCCCGAGGGTCGGTCCCCCCGCGTGCGCGCCTCGGCCACGGCCACGGCAACGGCACGGCGACCGAGACCGACGGCCACGGCCGCCAGGCGCAGACACTGGTCGTCGTCACTCGTCTGATGGCGACGCATGCCCGGGAACACTGCCATGGCGGGACCGGTTCCTGAACCACGCATCGCCACGAGCACGGCCAGTGCACCACTAGCCTCCGCGAGCGCCTCCAGCAACTCAAGCGTCTCGGGCGCGGTGCCCGTCCCGACGTCGTGCAGCACCTGCTCGAAGGCCTTGCCGTCGATCGCGGCAGTCGACTCCAGCGTCGCTGCGAGGACCTGCCAGCGTGCCGCAAGGGCTAGCGCCCGCGGCGGATGTGGCACAGCGGAGCATGCGGGTGGGAAGTGCATACGTCCTGTTATAAGCCAAACGCACAAGTCTGATAACCAACAATTATATCCAGGCGCCGGCCTCAGGTTCGGCTCCTCGCGCCTGTCCGACTCGGGGCCATCGAGCGTCACGAACCGGCGGGGACACTACGAGGGAGACAGGTTCCGTGGGGCCGGCGGGCAGTCAGAAGGAGTCGTCGGCGACGCGTGGCTGGCCGTCATCAACACGGCCGGTTAGGGCCTGATTGATGAGGTCGCGCAATTCCTTGCCTGGCTTGAAGTAGGGGACGCTCTTGGGCGGGACGTCGACGGTGTCGCCTGTTTTCGGATTGCGACCGCGCCGTGAATCGCGCTGTCGGAGGCGGAAGCTGCCGAAGCCGCGCAGTTCGACCTTTTCGCCGCGGTGCAGGGCATCGATGACGCTCTGAAACACCGTATCGACGACCACCTCGGCCTCTTTCCTGCTGAGGTCAGCGATCCGCGAGACTTCTTCGACCAGTTCCGCTTTGGTCATGGATGGGGCGTCCGGCCGGCGCGCGTGGGATGATGCCCGCACGCCAGCCGTGCAACCGTGTTACTTGAGGCGCAGCCGCTCACCGAGGGTGGCACCGCCATCACCCTGCGTCGAGGAATAGCTATCCCAGTCGGAGCGATACTCGTCGGTCTTGAGCGCGCGGATGCTCAGACCGATTTTCCGTTCAGAAGGGCTCAGCTTAATGATCTTCATGGGCGTGGTCTGGCCCCCCTCGAGCGACAGCTTCTCGCCGCCCTGGGTGTCGTCAAACTCACTGACATGAATCAGCCCTTCGATCCCTTCGTCGAGTTCGACAAAGGCGCCGAAGTTGGTCATACGCACCACCTTGCCCTCGATGGTATCGCCGACCTTGTGACGCGAGAAGAAGTCTTCCCAGATGTCGGTGGCCAGCTGTTTGAGGCCAAGCGAGAGGCGCTGGTTCTCGGCATCGATGCTGAGCACCATGGCCTCGACCGTGTCGCCCTTCTTGAGGACTTCGCTCGGGTGCTTGACCCGCTTGCTCCACGACATGTCGGAGATGTGAATGAGGCCGTCGATGTCATCCTCGACCTCGACAAAGGCGCCGAACTCGGTGAGATTACGCACCTTGCCGGTGATGCGGGTGCCGACGGGATACTTCTCGGTCAGCTCATTCCACGGGTTGCTCTCGACCTGCTTGAGGCCGAGGGAAATCCGGCGTGCGGTGGGATCGACGCCAAGCACCATGGCCTCGACGGTGTCGCCCACGTTGAGAATCTTCGAGGGGTGCTTGACACGCTTGCTCCACGACATCTCGCTGACGTGGATCAGGCCTTCGACGCCCGGCTCGAGTTCGATGAAGGCGCCGTAATCGGTCAGGCTGACCACCTTGCCGCTGACCCGGGCCCCGGCCGGGAACCGCTCCATCACGCTGGTCCACGGGTCGATGATGAGCTGCTTGTGGCCCAGGGACACGCGCTCGGTCGCCGCGTCGTACTTGAGGACGACCACGTCGATTTCTTCGTTGACCTTGAAGACCTCTGACGGATGTCCGACGCGACCCCACGACATGTCGGTAATGTGCAGCAGGCCGTCGATACCGCCGAGGTCGATGAAGGCCCCGTAGTCGGTGATGTTCTTGACCGTGCCGCGCAGCACCTTGCCTTCGGCCAGCGTCTCGAGAGTGGTCTTCTTCTTCTCGGCGTTCTCTTCTTCGAGCAGCACCTTGCGCGAGAGGACGATGTTGCCGCGCTTCTTATTGACCTTGATGACGCGCATCCGGAGTTCCTGCCCCCTCAGCGCATCGAGGTTACGCACCGGACGCACGTCGATCTGGCTGCCGGGCAGGAACGCACGGACACCGATGTCGACGGCCAACCCACCCTTGATCCGTTCGACGACCCGGCCGATGACGACCTTGCGGTCGATGAACGCCCGCTCGACCTCGTCCCAGATCTTCATCTTCTCGGCCTTCTCGCGCGACAGCACGATGTGGCCATCCCGGTCCTCGGTGCGCTCGAGCAGGACGTCGACGACGTCGCCGGCCCTCACAATCACCGCGCCGGTTTCGTCGAGAAACTCGTCGACCGGAATCACCCCTTCGGATTTATACCCGACGTCGATGACCACCTCGTTCGGGGTGACCTTCAGAACGGTGCCCTTGACGACCTCACCTTCCGCGATGTTCCGGAAGCTGTTATCGTAAAGGTCGAGCAGGCGGCTGAACTCCTCGGGGGAGACGGACTCGTCGTCCTTGACCCACAGGGGGGTCGTTTTGGGAGCTTGCCGCCCCGCGGCCAAAGCCGTCGGGGTGTAAGCGCCCTTCGGCTCGTTGGCCGTGTTGTGCTCGTCGTGCGAAATTACCATTGCGGTGCGCGTCCTCCTGACTAGCAGATTTGCCGGTCGATTTGAGCGGGGGCCGGCGACCCGCGTAACCTGATGACGTTACGTTAGTTAGTGCCCTGTGTCAAGGTAGCCCAAAGGACCCCCCCGATATGGCCAAGAAACCGGCACCCCGCAAGTCAGGCACGTCCGCTCGTCGCAAGTCTGCCAAGTCTGCCCGCCCCGCCTCCCGCGCGGCCGCTCGCCGCACACCGGCCCGGGCGTCCGGTGCCGCCGCGAGGAAGAAGGCCCCCGCGAAACAGACTCCGGCGCGAAAGAAGGCCGCCGCGGCGGCACGCAACGCCAAGACACGGCCCACCACACGACGGAAGGCCACGACACGCAAGGCCGCGTCAACCGGAGGGCGGAAACGTGTCGTTGCGAAACAGACCTCCGCAGCCCGGAGGCCCGTGACCACGACCGGGAAGAAGCCCGCTGCGGCTGTGCGCAAGGTGGCCGCCGCACGGAAGGCGGCCGTTGCACGAAAGTCTGCCGCCGTCCGCAGGCCCGCATCCGTGAAGGCCTCGACGGTGCGCAGGGCGGCCGCGCCCGCGAAGGCGCCGGTAGCCGCCAGGGGAACGAGGGCGACCATGCCGAAGAAGGCAGCCTCGAAGGTTTCCCCGGCACCGGCAGCCGGATCGAAGAAGGTCACGCCCACGCGACCGGCACCGGTCGCGAGGACTTCCACCGCGGCTGGTAAAACGCGTCAAGCGGCGACGCCGAAGACGACACGTGCGTCACTACCGTCGACCCTCGCCGCTCCTGCTGCCTCCACGGGCACCAGCACCGGCCGCGCCGAACTGAAGCAGAAGCTGACGCAGCACACCTCAACGAGCCCAGCCCTGACCGGTGGCGACGTTGATGCCGACTGGGGCCGTGCCGACTCGGCGGGCGATGAAGTACCCGGCGGCGACAACCCGACTCCCGACCAGGACGTGGTCGACGAAATTGGACAGGCCCTCGGCGTCGAGTATGAGGATGACGAGGACCTGCGCGGAGGTGACGAAATCGCTGACCGCGATCGCCACCGATGGGAACTAAATCCCGAACCGTCTGAGGACTTCGACGACCGCTAGCCGACGCAGCGCCTGCGAGCTCAACGCCGCAGGTTCACTGGTCGAATCCGTCAGGAACTAGCCGGGCCCGTGTCCGGCTCGTTCTGCGTACGGCGCACCAGCGTCACGACCTGCGCGAACACGCCATCGGCGTCAAGTTCGGTCGTGTCGAGGTACACCGCGTCAGGCGCCAAGGTCAACGGCGCCACAGGCCGGGTCGAATCACTCCGGTCACGAGCGGCCATTGCGTCCTGCACACGGGCCACATCTCCGGTACCTGAGGCGGTGTGTGCGGCGTCAGCCATGCGCCGGCGCGCACGCTCTTCCGCCGAGGCATCAAGATACACCTTCACATTGGCGTCCGGAAACACCACCGTGCCGATGTCGCGTCCTTCCATGACGACGCCCCCGGCACCCATCGCACGCTGCCGCGCTACCAGCACGGCACGCACGCCAGGCAGGCGCGCCACCTGCGCCGCCGCCTGATCGATGGCCGGGGTGCGGATGTCGCGCGTGACATCGTGTCCGTCAATCCGGATTCCGAGGGCATCCTGCTCAATCTGTGCCTCACGGGACAGTGCCGACACGACCGCATCATCATCCAGTGGCAGATGGTCGTGGCACGCCTTCCATGCCACGGCCCGATACATGGCACCGGTGTCCACATGGGGATAGCCCAGCAGGGCAGCCAGTCGCCGGGCGAGCGTACCCTTGCCCGCTCCAGAGGGCCCGTCAATGGCAATGATGATGGGACGCACGAGTAGCTCAGTGTACCATTGCCGCGTGAAGCGATTCCTGCGGTGGAGTCTGGGCCTGCTGCTCTGTGGCGTGGCGAGCGCGGCGCTACTGCGGCCGCTCGTCGATGCCACGGCCTTCATCATCCGCGCCGCCGACGTCCCTGGGGCCCCGGCCCGCCTGGCGGCGTGGCGTGCCGCCGGTACGGGTCCACAGGAGTCCCTCACCATTCCCACCCGCCGAGGACCCATCGCCGCTCGGCTCTATCATCCGCGGACGTCCGCCACCCGCACCGTCGTCCTCATTCCCGGGGTCCATCGTGACGGCATTGACGAACAGCGCCTCGTGCGGCTCGCCAGCGACCTCGTGGAAACCGGGTTCCGGGTCGTCACCGTTGCCGCGCCCGACCTGCAGAAGTTCCGCATCACCCCGGATGCCACGGACCTCATTGAAGACGCCATTCTCTGGACCTCGACGCAACCGACCCTGGCGCCCGACGGTCAGGTCGGGGTCATTGGCATCAGCTTTTCCGGCGGACTCTCGGCTGTGGCCATCGGTCGCGACCGCATCCGCGATCGGGTGGCATTCCTGGTGTCGTTCGGGGGACACGGTGACCTGTGGCGTGTGATGCACTACCTGGCGACGGGTGAGGTACTCGGGGATCTGGCGCGAGCCCGCCAGAGCCGCGTCATCATCGGCGCGGCCGATGTCCAGGTGCATCCGCCCCATGACTACGGTCTCGCGGTTGTGCTGCTCAACGTCGCCGACCAGATGGTGCCGCCCGACCAGGTGTCGCTCCTGCGCGATGCGATTGACCGCTTCCTGCTGGCCTCGTCACAGGCGATGACCAACCCTCCGCTGGCGGAACAGACGTTCGCGGCTGTACGGGACGACGCCGCCCGGCTACCCGAACCCGCGCGTACGCTCATGTTCTACGTGAATACCCGCGATGTGGTGGCACTCGGAGCCCGTCTGTCACCGGTGGTCGACCGGTTGCAGTCACATCCCGGCATGCCATCGGTGTCGATCGAACGCGCCCCGCGCCATCCCGCAGCGCCGGTGTACCTGCTGCACGGGGCCGATGACAACGTCATTCCCTCGGTCGAGACGGTGCTGCTTGGCGAATACCTGCAGGGCAAGGCCGAGGTGCATGGCCTGCTCAGCACCCTGATTACGCACGCGGAAATGAACCGCGCGCCCACGGCCACCGACATCTGGCGTCTGGCTTCATTCTGGCGGCAGGTCTTCAGCCGCTAATACCGGAAGGAATGCTGTGCCCCCTCGTCCCACTCACGCAGACGGTCCCAACGGCATCCGGCTGCAGAAGCTGCTGTCCTCGGCTGGCGTGGCCTCGCGCCGCGCCTCGGAACAACTGATTGTGGACGGACGCGTCACCGTCAACGGCGAAGTGATCCGAACGCTCGGTGCCCGCGCGTCATTCACCGACGATGTCAGGGTCGACGGCCGCCGTGTCAGACTCGGGGCCTCGCCGCGCTACATCCTCCTCTTCAAGCCGCGCGGCTATGTCACCACGCGCCACGACCCGGAAGGACGGCCCACGGTGCTCGATCTGCTCGACCGGCGTGTCGGCTACGTGTATCCCGTCGGCCGCCTCGACTATGACAGCGAAGGCCTGCTGCTGCTGACCAGCGACGGCGACCTTGCCGAACGCCTGATGCATCCGCGGCACGAAGTGCCGAAGGTGTACGAGGCGATTGTGGTCGGCACACCCGATCCCGTGGCACTCAAGAAGCTGCGCGCCGGCGTCTTCATTGACGGGCAGCGCACCGCACCAGCAGAGGTGACATGCGAGGCCACAGTCCGAGGCAGCCGACCGACGACACGGTTGACGATCACGCTGCGCGAGGGGCGTAACCGGCAGGTCAGAAAGATGTGTCAGGTGGTCGGATTGCCGGTCCGCGATTTGCGGCGCGTCAGGATTGGCAGCCTCGGCATCGGCCAACTCCGCCCGGGCGAGTATCGGGACCTGTCGCCGACGGAGGTTCGTGTGCTCCAGAGCAACGCCTCAGACGAGTCGCGGCTCATGCGTTCAACGCCGGCCCGTCGCTCTGCCCACCCGAGGCAAAGGCCTCCGCACCATCAGGAACCCATGCAGGCCTGGGACAAGCCCCCGGCGCATCGACATCGTGAGAGCCGAACGTCACCAACAGGCCACTCGACGCCTGGGCACAAGGCACCGGGGACTCGTGAGAGCTCAGCACGTGCCGCCACGTCGGGCCGTCCCCCGGGGAAAACGCCGCACGTCGCAACCGGCGGAATGCGACCGGCGGGAGAGACACGTGGCGGAAGCCGCCAGCGATCCACATCGACCGGCACGCCCGCGTCGGCGAGACCGCGGCCCGCAGTAGGCGCCGGCCGGAGCACGCATCGGAAGAAAGGCCGCTAGGACTGGTCGACCTGTGTCTCGTCGGCGGTCGCGTCCCCGAGGACCGTCAGGTCGTCATCATCGAGCGACAGCATCTCTTCGGGCACCATGCGCTCGGTCAGCATCGGCGGCGCGTCAAAGCCGAGTTGCTGGGCCATGTCCTCGACCCTGGGCAAATCGGAGACATCCTTGAGGCCAAAGCGCAGCAGGAACTCGCGGGTGGTTCCGTAGAGGAACGGGCGCCCAACCACGTTCTTGCGCCCGACGATCTTGACGAGGTGCCGCTCGAGCAGTGTCGAGAGCACGCCCGACACGTTGACGCCACGGATTTCGCCAATCTCGGCCTGGGTGATGGGCTGCTTGTATGCGACCACCGACAGCGTCTCGAGGGCGGCCACTGACAGCTTCTGCGCGGAGCGTTCATGGAAGAGACGCCGCACCCAGTCGTGCAGTTCGGGACGAGTGGTGATTTGAAAACCACCCGCGACCTCGACCACATGCAGCCCAGGCCGATCGCTGTAGGCCTCGCGCACCGCCTCAAGGGCAGCCTCGACATCTTCCTTCGGTTCATCGGCCAGCACCCGGCACAGGGCCTTGAGACTCAGCGGTTCCGATGACGCGAAGACCAGGGCTTCCACAATCGCGCGCAACTGTGCCGGGTCAAGCCTGATTCTGCTGTCGACGACGTCGAACTCGCCCTCACTCACTGGGACGGGCGTGTCGCATGCATCAACTGGTGTGTCGTCGCTCATGACTCGTTCTCACTGGCGGTTGGTCCGGACGGTGCACGGTGACCCCTGAATTCATCTTCCGGATCGTGGATGAGGTGCGGCGCATCCTGGGGGCGCGCGCGCATGTAGACGCGAATGTCTCCCGTGTGCCCGCTCTGGAACACGCGGATGAGCTTGAGGCGGATCATCTCGAGCACCGCCAGGAAGGTGACGATCAGGTCGGCCCGTGTGGTCGTGTCGTCGAACAGGTCATCGAACCCGCAGGCCGCGGTTACGGACAACCGTTCCAGCAACTGCTCAATGCGCTGCTCGAGCGACTGCTCCTCGCGCGGCAGCGGCACGGGCGGACGTTCGCGTGCCCGGTCGAGTACGCGCTGAAACGCCGACAGCAATCCGAACAGGTCGACTTCCAGTTCAGGCTCATAGTCATCGCCAGCGATGGCTTCGATGCGCGAATCGGGTCGCATCCACTGCGCGCTGCGCAGGGTCTCGCGGTCGTGCAGCAGTTCGGCCGCCGCCTTGAAGCGCTCGTGCTCGAGCAGCCGCCGCACCAGCACATCGCGCGGATCTTCGCCGAGGGTGTCGACCTCGGTGATCGCCGGCGGGCGCGGCAGCAGCATGCGGCTCTTGATGTGAATCAGCGTCGCCGCCATCACCAGAAATTCGCTGGCGACGTCGAGATTGAGTTCCTCCATCAGCGTCAGGTAATCGAGATACTGGCGCGTGATGATGGCAATCGGAATGTCGTAGACGTCGACCTTGTTCTTCCGGATGAGATGCACCAGCAGGTCGAGGGGCCCCTCGAACGCCTGCAGGCGAATGCGGATGGCCTCGAGCTGCGAGTCGAAGCCCTCGGTCGCGTCGATGTTCGGTGAATCGGCACTCATCGGCGGAGGACGATCAATACCGGAGCCTGACCGCATCACGGACGCGGTCCAGCGTCTGCTGCGCCTGCACGCGCGCGCGGGCCGAACCCTCGAACAGCACATCGCGCAGGTAGCCCGGACGGGCCAGCGCCGCCTCACGCCGCTCGCGAAGAGGCTCGAGCATCGCATTGATGGCCATCGCCAGCTTGGTCTTCACCTCGACGTCCCCCACCGTGCCGGCGCGATAGCGGGCCTTGAGCTCGTCGACCTCGGCGCGGTTGGGGTTGAACGCATCGTGGTAGATGAACACCGGATTACCCTCGACGGTGCCGGGGATGTCTGCGCGTACCCGCTTCGGGTCGGTGTACATCTGCCGGACCTTCTGGCGGACGGCATCGGCCGAGTCGGCAAGGTCGATGGTGTTCTGGTAGCTCTTGCTCATTTTCCGGTTGTCGAGACCGGGCAGTCGCGGCGTCGGGGTCAGCAGCGCCAGCGGCTCGACCAGGCCGCGCGACGGGGCATCAGGCGGCACCGGGAAGTAGACGTTGTTGAAGCGCCGCACCACTTCCCGGGTCAGTTCCAGATGGGGCACCTGGTCTTCGCCGACGGGGACGACGTTGGCATCGTAGATGACCACATCGGCGGCCTGCAGCAGGGGGTATCCCAGGAAGCCGATGCTCGACAGGTCGCGCTCGGCGAGCTGTTCCATCTGCTCCTTGTAGGTCGGCACGCGTTCCAGCCAAGGAATCGGCGTGACCATCTGCAGCAGCAGATAGAGTTCCGCATGCTCAGGCACCAGCGACTGCACGAAAAAGGTGCTCTGCTCGGGGTCGAGACCCGCGCCAATCCAGTCGGCCACGTTATCGATGGCGTTCGCCACGAGATCGCCAGTGTCGGCATAGTGGCTGGTGAGCGCGTGCCAGTCGGCGACGAAGTAGAAGCAGTCGTACTCGGCCTGGAGGCGCGCCCAGTTGTCGAGCGCCCCCACCAGATGGCCCAGATGCAGTCTTCCCGTCGGGCGCATGCCCGATACGACCCGTTGACGTCCAGTCACAGTAACCCGCCCAGAATGAGGCGCTGCACCGGTCGCAGCACTGCCGAGAGCAGGCCCGAAAGCATCAGCGCGTAAATCACGAGGAATCCGTAGGGTCTGAGTCGCTCCAGCGCGTCGGCCGCGCCGCTCGGCAGCAGTCCCATCAGCACGTTGCCGCCATCGAGCGGCGGCACGGGAATCATGTTGAAGAGGGCCAGCAGAACGTTGAGCACGACCCACTGCACCAGCGTTTCACCCAGCATGCCCGCCTCGAGCACCGCCCCAAGTCCCCCCAGGGCCAGTACTGCTCCGCTGCCGAGCGCCGCGAGCACCAGGTTGCTGACCGGGCCGGCGGCGGCAATGAGGGCAAAATCGCGGTGGGGCGCACGCAGATAGCGTCGATCCACCGGCACCGGCCTGGCCCAGCCAATCAGGGGCAGATTGGTCATCGCGGCGAGCAGCGGAAAGAACACGGTGCCGATGGGGTCGACGTGCACGGCCGGGTTCAGCGACAGCCGGCCCAGCGCGCGCGCGGTGGGGTCTCCCAGCCGGTCGGCCGCCCAGGCATGCGCGGCCTCGTGGACCGACAGCGAGCCGACCAGAATCACCATGAAGGCGAGGATTTCTGCGAAATTAATGCCGTCCAAGAGGAGAAAATTCTATCAGATGGCCCTCAGGCCCGGGCGAAGTGCTCGCAGATGGCCGCTGCGGCCTTTGGACCCACCACGGCCGACAGCTCTTCGAGGCTGGCCCGCCGAACACCGGCGATGCTGCCGAAGCGTGTCAGCAGCGTCCGTCGCCGCCGCGACCCGATGCCGGGCACTTCATCGAGCGCTGACCGCAAATCGCGCTGTGTTCGCGCCTGACGATGGTAGGTCACTGCGAAACGGTGAGCCTCGTCTCTGATGCGCTGCAGCAACCGCAGCGCGGGACCGTGGCGGTCGAGAGCCAGGGGTTGGTCGTGGTCGCGTGTAAAGACCAGTTCCTCTTTCTTCGCCAGTCCGACGGCCACGAGCTGGACCAGCCCGAGTGACTCGAGCGACTCGTAGGCCGCGGCCAGCTGTCCCTTGCCGCCGTCAATGACCAGCAGATGCGGCAGCGGTGCGTCGTGCGCGACCTTGCGCGCGAAGTGCCGCTTGACGACCTGCCCCATGGCCGCAAAATCATCGAGAAAGCGCTCGCCCCTGGCAACACGAAAGCGGCGGTACTCGCTGCGTTTCAGGCGCCCGTCCTCGCACACGACCATCGAGGCCACCGTCTCGCTGCCCTGAATGGTCGAGATGTCAACGCACTCGATGCGGCGTGGCAGTTGCGGCAGCCGCAGGGCGGCCTGCAGCGTCTCAAGGGCTTCGTACTGCGCCGTGCCCGGGCCCTGATCGAAGCGCGCCCGATAGGCCAGCTCGGCATTGCGCCGGGCCAGGTCGATGAGGCCACGCTTGTCGCCGCGCTGGGGCAGCACGCAGCGCACCTTGCGCCCGGCCCGATCACTCAGCCACTGTTCGAGCGCTTCGTACTCGTCTGGCCATTCGGGCAGGTGCAGTTCCCCAGGCGGCGCCTGGTCGGCGTACACGTGGGCCATCGCCGCAGCGAGCACCCCGGGAACCTGGTCGGCATCGGGACCAGCCTCCGCGACCACCTCGAACCGTTCCACAACCCGGCCGTGTCTCACCTGGAATACCTGCACCACTGCCCCGCTGGGCCCCACCTTGACTCCAAAGACATCGCGGTCACCGAGGGCGACGCTCGACATCTTCTGCTGGCGCTCCTCGAGCGTCTGCACCGTACGCAGGGCATCGCGCAGAGCGGCGGCTTCCTCGAAGCGCTCGTCGGCCGCGGCCTGGCGCATGCGCGTCTCGAGGTGCTGCCCCAGTTCTTCGGTGCGGCCCTCGAGGAACAGGCGGGTGTCGTCGACCGCCTGTGCATAGCGCTCGGACGAGCAGAGGTCGGCCACGCACGGCGCCAGGCACCGCTTGATGTCGTACTCGAGACACGGGCGGTCACGCCGTCCGGTGATGACCTCGTTGCAGGACCGGATCCCGAAGAGCCGATGGGTCAGATCCTTGGTCTTGCGCGCCAGCCGCGCCGGGAGGAAGGGGCCTGCATACACGTGCCCGTCGCGCTCGACCGACCGCGCCACCATGACCCGGGGCACATCTTCGCCAGTTGTGAGCTGCAGATAGGGGTAGTGCTTGTCGTCACGCAGGCGGATGTTGTATTTCGGCGTGCGCTGCTTGACCAGGCTGTCTTCGAGGGCCAGGGCCTCGACCACCGAATCGGTCAGGATGACGCTGAGGCTGGTCACCTCGTCGAGCAGGGCATCGGTCTTGGCATGCTGGCCACGGGCCCCGAGGTAACTGCGGACCCGGTCGCGCAGGCTGCGGGCCTTGCCGATGTAGATGGTGTCTCCCTGCGCATTGGCGTACAGATACACGCCGGGCTGCTCGGGCAGTCGGGCAATCTGTTCTTTCAGGTCGTGAATGGCCATGTGCGGCAGCGGGGGCTCTCTGACCGATCATCGCACGCCGCCCGGTTGTGTGGCAGCGGCCCGGTCGACTACCCTTAGGCGGGTTTCCCTATGACATTTACCGGTGCCATCGGCGCCATCTGCATGTTTCCGCTGCGGGCCATCATCGCCGGCTCAATCGCCCTCGGCATCCACCCCAACATGCTGACCCTCATCGGGGTCATCATCAACGTGATGGCTGCGGTCTCGCTGGGCCGGGACCGGTTCGTCGAGGCGGGGTTCATCATGATCGTCGCCAACATCTTCGACTTCATCGACGGCAAGGTGGCGCACCAGACGGGCACGCAGTCGGCGTTCGGTGCCTTCTGGGACTCGACACTCGATCGTTTCTCGGACCTGGCCCTGTTCACCGGGCTTATCTGGATTTACTCGGAGCGCGACCGCACCGACTATGTCCTCATCACCACGCTGGCCCTGGTCTTCTCGATCATGATCAGCTACGCACGTGCCCGCGCCGAGTGCCTGATCGAGAAGTGCAAGGTGGGCTTCATGGAACGCCCCGAGCGCATCGTCCTGTTCATGATCGGGGCGTTTACCGACCGGATGGCGGCCGTGCTGTGGGTGATTCTCGCGCTGTCGGTGGTCACGGTCGCCAACCGCATCTACTACACCTACCTGGTGCTGGAGAAGAAACCGATGCCCTCGAATACCGGCGCGACGGGGCTCTTCTGGCGGTTCTTCTTCTGGCGCGATGAGAGGGCGACCATCCCCTTCGACCTGTGGGTCATCGCCATTCTCTCGTTCGTGTGGTTGACGCCGCCTGCCTGGCTCGGCGATCCGCTGGCCAGCGGTCCTGGGCTGATTGGCTGGCTGCTCGGCCGTTAGCTGGCGACGCGGCGGCTACGACGGCGACTGATCGGACACCGACGCAGGCGGGTCAGGCGTGGTGGTCTGGGACTGCCGACGGAGTTCCCGCTCGGCGAGGGCCGGGTCGAAGCAACGTCGGCATCGGGCCTCGTAGGCCCCCGTCGCCCCCAGCAGCACGCGGGCACTGCTGCCCACCAGTCGCTGCGTGTGATTCGCCGGGTTCCCGCACACCATGCAGATGGCCCGCGTCTTGGTGATGAACTCGGCCACCGCCAGCAGCTGCGGCATCGGCTCGAACGGCTTCCCCAGATAGTCCTGATCGAGGCCGGCCACAATCACCCGCACCCCGCGTGCCGCAAGGGAGGCGCAGGCGGCCGGCAGGTCGGCATCGAAGAACTGCCCCTCGTCGATACCCACGACTTCCGTCTCGACCCGTACACGGTCGAGCAGTTCGACCGCGGTGGCGGCCGTGTCAGCCGGAATACGCAACTCGCTGTGCGACACGATGTGGTCATCGCCAAACCGCGTGTCGACCGAGGGCTTGAAGATTTGCACCCGCTGCCGGGCAATCTGGGCGCGGCGCAGCCGGCGGATGAGCTCTTCGCTCTTGCCGCTGAACATGCTGCCCACGATCACTTCAATCCACCCGGTGGCAGGCGTGCGGACCACATCCATACTGGAACACTCTCCCGGGTGCTGCCGGCCGGGCCGGCATCGCCCCTGGGCAGCCTCAGGCGCGCGCCTGATACTCGCCCGTCTCAGTGTTGACGCGAATCACGTCGCCCTCACTGATGAAGGGCGGCACGTTGACGACGACGCCGGTCTCGAGCGTGGCGGGTTTGAGCTGATTGGTGGCCGTCGCTCCCTTGATGCCCGGCACGGTCTCGACCACCTTGAGGTCGACGGTCTGCGGCAGTTCAACGCCGACGGGTTCCTCGCCGTAGAACTCGACCCGAATCAGCATCTCGGGCTTAAGGAAGCCCACCCCTTCGCCCAGGGCGTCCTCGGTGAGGTGCACCTGCTCGTAGGTATCCGTATCCATGAAGTGATATCCCTCGCCGTCGGCGTAGAGATATTGCATTTCCTTTTCCTCGAGGGTCGCGCGCTCGATGACGTCTTCCGAGCGGGCCTTGTGGTCGGCCAGCGCCCCGGTGCGCAGGTTGCGCATCTTGAGGCGCACGAACCCGCGGAGGTTCCCGGGCGTGACGTGCTGACGATCGTGGATGCGGAACAGATCATTCTCGAACTTGATGATCATGCCCTTGCGGAGCTGGGTGGCGAGGAGGGTATCAGCCATGCGTGGTTCTCGGGAAATGAGGAAACCCCGCCATGTTAGCATGGGGTTGCTGTGCCCCTCTCGCACTGGGACCCATTCCGGGACCTTGTGGTCATCCAACATCGACTCGACCGGCTGCCCCTGACCGGTGCCGCCGGATGGGCGCCCCCCGTCGATGTCTATGAAACCGACTCTGCCTTCGTGCTGACGGCCGAAGTGCCGGGGCTGCGGCGTGCGTCGATCACGATTGCCATTCACGAGGGACGGCTCGTTGTCGAGGGCCGACGGGACGGCCGCGTGCCGGCGGACACGTATCATCAGCTCGAGCGCGGTCACGGCGCGTTCTCGCGCACCTTTGCACTGCCGTCGACGGCTGACACCGACCAGATCACCGCCGACCTCTCTGACGGCGTGCTGACCATCACGGTGCCCCGCCGCTCGTCCTCCGGCGCCCGGCGCATCGACGTCCGATAATCCCTGACAGGATTCCTCCATGATCAAGCGTTTTGTCCTCACAGCCGCCCTGGTGTCGATCGGGGTCGTCGGTGGCCTGGTCCTGGCCGGCCGCATCCACGTGCAGCAGGACGCCGTCGCGCTCCCCACAGACCCTGTGACCGATCAGGCGGGCGGCGGACGGGCCGGTGCCACGGCACCGCCGTCTCCCGGACCCGACTTCACGGCGGTGGCCGAGCGCACCATCAAGGCCGTGACCAACATCTCGGCCGTGCAGGTGGTGCGCCAGCCCAACTCGCCGTTCGCCAACGATCCGTTCTTCCAGTATTTCTTCGGGGGCGGCGACCCCGGCGAAATGTTCGGCTACCGCAACCGCTACGAGTCGTCGCTCGGTTCGGGCGTCGTCATTTCGGCCGATGGCTATGTGGTGACCAACAACCACGTCATCGGCGAGAACACGGCAGAGGTCAGCGTCTCGATGGGTGACCGCCGCGAACTGAAGGCCACGGTCGTCGGGGTTGATTCGTGGACGGACCTGGCCCTGCTGAAGGTGGAGGCGACCAACCTGCCCGTCATTCCCTGGGGCGACTCGTCGAACCTCAAGGTCGCCGAGTGGGTCATGGCCATCGGGAACCCGTTCTCGCTGAACCAGACCGTCACGCTGGGCATCGTCTCGGCGCTCGGACGTGCGGGCATGGGCATTTCCACCTATGAGGATTTCATCCAGACCGACGCGGCCATCAATCCCGGCAACTCGGGCGGTGCCCTCATCAACAGCCGCGGCGAGCTGATTGGCATCAACACCGCGATCTATTCGCAGAGCGGCGGCTATCAGGGCATCGGATTCGCCGTGCCGAGCAACCTCGCGCGCCGGGTGATCGACGACCTCAAGAAGTACGGCGAAGTACGCCGGGGCTCGCTGGGCTACCTCGATGTGGCCCCGCTGACCACGCGACTGGCCGAGGAACTGCGCGCCCCCAATGCCGACGGCATCGTCATCACCCAGATGAGCCGGACCTCGTCGGCCTATCGTGCCGGGCTGCGGCCCGGAGACATCATCCGCACGATCAACGGTGAGGCCATCACCAACACCGGACAGTTCGTCCGACAGATCGCCGACACGGCCATCGGCTCGACGGTCCGCGTCGAGGTGCTCCGTGGCGGCAAGACCGAAACGGTCAGAGCCCAGGTGGAAAAGCAGGAACCCCGCGCCACACGCGGCCGACGGCAGTGAGCCGGCCATGACGCCACCGTCGGCTCCTGGTGCTGCACCCGATCAGTCGATTGCCCTGGTAGCCGCGCTGGTGTTCACGGCCGCCCTGGCTGCCGCCCTCGCACTGATTGCCGGCGGCCTCGTGCGCCGGCTGGTCGCGCACCTTGAAGGCCCCATCGGGCAGACGCCCTCGTTCGGCAAGACCCCGGTTCGCCTGGTACGGGCCGTCACGTTTGTGGTGGCCATCACCGCGCTCATCTTTCCGGCGCTGGCCCTGGCAGGCATCACGCTGCCGGTATCGCTTGACGGCCGGGCCCTGGGTCAGTGGGTGGCCCAGACGGCGCTGCGGATCGGTGTCATTCTGCTCGTGGCCCTCACCGCCTCGCGCCTGGTGTCGGCACTCATCAGTCGCGCCGTCGCCGAAATGTCACCGGGCGTGGCATCGTCACCATCAGCCCTCGAACGGCACAAGCGCGCCGACACCATCGGACGCACGCTCACGCGCTTCCTCTCGGCCATCGTCTGGAGCGCCGCCCTGCTGATGATGCTGCGCGCCATCGACGTTGACATCACGCCCGTGCTGACGGGCGCCGGCATCCTCGGCCTGGCCGTGGGGTTCGGTGCGCAGACCCTGGTGAAGGACATCATCTCGGGCTTCTTCGTGATTCTCGAAGATCAGGTGCGCGTCGGTGATGTGGCGGTCGTGAACGGCACGAGCGGCACGGTCGAGCAAATCCATCTGCGGACACTGGTTCTGCGCGACCTTGAAGGGACCGTGCACGTGTTTCCGAACGGCGCGATTACCACGCTCGCCAATCGCAGCAAAGACTTCGCATACGCGGTCATCGACGTCGGCATCGATTATGACGACGACATTGATGCGGCGATTGCGTCGGTGCAGGCGACGGCGCAGGGGCTGCAGGCCGACCCGGTGTTTGCCCCGCATCTCCTCGACACACTGGAAGTGATGGGCGTCGACAGCCTCGGCGCCTCGTCGGTCGGGCTGCGCTTCCGCATCAAGACGGCGCCCCTCAGTCAGTGGATGGTCGCGCGCGAGCTGCGCCGCCGCATCAAGAAGGCCTTCGACGCCGAAGGCATCCGCATTCCGGTGCAGCAGATGGCCGTGACGCTGCGGAGCCAGGCACCCATGCCGCTTGCCGGCCCACGCGACACCACCGGGTCACCGGAACGCCACTGACGTCTACGCGGGGGCGATGGTCTGCAGCACCCGGTCGGACTGCAGCACCTGCTTGAGATAGCGTCCCGTGTGTGAGGCCTCGACGTGTGCCACCTGCTCGGGTGTGCCCATGGCCAGGAGCTGTCCGCCCCCTTCACCGCCTTCGGGCCCGAGGTCCACAATCCAATCGGCGGTCTTGATGACGTCGAGGTTGTGCTCGATGACGGCCAGCGTGTGTCCCGCGTCGAGCAGGCGCCGGAAGGCCGCGATGAGCTTGGCAATGTCGTCGAAATGCAGCCCGGTCGTCGGTTCATCGAGAATGTACAGCAGCCGCTCGCCTGCATGCGATGACAGGTGCGAGGCTATCTTGACGCGCTGGGCTTCGCCTCCCGACAGCGTCGTGGCCGGCTGCCCGAGGCGCAGATACCCCAGCCCGACCTCGTCGAGCACCTGCAGGCGCCGAATCACCTTCGGCGTGCCGGCAAAGAACGCCATGGCTTCGCGCACGGTCATGCCCAGCACGTCCATGATCGACTTGCCTTTGTAGGTGATCTCGAGCACCTGCGGCCGGAAGCGTTGCCCGTCGCACTGCTCGCACGGCACGCTGACGTCAGCCAGGAATTGCATCTCGACGGTGACTTCCCCTTCGCCCTGGCAGGCTTCGCAGCGGCCACCGGGCACATTAAAGGAAAAATGACTGGCCGTCAGCCCGCGGGCACGGGCGTCCTTGGTTGCCGCAAAGAGTTCGCGGATCGGATCAAACGCCTTGAGGTAGGTGACCGGATTCGATCGCGGTGTGCGGCCGATGGGTGTCTGATCGACGAGCACGACATCGGTGACGAGTTCATGCCCCTCAAGCCGATCATGCGCGCCGACCTTGCGGTCCCAATCCCCCTTCGCACGTTTGAGGGCGCCGTAGAGCACGTCGTGGATCAGCGTCGACTTGCCCGATCCGCTGACCCCGGTGATCACGGTGAGGGTGTTGAGAGGAATCTCAAGCGTCACGCCCTTGAGATTGTGTTCACGCGCACCGAGCAGGCGAATCCGCTGCGGCAGGCCTCGCCGCCGGGATACCGGCACCGGAATCGAGAGCTCGCCGCGCCAGTACTTGGCGGTGAGCGAGCGTGGTTCATCCTGCAGGCCCTCGATGGTGCCTTCGTACACGACACGACCGCCGTGTTCACCGGCCCCGAGTCCCATGTCCACGAGATGATCGGCGACGGCAATCATGTCGGCGTCGTGTTCGACGACCAGCACGGTGTTGCCCTGATCACGCAACTGCCGCAGGATGCCGATGAGCCGCTGATTGTCTCGCGTGTGCAGCCCGATCGACGGTTCGTCGAGCACATAAAGGGTGCCCACGAGCGCCGACCCCAACGAGGTGGCCAGGCTGATGCGCTGCGACTCGCCACCCGACAGCGTCGAGGACAACCGATCGAGCGTCAGGTATTCGAGCCCGACGTCACGGAGGAACCCGAGGCGCCTGGTGATTTCGCCGAGCACCTTGTCAACAATGGCGGCCTGCTGAGGCGTCAGCGCCAGATGCGCGAAGAACTCGGCGGCATCACGCACGTTGAGGGCCGACACTTCATCAATGCGACGGCCACCGACGCGCACATCACGCGCCTCGGCCCGCAGGCGTGCCCCACCGCACGCCGGGCACGGCTGATACCCCCGGTAGCGGCTGAGGAACACACGGACGTGCACCTTGTATTTCTTCTTTTCGAGCCACTGGAAGAACCCTCGCACGCCCTCATAGGCACCGCCGTCACCCTCAATGACAAACCGTCGTTCGTCATCGGTGAGGTCACTCCATGGCACGTCGAGACGCACCTTCTTCGGCCGCGCTGCGCGCTTGAGTTCCGCAAGCGCCGAGCGATAGTGCGGCTTGGTCCACGGTTCGATCGCACCCGCGGCGATGCTTTTTGTCGGGTCGGGAATGACGAGGTCCATGTCGACTTCGACCACGTTGCCGAAACCGTGGCAGTTGGCGCAGGCCCCGAAGGGGTTGTTGAACGAAAACAGGCGCGGCTGCGGGTCTTCGTACGTGATGTGACAGGCGCGGCATTCGAAGCGTTCCGAGTATTCGACACGGGTGGCTGGCTGCGACGCGGTGCCTGGCTCCAGCATCCAGGCCACGCCTCCGCCTTCCCGATAGGCCATCTCGATGGAATCAGTGAGCCTCGAGCGCGCGTCGGCATCGAGCCGAATGCGATCGACGACCACGCCGAGCTGCGTAAGGCCCTTGAGCTGACGGGGCTCGACGGCATCGAGGCTGATGACCTCACCGTCAATCACGACCCGGCCGAACCCCTTCCGCCGCAGCTCCTCCCGTTCCCGCATACCCGCCGGCAGGCTCGCCTCGGCAGCGGTCTCGGTCGCCGCATCGGCCTCACCGACCTCACGGGCATCGTCGGCCGGTGCCCTGCGCAGATCGACGAGCGGCAGGTCGAATCCGATGATGCACCGTGTGCCTTCCGGCCGGGCCATCAGTTCCGTGGTCACGGCCTCGGCGGTCTCTCGGCGGACGGGCTGGCCGCACTGGCGGCAGAGGGTGGTGCCCACCCGTGAGAAGAGCAACCGCAGGTAATCGTGAATCTCGGTCACGGTGCCGACAGTCGACCGCGGATTGCGAACCGCATTCTTCTGGCGGATCGCGATCGAGGGACAGATGCCCTCGATGCTGTCGACATCGGGCTTTTCCATCCGCTCGAGGAACTGCCGGGCGTAGGCCGACAGTGATTCGACGTAGCGGCGCTGCCCTTCGGCGTAGATGGTGTCGAACGCCAGCGAGGACTTCCCCGACCCGCTGACCCCGGTGACCACGATCAGCTTTCCGGCCGGCAGCGAGAGGCTGACGTTCCTCAGGTTGTGGGTGCGGGCCCCGCGAACGACGATGGGAGAGCGGGAGGATGCCATACGGGTGTGACCAGCCGGAACCGATCCTGACGATGGTAGTCTCGGCAGCGGCTGCACGGCAAGGCGGCTCGCCTGCGGTCGGGGGGCTCCGGGGGCCTGTGTTACTATTCCAGGGTGCCGGTCGTTGTCTCAACGACGCACGTCCCGCCTCTAGCCGGCGTAGCTCAGTTGGTAGAGCAGCTGATTCGTAATCAGCAGGTCACCAGTTCAAGTCTGGTCGCCGGCTCCAGTTTCCTCTCGCATCGCGTCTCGTCACTGCCGTAGGCTGAGGCATGCACGCTGTCGACGGTCGCCTCGCGCTGCTCCGTGTCTTCGCGCTGCTGCTGGCGCTCGGGTGCACCACCACGAGGGCCGTGGCACAGGTGCAACTCGACCCGCGCCTCGCGTTTGTCGAGCAGCGCACTCCGCACTTCGTCATCTACTCGCACCCCGGCGAAGACGCCCTGGTCCGGCGACTGGCGGCCATGGTCGAGGATGTGCGACGTGATGTCGCCGCGACCCTGCGGCTCGAGGCCCCAGCCCTCACCCACATCGTGCTCGCCGACCAGTGGGATTATTCGAATGGCTATGCGACGGTCTTGCCCCGCCCCGTCATCTTCATGAACCTGTCGGCACCTTCGGGCGCCGAGGTCATCGGGCGGACCGACGACTGGCTGCGCCTGCTGCTCGTGCACGAATACACCCACATCGTGCACCTCGATCAGTCGCGACGCTGGGCAGGGCTGCTGCGTCGTGTGCTGGGGCGGACGCCCTTCGCCTTTCCCAACGTGTTTCTTCCACGCTGGCACGTGGAAGGCCTCGCCACATACGTCGAGAGCCAGCTGACGACGCAGGGGCGACTGCGCGCCGGAGAGTTCCGTGCGATCGACCGCGTGGCGGCGACCTCGGGACGATTCGATCCGATCGACCGGGTCGATCAGGGACTGGTGACCTGGCCCGGGCCCACGGGCGTCTATGCCTACGGGCTGGGGTTCACGGCCTATCTGTCGGAACGCTACGGCGTCGAGTCGCTGGGCTCCCTCGCCGCGGCCACATCCGGCGGACGCTACTCGAGTGCCTTCCGTCAGGTGTTCGGCGCGAACCCCCGTCAGCTGTGGTCGCAGTATCAGGCGGCTCTGCTGGAATCGGCGCCGCCGTCCCCCCCGCCGATGGACGGCCTGCGACGCCTCACGCGACGCGGCCAGCAGGTCGCCGGTCCCCGATTCGTGGCGCCCTCGTGCGAGGGGTGTCCGCCTGACGTGATGTATTCCATCAACCATCCCGACGCGTTCCCGGAGATGCGTCTGGTCGACAGTCATGGCCTGGTCGATCGCGCGGTCACCACTCGCGTGCTGGGCTCCACCTTTGGAAGGGCCGGCCACGTCGTGGTGTTCGACCAGTTCGAATACCGACGCAACATCGGGGTCTACGCAGACCTGTGGCGCCTCGACCTCCCGACGGGACGCCGAACGGCCCTGAGCCGTGAACTGCGCCTGCTTGATCCCGACCTGAACGCCGACGGCCGTATTGTCGCGGTGCGCCAGTCTCTGGGCCAACGGGACCTGGTGCTCGCGGGACACGCCGACGCCGAGCGCCTGACCGAAGCCGACATGACGGTGCTCGACTCGGCGGCCGACACGCAGTATTACGCCCCCCGCTGGTCTCCCGACGGCACGCGCATCGTCGTCGAGCGTCGGCGTCCCGGGCATCTTTCGGAGATAGTCGTGTTCAGGGTTGACACCCTGGCCACCGAGGCCGTGTTTGCTGACGCCTCCACGCGCCTGGTCACGCCCACGTGGCACCCCAACGGGACGACGGTGGTGGCCGCTGCCGATTTCGATGGCCGGCCCTTCGACCTCTACGAATTGCTACCCGGCAGGAACGATGTCCGTCGTCTGACACACACGGACGGTGCGCGCTGGCCCGACGTCTCGCCAGACGGGCGCACGCTCGTCTTCGTCGGATACACCGCAGACGGACACGATGTGTTCTCGGTGCCCTACCCCGATCGGGACGGCGACCGACGCACGCTGGTGCCGCCCGTCACATCAGAACCCGCACCCGTTTACGACCCGTCCATGCTCGCGATGAGCGTGCCCGAGCGCTACTCGCCGGACTCAACGCTATTACCGACGTCATGGTTTCCCGTGCTGGCATCCACGGCAGGCCAGGTGCGATTCGGGGCAGCCACATTTGGCGTCGACGTGCTGGGGCGTCACACCGTCAACGCTTCCGCGTCGTGGCTCGCGACTGTCGGGGCGGGTGTCGACCGACGCACGCGCCCTCCTGCGTGGCGCCCAGATGGCATGCTGAGCTACGCCTACACGCGATACCGTCCGAGGGTCGGCCTGATCGGGATGGGCAGCACCACATTCGTCCGCGTTGACGGTGAGACAGACAGCGGGCTGGCACCGCGCTGGCGTCGTGAGGGTGAACTGCGGGTCGATGTTCCACTCATCCATGCCTTGCGTAGCGCGACCATGTCTGCGGCTGTGGCCACCACACGCGACCGCTTCGATCTGGCGACGTCGGTGCGTGAACAGCAGCGCCTCGCGGGCCGCTTCGGTGTCAGCGTGCGCACGGCCCGCACGTACGGCTACTCGATCAGTCCCGAAGACGGCGTCTGGGCAGGGGCCTGGGTGGAACAGGCCTCGGTGAACGACCGCAGCCGTGGGCCGTCGGGCCGCGCCACAACGACGGCCGTGGATGTGCGAGGGTATCTGCCCGGAGGCGTTCGCCGCGCGGTAGTGGCCACGCGCGCTGTTGCCGCCCGTTCGACGGGCATCGCAGGGGCGCGGACGGCGCTCGAACTGGGCGCGGCACCCGCAGGCGCCCCACCTCCCACCGCCGTCGGCAGCGGCGCCCTGGGTCTGCTCAGAGGCTTTCCGGCCGGCGCCTTTGCCGGCACCGGTCTGGTTTCACTCAGCAGCGACTACCGGGTGCCGCTGTGGCGCATCGAGCGCGGCATCGGGCAGCAATGGATTTTCGTGCGATGGCTGCACGCATCGGTCTTCGCCGACGCCGGGCGCGTCTGGACTGACACGACGGAGGACCGCACATGGAAGCGGTCGTGGGGTGGAGAACTCTCCGTCGCCCTGGTCTTCAACGAACTGGCCCCCATCACGGCGTCCAGCGGCATCGCGTGGGGCCATGATGGCCGAACCTCGAGAGGGCCCGCAGGTTACATACGGATCGGGCGGGCGTTCTAACTAATCACATAGAATCTCTATCGCTCACGCTGTCGCGTCCCGCGCGCACCCATTGGTATCGTTCCGTCGTGATGCTCTTCAGCCGGGGGACGTATCATGTTTCGATCTCTCATTACAACGTTCTGTGTCGTCGGGGTCATGGCGACCCAACTCGTGTCAGCGCAGGGCAGCAAGCTTGATTTCGAACTGTTGAATCAAACCACGCTGACGATTGCTGAATTGTATGTCTCGCCGGCCGCCGACAACGAGTGGGGGGAAGACATCCTGGGGAAAGACGTTCTGCCGAATGGTCAGTCCGTCGAGATTGTGTTCTCGCCCAAAGCCAAGGAGTGCATGTGGGACCTCAAGATTGTTGACGAGGACGACGACGATGTCATCTGGACCAAGCTTGACCTGTGCAAGGCGTCACACATCACGCTGCAGTATCGCAACGGCCAGCCGACCGCGATTGTGAAATAACCTCAGTCCTATGACCCCTAGGCCCACGCGCACGCGCTGGGGCCCTGGACCTGACTCGACCAGTTCCACCACCGACGTATCGCCGGCGCGTATTGGTCCGATGCGTCCGCCTGCGAGCCAGGCACTTTCTTCACCATGTCCCTCAACGGTGGATGCCACTACCGCGTCGTGGCTGATGATGACCACCGCGCGACCGTCGCCATGTGGCTGGCGACCCGCTTCCGTCACAGTTCTCTGGCCGAGTGGCAGCGGCGCTGCCACGACGGCGAGGTCTCGGTCGACGGACAGGCCGCAGCCGCCGACTCGCCACTGCGGCGCGAAGCCGTAATCGTCTGGGTGCGGCCCCCCTGGGACGAACCCGAAGTCCCCCTGCACTATCGCATCTGCCACGAAGACGATGACGTCGTCGTGGTTGACAAGCCCTCCGGGCTGCCGACGATGCCCGCCGGCGGTTTCTTCGAGCACACCTTGCTGCACCTGCTCAGGAGACAGTGGCCCTCGGCCGCGCCCGTACATCGGCTTGGGCGTTACACGTCCGGCCTGGTGGTCGTTGCGCGGACACCGGACGCTGGTGCGCGGCTGTCGGCCGCCTGGCAACGCCATGAGGTCGACAAGGAGTATACGGCCGTGGCACAGGGCACCCCCACGTTTGATGCCATCGATGTGACGGCTCCTATCGGTCCGATGCCCCACGGACGACTGGGTGCGGTGCACGCCGCGTTGCCGACCGGGCGTCCGGCACACTCGCACGTGGACGTGATCAGGAGGCATGCCGCGTGCTGCGAGTGTCGTGTCCGGATTACAACGGGCCGGCCGCATCAGATTCGCATTCATCTGGCCGTGCTCGGTCATCCCCTCGTCGGCGACCCTTTGTATCGGACCGGAGGCGTGATTTCGCCAACAGCCACGGCCCTACCCGGTGACGGCGGCTACATGCTGCACGCGACGCGGGTCGCCTTTTCGCATCTTGCGTCGGGGGATCGATGCGAGGTCACCTCTCCGCGCCCCGAGGAGTGGACCGCTATGATTGGCCATGCCTGACTTTGTGTGGTCGGTCGTGGTGCGGGCCCCCATCGAGGCCGTGTTTGCCTTCCACGAGCGCGAGGACGCCCTGCCGCTGCTGACCCCCGCATTTCCCCCTGTGAAGGTCGTGTCGCGATCTGGACCACTCGCTGTGGGCCTGCGCGTCGTACTGCGCCTCGCCGGGTTGTTCACCTGGGTAGCAGAGCATCCCGTGGTCGAGCGACCCACGCTCTTTGTCGATACGCAGGTGTCAGGGCCGTTCAGGCGCTGGGTGCACCGACACGAGTTTGCCTCCGTGGATGCCGATACCACGCGGCTGACCGATCGCATCAGCTACGACCTGCCCGGAGGTGCGCTGCTCAATTGGGCCGCCCCCCTCCTGGTCACCCCGGGCCTGGTCCAGATGTTCCGGCACCGGCACCGTGTGACGCGTCAGTACTGCGAAGCCCCACCGAGTGCTGTTCGCCGCTGAGGCGGCCCGCAGACAACAACGGCCCTCCGGGAGTGTTCCCGGCAGGCCGTGGAGAATTGCGGCCGGGGCATGGGCCCGCGGCATGTCGCGTCAGGTGCGCGCCGTCAGCAGGAGACGCACTTGTGGTTGTTCTTCGCGCCGAGCGATTCGAGTAGCTTGATGGTCTCCGGGAACGGCTGGATGCGCTGCACGGGGCCATTGGCCATGTCGGCGGTGGTGCGCCCCTCGCGGTCGACCACTTTCACATCTGCGCCCTTCGAGACAAGGTACTCAATCATCTCGTTATCGCCGCGTGCGGCCGCATGATGCAGCGCCGCCTGGCCATCATGGTCGACGGCATTGACATCGGCACCGTGCACTTCCACCAGATACTTGACGGCCGCCATCATGCCCCCAGGGGCGAAGCGATGGGCGTTGGCGGCGAAACCCTCGCCATAGCCGACACCCGCGGCCGCCATGAGCGGAGTTACGGACGGACCGCCGACAGGCACAGGAGGCGCCTTCGACACATCGCGCGTGTCGCGCTGCTCACCATCGCCCAGTCGCGGACGCCCCGCGGGTTTCATGCTGGGGATGTGCGGGTCCGCGCCGTACCGCGCCAGCAGCTTCATGGCATCGACGTCGGCGGCATAGGCGGCGCGCCAGAAGGGCGTCGCACCAATCTCATCGACCCCCGACAGGTCGAAGCTGTATCCGGAGTACCACACCTTCTTGCGGAGGCGCGCATTGACGTCGGCTCCCTTGTCGAGCAGCACCTGCATCATGTCGAGATACGAGAGTTTCTGCTGACGGTATGCCTGCGGCTGGGGATAGAGCGCCTTGGGCGCCCACTGGACGTTGAGCACGGCGTAGAGGGGCGCCACACCGTTATCGGCCGTCCAATTTACATCGGCCCCACGGTCAATCAGCACCCTGGCGAGGTCGAAGTGTCCATTGATAAGCGCCGTCAGCAGCGGGCTGTTCTGGTCGCTGGCCGCCACCTGGTTCACGTCGGCGCCGGCGTCGAGCAGCGCCACGGCCGCTTCGGTAAAGCCGTCGCGTGCGGCGAACAGCAGAGGCGTGAAGCCCCCCTGTCCGGCCACCAGTTCGTTGAGCTGGAACTGGCGGTCGACACCGGGCACCTGGGCCGGCCGCCCGCCAGCGCCCGGACGCGCCGGCTGCTGGCCCTCGCGCGGCGGCTGACCGGGCACCGGCGGGTTGCCGCCATTGAAGCCCGTGCCGCCCCGCGTCATGGCGTTGAGGTCGATAACCTTGGTCGCCGCCATCACGTCGGCACCACCAGCGACCAGCGACTTGATGGCCTCGGCACGGTTCGCCGACGCGGCGAACATCAGGGCGTTGAGCCCACGCACCGACTCGACGGCGTTCACATCGGCACCGGCGGTCATCAGGGCCTTGACTGTTTCGGCACTGCCCGACGCGGCGGCCACCATGAGCGGCGTGGTGCCGGTCGTGGTCGTCTGCGTCGCCTTGGCGCCCGCCTTCACGAGCACAGGAATGACCGAGGGCTGCCCCTGACGCGCCGCCAGGAACAGCGGCGTGTAGCTGCCGAGGCGCGTCGTGGCATTCACGTTGGCGCCGGCATACACAAGCATCTGCGTCATCTCGGCATCGCCCTTCATGGCGGCCCAGTGCAGCCCGGTCATGCCGTCGCCCTGGGCGCCATTCACGTCAGCGGCGTCCTTGAGCAGGGCCTTGACAGCCTCCCGGTCGCCACGTTGCGCGGCGTCGGCCACGGCACCTTTACCCGCCTGGGTACTGCTGGCGCTCAGCAGCGCGGTCAGGCACAGGGCCCCACCGAGGCTGGTGAGCGCACCGATCAGAAGTCGTGTGCGCATGAGACTACTCTGCCGCCTGCACCGTCGACTCGGGTGCGGCGTTGAGGTCGAGCGTCGCCGTGCTATCGCCGAGCGACGTCATGTCGGTCAGTCCCACCGCATGGGCCGCGGTCAGCAGCGCGTTGGCCATCGGTGTGCCGTCGGCCCCCTTGATGTGCACGCCGCCCTTCAGGGCGCCGCCAGCGTGGCCGGCGAAAATGAGCGGGCAGCGCTTGTGATTGTGGACATTCGAGTTGCCCATCGGCGACCCGTAGATGACCAGCGTGTTGTCGAGCAGGTTCGAGTCGCCTTCCTTCGTATTCCTGAGCTTCTCGAGGAAGTACGGCAAGAGGCTGACGTGATATTTGTTGATCTTGGCGTACTCGGTGATGCGGTCGTCGCGGTCCTGGTGGTGGGAGGCTGAGTGGAAGGCCGCCTTGTATCCGCTGCCGGGATAGACGCGGTTCGAGGCGTCGCGCCCGAGCTTGAAGGCGAAGACGCGGGTCGTGTCTGAGGCGAAGGCGATGGCCTGCAGATCGAACATGAGCTTGATGTGCTCGGCGAAGTCATCGGGCACGCCAATGGGCGCGCCCGGCAGTTCGCGTTCCTCGCCAGTTCGGTTCTGGGCCTCAACACGCTCGATACGGCGTTCGATCTCACGCACGTCGTCGAGGTAGTCGGCCAGACGGGCGCGGTCTTCGGCGCCGAGGTCCTTGTTGAGACGCGCCACGGCGTCACCCAGCCAGTCGAGGATGCTCTTGTCCTCAGCACGACGCTCGCGACGCTCGCCGGGCGTGGCGCCCACCCCGAACAGCGTGTCGAACACCACGCGCGGATCGCGAATCATCGGCAGCGGCTCGGTGGGCGATGCCCAGCTGATGCTGTCGGTGTAGACGCAGGAGTAGCCATAGGAGCAGCCACCCGCCTGGTCGACGTTCTCGATGCAGAGCTGCATCGACGGGATGGCGGTTTCCTGCCCAAATTTCTGCGCATACATCTGATCGAGCGAGGTGCCGACATACACGTCCGACCCCTGCGTCTGCTTCGGATGGCACTGCGTCAGGAAGACCGCGCTCGACCGGAAGTGGTCGCCACCGATTTCCGGAGCCGTAAACGCCTCGGCATTACGCACGTCGGTGTTGCTGACAATGGTCAGATGTTCACGGAACGGTTCCATGGGCGCGAGACTGCTTGGCGACAGGTCAAAGCCGCGACCCACCTTCTCGGGGGCCCACATGAATTTCTTGGCCCCGTAGGCGGTGCTGCCAGCCGCGCCGTGGACGATTTCGATGGCCGCCAGGCGCACCCGCTTGGGCATCGCCTGGGCGTAGGCCGTGCCGGCCGGCACCATCGCGTCGAGGAACGGCAGGGACATGGTGACGCCCATGCCCCGAAGCAGCGTGCGGCGTGAAATGTGCTTCTTCGTGATAACCATCGCGTCTCCTCTACTGACGTCCTAGCGAACGGCTTTCTCGGCATCGGTGGTGGCGGGCCGTGCGGCCCCAGGGGCATCGGGCGCCGCCATGCGGAAGGCCGGGCTCGCGGCAATGCCCTGCACAAACGCCGACATCCTGTAGTTCTGCTTCCGGGCGTCGCGGACCACCGCGCGCACCATCGGCATATCGGCCGCCTCAATGCGGCGACCGAGCGCATAGGTCATCATCTTCTCGGTGAAGCTGAGCAGGAAGACGTCTTGGTGCCGGATCAGCGCCTCACGCAGACCGGCCGGGCCACTGACGCGGCTGCCGTCATAGAGCTCGCCATCAGCATCAACCGGGACTTCGTTGTCCTTGATGCGCCAGGCGCCCGTCGCGTCAAAGTTGTCGAGCGCCAGCCCGAGCGGGTCAATCACACGGTGGCACGAGTTGCACGACGGATTCTTACGGTGCTCCTCCATCCGCTCGCGCGTCGATAGCATCTTGCCGCCCGCGGTGGTCTTCACGGACTCGTCGAGCGATGGCACGTTCGGTGGAGGCGCCGGCGGTGGTGAGCCCAGCAGCACTTCCATCACCCACTTGCCGCGCTGCACCGGCGAGGTGCGATCGGCCACTGACGTCAAGGTGAGAATGCTGCCCTGCCCCAGTAGACCGCGGCGGTACTCGGGCACCGCGACGCGGTGGAAGCCGGCTCCCGACACATTCGGCAGGTTGTAATGCTTGGCCAGCCGCTCATTGACGAAGGTGTAATCCGCCGTCAGCAGGTCGAGCACGCTCCGATCCTCGCGGACGATGCTCTCGAAGAGCAAGCGGGTTTCCTCGCCCATCGCCGCCCCGAGGGTGGCATCGTACTGCGGAAACGTCAGATAGTCGGGAATGATCTTGTCGAGGTCCTGCAGCCGCAGCCACTGGGCCGCAAACCGGTCGGACAGCGCGCGGGCGCGACGGTCGGCGAGCAGCCGCTTGACCTGACGGCTAAACCCGGTCGTCGTACGGAGGCTGCCAGACGAGGCGGCCGACAGCAGGTCCGCGTCCGGCGAGGTGCCCCAGAGGAAAAACGACAGCCGCGAGGCCAGCTCGGTGTCGGAGATGCGGTACGCGCGCAGCGGTGACGCGGTCGGCATCGGCTCGAGGCGGAACAGGAACCGTGGGCTCATCAGCACCGACTGCAGGGCCATACGCACGCCGCCCTCGAAGCCGCCGCGCTCGCGCCCCTGCTCGTAGAATTTCATCGCATCCTGCAGGTCGGCTGCCGACGGCGCGCCACGGTAGGCCTTGCCTGTCAGGTTCCGGACGATCTTGAGCGCGCAGGTCTCTTCCTCGGCCGGCGATGTCGGACGGCACACAAAGACGCGCTGACGGCTGACGGTTTCCGACACACCCGTCACGTTGGAGGGCCCCAACACCGTGAAATTGCGCAGGTGAGGCAGCATGGTGATGCCGAAGGTGATGCTTACATCGGCAAGCGTGTTCTCGAGTGGCGTCAGCAGGTCGTCGATGGGCCCATCCAGATTCTGCAGGAAGGCGGCCGACACACGCTGCGGACCGGCACTGACATGGATGGGAGGCGTCTGAATGTCGAGACTGTTGGCCGGATCGGTTTCGCTCATCCGGGTATTGAGCGGCAGCAGGGCCACGCGCTCGCCGTTGATGGAGACCTCCACCACCTCCTTCACGTCGAGCACCGTCATCGATGTGCGGCCCGCCAGGCCGCCGAGCGGCTCGTTGTGCAGGTTCATCTTGAAGACGTAATCGCCGTCGGCCGGGAACGTGTGCACCACCGAAATGCCGCCTCGGGTGCCGATGGGGGCCCCTTCCACCTGTCGCATCTGCGAGGCCGTTCGGCCAATCTTGTAGGTGACCGACGTCGCACTGGCTGACTTGTCACCTACGGCCAGGCGGCTGATCTGGCTGGCCGCCCGGAGGTATCCATCCATCAGGGTCGGCGAGAACGTTTGTGCATCGGCCACGTTGTCGAAGCCGGCACTGATCGTGTCGGGGGGCAGATAGGCCGTCACGTCGACATCGAACTCGAGCAGGTCACGCACGGCCGCGGCGTACTCGGCACGGTTGAGGCGCTGGAAGGGGCGACGGCCGGGATTGGGCCTGAGGGCCGAGGCCTGGTCGACGCGGTCCTCGAGGGAGGTGGCCAGCAGGGCCAACTGGCTGGCCTCAGGCCGCCGGGCACCCTGGGGGGGCATCATGCCCGCCCTGAGCTTGCGGATGATCTTCTCGGTCACGTCTGCGTGCTCGGCCGCCTTGGACGCGTCGTAGTCCGCAAGCGATAATCCGCCGGCCTTGCCGCGGTCGCTGTGGCAGGTGGCGCAATACTGCGCGACCATCTTCGACTGGTCGACCGAGTCCAGGCCGGGTGCCGCCACACGATGGGCCACCACAGGCACGGGGGCGGACGCCGGCTTCGGAGCCGCCGCCTGGGTCCCCGTCGGCCGGACCGACGTCGGTTGTGGTTTCGGTGCCGCAGACTTCGGTGCACCGGTCTGCGCAACCAGCACCGCGCCTCCCAGCACCAGTGCTCCTGCTGCGGCAAACACTGTCTTCATGCCACGCTCCCGTGAAGGGTGAAGTGGCAGGCCCTCGACCGGAGCCAGCCTGTGACACTTCACCGTCTGGTCATTATGGAACTGTTCAGGGGCCAGCGCGGGGAATTTTGTTGCCTCCGCGTGTCACCGACTGTCTCGCCTGCCCGCTCGACTCAGGGCCGAGGCGGACTGATCATGATGTGCGCCCCTCCGGTACCGGGGTCCATCAACCATGGCACCCCGGGACCGGCCGGCCTCGTCGCCAGCCCGAGCATCTCGCCCGTCGCAAACGGCACGTAGACCACCCACCGGGTGTAGGCCCCGTCGACGTTCCCCGCCGCATCGATAGACTTGCCGGTCATCACGTAGAGCATCCGCGGCTCGCGCGACATCGGCAGCGTGCCGGCCTTGATTTCGTCGTACCGCGTCTGGTCGCGGACCTTGTCTTCAGTGACGCCCTGTGCCGTCAGCTCACGCCCGCGCGCCATAAACGGCTCGAGGTCGCGGTGGTAGCAGGCCACGCTGAAGCCCGGCGTCGCCGGGTTATCGGCCAGGCACACCAGGTCGTTGGTCCCCTGCCTGAGCGGGACGATGGCACCGTTCTCGAAGCCGAGCACCATCGCCCCAGGCCGTCGGTCCTCAGGGGCGGCCAGCACGGCCTGTACCATCTGCGCCTCCCTGCCCACGGTCTGCGCCCCGGCCGCCGTCGCCATGGCCATCACCAGCATGATTTCCAATCCCATGGCCCGTCGCGTCATCTGCACCTCTTTCGTCCGACATGATACGGCACTCTCAAACTGGTTTCTAATGGAGTCCATGAGGACGCTGCCCCCCCCGCTGTTCGATCTATCGCCAGCCGATGACCCGTCGCCCGCCCGCCTGGTCGTGGGCGGCGGCTGCTTCTGGTGTGTCGAGGCGGTCTTCCTTCGGGTCACGGGCGTCACCGGCGTGCGGTCAGGCTACGCCGGCGGCACGGCGGCCACGGCGACCTATCAGGCCGTCTGTGCCGGCATCACCTCGCACGCCGAGGTCGTCGAGATCACCTACGACTCATCGGTGGTCAGTCTGGGCACGCTTCTGCAGGTGTTCTTGGGCGCGGCCCACGACCCCACCCAGCTCAATCGTCAGGGGAATGACTGGGGCCGCCAGTACCGGTCGGCCATCTTCTACCATTCAGACGTGCAGCGTGAGGTCGCAGCGCGGTACATCGCGCAACTCGACGAGGCCGGCGTGTTTGGCAGCCCGATTGTGACGACACTGGAGCCCCTCGATGTCCTGTATCCGGCCGAGGACTATCACCAAAATTACGCGTCGCGGAATCCTGCCAATCCCTACATCCTGTTCGTATCGCAGCCCAAGGTCGATGCCCTCGCGGACGCCTACGGGCACCTGCTGACGCGCCAGCCAGGCCACCATTGAGAAAGTCAGGCGAGCAGGCGGCCCTTCAGCTCGGGCGGCGGCAGCGTGCAGGCGTCTGACCGCCCCGCAAGCCGATGCCGCAGCGCGGCGATGATGCGGTAGCCAATATCGCGAATGGGTGCCGGAATGACGAGCAGCCATGCCGCCGCCTTCCACGGCCAACCGAGCCGGGCCGCAATGCGCAGCGAGGCGGTTGACCGCAGCCACACCCGGTCGCCTTCAATCAGCACCAGGCTCCTGGTGGCTTCCCGCGACAGGCCGTGCTGGGCCAGCACCTCGACCGCCTGGGGCCACTGCGCAGGGGCAAACCGGAAGTAACCCGCCCTGTCGCGAGTGACGATGAAGCGAACAGCGCCTTCGCAGAACCCGCACGTGCCATCGAACAGCACAATCCCGTGAGTGTCGCGTGTCATCGTGGACGTTCCCGATCAGGACGGCCTCTCCGGCCACCCGTTGGGACGCGTAGCGGCCGCTGCCGGTCCCCGGTGCGTCCTCCCGTGCGCAAATCGAACTCGGGTGGCACCGGCGCCTCGAAGACGAGAGGCTCCTGTGTCACCGGATGCTGCAACGCCGGGCGAGCGGCATGCAGGCGCAATCGCCCGGGGGATCCGCGCCAGCCGTAGGCAAGGTCGCCCAGAATCGGCAACTGCGCTGCCGCCAGATGGGCGCGGAACTGATGCGTGAGCCCGGTCACGGGCCGCGCCTCGAGCAGCACACGGTCATCCTGTCGCACGAGCACCCGCACATGGGTTTCCGCCGGGGCGCCGTGGGTCAGGTCCACGTCGACGCGCGCCGCACGTCCCGCGCCCCGCTTGCGCAGCGGTCTCGCATCGAGCCAGGCGTGCCCCGGGCGGCAGTCGGGTCGCCTCCTGGCATCGGCGACGGCCAGATAGGTCTTCTGTACCCGCCGGTGTGTGAACTGCTGCGAGAGACCGCGATTCGCTTCGGGAGTTCGGCCGAAGACCACCACACCCGACGTGCCCGTATCCAGTCGCTGATGGACGCCGAGCGCATCCTCGGCACAGCCAATCTGGCGAGCCAGCACCCCGACCAGCGTCGGGCGGACCGGGTCGGCAGTGGCATGCATGGTCAGCCCCGACGGCTTGTCGACCGCGATCAGATGGGCATCGTCGAACAGGATGGGAATAGGCGAGGCGGGTTCGGCCTGAGGCCGTGCGGCCGTGGTCGGGTCACACATCCACTCGAGCCGGTCGCCGGGCATGAGCGGCGCCCCAGGAGCACGCAGGCCCCGTCCGTTCAACCGCACCTGTCCGGCCATCACCAGCTGGCGCACGGCGGACCTCGACACACCCGCGTCGGGATATTCGGCCGTGAGCCACGCGGCGAGGTGGTCGATGGCCGACCGCCCTCTGTCGCTGACGCGCACGACCGCGAATGGACGGGCGGGGCGAGGACCGTGCACGCGTTGCGCTCTCAACCCGCCGCAGCGCCTACCGCACGGCCAGCCTGATACCGACGCGCACGGTACGCGGCCAGCCGATCAGGCGAATCGGTGTGCGGCCGGCATCGTAATCGACGTTGAAGATGTTCTCGACCGACACGAAGCCCACGACGCCGTGCAGCACCGTGCGGCTGACCTGTGCGTCGACCACGCCGAAGCTGTTCAGCTGAAACGCGTTCAGATCATCGTCGAACTGTCGGCCGCTGAACCGCGCCTGCACCGCCAGGGTGGCGAGGCGAGGGTCGGTCCAGGTCAGTCCGAGGCCGCCCTGCACCGCCGGTACTTGCGGTACGCGATTGCCCTCAATGGCCGGCGTCGCCACCGAGCCGCGGAAGTGACTGGAGGTGAGCACGAGCTGTCCGTTGACCGAAAGCGTCTGCGTCAGCCGGGCATCGGCTTCCATCTCGAACCCGAGGGCACGAATCGCATCCGAATTCCGACGCTCGCGCGTGATCTGCATGCTGGTCGATGACAGCGTGATATTCGCCACCGCCCCGTCGAGCAGATTGGCAAACCCGGTGACGCGGGCAGAGCCCCAGCGCCAGGTCCCGAGTGCCCCGCCCTCGACGCCAGTCAGCGTTTCGGGGTCGAGCAGCGGATTGGGATTGGTGACCGCGTTTCCCACGCGGAACCCGCGATGCAGCTCGTTGAGCGTCGGCGGACGATAGGCTCGGTAGGCTGCGCCCTGCAGGGCATAGCGCCCGACCCTGTAGGCCATGGCCGCCCGCGGGCTGGCGAACACCACCGACTTGTCCGGCAGCGCCGTATCAGTCGGCGTCGACCCCCACCAGTCGAGACGGGCGCCGAGGTCGAGCGTCAGCGCGTCGGCCAGCGGCGTGCTCGTGCGGACGTAGCCGCCCAGCCCCTGCTGCACCCCACCTGCGAAGAACGGCCCGCTGCGTACGTTGGTGGTGGAGTACCGGAACTCTTCGACGGTCGATGCCGTCCGCTGCGCATCCGCCCCCGCCACAAGGGTGGTGCGTCCAACCGCACGCGTCCACTGCATCCCGGCGCCACGGAAGTCGGTGTCGGTGGTCTGCTCGGTGGTCAGGCGCTCGGAGGTGCGCGTCGCCGTCACGGCAGTGAAAGTCTGGTAGTAGTCCTGGCGGCTACTGGCCGCCTGCGCCCGCCACGCCCCGCCGGCCAGATTGCCGCTGGAGGTGAGCGACAGCTGCTGCCAGTCGGTGCTGTTGACCTGCGCGGGTGTGCCGTTGCCGCGGTCTTCACTGTAGAGGGCCCCGTTCAACCACACAGTCCAGCCGTTGCCCTGGCGACCGGCGGTGACGACACCACTCTGGTAATCGCTGTCGGCACGCGTATCCACCGGCCCTCTGACCTCAGAGCCCACGACGTATGCCCCATCGGTACGGTTGGCTTCGTATGCCGTGGACGCCGCCCATCCGTCGCGCTCCAGGCTGCCGAAGAACGACCCGCGCGCCGTGCTAAGACTGCCGCCTTCGAGCGTGGCGCGTGCCCGGGTCCGCGTGGGTTCAAACGTGATCACCTGAATGACGCCCGCCAGCGCATTGGCCCCATAGAGGTCTCCGGCGGCACCGCGAACCACTTCCACCCGGTCGACCGAGGCCTGCGGCACGCGGTTCCAGTACACCCAACTGCCGAACGGATCGTTCAGGGGAACGCCGTCGGCCAGCACGAGGGTGCGACTGGCACCCGAGCCCGACACACCACGGAGTGTCACCCCCTGAGTCGTGGGGTTGGCCACGCGCGACGAGCTGCGCCGGAACAGACTGAAGCCCGGCGTCGATCGCAGCACGTCGTCCAGCGCCCCTGCGGCAATATTCGCCAGTTCGGCCGACGTCACGACCGTGGCACTGGAGGCATTCGGCAACCGCTCGGCGCCGCGGGTCGCGGTGACCACCACCGTGTCGGCAATACCGGCCGGGCGAAGTACGAGGCGTGCGCCGTCCGCGGGACTGTCGACCACGGTCGGTGCGAAGCCATCGGACACGGCCGTGACCGACACCACGGCCACCTCGAAGGCGAACCGTCCATCCGCGTCAGTGGTCACGACCATCGTCTGCCCCTGCGCGGTGCGACCGGTGACTTCCACCCCCGGCACCGCCAGCCCAGAGACATCAATGACGGTACCCTTGAGGCCTGCGGGGAGTACCTGCGCAAAGGCAGATACCGCTAACGTCTCTGCCACCCACACCACCATCACCAATAGTGCACGAAGAGCCATACGGCTACACTCTACCTTAAGCATCACCGCGTCACGCACCGCCATGGAACCCACGCGTCCTCCTCACTTGCCGCCGTCGGACCACCAGACTGAAACCGTCTTTCTCGAGGGCCCTCAGTCACGCCTGCGTGAACTGATGATGCTGCTGCGAACGGCGGGCGACTTTCTGCGCGGCTTCCGCACCCTGCACTTTGTCGGTCCCTGCGTCACGGTCTTCGGCTCGGCGCGGTTTGCCGCGGGACATCCCCATTACGAACTGGCACGGCAGGTTGGCGCGGGCCTGAGCCGCCTCGGGTTCACCACGCTGACTGGTGGCGGAGGCGGCGTCATGGAGGGAGCCAATCGCGGCGCCCGCGAATCTGGCGGTCGTTCGGTTGGCTGCAACATCGTGCTGCCCTTTGAGCAGAAGCCCAATCCCTACCTGGACGAGTGGGTAGAGTGCCATTACTTCTTCGTGAGGAAGGTGCTGCTGCTCAAGTATTCCTATGCATTTGTCGTGCTGCCCGGGGGCTTCGGCACCCTTGACGAACTCGGCGAGGCACTGACCCTCATCCAGACGCGGAAGATCGAACAATTCCCCGTCGTGCTGATGGGCACAGCCTACTGGGCTCCCCTGCTGGAGATGTTCCGGAGAATGGAAGCGGAAGGCACGGCCTCGTCGCACGACATGGACCTGATGCTGGTCACCGACTCGGTCGACGACGCGATGGCGCACCTCGAGCGCAACGCCGTCGAGCGCTTCCGGCTGACGCGCCGCCGCCCGACGCCCAGCGTGCTGCTCGGCGAAGGAGGCCGGTCGACTACGCCGGCCGGGCCCACCACAGCGCCGCCCCGGTAAGGCTGCAGACGACCCCGCCCCAGACCATATCGACGACACAGACCTTCAGGGGAAAGCCCTGCATCGTCGAGTAGTTGGTGAGGTCGTAGACGCCGTATCCGATGACGCCGAAGAGGGCGGAGTAAAACATTGTCTCGGCGAGAGCGCCTGTTCGGGCCCGTGGCAAGGCGAAGACCATGAGACCGATGACCACGGAGACATACAGGAGGATGGCCGGGAGCCAGAGCGGCGCCAGGCGATCGCCGTCGGTCCTCAGCAGCGTACCGATCTCCCGCCGGTAGAAGCCGTTGGCCACGAACCCGATCCAAAGCAGGTCGACCGCCAGGAACGCTGCCATGCCGGCCGCCCACTGTTTGAGGAGATCCATGGGGCGTTAGACGCCGCCGACTCGTGCTGCGGTTCGTGGACACGGGTCCGGTGTTGTACGCTTGGGCCAATGCGCCTTGTGCAACTGGCCCTGCTCTGCGCGAGCCCGACCGTGGGTGCGGTCGACAGTAATAGCCGCGCCCTCGCCACGCTGACGCGCCGGGCCGCGGACAGCGGGGCCACGCTGGTGGCGGGTCCCGAGCAGGCGATTGGCGGCTATCCACCGGAAGACCTGGTGCAGTGGCCGGCCTTTGTCGACGCTCAATGGCGCGCCCTCGAAGCGTTTGCCGCGCAGACGGCCGATCTGGCCACGGTGGCCGTCATCGGTGTGGCTGCTGCTGTCGACAGCCAGGTCTACAACTGCGCGGCCGTGGTGCACCGGGGACGCATCCTGGGCCTGGTGCCCAAGGAGAAGCTGCCCACCTACAACGTGTTTTACGAGGGGCGAACGTTTGCGCGCGGACGCGAAGGCCTGTCGCTGCAGACCAGGGGCGTGCCCCTCGGAGACCTCCTGTTCGACTTCGACTTCGGGACGCTGGCCGTCGAGGTGTGCGAGGACAGCTGGTCGCCGGATGGGCCCATGCGCCGGCGCACATTTTCGGGAGCTGAACTCGTCATCAATCTGTCGGCATCACCCTATCGGATGGGCATCGAGGCCACGCGCCACGAAATGCTGTCGACCCGGTCGGCCGACGCGCAGTGCACCCTGGTCTACGTGAATGCCGTGGGTGGCCAGGACGGGCTCGTCTACGACGGCGGCGGATATGTGCTGCAGAACGGCCGCAGCCTGTTCGACGCCCCGCGCTTCACCGCCGGCCAGTGGTCGACGGTGGTCGACCTCGACCGCACGCGTCGCCTGCGGGGCGAACACACCACCTGGCGGAATGACTGCGACGACCACCTGCGTGCGCATCAGGCCGTCCCACGGATTGTCAGCACGTCGTCAGGCGCCGACCGCAGCGGCCTGCGGTATCCACCGCCGGCCGGCGGCAGTTTCTTTCTGCCTGCCCCCACGCCTCCCTCCGCGTCGGCGCGTGATGTCGCCCTCGACCACCTGTTTGAGGCGCTCGCGCTCGGGGTGCGCAGCTACTACGAGAAGACGGGCGTCTTCCGCTGCCTCGGCCTGGCCCTATCCGGGGGGCGCGATTCGATGCTGACGCTGCTGGTGGCGTGGCGTGCATCGCACCTGATGGGCGGCGTGCCGGTGCACACTTTCTACATGCCCAGTCGCCACTCGCAGGCCGCCACCCGCACGGCGGCCGAGCGACTGGCACATGCCGTGGGTGCCACGCTGCGCTCACTGCCCATCGACGAGGCCACCAGCCGCGAGCTCGAGGCCGTCACGCAGATGCTCGAGGGACAGCCTCCCACCGAACTCACGCGGCAGAACGTGCAGGCCCGCATTCGCGGCCAGCGCATGTGGAACTGGGCCAACTCATCTGGTGCGCTCTTCCTGCAGACGGGCGACATGAGTGAAAAGGCCGTGGGCTACACGACCCTCGCGGGTGATCTCGAAGGCGCCCTGTCGGTCATTGCCAATCTGCCGAAGACCGTGGTTGTCGCCCTGCTCGAACGGCTTGGCACCCGGTTCGGATTCGACGGCATTGCTGAGACCCTTGCGACCGCACCTGGCCCTGAGCTGGCAGACCACCAGGAGGCCGAGCGCGAACTGATGCCCTTTCCCGTGCTCGACGCCTGCCTCTACCTTCACGCCAGCGAAAAAATGGGCGTGTCGGAACTGGCTGCGGCCCTGGGAGACGTCTTTCCCGATCGTTCCGCCGAGACCTGTACTGACAACGCCCGCCGCTTCGTGACGCTCTTCTCGCAGTCGGTGCACAAGTGGGTGCGCGCGCCCCTGGCGCTGCATGTCGGGTCGCTCGACCTCGACCGCGAACGGGCCCTGCAGCTGCCCGTGGTGCAGCGCCCCGAATGGCATCAGTAATCGACGTGCCGGCGTGGGACGACCCGCGCCTCGCCGGCTACCGAGCCGTGAGTCACCCGCACGCACCCGAACACGAGGGCCTCTGCATCATCGAGGGCCGGCTGGTTGTGCCTCGGATGGTGGCCCTCTCCCGAGAGGATGGACGCTGGCACGCTGCCCTGCAGTCGGTGCTGGTGACGCCGGCGGCATGGGCGTTGCTGGCGCCGGAGCTCGGCGACACCTCCGATCTGACGGTCTATCGCCTCGCGGCCGACCACTGGCAGGCGCTGACAGGATTCCACCTGCACCGGGGCTGCCTGGCCCTCGCAAGACGGCCCGCGGTACCATCCCTCGAGTCAATCGAGCCTGCCCTCGCCCGCTGCATCGTGGTGCTTGAACGCATCACCAACCCCGACAACATCGGGGGCATCTTCCGCAGTGCCGCCGCGCTGGGGGCCGACCTGATTGTGCTGGGGCCCGGTTGCGGCGACCCGCTCTACCGGAAAGCCATCCGCACGTCGATGGGGGCCACGCTCGAGGTCCCATACGTCGAGGCACACACGTGGCCAGAAGCGCTGGCGTGGCTGCGGGCCCGCGGGTACTGTGTCGTGGCGCTCACCACGCCTCCAGCCGATGCCACGCTGCCCGAGTGGTCACGCCCCGTCCAGCCGCTCGCCCTGCTGGCCGGCGCGGAAGGTGACGGCCTCTCAGCCGACGCCCGTCGTGCCGCCGACATCACGGTCACGATTCCGATGACCGGACGCGTCGATTCACTGAATGTGGCGACGGCCGTGTCGATCGGTCTGTATCATGCTGAGTGGACTCGCCAACGTGACATCGCAAATTGAAGTCGACACCATCAACTTTCTGATTGACGGCCTGCAGCTGGAATTCCCCTGGTTCGAGGGACATCCCCGCGGCTTCGACTGGTGGGCCGGCCCCCTGGCCCAACGGGTGCGGCTCGACCGGCACCGGCTGCTCGACGGTGTGCCGGCCACCACGCTGCACGTCGAGACCGACCTGCTGCGCGGCGTGCCCATGGGGGCCACCACGTGGGAACGTCTGGCCTCGATGAACACGCTGTCGACGCTCAGCGCCTATGTCGCGGATCAGTCGGCCGGCACCATCCGCCTGCATGCGTCGGTCACGCTCACTGACGAGAACTGGCCGATGGCGCGCATGCTGGCCATCCATGCCTGTGCACTTCAGGTGGCCGATGCGCACGCCGAAGCCGCAGAGCTGGCGGGTATTTTCGGTGGCCACCAAGCCCTGACCGCGCATCCCACGGCGGGCAGCCGCCGCAAGCACGACGAACTGGTGAACGTCGATGCCGTCTATCGCGAGCGTGGCCAGGGTCCCAGTCCGTTCACGCCCGAGCAACTGGCGCAGCTGGTACACCTCGAGCCGCGGCCCTGGGTGAGGGCCTCGAGCGACCGCCATCGTCTCTCGGCCGACCTCGACTTTGCCCAGGGGCGGCCGTCACGCCTCGAGCTCGACGCTGCGGCGCAGCACCCCGACCTAGGCAGCGGGCTGCAGATGCGGCTGCTGCTGCCCGTCGAAGCCGACCCCGCGCTGGCGCAACGCCTCAACGCCAGCGAAGTCGCATCGCCTGATGCGCACCAGCTCGGTGCGTGGGGCATCGATGACGCACAGCAGTTTGGGTTCAGTGCGTTCATTCCCTCGGCGGTGTACATGCCCGAGGTGGCTCGTACGCTTGTCTATCACCTCGCGGGCCGCAACGAATGGGCCCGCGAGCAGCTCTTCCCGCAATAGGCGGCGTGGGCGATCAGTCGCGCGCCCAGTCGCGCGACCGTTCGACCGCCCGGCACCAGCCGGCATACAGCCGTTCGCGTTCGGCCACCGGCATGGCCGGCCGGAACTCGCGGTCAAGCGCCCAGTTGCGCGCCACATCATCCAGCCCCTGCCAGTAGCCGACAGCGAGGCCCGCGAGGTAGGCGGCCCCGAGCGCCGTCGTCTCGGCCACGACGGGCCGACGCACCGGCACGTTGAGCAGGTCGGCCTGGAACTGCAGCAACATGGCGTTGGCCGCAGCACCGCCGTCCACCTTCAGGCTGAGCAGCGGGAGGTGCGATTCCTGCTGCATCACCTGCAGCACATCGCGGGTCTGATACGCCATCGCCTCGACGGCGGCCCTGGCGATGTGCGCCATGCGTGTGTTCCGCGTCAGCCCCACGAGGGTGCCTCGGGCATGCGGATCCCAGTAGGGTGCCCCGAGCCCGACGAAGGCGGGCACGAGATAGACGCCGTCGGTGTCGTTTACCTGAGCCATCAGCAATTCGACACCGGCGGAGGTCTCAATAGCCTGCAATCCGTCGCGGAGCCACTGCACCGCCGCCCCCGCCACAAACACCGAGCCTTCCAACGCGTACGTGGTCTGGCCTCCGATCCGCCACCCGATGGTGGTGAGCAGGCCGTGCTCAGACGGCACGGGCGTGGCCCCGGTATTGAGCAACATGAAGCAGCCGGTGCCATAGGTGTTCTTGGCGCTGCCCGGTTCGAAACACGCCTGTCCGAAGAGCGCCGCCTGCTGGTCGCCCGCAATGCCCGCGACCGGGATGGGCGTGCCGAAGATGTTCCGGGCCGTGGTACCGTAGACCTCACTCGAGTCGCGCACCTCGGGCAGCATAGCGCGCGGCACGTCGAGCAGGGCCAGCAGTTCGTCGTCCCACTGCTGCGTGTGAATGTTGAACAACAGCGTGCGGCTGGCGTTGCTGACATCGGTCACGTGCACGGCCCCACCCGTCAGGCGCCAGACGAGGAATGTATCGATGGTGCCGAAGAGAATTTCCCCTCGCGCGGCGCGGGCCCGCAGGCCGTCATGCGCATCGAGCAGGTGCTTGATCTTGGTGCCCGAAAAATAGGCATCGATGACGAGCCCGGTCTTCTGACGCACCATGGGCTCGTGGCCGGCCGCCTTCAGGCGCTCACAGATGGGCGCGGTCACGCGGCTCTGCCAGACGATCGCGTTGGCGACGGGCCGACCAGTCGCCTTGTCCCAGAGCACGGTGGTTTCACGTTGATTGGTGACGCCGATGGCGGCGATGTCCTCAGGCGCGACGTGAATGCGCGCCATCGCATCACGTGCGGTGTGCAGCTGGCTCGACCAAATCGCCTCGGGGTCGTGCTCGACATGACCAGGCCCCGGAAACAGCTGGGGAAATTCCTGCTGCGACATCGACGCAATCCGGCCGCCGTGATCAAACAGGATCGTGCGGCTCGACGTGGTGCCCTGGTCAAGGGCCATCACATAGCGGCTCATGCCTGCTCCCCTCGCCCTTCCAGACTCGCTCCGATGCACAGGTCGTACGCCACGGCGCCGATGATGGCGCCGACGATGGGGCCGGCAATCGGCACCCACCAGAAGCCGTGTCCCGTCGTGAACACAGCGGGGCCCCAGCCGGCGAGGGCCGTGAAGAGGCGCGGCCCGAAGTCCCGGGCGGGATTGATCGCATAGCCGGCGTTATAGCCAAACGCCATGCCGATGGCGACGACCAGTCCACCAACGAGCGGAGGCGCCATCCAGGCAGGTGGCCCCGAATTGCGGCGGTCCCCGATGGCAAGCACGCCGATCATCAGCAGCGCCGTGCCGACCATCTGGTCGATGAAGCCGCCCATCAGGGAGAGGAAGGGCTGCGGCCCTGTGGAAAAGATGCCGGCCGTGGCCACTGCCCCGTCGACCTGTCGCACGCCGCCGTCAAAGGCGGTCAGCGCGTCGTGATAGACCGCGAACACGAGCGCGGCCCCGGCAAAGGCACCAGCGACCTGCGCCAGCACGAAGACCGGCACCTTGTGCCAGGGAAACCCCCGCCGGACAGCGAGCGCGATGGTCACCGCCGGATTGAGGTGCCCGCCCGACACCCCGCCAGACGCATAGACCCCGAGCATGACGGCCAGCCCCCAGCACAGGTTGATAGCGAGAAACGACCCGTTGGCATCGCGACTGAGCACCGTCTGCGCGACCACCCCGAGACCGAACGCGATGAGAACCAGCGTGCCGAAGAACTCAGCCAGCGTATCTTTGTGCATGGCTGAGGATTATTGATCACGACGTGAGTGTGCGACGCGCGGTCGGTGTGAGGCGTCGGTGCCCTGGCCGTCGCATCCGGTCGCCACGCCCCGGTACCAGCCAACGTGTCGCGTGGGCGCGTCAGCGGCCGCGCTATGATCCCAATCATGGAGGCCCGATGCACGTGAGCTGTTCCATCCGCCCTGCTGCCCTGCTCGGCGTCGTGACGCTGGCCGCTTCATGCGCGGGCCCTGCGGCCCCTCCGACGCCAGCAGCACCGTTCAGCGTCGTCGAGGCGTCGATTCCCGAGATGCAGGCGGCCATGCGCGACGGGCGCACGACATCCCGTGCCCTCGTCACCGAGTACCTCACACGTATCGGTCTCTACGAAGACCGCCTCAACGTGGCCGTCTCGGTTAATCCGCGGGCCCTCGTCGAAGCGGACGTTCTCGATCGCGAGCGCGCCGCCGGCACACTGCGCGGGCCGCTCCACGGCATTCCCGTGGCGCTCAAGGACAACATCATGACCACCGACGACATGCCGACGACCGGCGGCATGCTCGCCTTCCGTCACTTCCGCGCCCCGTACGAGGCCACCCTCGTCACCAACCTCAGGAAGGCCGGTGCCATCATCATCGCCAAGTCAACCATGAGCGAACTGGCGGGATGGTTCGGCGACGCCGTCCGCCCCGGGGGCTACAACGCCGCGTCGGGCCAGAGCTACAACCCCTACGATCCACACGCCAACGACGATGGGACGCCGGTGCTCGAGGTGAGCGGCTCAAGCTCCGGAGGAGGCGTGGCCGCCAACCTGTGGGCCGCCAACGTTGGTACCAGCACGGGTGGCTCGATCGAAGGCCCGTCGAACGCCAGCATGCTCGTCGGCATCCGGCCCTCCACCGGGCGCATCAGCCGCCACGGCATCGTCCCCCTGTCACTGGATCAGGATACCGCCGGGCCGATGACGAAGACCGTGACCGATGCGGCCCTCATGCTCGGCGTGATGGAAGGCCTGCCCGACAGCCGCGACCCGCGCACGACCGAGTGCACCGCGCCGGCTGGCAATGATTACACGCCGTTTCTGAAGGCTGATGCACTGAAGGGCGCACGGATCGGGGTCCCGCGGGCCGGCCTCTACACGGCGCGCGAGTTTCCCGGCCGCGCACGGCCGTTCCCCGGTCTCACGCCCGACGAACTCGCCTCGATGGAGGCGGCCATTGCGGCCCTCAAGGCCGCCGGTGCCGCGATTGTCGACCCGGCCGACCTGCCGAGCATGATCGCGCCCGACGCGGCCAGCAACCTGACCTCGCACCCGATTTGCGAGGCACCATTTTCGGGGAACGCCAGCGACGACCTATGCTCGCAGGTGCTTCGGTACACCATGAAACGTGACTTCAACCTGTGGCTCTCGTCGCTGGGCCCGACCGCGCCGGTGAAGACATTCAGTGAGTTGCGCGCGTGGAATGTGGCCAACCGGGCGCGCGGCTCAATGCGCTATGGCCAGGGCCGCCTCGATTTCGCTGACAGCGCCGACCTGGTAAAGGACCAGGCCCGCTATACCCGGGACCGGAAGGCCGACCTGCTGCTAACGCGCGAACAGGGCCTCGACGCGGTGATCGCCACCCACAAGCTCGATGCGATCCTCTTCCCGGGATCGTCCGGCGCTACCTATGCCTCGAAAGCGGGCTACCCGATTGTCGTGGTCCCCTTCGGCATGGTCATCAATTACAGCGAGGGAGCTCGAGGATCTCAGGAGCCGACCCGCCCATTCGGGATCAGCCTCGTCGGCGGTCACTGCGACGATCCGAAGGTGGTGGGCCTGGCGTATGCGTTCGAGCAGGCGACGCGGAAACGGGTGCCACCGAAAATGTAATCAGGAAGCCGCTGCCGAGGACTCGACCGTGGTGGAGCCCCATCAACACCGCCATGTCACGCCTGCGGGCGTTCCGCTCGTGATGTGTCGACCGTCAACTGACGCGCGAGAGCGATCGTCAACGCGCCTTCAGGACGATGATGTGCTGCCACGGCAGCACATCGATCACCTCGGCAATGTCGAAGCCGTCGGCGCCCAGTTCCTGCCGGACCTGGGCCACGCTCATTTTGTGCTCCGTACGAATCGGTACCGACGCGTCTTCCTTCCGGAATTCGATGAGGACCAGACGCCCGTCCGGTTTGAGGGCGGCTTTCAGGCGGCGTATGAATGCCTGAGGCTCGGCCAGTTCGTGATACACGTCAACCATCAGCGCGAGGTCGACAGAGGCGGGCGGCAGCCGCGGATCGTCTTCGGCGGACAGCACCGGCACGATCTGCGGCAACCGGTCGCGCGACACCCGACGCGCGATAATGTCGAGCATGCCCTGCTGAATGTCGGTGGCATACACGCGCCCCTCGGGCCCAACGGCCCGCGCCATCCGCACCGAGTAATAGCCCGATCCTGCGCCGATGTCGGCCACAACCATGCCCGGACGCAGCGTCATGGCCGCGACAGCGCGTGACGTCTGCTCTTCGTCTTCGCGTTCAGGACGTTCGAGCCAGCCGGCGCCACCCACTCCCATCACCGGGGCAATAACGCGCCCGCTGACCGGATGCTTCCGCTGAGCCATCAGCACGGACTGGAGGCCGATCACGACGAGCAGGACAAGGGAAGAGAGACGCAGGGCGCTTCGCATAAGATTTGACCGTCACTTGTGATCGACGCACGTCCCGCTCTCCACGTCCCCGCCATGTCAAACCGGTGGGCACCTCACTCCCCCTGCGGGTGCCCGTGTGCTTGAGGCCCTCGCCGCGTGGGCCGAGCGCCTCGGGGGGCCGGGCCTCGCCCTGATTGCGCTGCTCGACTCGTCGTTCCTATCGTTTCCGCAGGTGAACGACGTGCTCGTGGTTGTTCTCAGCACACGGCAACCCGACTGGATGCTGTGGTACGCCACCACGACGACGCTGGGTTCGGTGCTGGGATGCCTGCTGCTGCACGTCGTGGCCGCAAGGGGAGGCGCCGCCGTGCTGCAGCGAGGGTTCAGCGACGCGACCCTCGACCAGGTGCGCCACATCACGCATCGCTACGGCATGGCCGGGGTCATCGTGCCGGCCATGCTGCCCCCGCCGACGCCGTTCAAGCTGTGCGTCGTGATGGCTGGACTGTCGGGGATGCCGGCGTCGCGCCTGGCGCTGAGCGTAGCGACCGGGCGTGGCCTGCGCTACCTCATCGCCGGGTGGCTGGCCGTGCGGTACGGTGAGCGGGCCTGGGCCGTACTGCAGGAGCATGTCACCGCCGTCGGGGTCGTCGTGCTGCTGAGCGTGCCCGTGGGCCTCGCGCTCTGGGTGCTGATGCGGCGGCGTCCTGGGCCGAGCCCAGAGGACACGCCATGATGCCTGCCCTGCCCACACTCGACGCACTCGACACGACGGTGCATGTGGTGCTGGCCGCGCACGATGCCCCCGAGGTGAGCGCCGCCCTACCCTCGCTGCGAGCTGTGCTGTCTGCCCAAGAGAACGTGCGCGAGCAGCGATATCGCATGCCCGGCGACCGCGAACGTTTCGTGGTTGGCCGGGGACTGGCCCGACATCTGCTGGGGCAGGCCCTGGCGCTGTCGCCGTCCGCTGTTGCCTTCGCTTTGGAACCACATGGGCGCCCGACGCTGGCGTCCGGGCACCGGCGCGACCTGGGCTTCACTGTGTCGCACACGCCCGGACTCGTCGCCGTGGCCATCAGCGCCACGCGCGAGCTGGGCATCGACGTGGAAGACACCGCGCGCGTGATCACCCAAGACATTCCAAACCGCTTCTTCGCGCCAGACGAAGTCCGCGAACTGCATGCGCAGCCCCCGGACAGGCAGGTGTCAGTCTTCTTCGACTTCTGGACGCTGAAGGAGGCCTACATCAAGGCCCGCGGCCTCGGCCTTTCCATTCCCCTTGACCAGTTTTCGTTTCACCTCGATCCGCACCAGCCACCAGTGCTGACGCTTGACCCCCGACAGCCAGACACGGCAGCGCACTGGCAGTTCTTCCTCGCCTCACCCACCGCGCGTCACCGACTGGCGCTCGCCGTGCGCGGCCACCGCGTGAAGACGCAGTCCCTGCGGCTATGGTGGTTCGGCGTTCCGCCGGCATGAAACTCTGGGCCATCGCCGACCTGCACATCGGCCACGCACGGAATCGGATGCTGCTTGAGTCGCTCGGTTCCTACCCCGATGACTGGCTCATCGTGGCTGGCGATGCCAGCGACACGCCCGCGCAGCTGCACGCCGCCCTGACCGCCCTCACCGCGCGCTTTGCGCGTGTGGTGTGGGTGCCGGGCAACCACGAGCTGTGGACACCCCGGCAACTTCCCGAGGACCAGCGCGGACAGGCGCACTATGACCGCCTGGTGGCGTTGTGCCGTCGCCTCGGGGTGCTCACGCCGGAAGATCCGTTTCCGGTGTGGCCGGGCGATGGCCCGCCCCGCCTGGTGGTGCCGATGTTCCTGCTGTACGACTACAGCTTTGGCCCGCCGGGCCTCGACGCCACCAGCGCGGTGGCGTGGGCCGAGGCCGCAGGCCTCAGGTCTGCCGATGAAGATTTGCTGTCGCCGGTGCCGTTTGCCAGTCGCAGCGCATGGTGCCACCACCGTATCGCCTCGACCCGGGCGCGTCTGGAAACCCTTCCGTCCACGCATCGCCTGATACTGGTGAATCACTTTCCCTTGCGGCAGGACCTCGCCGTGCTTCCCCGCATTCCCCGGTTTCGCATCTGGTGCGGCACTCGGCTGACAGACGAGTGGCATCGGCGGTTTCCGGTAGAGACCGTCGTGTACGGGCACCTGCACCTGCGGCAGTCGCGTGTCATCGACGGAGTGGGCTTCGAGGAAGTCTCGCTGGGCTATCCGCATCAGTGGGCAGACGGCCGCACGCTCGACAGCTATCTGCGGCGCATTCTCTAGTTGCGCCGGTGGCGGCCAGGACACATACAATCGGGCGCATGTCGCTCCTTGTCTCACTGCTGCTGACCGCACAGGTCGCCTCCGGCGGCTATGCCCGCCCCGAACTGCTCGTGGACACGGCGTGGCTGGCCGCCCATGCGGCCGATCCGCAGGTGCGTGTCGTCGACCTCCGTCCCCGTGGCTATGCGGAGGGACACATCCCCCATGCCGTGTGGCTCGACAACAACGCGATCCGCAACCCCACCGCCACCCCCGACTTCCTCCCGACTCCGGCCGAGTTCGAGGCCCTGATGGGACGGCTCGGCATCGGGCCCGAGACCCGCGTCATTGCCTATGACGAACGCGGGGGGATTTATGCCGCCCGGTTGTGGTGGATTCTCAATCACTACGGCCACGGCAATGTGGCCCTGCTGAACGGCGGCTGGACCAAGTGGAGCACCGAGCAGCGACCTGTCAGCACCGACACGCCGACGCCGACCGCCCCGCCCTTCCGGGTGCGTGCCGCCCGCATCGGACATGCACGTGCCGCTGATGTCGTCGCCGCGATGCATCGGCCGGGGACCCGCATCCTCGACGCCCGCACGCAGGCCGAAATCGACGGGACGGACCTGAGGAATATCAAGCGCGGCGGTTTCATCGCGTCGTCAACGCCGGTCTACTGGGAAGACACGCTGGCGAAGCCCAGCCTCGAATTCAGACCGGCTGCGGAGATCGCCCGGCTGTATCGAGACAAGGGCGTCACCGCCAGCGACCAGGTGATTGTCTATTGTCAGGTCGGAATGCGCGCCTCGCATGACCTGTTCACACTGGCTCTCATCGGACATGACCTGTCAAAGCTGCGCAACTACTACGGGGCCTGGGAGGAATGGGGCAACCGCGACGACACGCCGATTGCCACCCGACCCAAGTAAGACCCGAGTAAGACCCAAGTAAGATAGAGCCCGCTAACCCCGTCCGGAGGACTCTCACATGACTCGCCGCGCGTTTCTGTCCCTTATCGCCGCGCTTCTCCTTTCATCACTCACCCTGCAGGCCGGCTCGGCTCCAATCCGGGCCAGGACCGGCATGGTGGTGTCGCAGAGCGACATTGCCTCCCAGGTGGGCTTTCAGGTCATCAAGTCGGGGGGCAACGCCATCGATGCCGCTGTCGCGACCGCTTTTGCGCTGGCCGTGACTCATCCCACCGCCGGCAACATCGGGGGTGGCGGATTCCTCGTCTATCGCGAGGGCACCGGGGCAGCCACGTCGTACGACTTCCGCGAGAAGGCCCCGGCCGGTGCGACGCCCGAGATGTGGCTCAAGGACGGGAAGTACGACTTCGACCTGCACCATAACAGCCACCGATCGGTCGGCGTCCCCGGCACCGTCGCCGGTCTGCACATGGCGTGGAAGGAAAAGGGCACAAAGCCATGGAAGGACCTCGTGCAGCCCGCCGTCGTCCTTGCGCGTGACGGGTTTGAAGTCAGCCACGGACTGGCGCGATCGCTGTCGGGCATGCTCGACGAGTTCAAGCGCTACCCGGCCTCGCTGGCGCAGTTCTCGAGGAACGGGCAGCCCTACCAGGCCGGCGAGCTGCTCAAACAGCCCGATCTGGCACGCACGCTGCAGCGGATTGCGGACCAAGGTCCGGCCGGATTCTACGAAGGCGAGACGGCTGACCTGCTCGAAAAGGAAATGAAGGCCAACGGCGGACTGATCACGCGCGCCGACCTCAAGGCCTACCAGGCCCGCAAGCGCGATGTGGTGCGCGGCACCTACCGCGGCCACGAAATCATCGGCATGGCTCCGCCGAGTTCGGGCGGCATCGGCGTCATCACGATGCTGAACATCCTGGAAGGCTACGACCTCAAGGCCAACGGCTACGGCTCGGTCAAAAACCTGCATCTCATCACCGAGTCGATGCGTCGGGCCTTTGCGGACCGCGCCCAGTACATCGGCGACCCCGACTTTGTGACGAACATTCCGGTCGACCGCCTCATTTCGAAGGAATACGGCGAGACACTCCGCAAGACCATCAGCCCGACCAAGGCGTCGAAGTCGTCGCCCACGACCTTCACGTGGCCGACCGAGTCTCAGGAGACCACGCACCTCTCGGTCGTTGATGCCCAGCGCAACGCCGTGTCCCTGACCTACACCCTCGAATACGGCTACGGCTCACGTATCGTCGTGCCTGGTGCGGGCTTCCTGCTGAACAACGAAATGGGCGACTTCAACGCCGGTCCCGGCCTCACGAATGAGCAGGGCCTCGTCGGCACACCGCCCAACCTGGCGCAGGTCGGCAAGCGCATGCTGTCGAGCATGTCCCCGACCATCGTCACGAAAGACGGCAAGCTGTTGATGGTGACGGGGTCCCCAGGGGGGCGCACCATCATCAACACGGTGCTGATGACCATCCTCAACGTCATCGACTTCGGCATGAACGCCCAGGAAGCGGTCGACGCCGGCCGCATGCATCACCAGTGGCTGCCTGATCGTCTGTCGGTCGAACGCTTCGGCTTCTCGGCCGACAGCCTCAACGCGCTGCGGGCCATGGGACACACCGTGAGCGAGGCCGGCGGTCAGGGCGTGGCCGAGGTGATCGTGCTCAACCAGAAGGACGACATGCTGGAAGGCGGGATGGACCGACGCGCCCCGGATGGCGGTGCTGCTGGCAAGTAGCAGGGCCTGAGGCCCGCCGGTCAGGCGGGCCTCACCCAGCGATCGAGCGGCACCGACAGCAGCAGATACTCACGGCGCAGGGCCACGACGTGTGCAGGCAATTCACGCACACCGAACTCGCCAGCCCGACAGCGATCACGCAGCGCGCGAATCTCGATCCGATAGCGATCGTTCAGTTGCACGCGCAGCGTCGACGGCGTGTCGTCGGGCCCGACCGCAATGCCGTGTCTCTGCAGTTCGTCGATCACCTCTGTCTGCAGGTGCGTAGTGTCAGTCATACGACGGTGACGCCACCCCGGCGCTGACTCCCGGTTGAATGACCACCGTCACCCCGGTAGTGGCATCGTCGAACCGGGTCGTCGCGGGCACTGACGCCTCAAGGTCGAGGCGACGCATCCCGACCGCCGAGGCCGGTGGGGGTGGCGCGCCAGAACCTGCCCAGACGTTCAGACCGACGTGATGGTGATAGCCACCGGCCGCCACAAACAGCGCGCCCGGATAGCCACGCATCATGGGAGTGAACCCGATCGTGTCGCAGTAGAACCGTTCCGCCTCCTGCAGATCAGGCACCTGCAGGTGCACGTGGCCGACGACGGTGCCGTCTGGAAGACCCATCCACGACGCATCGGCACCCGGGCACTGCAGCACGCCGTCAATGTCGAGCGGGTCAGAGGCCATCTGCACCTCGTCGCCCCATCGCAGCCACTCGTACCGCGGACGGTCCCGATACACCTCGAGTCCTAGGCCGTCGGGGTCCCGCAGGTACACGGCTTCGCTGACACGATGATCGGCCGCGCCGTCGACCGGCCACTCGGTGGCGGCCAGACGCAGCAGCACCTGTCCCAGTGCCGCGCGCGTCGGAACGAGCAGCGCCACATGAAACAGCCCGCTTGTGCGGATGGGACGTGCCGTGGCGTCGGGTTTCATCTGCAGGTGCAGCCATGGTCGTCCGGCGACCGTGCCCAGCGAGGCCCAGTCCGAGCCACTGTCATGCACCGTCGCGCCGAGCAGGTCGCGGTAAAACGTCAACGACCGCGCGAGGTCAGCCACGGCCAGCATGACTGCGGCGATCCGGGTGTCTGCGGGAAGTGCCGCCATGGCCGCCGGTCAGCGGCCCCCGAACAGTCGCGACAGCACACCCGGCTTCCGGGGACACTGACACCGGTCGACCGGCTTCACGTCACCCAGTACCTGTTCAATGTGCTGTCCGCACCCCACCCACGACGGCTTGCCGAACTGCTGACACGTCACACGCTGACACATAGGGCTACCAGATTACTGCCGGGTACCGACTGCTGCCATCGACTTCCTGATCGCCGCCACCGTGACTGCCGTCCGGAACTGCACCATGCGCAGCCCGTTGGCCACGGTCTTCTCAATCGGATCGAGCGACACGCCGTTGATGACAAAGTTGCCCGCTTTGCGCCGCTCGCGCATGCGGATCGCCTCAGTGTCGACGGTCGCAATGATCGCCGAGATGTAGTAATCGTCGTGGAAGCCTTCCAGCTGCTCCTTGATGCCCAGTTCAGTCTCCTCGAAGTGCTCGACGTCGGCGTAGTTGTAGTACTCGGGGATGAAATGCACGCGTCCCTGCCCCTGCCAGTCGGCATTGAGCGTCGCCGCCACCTCCTGCATGCCCTTCAGGTTGCCGCCGCTGTCCCCGAGCATAACGATGTCGGTGAATCCCTGCGAGCGGAGGCTGCGCGCCATGTCGGACAACACCGCCCGGAAGGTGGCCTGGGACAGCACGACGGTGCCTGGTGACAGCCCAGGCCGGTCAGGGTTGCCTGGCTCAAGCGTCACAATCGGGGCGACGAGCGCATTACCCAGGGCGCGGGCAATCGATTCGCCCTGAGCCTTGAGGACGTTGTTGTGCTTGCCGGTGGTCAGGTAGGGCCCGTTCTCCTCGATGCCGCCGGTGAGGATCAGCGCCGTGGTCTTCCCTGCCTTCAACAGATCGCGCACCTCGAGCATGGTGAGCTGCTCAATCCACACACTGTCGTGCAGGTCGATGGGACGCGGCATGTTCGCCACGTCACGGCGCGGCTGACTGTTGACCGAGGCGGTGCGCGACGGAGCGGGCGGCGCACCAGCGGCGGGCGTCTGGGCAGACACGGTGACCACGGAGCCGAGCAGCAGGCAGAGGGCGAGGCGGACAGTCATGCAAATCACTCCCGGGACTAACACGCCTCCGACGAGGGCCGCAGGCACGAACGACCGAGATTGTAGCGCCAGGGACCTGTGGCCTCGCCCGCCAGAACGGGGTCATGACAAAAAGAAACATGTCGCCTCGCCCTCTCAAGCCCGGTTTCGCCTACAATGCGGCTGTTCGACGACCGTCCCGTGTGCCGAGGGCACCCCGCGATGGTCGCTCAAGGAGGACTTCCGTCATGTCACGCTCCAACCGTTCCACCCGTCGCACCTCGCGGCTGGCCCTCTCGGCGGCCGTGCTGGGTCTTGCGGCTGCCGTGGCTGTTCCCCAAGCACAGCAGGCTCCTGCGGCTCCCGCGCCCACGCAGGGTGGGACCCGACCCGCCGCTGCCGGAGCCGCCCCTGCTGCGCCAGGCCAGGGTCCAGGGGCTGCCCGTCCCGCCGCGGGTGCACAGGGGCAGGCCGGCGCGCCGGCGGCTGCCGCCGCGGCCCCACCGCAGAAACCGCTCGTGCCCGTCGTGGCCAGCAGCCTGGCCGCCAAGCCCGATGCCTACTACGGTGAAAACGTCACGATGATGGCGCTGGTCGACCAGAATCTGTCGGCCATCGCGTTCGCCGTCGACCAGGACAAAGCCAAGAGCGGTGACAAGGATGTGCTGGTCCTCGCGCCGCGGCTCAACGAGCCGCTCGAGCCCAACACCTACGTCACCGTCATCGGCGAGGCCATGAAGTTCGACCCGGCCAACGCCAAGGTTAAGGATCGGCTCACGGGCCTGTCGCCCGAGGTCATCGCGAGGTGGACCGGCAAGCCCGTGGTCGTGGCCACGTCGGTCGTCAACAGCGCGATGAACGACATTGCGCGTCGCCTTCCTCCGAAGATGACGACCGAAGAGGAAGTGCTGCAGAAGGCCATGCAGAAGGTGGCCGCGGCCAATGGCGCGATGCGCACCGTCACCGAGAAGTCGGATGTCGAGGGGGCCAAGAAGCAGGCCGCCGAACTGAAGGCGGCGTTCACGCAGACCGAAGCGTTCTTCCGGCCGTATGCGAAGACCGACGCGCTCGGATGGATCGCCGATGCCCGCAAGGCTGCCGACGCCATCGACCTGGCCGCCACGGCCGGCAAGTGGGACGAAGTGAAGGCCGCCACCGCGAACCTCGGCAAGACGTGCGGCAGCTGCCACACGCCCTATCGCGACCGGTTTGACGATGGCTCATTCCGGCACAAGCTGGGCCCGCTGCCGCCGACCCCGGCCAAGCGTGGCGGTCAGTAGCCCCGAAGTTGTGAACGTCAACAAGGAGCATCATATGAAGCGAACAGTGCTGGGTGTGGGAGCAGTGGTGGTGATGGCCGGTGCGCTGGCCGTCACCGTGCAGGGACAGCGGCGTGCGCCCGATCCGCGCTCGATGGGCGGTGGCGACTGCGCCCAGAATCCCTACAACTGCAAGGACACACCGAATCCGCTGCCGAAGGCCAACACGGTGTGGCTCGAGGAAATGACCTGGATGGATGTGCGTGATGCGATGGCGGCCGGCAAGACCACGGTCATCATCCCGACTGGCGGCCACGAACCCAACGGCCCGTGGCTGGCGCTCGGCAAGCACAACTATGTGCTGACCACCAACTGCGACGCCATTGCACGCAAGATGGGCAACGCGCTCTGCGCCCCGGTCATCAAGCACGTGCCCGAAGGCGGCATCGAGCCCCCGACCGGTCACATGACCTCGCCCGGCACCATCACGCTGCGCGAAGACACGTTCCGGGCCCTGCTCACCGACACGGCCGAGTCACTGGTGGCGCACGGATTCACGCAGGTGTTCTTCATCGGCGACAGCGGCGGCAACCAGGCCGGCCAGCGCGCGGTCGCCGAGGCGCTCAACACCAAGTACGCCGGGAAGGCACTCGTAGCGCACATCCAGGAGTATTACGACTACGCGTCGGTCTCGAAGTTCATGGAGACGAAGGGCCTCAAAGAAGGTGCCTCCGACAACATGCACGACGATGTGATCATCACCCTGAACATGTTCATTCAGGACCCGAAGTCGGTGCGCTACGACGAGCGCGTGAAGGCCGGCAAGGCCACCATCAACGGCGTCGACGTCTCGAACCGCGCCAAGAACACCGAGTGGGCGAAGCAGATCGTCGAATTCCGCACGACCCACACCATCACGGCCATCAACAAGGCCATCGCCAACAAGGGCACCCTGCCGGCGCCACAGCGTCAGCGCCCGGGCGCCTGAAGATCCCACTTCCGCTGGCACTCCCCTTGGGGGGCACTCGTGAGCATCACGGGTGCCCCCTTTTTTTCGTCTGCAGGATTGGCAGGCATCGCCGCGATACCACGTCGCAACGAGACGCGGCAGAACGCCAACAACGTCGTGAGTGCGGCAGGGCGCGCGGGGACCGTCACTCCGCACCGCGGCACCAGCGCGTGCGCGGTCTGGACTAGCGCGTCGGGCTCAACACCGCAGGCGCGGTCTCGGCCACAATCTCCCGGATCGCCTGGCGCACGGGTGCCGTCAGGTGCGCATAGCCGACTTCCGTCCGTCGGCCCTCGAGCGCCGCCGACAGGCGCGTGGCCATGGCTTGTCGGGCCGCGAGCGGCAGGGCCGCGTACGTCGGGCTGTAGACCATGTAGCTGAGCGGAAAGCGGAACGTGCGCCCGTCGAGTTGCAGTTCTCGCAGCGAGCGCCCCCGGCTGTCGCGAAGTCCCACGGCCGCAAAGTCTTCGGCGTAGCCCGAGGTGCCTTTGACTGGCCTCGGCAGCGGGGCTTCTTCTGCGTACAACAGATATTCGGCCAGGGCGTCGGCGGCCTCAGCCTGAGCGGCCGGTGTGCCGGCGCGATGCTCCCAGTTGAGGCGCGTGATCAGATTGGTGGCATGCACCTGATGGTCAAGCACCAGCAGCGCCGCGACGTCGCTCGTGGGCACGAGGTAGCCGGCCGTGTCGAACTCGCCGGTGACGGCCCGCAGCGCCTTCGGCGGTCCTGTGCGCGGCGTGGGCTGCAACATGGGCTGATTGCCCATGTGCCGGGCGGGCACCTGTGCCCCGGTCACAAACCATCCTCCCCAGCGCTGCCCCACTGGCAGCCGGTGGTCCGTAAAGCCACCATCGGCGTAGTCGCGGTCGCTCTTCCGCGGAAACACCGTCTGCAGCACGGGGCCAGGCACCGCCAGGGTGTCCCACGACAGATGGCAGGCCAGGCACTGGTTGTCGCGTCGGAAACGCGGCCGGTCGGTGCCCTGCATGGGTGCGGTGTAAAACACCGTCCCCTGAGTGGGGTCCTGTGCGGCGAGTTCCAGCACGTCGCCCCCGCGAACCCAGGCCACCGACACCTGATCGGTGAAGTAAATCGCGCGCGGGTTGTGCATCCGAATCTTACTGGCCTGCAGGCTGGTTTCAGCAAACGCCAGCACCTGTGAGCTGACAGGCACTTTCAGCGCCTCGAGCACCGACGCTAGGTAGCCGCCCCGCGCGGGGTCGTAGCTGAGCGAGGCCGTGCCGGCGTCAAGCGCGGCATTCAACCGGGCGACCGGGTCGCTGACCGGCGCCGTGCTGTAGCGAATCGCCGGATGATCGCGATTGCCGTTGAAGACACCCGGCCGCTGCGCGCCGGCCACCAGCAGCGACGTGGCCAGCAGCGCACATGTCGTCGCCAGCGTCAGGGACTGGTGGCGTGTCATGGACGCTCCACCGTGTCGGCACGAATCGCCGCGACGGCCGCACGCACGTCCGACGTGAAGTGGACGAACCTCGGGTCGTTCACCTGACCGGCCAGCACGGCCTCGATGCGCTGATCGACCAGGTGGCGCAAGGGCTCAGGCAGGGCCCGGTACATCGGCGAGTAGATCATGTAGCTCAGGGGATACCGCATCAGCCGTCCGCTCAGCTGCAGTTCACGCAGCGTGCGGCCGTGCCGGTCGAACGGCCCGCGCGCCGCGAACTGTGCCGCAAACGGCGACGGTCCAGCTGTGAGTGACGCCGGTAGTGGCGCTTCATCTGCGAAGAGCAGATAGTCGGCCAGCAGCTGCGCGGCGATGCGCGTGCGTTCGGCATCGCCCACACGCGCTTCCCACCCGAGCCTCGTGATCATGTTCGCGGCCTGCGACTGGTGTTCGAGCACCAGCAGCGCGGCCACATCACTCGTCGCCAGCGGGTAGCCGGTGGTGTCGAACTGCCCGTCAACCGTAGCCAGCGGGATGGCGACCGGGCCGATGCGTTCGGGCTGCAGCAGCGGCTGGTTGCCGAGATGCGTGACGGATGCCTCCGCTCCGGTGACGAACCATCCTCCCCACCGGTTGACATACGGCGTTCGATGGTCGACCGACGGGTCGTTCAGATAGTCGCCCGGACCACGTCTCGCCCGGGTGCTGCGCACCGTCAGGCCGGGCACGCCGAGCGTGTCATAGGTCAGGTGGCACGACACACAGGTCTCTTCCCTGCGAAAGGTCGCCGGGCCCGACGCCGGTACCTGGGGCAACGCGTAGAAGATCGTGCCCAGCACCGGATCCTGCGCTGTGACCTCGAGCAGCGCCCCGCCTCTCACCCAGCCGACCGCCACCTCGTCGTTAAAATAGATCGCACGCGGGTTCTGCTGGTGAATCTTCGCCGCCTGAAAGCTGGTCGGCGAATAGACCAGCACCTGCGAGGTCACCGGAATATCCATCGCGGCGAGAAAGGCCTGCAGGTAGCCGGTGGTCTCATCAAACGCCAGCGTTCGCTCACCCCGCTCGATCGCCGTGTTGAGGCGGGTCACCGCCGTCTGCACCGGGGCCTTGCCATAGGCAATCGCCGGGTGGTGCCGCGAATCAATGAAGGCATCGATACGCGTCTGGGCCTGTCCGGCCCCTCGGCTCACCAGCACCGCCGACAGCAGCCCGAGGGCCGCTGCGAACCTCACCTGGCGTACGAACATCGTGTCCTCATCGGTACAGACGAAAGGCATGGCCGCCGGAGCGGCCATGCCTTATTCTAAGGTGTTTGCGCCTCGGGCGCGCGCGCCTCAGTAGCGATAGTGGGCGGGCTTGAAGGGCCCCTCCACCGACACGCCGATGTAGTCGGCCTGGTCCTTGCTCAGCGTCGTCAATTTGACGCCGAGCTTGTCGAGGTGCAGCCGCGCCACCATCTCGTCGAGCTTCTTCGGCAGGATGTAGACGCGGCGGGCGTCGTACTGCGTCCCCGACAGCGTGGGCTGGCCCGTCGCGCTGAAATGCAGATCGAGCTGCGCGACCACCTGGTTGGTGAACGACGAGGACATCACGAAGCTCGGGTGGCCGGTGGCGCAGCCGAGGTTCAGCAGTCGGCCTTCGGCCAGCACGAGGATGCTGTGCTCGCCGCGGGTCCCTTCGGCCGGGAACACGTACTCGTCGTACTGCGGCTTCACGTTCACGCGGCGCACACCGCTGCGGGCCAAGGCCGCCATGTCGATTTCGTTGTCGAAGTGTCCGATGTTGCCGACGATAGCCTTGTCCTTCATGCGCCGCATAAGGTCAACGGTCAGCACATTCTTGTTGCCCGTCGCCGTAATGAAGATGTCGGCCGTCTCGACGACGTCCTCAATCGTGGTGACCTGATAGCCTTCCATCGCGGCCTGCAGGGCGCAAATGGGGTCGATCTCGGTCACGATGACACGGCAGCCCTGGCCCTTCAGCGCCTGCGCGCAGCCCTTGCCCACGTCGCCGTAGCCGAAGACCACCGCCACCTTGGCGGACAGCATCACGTCGCTGGCGCGGTTGAGGCCGTCGATGAGCGAGTGGCGGCACCCGTACAGGTTGTCGAACTTGCTCTTGGTCGCCGAGTCGTTGACGTTGATGGCCGGGAACAGCAGCGAGTTGTTCGCGGTCATCTCATACAGGCGGTGCACGCCCGTAGTCGTCTCTTCGGAGACGCCACGGATGCCGTCAGCAATCGCCGTCCACGTCTTCGGATGAGCCGCCAGCTCACGGCGCAGCGTCTCGAGAATGACGCCCCATTCTTCGGGCTCGGACTCGGCGTTGAAGGCCGGCACCACACCGGTCTTCTCATACTCCTTGGCCTTGTGCACGAACAGCGTCGCGTCGCCGCCATCGTCGACGATGAGCGAGGGACCGCCGTTGTCGGGCCAGCGCAGCGCCTCGACCGTGCACCACCAGTATTCGGGCAGCGTCTCGCCCTTCCAGGCAAACACGGGCGTGCCCTTGGGCTGCGCCGTCGTGCCGCCGGTCTCGGGGCGCCCGACGACCACCGCAGCGGCCGCGTGATCCTGCGTCGAGAAGATGTTGCAGCTGACCCAGCGCACATCGGCACCGAGCGCGGTCAGCGTTTCAATCAGCACCGCCGTCTGCACGGTCATGTGCAGCGAGCCCATGATGCGGGCCCCGGCGAGCGGCTGCTGTCCGGCATACTGGGCGCGCAGCGCCGTCAGGCCCGGCATCTCGTGCTCGGCCAGGCGGATTTCATTGCGGCCGAACTCGGCCAGCGAAAGGTCCTTCACCTTGAAGGGTTCGCGTCCCGCCGCACGGGCGGCATCAAACGGATGAACGGTCGTCACTGCAGTGATCATGAATGCTCCTTGTGTCCTTCGTTGAGTGCGTGTCAGGGAAGTCAGTGCGTCGCGGCGACCGCCCGCCGCGTGGCATGCTGGCGTGCCGTCGCCACACAGAGCGACGGTCCGCGCGCGTCAGGTTCGGCGGGCAGTGCCGTCCAGCGCACACTGCCCAGCCCGGCGCCCGTCAGATAGCGACGGAGCGTCTCTTCGGAAAAGCCCAGCCACACGTGACCCATCTCGAGCTGATACTCGGTGTGGGTATGCGGCACCATGTCGATGATCACGATGCGCCCATGGGGCTTGAGAATACGGGCCGCCTCGCTGATGACCCGCTGCGGGTCGGGCTGGTGATGCAGCACCAGCGAGATAAGGGCCGCGTCTACGCTGGCATCCGGGAGCGGCAGCTGCTCCAGGGCGCCGTCGATCACGTCGACCGTCGGGCACGAGGCCAGCCGGGCACGCGCCGATTGCAGCATTTCAGCCGAGCCGTCAATCGCCCATACCCGCGAGACGTAGGGGGCCAGCTGCGCCGACAGCTGACCGGTACCGCAGCCGAGGTCGGCCACTTCCAGGCGTTCATCGAGAAGCGCCAGCAGCGCCGACAGGTAGACGCGCTCGCCAAACAGGTCGACGCGCAGGCGGTCCCACTCGCCCGCTGCGGTTGAAAAAAAGGCGCGCGACTTCTCGCGACGCCGCTGCAGCACGCTCGTCAGGCGCCGGTCATCTTCGTCGAGGCTCAGGGCGGTGCCCACCTGCGCCCTGATGACGGGCCACAGCTGACGGGCGCCCTCGTCGAGACGGTCGCCGGCGAATGTATAGAGGCGGCTGGTCCCGTCGCGCCGGGAGAGGACCCACCCGTCATCGGCCAGCGTCTTCAGGTGGCGGCTGACGGTGGATTGGGGCAGTTGCAGCACCGCGCACAGGTCGGTGACTGTCAGTTCGTGCTGCTCGAGAGGACGCAACATCCTCACCCTCGTCGGGTCGGCCAACGCGGCCATGTGGTCGAGGATGCTGGGCGTTTCGGCTTCCATCCGCATATCCGGATGGAAGGTTACTTCATGGCGATAGGTTCGTCAACCCCCAGCGTTCGGGCACATCCGGGATCAGCCGACCTCAGCCTCCAGTTGGGTCACCAGCGTATCGAGCTGAGTCACGACCGCACGCACCGTGTCGGGCTGGCTCAGGTCTACCCCGGCGCGCTGGAGCAGGCGCATGGGATGGTCACTGCCGCCGGCACGCAGCAGCGAGAGGTAGCGGTCGACGGCCGCCTGGCGCTGTATCGGGTCTCCGCCGCCGATCTCCCCCATGAGGCGGGCGGTCGAGGCGAAGCAGGTGGCGTACTGGTACACGTAATAGGGCGACTGGAACAGGTGCGGAATGCGGGCCCAGGTGCGCGGCATCCGCTCGTCCGGGCCCAGCAGGTCGCCCCAGTAGGCTTCGGCCGTGCGGGCATACAGGGCCGACAGCGCATCGGCGGTCACGGGCTCGTCCCGCTCGACCATCCGGTGCGCGGCCAGCTCGAAGTCGGCAAAGATGACCTGGTTGTAGAAGGTGCCAACGATGTTGTCGATCGCGTGCTCGAGCAGGCCGACGCGTTCCTCGCGCGACCGCGCATGGGCGAGCATGTATTCGAGCAGCAGCGACTCGGCGAGCGTCGACGGGACTTCCGCCACGAAGATCGTGTAATCCGAGTATACGAACGGCTGCGACTCGTGTGCCAGCAGGGTGTGCATCGAGTGCCCGAGTTCGTGCGCGGTGGTGAACACGGCATCGAGCGTGTTGTTGTAATTCATCAGGATGAAGGGCTGCGCCCCGTAGACCGGTGCCGAGTAGGCTCCGCTGCGCTTTCCCTGGTTCTCGAACACGTCGATCCAGCGCTGCGAGAACGCCTCGCGAATCCGGGCCTGATACTCGGATCCGAGCGGTGCCATGGCCTCGACAATCCACGACTGGACCGTATCGTAGTCGTACTGCGCGTCGCTCGCCACGAGCGGCACCAGCGCGTCGTAGACGTGATAGTGCGCAAGGCCGAGCACCCGCTTGCGCAGGGCGTGATACCGGCGGAAGGGGGCCGCGCCGGCGCGTCCCTCGCTGATGAGCGTCTCGACGACCGAGGTCGGAATGGCATTGCCGAACAGGGCCGCCTCGAGCGTCGTGGCAAATCCCCGGGCTCTGGCCGTAAACCATTCCTGCTGCATGACGCCGTTGTAGAGCGCGGCGTATGTGTTCAGCGAGGCGCCATACGTGTCGTAGAGCGCCTCGTAGGCGGCCCGGCGGTCTTCCTGGGCGCGGCATGTCGTGAGCAGCCGGCGATACTGGCCATAGCTGACCTGCACCCGTTCACCGGTGGTCAGCGTCACCGTCGGAAAGCGCGCGTCGGCCGTGGACAGCGCCGAGTAGGCTTCGCTTGCCGTCGCCCCGGTCGGCCCCGACAGCGACAGCAGGCGTTCGCCCGCCCGGTCAAGCACGTGCTGCTGCTGACGGAACAGTTCCTCAATGGCAAAGCGATACACCGCCAGTTCAGCAGACGCGTCCATCCAGCGCCGCACCTCGTCGGTCGGCAGCTGCAGCAGTTCCGGATTGAACCACGCCGTGGACTGCTGCCAGCGTGCCAGCAGCAGCGACACGCGCTGCTTCTTCGCCGTGATGTCGTTGTTCCGCTGGTCTTCGTCGTGCTGCAGCATCGCGTAGTAGTAGACGCGGTAGGCCAGCTGTCCCAGCACATCCCCGTCGCGATACACCCGTAGCAACTGCCCGCCGCCCTGCGCCAGCGTGCCTTCGTGGGCCGCATAGCGTGTAATGCCGGCATCCAGCGCCCGGAAGCCTTCCTCCCAGGCGTCCCAGTCCTGAAAAATGGTGTTCAGGTTCCAGGTGTACTTCGGATCGATCGTGGAACGTTCCGGGGCCGCGGTGATGGCTGCAACTGACGACATGCCCGGATGATAGCGTCATTTGCTAGAGTGAGCCGATGCGCATTCGGTCCGTTCTCAGCCTGTGTGTGGCCGCCGTGCTGCTCGTCGCATCAGCACGCGCCGTACCGCAATCCACGGTCTCGTCGCCCGACGCATCGACCGTCACGATTCTGATTGGACTGGACGGGTGGCGCTGGGATTATGTGTCCCGCCATCGCCCACCGACGCTGTCCGCGCTCGCCGCGCGAGGCGTGCAGGCCTCGGGGCTGATCCCCGTGTTCCCCTCCCTCACCTTTCCCAACCACTACAGCATCGTCACGGGGCTTCGCCCGGCATCGCACGGCATCGTCTCGAACGTGATGCGCGACCCGGCCATCGCGGGACAGTTCCGGCTGGCCGACACCGCCGTGACGCATATTCCCGCGTGGTGGAAGGGCGAACCCGTCTGGCATACCGTCACGCGGCAGGGCCGCCAGGCGGCCTCGATGTTCTGGCCCGGCAGTGATATCGCCATCAGCGGACGGTATCCCACCCGCTATCGGACATTCGATCACAACCTGCCGCCTGCCGACCGGACCGCGCAGGTGCTGGAGTGGCTGGCGCTGCCATCAGACGCACGTCCCTCGTTCATCACGGTGTACTACAGCGACCTCGACACCGATGGCCACGCGTACGGGCCCGATGCTCCGGAGATCGCGGCGTCCGTGGCGCGCGTCGACCGGGAAATCGGACGCCTCGTGGAGGGGGCCACCACACTGGGACTGGCTGACCGCGTCCACTGGGTCGTGGTGAGCGACCACGGGATGATCGGGCTCAGCGCCGACCGACTCATCGTGATCGACGACTACGTCGACCTGTCGACCGTGGACCTTGGCGAAGTGGGGCCGTTGCTGACCCTGTCGGGCACCGCCGTCTCGAACGACGCTGTCTACGCTGCCCTCGCGGATCGACATCCGCACCTGAAGGTCTGGAGGTCGGCCGACCTGCCCGCGCGCTTCGGGCTCGCCGGACACCCGCGACTGCCGGGCGTCATCGGCCTGGCCGATGAAGGGTGGACGGTCACCACACGCGCCCGTGCGGCATCGGCACGTGCGGAGGGGAGTCGGCCCGCCTGGGGCGGCGCACACGGGTTCGACCCGGCGCTGCGTGACATGCAGGGAGTCCTTATTGCCGCAGGCCCCCGTCTCAGACCCGGACTGCGCCCCCCGGCCGTCGAGAACGTCCATCTCTACGAACTGCTCTGTGCGCTGGTCGGCGTGACGCCCGCGCGGAACGACGGCGACGCGTCCGTGACCCGCCCCTGGTTGCGATAGCCGCCGCTACCAGCGCGTCAGCAGTGGCCGCAGGTCGTCAAGGACCGGCATGACGTGCGTCGCCAGACGCGGCCGGGCCATCGCGACCGACAGGGCCTCGGGCACCGGCGCGGCATGGCCCAGGGCGGCGTGGACTACGTCCCCGAATTTGGCGGGGTGTGCCGTCGACAGCACCATCACATGGTCGCCTGGATGCCTGCCCAAGTGCACTTGGGCCCCGAGATAGCCGACGGCCGTGTGCGGATCCGCCACATATCCGAAGGCGTGGTCGAGCGTACGCATGGCATCGCGCACCTCCGCATCTCCGTGGGCACTACCTCCCACACGCTGCCGCACGGCCTGCAGGTCATCGCCGAACATCCAGCGTACGCGTTCGAGATTGCTGGGATTACCCACGTCCATCGCGTTCGAGATCGTGGCCACTGACGGCCGCACCTCGAGGTGTCCAGTCTCTAGATAGCGCGGCACCGTGTCATTGACGTTGGTCGCGGCATGGAACCGCACGATGGGTGCCCCGAGGCGCTGCACCATCAGGCCGGCCGCCAGATTCCCCACATTCCCGCTGGGCACGCAGATGGCCAGCGGCGCCGGACCACAATGCTGCACTGCGGCGCAGGCGTAATAGACCATTTGCGGCAGCAGACGGCCGAGGCTGATCGAGTTGGCTGAGGTCAGGTGCGCGGCGTCACGCAGGCCTGCATCGGCAAAGGCCTCCTTGGCCAGCCGCTGGCAGTCGTCGAAGGAGCCCTCGACGGCCACGGCCCGCACATTCCCCCCGAGCGTCGTGAACTGCGCTTCCTGAACGGCGCTCACTCGCCCATGGGGATACAGGACCACCACACGGGTGCGCGGGACACCGTGAAACGCCTGCGCCACTGCTCCTCCCGTATCGCCGGACGTCGCCACCAGCACCGTCAGCGGATGCGCGTCATCGGTGTGCCAGCGTGACATCAGTCTCGCCAGCACCCGCGCGCCAAAATCCTTGAACGCGAACGTCGGTCCGTGGAAGAGCTCAACCACGGACAGGTCATTGGTCAAGGGAACGATCGGGACCGGAAAGTTGATGGCCTCGGCCAGCAGCGCCCGCAGCGAGGCCCCGTCGAGGCTGTCGTCCATGAAGGCCCCCATGGTCGCCACGCCAATCTCGGCCAGCGATGCTCCACGCAGGCGATGCCACGCGTCTGCCTCGAGGCGGGGCCACGACTCGGGCACATAGAGGCCACCATCCGGCGCCAGGCCCGCCAGCACAGCAGTGCGGAAGTTGACGCGCGGCGCACGCCCCCGGGTACTGACGCACATCATGGCAGGCTGACCACGCGCGCCCCGGCGCGACCCACCAGCGACACGTGCAGATCACTGCCCACATCAGATATCGCGCCAAATGCCACCTGCATGGCTGCACCCACGCGCTCGGCATCGGCGACCGTCGCAGTGAGCGCGAAGATCGACGGCCCTGACCCGGAGAGCGAGGCGCCCAGAGCACCGGCATCGAGGGCAGCCTGCTTCACCGTGTAGAAGCCCGGCACCAGCCCCGCACGCTTGGGCTCGGCCACCAGGTCGACCATCGAGCGCGCGAGCAGCGCGCGGTCGCTTGTGTACAGCGCGGCAACGAGCGCTCCGAGGTTGCCCCACTGCCGCACGGCATCCTTCAGCGGCACCATGTCGCCCAGCAGCGCTCGCGACTCGCCGGTGTTCACCCGGAGATGCGGATGCAGCAGCGCGCACGCCAGCCCCTCGGGCACCGGCAACCGCACCACATCGGGTGGCGAGACCTGCCGCGCCAGCACAAAGCCTCCTAGCAGTGATGGCGCGACGTTGTCCGGATGAGCGGCACCGCATCCGGCCACTTCTCCCTGCATCGCACACGCCAGCAGCACCGCTGACGATGCCGGGCGCCCAAGCAGTTCATTCACGGCCACGACGGCGGCCACCGCGCTCGCGCCACTCGAGCCGATTCCGCTCTCGAGCGGCAGCCCCTTCTGAATCGTGAGAGCCACGCCCCTCGCGGCCTGCAGGTGTTGCAGCAGGGCCGCCACGGCCGCGCCGGCGGTGTTCTTCCCGACATCCCGCGACAGTCGCCCGCCGTCGCCCTCGATGGCCCGGATGACGACCCCAGGCTCTGACGAGGGTTCCGCGATGACCAGATCGCCTGGGGCATCGAGGGCGAAGCCCAGCACATCGAAGCCACACGACACATTCGAGACGGTGGCCGGAGCAAATGCCGCAATCATGACGGAATCGAAGTGTAGAGTACAGACATGACTGAACGCATCCCGGCCATCAAAGTGCTGCTCCTGCCGAAAGACACCAACCAGCTGGGCACCATTTTCGGCGGCGTCATCCTGTCGCATATCGATCTGGCGTCTGCGGTCGAGGCCCGTAAGGTCGCGCCGCTCCGCTACGTCACGGCGGCCATGCGCGCGGTGGAATTTCATGCCCCGGTGTTCGTGGGCGACCTGGTGAATTTTTACACGGAGACGCGTCGCGTGGGACGCACTTCGGTCACCGTCTGGGTCGAGGTCGAGGCGGAGCGCTGGAGTGCCGGTCACCGCGGCGAGCGCGTCAAGGTGACGGACGCTGAGGTTGTGCTGGTGGCCGTCGACGCCACCGGACAGCCCATTCCGGTCGCGCCCGACGGGCTGCCGGCCGGGAGTGGGCCGGATTTTTCTTAACTTCCGAGGACGGCGACGTTATTCTGACGGTCCGACCATGAGCACCCTCGCGAGCCCGCGCCTCAATTCCGGCGTTGCCCACGGCACCACGCCGTGGACGACCACCGACGCCACCGACCTGTACGACGTATTCCGCTGGGGCCAGGGCTACTTCTCGGTCAGCCCCGACGGCACGATGCTCGTGCATCCCACCAAGGAGCCGGCCCGCGGGATCGACCTCAAGCGTCTGGTGGACCGCCTGCAGCTGCGCGGCCTCTCGGTGCCGATCCTGATCCGCTTCACCGATATGCTGAAACATCGGCTCGGTGAGATTCATGGCGCGTTTCAGCAGGCCATGGCGCAGCACCAGTACCAGGGCCGCTACTGCTGCGTGTATCCGATCAAGGTCAACCAGCAGCGCCAGGTGGTCGAGGAAGTCCTCAAGTTCGGAGCGCAGTATGGATTCGGCCTCGAGGCGGGCAGCAAGCCCGAGTTGCTGGCGGTGGCCGCGCTCGCCACCAACGACACGCCCATCATCTGCAACGGCTTCAAGGACTGGGAATTCATCGAGATGGCGATGCTGGCCCAGAAGATGGGCCGCAACATCATTCCGGTGGTCGAGAAGTACACCGAGCTCGAGATGATTCTCGAGTACGCCGAGAAGGTCGGTGTGCGCCCGACGATCGGCATGCGCGTGAAGCTGGCCGCCAAGGGTTCGGGCCGCTGGCAGTCGTCCGGCGGCTACCGCTCGAAGTTCGGACTGACGGTGACCGAGATCCTGCGCGGGCATGAGGAGCTCAAGCGCCGCGGCATGGGTGATTGCCTCAAGCTGCTTCACTTCCATCTCGGCAGCCAGATTACGCACATCCGCATCATCAAGAACGCCCTCAACGAAGCCGCCCGCATCTACTGTGACCTGGTCAAGGACGGCGCCGGCCTGCAGTACATGGACGTGGGTGGTGGTCTCGGGGTCGACTACGACGGCTCGCAGACCAATTTCGAGTCGTCCATGAACTATACGCTCGAAGAGTACGCGAACGACGTCGTCTATCACATCCAGACGGTGTGCGACGAGGAAGGCGTCGCGCACCCCACGATCGTCTCCGAAAGCGGCCGCGCCGTGTCGGCGTATCACAGCATGCTTATCTTCAACGTCCTGGGCACGAGCGGCTTCGGCGCCGAGAGGGTGCCCGACGCCCTGCGGGACGACTTCGAGCAGCCGCTGATCGACCTGATGGAGACCCACCAATCGGTCACCCAGCGCAACGCCCTCGAGGCGTATCACGACGCGCAGCAGGCGCTCGACATGGCCATGAACCTGTTCAGCGGCGGCTACCTGCCCCTTGAGCAGCGAGCGCACGCCGAGAATCTCTTCTGGGCCATCTGCGAAAAAATTCGCAAGCTCACGCACACGATGGACGAAGTCCCCGAAGACCTGCAGCAGCTCGAGGAGCTGCTGTCAGACACGTATTTCTGCAACTTCTCCCTGTTCCAGTCCATTCCCGACAGCTGGGCCATCAAACAGCTGTTTCCCGTGATGCCGATTCACCGGCTTAATGAAGAGCCGGTGAACCACGCCGTCATCGGCGACATCACGTGCGACTCGGATGGCAAGCTCGACCAGTTCATCGACCGCCGCGACGTCAAAAAGACCGTGCGCCTGCACCGTTTCAATGGCGAGCCGTATTATCTCGGGGTCTTCCTGGTCGGGGCGTATCAGGAGATTCTGGGCGACCTGCACAACCTGTTCGGCGACACCCACGCCGTGCATGTCAGCCTGGCCAGTAACGGCGAGGATGGCGCGCGCGTCGAGCACATCATCAAGGGCGATACGGTGCGCGAGGTGCTCAAATACGTCGAGTTCGACTCGGAAAGCCTGATGAGCAAGCTCCGCCGCGACGTGGAAGCCGCCGTCATCGCCTCCCGCATGGAAGATCAGCAGGCCGGACGCCTGCTGCGCTTCTATGAGGAGGCGCTGATGGGCTATACCTATCTGGAAGATCCAAACGCCTAGCCAGGTGGCACCGGGCCGGGCTTAGGCCCGGCTCGCCCGACGCTTCATCTCGAAGAACTTCCGCACGCTGCGATCAAACCGCTCCTGCAGCGGCTTGCGTTCCTCGTCGGCCAGAGGCCCCAGGCGGTTCCATGCCGCCTGCGCGGCGCGCACTTCCTGCTCTGCCGCACGCTGGCGCGCGTCTTCAGCCTGTCGGGCGACACCTCCGCCGCCCATGGTGTTGGCCGCCAGAGCCTCGCGCCATTGGCGGGCCAGCAGTTCGGCCGGCGACAGTGCCTTCGCCGGTTCCGCAACCTCGTTCGGCAGCAGCTTCTCGACCTTCGCGATGAGCCGGGTCATGCGGTCGCGCGTCGCCGTCGGATCGAGGTCGGTGCCGGCAAACGCCTCGGGCCACCGCGTCACCAGGGTCAGCAGCGCCGTATTGACGCGATCGGCCAGCGGCGCAAGCACATGCCGTGGCAGCTCTGGGGCCTGCACCCAGCGCGCTCGGGCCGCCTGGACGTGGGCAAACAGATCCGCCGGTGCCGGCGCCTGGTCGTCAGTTGGTACCAGGGCCTCGAGCTCGGCCACGGCCGTCTCGCGGTCGGCGACCTTGCCCTGCAGCGCCACCTGGTCGCGGTTCTTGAATCGCTCGAAGAACACATCACAGGCCCCACGGAAGCGTTCCCAGATAGCCTCAGACTTTGAGCGCTTGACCGGTCCGATGCCCTTCCATTCGACCTGCAGCTGCTTGATGCGCGACGCCGCCTTCTCCCAGTCGGACGACTGTGAGAGCTGCTCGACCTCCGCCACGAGGGCCTCCTTGCGGCGCAGGTTCTCGGTCCAGTCGTTTTTCCGCTGCTTGAGGTCATCCTGCCGGCGCGTGAAGAACGCGTCGCAGGCCGCACGGAACCGTTCCCACAGAGCGCGCTCGCTGCCCCGGGTGACCGGGCCAATGGTTTTCCACTCTGCCTGCAGGGCCTTGATGGCCTCGGCCGTCTTCATCCAGTCCGTCGAATCCTTCATCGCCTCGGCCTGCTCGGCCAGGGCCAGTTTGCGCGCCTGGTTCTCGGCGCGCTGTATCTGCTGCTGGGCAAAGAAGTCCTTGCACTTCTCGTACACCTGGTCCTGCGCCGCCTTGAACCGCGTCCACAGCGTCGTGGCCTGCGAGCGAGGCGCCGCCGCAACGCCCTTCCAGCGCTCCTGCAGCTGTTTCATCTCGGTACCGGCCTTCTCGGGCTCGGCGTCGGCCACCGTGATGAGGGCTTCCATCTTCGTGCACAGCTCTTCCTGCACCTGCACATTCGCCCAGCGCTTCCACTCTTCCCCTTCGCGCAGCTCCTGAATGCGCGGCGCCAGGCTCGTGCGCACCGCCTGCATCCGGACGGTGAGGTCGTCGCGATCCTGTTTGGTGGGCAGCGCCCCCATCGTGCCCATGGCCAGCTTGAGGGCCTTCATGAGGTCGTCGGCCGTCTTGAGCGTCAGCGTGTCGGCGGCCGCACGGCCCTCAAGATCAGCCACGAGCGCCTGCAGGCGCTGCAGCTTCTGCTGCTGCTCACCGGCCTTCGACTCGCGCAGCGCCTGTTCGCGCGCATCGAACACCGCGGCCACCGCGTCGTAGCGGGTCACGAGGGCCGGGTCGAGCTCGAGGACACGGGCGGCAGCCTGCCACTGCTTGCGCAGCGCAAACCACTGCGTGCGCGCGTCAGCGTGACTGTCGATGGACAGAAGCGCCTCGACCTCGGGCACCAGCGTCGGCACCCGGTCGGCCAGGTCGCGCGCACGCTCGTGCCGTGCGTGGCGCTTTTCTGCCGCCGCACAGGCTTCGTCAAAGCGGCGCTGCAGATCGCCCGCCCACGAGGCGGGCATCTCGGGCAGCGCCTCCCACGCGGCACGCGCCGACGTGAGGCCGTCCGGAATCGCCGCACCCTGCAGCCCCTCGACCTGCGCACACACCACCGCTCGCCCAGCCTGCTCATGCTCGCGGGCCAGCCGGGCACGTTCCTCGTCGAGCCGAGCCACATCATCGGCCGCGATGCGGTCGCGCACGACCGACGAGGCTACCTCGAAGGCATCGACGGTGGCCGGCTCAACGTCGGCGTCGGCCAGCAGCTCCACCCAAGCCACGCGCGTGCCGGCGTAGCCATCGCGCACGGCGCCGGGATCTGACTCGGACTGCAGCTGCACCATCTGACCGACCAGCAGATGCGCCTGTGCCTGATCGGCCTCCCTGTAGACCACGGCCGGGGCATCGAGCACCGGAGCGGCGGCGGCGTTACGCGCGCGCACCATCGAACGAGCGCGCTTCTGGGCCGCCTTCGAGCGGGCCTTCTGCGCGGCGGACTGCAGCCACTCTGCAGAGGGCGTCGCCATGGCATCCATCGCGGCCACGGCGGCATCGCCGTGCTCGCCACGGAGGGCCACCGCCTCGAGCTCGCCGGCGTCGTGCACACGACTCACCGCCAGCAACCGCACACTGGCCAGGACGGCATGCCGCGCAATGCTGCCGAGCAGCCGGGCATCCGTCAGGGCCTCCACCGCACGCCGCCGCAGCGCCTCTGGCCCATCGGCCTTGGCTACCTGCGCCAGTTCCTTCCCGTGGCCCAGCTCCATGAGCGCCTCAAGCGCCGGACCGGCGATGGTCACATCGTGTCGGCTGGCGCGATCCACCAACTGCTCGAGGGCCTGTGCCTTCACGGCATCATCGGCGTCGTTGCGCACCACATCGCCCAGCACCACCGGGTCGGTGACGCGGGCCACGGCCACCCGACGCACGCGCGCGTCGGCATCGTCTTTGGCGAAACTGGCGAAAACGGCCTGATCATCGGCCTCGATGGCGCGCAGCGCCTCGATGCGGACGGCCGGGTCGGCGTGGTTGGTCTTCGGGGACGTTCGGAACTTATCGAGGATGCCCATGGTCGTTCAGATGGCGCCGACCGTCACCGCCCTGCGGTGGGTCGTGCGCAACCTCTCCTGCCTGAATCAGCGTTCGTGGCACCAGATTGCCTGCCTGCCCGTCAGGCCTGCACACCTGGCACGGTTGTCGGTCGTACAGCCGGCCGATTATCCTCCGCGGCTGGGCCCGGGCGCAATCGCCCTTGCAGGCGGGCATCGCATCATCTACATTGATAGATATGCAGCAGGCCTCCACTCTCTATCGCCTCCTAGGCGATACGGCCCGTCTCCGGCTGCTGCGTGTGCTGGCACACGAACGCTTCAACGTCACCGAACTCACCGGTATCCTCGCCATGGCCCAGTCGGGCGTGTCGCGGCACCTCGGCCTCCTGAAAGAGGCCGGCCTCATCGAGGAGGCCCGTGACGGCACGTTCACCTACTATCGCGTGGCGGCGTCGTTCCGTCAGGAACACTCGGCTCTGTGGACCACCCTCGACGCCCAGTTCGACGAGGCGGCCTCCACCCCAGACGCCCGCGCCGACGATGCGCGCGTGCAGGAGGTGCTGCGGCTGCGCCGCGAGAACTTCGACCGTCGGGCCGAGGCTGATGCCCGTGACCACCGGCAACTGGTGCCGGGGCGCAGCTGGAAGGCCTGGTCACGGGCACTCGGCATGCTGCTGCCCGCGCTCGACGTGGCTGATATCGGCTGTGGCGAGGGCTATCTCGCCATGGAAGCGGCACAGTGGGCCCGCAGAGTCATCGCCATCGACCGATCACCTGACGTCCTTATCCGTGGCCGCACCGCCTCGGCGCGGCGCGGCCTGCGCAACATCACCTGGAAGCGTGGCGAGCTCGAGCGTATTCCGCTCGACGACCAGTCGATGGACCTGGTCATGCTCTCGCACGCTCTGCATCACGCCCCCGACCCAGCCCTGGCCCTGGCCGAGGCCGTGCGGGTGCTCAAGGACGGGGGTCGGCTACTGGTGCTCGACCTTCGCGCCCACGACGAGACGTGGGTCCGGCAGCGCCTCGGCGACGCCTGGCTCGGGTTCACCGATGAACGGTTGAGCGCGTTGCTGACTGCCGCCGGTCTCTCGCGGGTCTCGGTGCGCGTCGGCGCGCGCACGGCCGGCGATCCCTTTGTGGTTCTGCTCGCCACAGGCACGCTTGCACGCCGACGGAAGGCCCGACAATCATGACACCCACACAGCTCCGACTTGAAGAGGCCCTGGCCTCGCGCATCCTCGTTCTGGACGGGGCGATGGGCACCATGGTGCAGCGCCTCCACCTCAGTGAAGCCGACTTCCGTGGTGCCCGCTTCGCTGCACACGCGCACGATCTCAAGGGTAACAACGACATCCTGGTGCTCACGAGACCTGACGCGATTCGCACCATACACGAGCAGTATCTCGAAGCCGGTGCCGACATCATCGAGACCTGCACCTTCAGCTCGACCGCGGTGTCACAGGCCGACTACGGACTCGAGGCCCTGGCCTATGAGCTGAATGTGGCCGGTGCACGCGTCGCCCGTGAGGCCGCAGACGCGTGGACGGCGCGCACGCCCGGCCGCCCGCGCTTTGTCGCCGGGTCGATGGGCCCCACCACCAAGGTGCTGTCGCTGTCGCCTGACGTAAACAACCCAGCCCTGCGATCCATCACGTTTGGCGACATGGCCGAGGCCTATCGCGAACAGGCCCTCGGCCTCCTCGAAGGGGACGTCGACCTGCTGCTCGTGGAAACCATCGTCGACACGCTCAATGCCAAGGCCGCCCTCGTTGGCATCGATGCCGCCTTTGCCCAGCGGGGCAGACGTCTGCCGGTCATGATTTCGGCCACCATCACCGACCGCAGTGGCCGCACCCTCTCGGGTCAGACCCTCGACGCGTTCTATATTTCGGTCGAGCATGCCCGTCCGTTTTCCGTCGGCCTCAACTGCGCCCTCGGTGCACGCGACATGCGGCCCTACCTGGCCGAACTCGCCCGCATCGCGACGGGCTATGTGACGTGCTACCCGAACGCCGGCCTGCCCAACGCCTTCGGTCAGTACGACGAAGCCCCCGAAGAAACAGCGGGCCTTATCCGCGACTTCGCGACTAGTGGTTTTGTCAACATCATCGGCGGCTGCTGCGGCACCACCCCCGACCACATCGCGGCGATTGCCCGAGCGGTCGACGGCGTGGCCCCACGACCGCGTCCGCGCCCCGAACAGCACGTGTCACTGACCCGGGTGTCCGGACTCGAAGCGCTGGTGCTGCGGCCCGAGGCAAACTTCCAGATGATCGGCGAACGCACCAATGTCACCGGCTCGCGGAAGTTCGCCCGGCTCGTCTCATCGGGCGACTGGTCCGGTGCCGCCGAGGTAGCGCTTGAACAGGTGCGTGGCGGTGCCAACATCCTCGACGTGAACATGGACGAGGGCATGCTCGATTCGGCCGGGTGCATGACCCGGTTCCTCAACTACATTGCCACCGAGCCCGAAATTGCCCGCATTCCAGTGATGATTGACAGCTCGAAATGGTCGGTCATCGAAGCCGGCCTGAAGTGCGTGCAGGGCAAGGCCATCGTGAACTCGATTAGCCTGAAGGAGGGCGAAGCCGAGTTTCTGGAACGCGCCGCCACCGTCCGCCGCTATGGCGCGGCCATGGTGGTCATGGCCTTCGACGAAACCGGGCAGGCCGACACCGTGGCGCGCAAGGTGGCTATCTGCCAGCGCGCCTACCACCTGCTCACCACGAAGGCCGACGTTGACCCGACGGACATCATCTTCGATCCGAACGTGCTGGCCGTCGCCACCGGGCTCGAAGAACACAACGACTATGCCCTCGCGTTCATCGAGGCCACGCGGCAGATCAAGGCCACCTGCCCAGGCGCACACATCAGCGGCGGCATCAGCAATCTGTCGTTCTCGTTCCGCGGGAATGACGTCGTACGCGAGGCCATGCACTCGGCCTTCCTTTTTCATGCCATCCGCGCCGGCCTCGATATGGGCATCGTCAATGCCGGGCAACTGGTCGTGTACGAGGACATTCCCGACGACCTCCGGGGGCACGTGGAAGATGTGCTCTTCAACCGGCGACCCGATGCCACCGACCGGATGGTCCGCTTTGCCGAGACCGTAAAGGGCTCGGCCTCGCGTCGTGAAACCGATCTGGCGTGGCGGGCCGCGCCTGTGGGACAGCGACTGGCCCATGCCCTAGTACACGGCGTAGTCGATTTTATCGAAGCCGACACGGAAGAAGCCCGACAGGCCCTCGGTCGCCCCATCGAGGTCATCGAGGGTCCGCTGATGGACGGCATGAAGACGGTGGGCGATCTCTTCGGCGCAGGCAAGATGTTCCTGCCCCAGGTCGTCAAGAGCGCACGCGCGATGAAGCGGGCCGTGGCGTATCTCGAACCCTTCATGGCCGAGGAAAAGGCGGCGGCCGGAGGAGGAGCCCAGGGACGGGTGCTGATGGCCACGGTCAAGGGCGATGTGCACGACATCGGTAAGAACATTGTCGGCGTCGTGCTCGGCTGCAACGGCTACGAGGTGATCGATCTCGGAGTGATGGTGTCGTGCGACCGCATCCTCAGCGAGGCGATCGCGCATAAGGTAGACGCCGTCGGGCTGAGCGGGCTCATCACACCATCACTCGACGAAATGGTCTTCGTTGCCTCGGAAATGGAACGTCGCGGCCTGACGATGCCACTGCTGATTGGCGGGGCCACGACCAGCAAGCAGCACACCGCCGTGAAGATCGCCCCGCAATACAGCGGACCGACCATGCATGTGCCGGATGCGTCTCGGGTCACCGACGTCGTGGGCAGCCTGCTGAGCCCGACCCAACGTGAGGGCTTCATCGGCGAGACCCGGGCATCCCAGGAGACGCTGCGTGCGCAGTATGCCCTGCGTGCCGAGCGACCCACGGTGCCGTATAGCAAGGCTAGGGCCAATCGCCAGGTGCTCGACTATGCGCATCCGGCCGTGCCGGCCTTCACCGGACCTCGGCAGGTCGACCTCGACCTAGCGGAACTGGTGCCATACATTGACTGGACGTTCTTCTTCAGCGCCTGGGAACTGAAAGGCCGCTATCCCGCCATCCTCGACGACGCCGTGCACGGCCCTGCCGCGCGCGATCTGTTCGCGAACGGTCAGGCCCTCCTCGAACGCCTAATCTCGGGCCGGCAGCTGCGTGCCCGCGGCGTGTACGGCTTCTGGCCCGCCAATGCCGACCGTGACGACCTCGTGCTCTACGGTGTCGGTGATCGTCAGGGCGAGGAGGTCGTCCGCTTCCCGATGCTGCGCCAGCAGGAGATCATTGCCGATGACAAGCCCAACCGGTCGCTGGCCGACTTTGTGGCGCCGGTCGGCAGCGGGATCACCGACTATGTCGGGGCCTTCGCCGTGACGGCCGGTCTGGGCGCGGACGCGGTCGTCAGGCGGTTCGAGACGGCGCATGATGACTACTCGGCCATCCTGGTGAAGGCCCTGGCCGACCGCCTCGCCGAAGCCTTCGCCGAGTATCTGCACCAGCGCGCGCGCACGGACTGGGGCCTGACCGAAGCCCTCAGTTACGACCAGTTGATCGACGAGGCCTTCCAGGGCATCCGCCCCGCCTTCGGCTATCCGGCCTGCCCCGACCACAGCCTCAAGCGCCGCCTCTTCGATCTCCTGGGCGCCCGGGCCATCGGCATGGCGCTCACGGAGTCGTGTGCGATGACACCGGCCGCCAGCGTCAGCGGTCTCTATCTATCGCATCCAGGCAGCCGCTACTTCAACATCCAGCGCGTGAATGCCGACCAGGTGGCCGACTATGCGGCGCGCGCCGGCATGCCCGTGACAGAGGCCGAAATGTGGCTGCGACCCATTCTGGCCTACGAACCGTCACGCTGAGGTTCATCGCACGATGGCGGACGCCGTCGTTCAGTCGGTCGGTGGTGCAAACCGCCGCTCGGCCCACACGTAGTAGGGCACGGCACAGGCCGCCAGGGCAGCCGCGACCGCGTATGCCGTCGACAGGCCCCACCACTGCCCCATCCAGCCGACGGCAATCGAACCGCTGCCGATGCCGGTGTCAAAGGCGCCAATCAGCGCGCCGAAGGTTGCGCCGCGTCGCGCGGCCGGCACCCGCTTCATCAGCGCCGACACCATCACGGGATAGGCCGAGCCGAAGCCCGTGCCAAACAACACCGCCGACAGCATCAGCAGATCGCGGCTGGTTGCCATCGACATCACCACCATGCTTGTCGCGACCAGCAGCAGGCAGGCCACGATCACCCGCCGGTGATCGGTCACGTCCGCGTAGCGCGCGATGAAGGGTCGCGTGACCATGATGGTCAGAGAAAAGATTGTGAAGTACAGCGCTCGCGGCGTAATCGACAGCTGGTCGGCATACAGCGCCGCGAAGCTCGTGATGCCGCCGTACGAAAACGCATACAGGAAGAGCGTGCCGCCGAGCACCAGCACACGCCACTCAACCAGCGTCGACAGCCGCAGGGGCTGGCTGGTGACGTGCGGGCGGTCGGCTGGCAGCCGCCACGCAATCACCGCCATGACGACGTGCAGCACCGTCGTCTCTAGGCACACCATGGTCCAACCGCCGCGCCCGAACACCCACAGGCCGACGGACGGGGCAATCGCCACGGCCATGATGCTCGCAAATCCCCAATATCCGAGGCCCTCGGTGCGTCGAGTGGACGGCAGCAGATCAGTGACGTATGCCCCCGAGGCGGTCAGCAGTCCGCTCCAGAAGACGCCGTGCACCAGCACGAGCCCCAGCATCCACTCATAGCCCGGCGTCACGGCGTAGCACGCCGACAGCACGGCGATCACCGACGAGGTGGAGAGCAGCATGCGTCGCTTGCCGATGCGATCGGCCACCGCGCCTGTCAGGGGCGCCGAGAACGCCGACGCATAGGTGAGCAGCCCGAGAAACAGCCCGGCCTCACCCTGACTGCCACCCAGCGCGAGAATCTGGAATGGTGCCGTCGGCAGCAGCTGGAATGCGGCCAGGAAGACCGTGAAGCTGAAGCTGAACATGAGCGCAAAGCGCGCCGTGAACAGCCGCTCAGGCACCGACATCGAGCACGATTTTTCCGATGTGGCGGCTGGATTCCATGAGGCGATGCGCGTCGGCCGCGTCCGCGAGGGGAAACCGAGCAGCCATCACCGGCCGCACGCGTCCAGCCGCAATATGGGGCCACACCTGTTCCTCGACCTGCCGCGCCAGCGCCGACTTCTCGTCCACCGTCCGTGGGCGCAGCGTCGACCCCGTGATCCACAGCCGCCTGCGCATCACGACCGACAGGTCGACTTCGGTACGGGGCGACCCGAGAAAGGCAATCTGCACGAGTCGCCCGGCGTCGGCCAGCGCTGCGAGGTTCCGCGGCGTGTAGTCACCGCCCACCATGTCGAGTACGACGTTGACACCCCGGCCCTCCGTCAGGTGACGGGCTGCCGCTACCCAGTCGACCGTACGGTAGTTCCAGGCCGCGACCGCTCCGAGTCCGACACACGCCGCGCACTTCTCGTCGCTGCCCGCCGTCGCCACCACACGGGCACCGAGTGCCGAGGCCAGCTGAATCGCCGTGGTGCCGATACCGCTGGTGCCGCCGTGCACAAGCAGCCACTCGCTGGCCGCGAGCGCGCCGCGCTCCAACACGTTCGTCCACACCGTGAAGATCGCCTCCGGCAACGCGGCGGCCTCATGCCAGGCACAGCCGCCCGGCAACGGCAGGCACTGTCCCTCGGGGGCGACGCACCGTTCCGCATAGCCCCCACCGGCCACCAGCGCACAGACCCGGTCGCCCTCGCGCCAGCGCCGGACGCCGGCACCGACGGCAGAGACAATACCCGCCACCTCGAGTCCCGGAAGATCACTGGCCCCTGGGGGCGGTGGATACTTGCCGTAGCGCTGCAGCACGTCGGGGCGATTGACCCCGGCGGCCTTGACAGCAATACACACCTCACCCGCGGCCGGCACAGGGGACGGGCGCTCGACCAGCCGCAGCTGCTCTGGCCCGCCCGGCGACACAATCTCGATGCAGCGCATGACGGTGAGGCCTGGCCCCCCTAGGAGCGGCGCGCGTATCGCGCAGTGACGGCCGGCTGCAGATAGTCCCGAAACGTGCACCTGAAGTCATACGCCGGCGAGAATCCCCAGTCGCGGCGCGCGCTCGAATCATCCACATCGGCGGGCCATGTGTCGACGATGCCCTGGCGTCTGACGTCGGGCGACCAGGTGATGTGGGCCAGGGGAAATACCTCGATCGTCTCTCGGGCACAGGCGTCGGCTGACGCACTGAACGCTGAGACGTTGTAGACCGTGCGGGTGAGCGACGCCTGGGGCGCTTGCTCCAGTTGCAGCAGTGCGTCGACCGCATCAGGCATGGCCATGAACGGCAGCCAGGTGTCCGGCCCGACGAAACAGGCATAGGGCTGCCCCTGCGCCGCCGCGTGAATCATTTCCGGGGCATAGTCAGATGTGCCTCCGCTCGGCACCGTGTCGGCTGACAGCAGCCCGGGAAAACGCAGGCCACGGAAGTCCAGCGCCGGCACCAACCCGGCCGCAGCGCCCTGGCGATAGTGCCGTGCGTAGTAGCGCCCCAGGTGCTCGCAGTACAGCTTGTTGCAGCCGTACATCGTGGTGGGCTGTGTGAAGGTATCCTCGCTCACGCGACCGGATCGCTGCTTGACGGCACGCGACGGCAGGCCGTACACCGCAATCGTCGATGGAAACAGGAACCGGACGGTGTGGCCGTGGCGCTCGCCCGACTGGCGCGCCTGTTCGAGCAGCGCCAGAGTGCCCTCGACGTTCACACGATGCGCATGCTGCGGATCGCGCTCCGCACTGGTTGAGAGCAACGCCGCCAGATGAAACACGGCGTCGACGCGGTGTGCGTGGAACACCCTGGCGAGCAGGTCACCGTCGAGGATCGTACCGGTATATTCGGCAGCTACGCCCTCGGCCAGCGCGGGTGCGAGGGGCTGCAGGTCGAGCGTCACCACACGCCGGCCCGCTGCGGACAGCCGGCCGATGAGGCCGTGGCCTACTTCACCGCCAGCCCCTGTAATCAGCACCACGGCATCAGAGATCTCGCACGTCATCAACCCCTGCGTCATGCGGGTGCGTTCACCAGAGGGCCGCCTTCATCTCGGCGAGCATCAGTTCGACCTGGCCCAGGTCGTTGAGCACACGCGACGCCTCGTCAGCCGTCGCCGCCAGCGCCTCGGCCTGAGGGGCACTGCCTCGCTTCACTTCCCACGCCAGGTCGCGGGTCGTTTCGGCACACGCCCGGCAGACAGCGAGCGTGCGCTCGTGCGCTTCGAGCAGCTTGAGCACTTCCTGTTTTTCGTCTGGCGTCACAGTGCGGCCATCCAGCGATCAGGCCCGGTTACGTTCGGTGGTGGTCGGCCCGCCACTGCGTAACCGCACGCTTGATGTCTACAGGCGACAGGCGTTCACGCACCGCACGGTCGAGCAGGTCGCCAAGTTCGGCATCCGACGCAAAGCGCAGGGCCACCATCTGCTTGGGCGTCAACTGGGCAAGGCGCGCATCCTCGCCGGCCGGCAACACCTCGGCACAGCGCACCTTCATTTCCAGCATGATGATGCGGTCCTGCAGGCGCACCGTGTAGATGCGGCCCATCGACAAGGCCATGAAGACGGCACCGAACAACAGGCCCATCGACACATCGGCAGCATCCCACCCCATGAAGCGCGACCCGAGCCACGCCATCAGCGCGCCCAGCCACAGCAGCAAGGCGATGTAGGTCGGCACCGGGTGGTGCGCGTGCTTCTCGAATGACTGCGCAGTGGCCTGGCTCATTTCAGTCTCCCTTCCAGTTCGTCATACACCTTCCGCACGGCAATCGGCGCCTGCTGTTCGCGAAGGAACCACTCTGTGTACGGGCCCCAGTTCGCCTGCCGCTCGGCATCGTCGACCGTCAGGCCACGCGCCTTGAGTGCCCGCACTTCGGCAATCACGAACTGTAGGGCCTTGCGGAACTCGACCAGTTCCTCGCGCGAGACATGCGGCTCCTCAATGAATCCGTGACCCGGCACGAACCGGTCGACGTCAAGTGCCAGCGCACGGTCGATGACGCGCACCCACTCTGACGGATATGCCGATCGCATCGCAGGAAACACGCGGTTGAGATAGGCCTCGCTCATGAAGAGCAGTCGCTGTGCCGGCAACTGCACCATGAGGTCGCCCCCCGTATGGGCCCGCCCGAGAAACAGCACCCGCACCTCGATGCCACCAACGTTGATGGTTTCCGTGTCACCCGTCATGGCCGCGGGGGGAACCACCACCTGCGGTGCGCCGGCCCCACGCGCAGGCCGAGCCGCATCACGCTGCATCTGCGCCAGGGACTGGGGATGGATGATGTAACGCACATCCGTCGGCAGCACCGAGTTGCCTGCGGTGTGGTCGCCGTGATCCGACCCGACGACATACCAGCGAATCGGCTTGGGCGTCACCGCCCCGATCGCATCAACCAGCGCCTGTGTCGCGGCGACGCTGCCCTGCCCGTCGGCCAGCAACACGCCGTCGGCCCCGACGACGAACAGGCTGACGGTGGTAAAGCCCGGCTGCCGGATCTCTTCGTAGCCGTAGACGTGGTCCGCCAGCTTGATGGTGCGGGGAAACTGTGACAGCGCCACGCCCCGTCTGTCCGGGTAGGCCGTGCGAACCTGCCCCCCGGCAGTCCCCGCCACTCCGAGACTGGCGGCCAGCATCAGGATGATCAATCGACGCATCGGGGCATCGTAGCATGCCCCCGGCGCGAGACTGGCCGGGGGCACACCCGTGTTGTAGCCCTACCGGCCGTCGAGCAGATCGCCCAGCCCGCCGAGAATCGAGCCCTCTTCCGTGCGACGTCCACCGGTCTGCGGTGCGGCGGCATAAATGCGGTCGGCCAGACGGCTGAATGGCAGCGACTGCAGCCAGACGCGGCCGGGACCTGTCAGCGCTGCGTAGAAGATGCCTTCGCCCCCGAACAGCGCGGTCTTGATGTTGCCCACGTACTGAATGTCGTACTGCACGGCCGCCTGCAGGGCCACCAGACACCCGGTGTCAACGCGCAGTGTCTCGCCGGGACGCAGGTCGACGGCATGGATGGTGCCGCCTGCATGCACGAAGGCGAGACCGTCGCCCTCGAGCTTCTGCATGATGAAACCCTCGCCGCCGAACAGTCCGGCTCCCAGTTTTCGCTGGAAGGCGATGCCCACGCTCACGCCACGCGCCGCGCAGAGGAATGAGTCCTTCTGGCAAATCAGCTGGCCGCCAAGTGCCTTCAGGTCCATCGGCAGGATCTTGCCTGGATACGGGGCGGCAAACGCCACCCGCTGTTTGCCCTGCCCCTGATTCTGATAGACGGTCATGAACAGGCTTTCGCCCGTCAGCAGGCGCTTGCCGGCCCCAACCAGCGCATCGAACATCCCCCGGGACGCCTGTGCGCGTCCGTCGCCGAAGATCGTCTCCATCTGGATGCCCGGGGTCATGTACATGAACACGCCGGCCTCGGCTACGGCTGCCTCGCCCGGATCGAGTTCCACCTCGACAAACTGCATCTCATTCCCGTGGATGACAAAGTCGATCTCATGCGCCACTCGGCCGGGAATGCCAGGCGGGGGCGGCGGCGGAGGGCCCCCGGCCATCGCCGCCTGGGTCAGAAAGGGCGCGAAGGTGGCCACCTCCCTGATCTTCTGCCACGTCACCATGCCGGCGGTGTAGACGAGCGTATCGCCGTCGATAGTGCCGTTGCGTAACTGGCTGATGATCTCATCCTCAGCCACCGGGCCGACTTGGTGGCCGCCCACTGCCATGTACCACTGTTGGTTCATTCGATGCTCCCTCGCAGCATGCCGACAAGGCCTCGGGGATGGATCCCGCGCGCCTCAGACGTCAGCAGGCGTCCAGTCTTCCCCCGGGTTGATGAACCGGTTCGTTTCGAGCCGGTACTGCTTGTCGTACAGCTGCCGATAGCGGCCGTTGGCGTCGAGCAGGGCGGCATGCGACCCCCGCTCGACGATCTCGCCGCCCTCGAGCACAAGAATCTGGTCGGCGCTGCGAATCGTCGACAGCCGATGCGCAATCACAAACGTCGTGCGCCCGGCCCGCAGCGTCTTCAGCCCGTCCTGAATCATCTCCTCGCTCTCGCTGTCGAGGCTCGACGTGGCCTCGTCAAGGATGAGCACGCGCGGCTGCGCCAGAATGGCACGCGCAATCGACACGCGCTGGCGCTGCCCGCCCGACAGCCTCACACCTCGCTCGCCGACGATCGTGTCGTAGCCCTCTGGAAAGCGCAGGATGAATTCCTCACAGTGGGCGATGCGCGCCGCCTCACGAATCTGTTCCAACGTCGCCTCGGGTTTCGCATACTCGATGTTGTCGGCCACCGTGCCGTCAAACAGGAAGCTCTCCTGCAGCACCGAGGCCAGCCTCGAGCGGTAATCGTGCAGCGGAATCGACGCCAGGTCGCGCCCGTCCACCAGCACACGTCCATGTAGCGGCTGGTTAAAGGCCATCACCAGACTGATGAGCGTACTCTTCCCCGACCCGGACGACCCCACCAGGGCCGTCGTCGTGCCCGGCGCGGCGTGAAAGCTCACGTCCTTCAACACCGGTTGCCCATCGACATACTCGAACCACACGCCATCGAACCGGATGTCGCCCTGGACGTCCGTCAGCGGCGCCTTGGTCGCGTCAGCCTCATCCTCCGTTTCCTGATCGAGAATCTCGCGGATGCGATCGAGCCCGGCGAACGCCTCGGTGATCTGCGTGCCAATGCTCGCGATGGAAATCAGTGGCGCGGCCAGCAGCCCGATAAAGAAGATGTAGCTGATGAAGTCGCCGAGCGTCATCCGGCCTGCGAGAATGTCGCTGCCGCCGATCCAGATCATGATGACGCCAATCACGCCGACAATCACCGTACTGCCGGCCGTGGTCGCCGACACGCCGGTCATCGATTGCGCAATGTTCCTGAACAGCCGATTCGCCCCCTGGGTAAACACCGCTTCCTCGCGCTTCTCGGCGGTGTAGCTCTTCACGATACGGATGCCGCCGAGCGCCTCGGTCAGGCGCCCGCTCACCTCCGCCTGAATCTTGCCGCGCTCGCGGAACAGCGGTCGCAACAGTTTGAATGCGTAGGCCATGCCGCCACCGAATACCGCCAGCACCATCGCCGTGATCAGCGTGAGGCGCCAGTTGAGATACAGCAGCACGCCCAGCGCGATGACTGCCGTGACCAGCCCGCCGACCAGCGACACCAGGCCGGTGCCGACCAGGTTCCTGATGCCTTCCGCATCAGTCATGATGCGAGACAACAGCACGCCGGTCTTGGTCGAGTCAAAGTACCGCACCGGCAGGCGCATGATTTTGGCGTGGACGCGGATGCGCATGTCGGTGATGGCCTTCTGCGCCGCGACGCCCAGCAGCTGCGACAGCGCAAAGCTTGTCACCGCCTGCACCACGGTCGCAGCACCGGCCGTCAGCGCAATCGGCGGCAGCAGGTCGGTGCGGCCCTTGCCGAACACATCGTCTATGACGTACTTCGACAGCGCCGGCAGCACCACGCCCGATAATCGCGAGATCAGCATCAGCCCCAGCCCGAGCAGCAGCCGCCGCCGATGGGCATAGAGCAGGGCCCGCGCTTCGCGCCAGGCCGCTGTGCGATTGATGGGCTTCTTCGGATCACCCTCGCCAGTCCGGGCCGGCGCCGACGACTGTCGCGTCTCCGCAACGGCGCCAGTTCGTGGCGCTCCTGTCTGCATCACCGTCATCGTCAGGTCACCACGTTAGGCACGGTCAGGGTCAGAGGCGGAATTCGCACCCGAAGCGTCACCTTTGTGTGGGTCACCATCGTGTAGGTGCCGTGCATGGACCCTACCGGCGTTTTCAGCGTACAGAAACTTGTGTAATCGAATGCCATGCGTGGCTTCAGAACTGGCTGTTCCCCCGCGACTCCAGCGCCATGCACTTCGTAGGAGGTTCCATTGGAATCGGTCACGACCCAGTGGCAGCGTATGAGATGCAGGGTATCGCCCCCATTATTGGTGATGGTCACATGGTAAACAAAAACATCTCGATCGTCAGCGGGGGCGCTGCGCTCTTTTGAGGTAGCGGCTTCGCACCCGGACCAGAACATCGTGATTCGCTGGGTCGGTCACGTCGAAGTATCCGTCCGATGCCGTTACGCCAGATGTCCTCGTTCGCTATCGCCCATCTCGACGGCATTGTCCGGAAAATATTCGCGCCACCGATCGGTGACACGCCGGGCAATGTCGTCACGACACGACAGCTCGGCAGGGTACCACGGCTTCATCCGCGCGTCGATCACGACCGGCGGGGTGTAACACACATGGTGTCGAACAACCGACGTGTCTGCCGCGTGAATGTCAGCCCCCGGCTCGAACCGCGTAAAAGTGGTCCAGAGAAAATTCATGTCACTGCGCACGGCTCTCGAGGCATCGTCGGACACCACGACCAGCGGCCAGCCGGCGAAGGCGGGGTGCGCCGCCAAGCGACCCGGTGCCTCGCGGTCGGCTGCGTAGCTCGACGCCTCGACCACCAGACAGCCCCCGCAGTAGACACGCACATCGCGCACGTCGCGCGGGGGGGCGACCGCTGGCTGAAACTGCCGGGGCAGGTCCCGAACCGGATCGCCGACGCCGAGCCACACCCCTTTTGACCCTTCGTTGATGGTGGGCCCGCTGTAGTCGAGCGTGTCCATCGACACATTCGAAAACACGTACAAGTCGGTGCGCGGATCGGTGCGCGACAGGATGTGCTCAAGCGTTGCCCGGAAATCCTTGAGGTCGACGTGCCGGTCGGTCAGCAGCAGGAACTTGGTCAGCGACAGTTGCCCCTCGCCAAGAATCCGGAACGCACTGGCCATCGCCTCGCGCTTGTAGCGCTGCTTGACCACCGCCGCTGCGAGCGAGTGATAGCCGGTCTCGCCGTAGGACCATAGCTGCTGCACGGCCGGCATCACGAGCGGGAACAGCGGCGAGAGCAACTCCTGGAGCAGGTCGCCGATGTAGAAGTCTTCCTGCCGCGGCTTGCCGACGACCGTGGCTGGGTAGATGGCATCATGTCGATAGGCAATCTGCCGCACGCGGAACTCCGGATAGTCGTGCCGCAGCGAGTAATAGCCGTAGTGGTCACCGAAAGGGCCTTCCGGACGGCGCACGTGGGCGGGCACTTCCCCCATCAGAGCAAACTCGGCCGAGGCCACCAGCGGATGCGGATGGCCGTTGGGGCCGGGCACCTGCGGCAGTCGGGAACCGGCGATGAGGGACGCCAGCATCAGCTCGGGCAGGTTCTCCGGTAGTGGGGCGATGGCTGCCAGGATCAGCGCAGGTGGCCCGCCCAGAAACACCGTGACCGGAAGCGCTTCTCCACGTGCCTCGGCAAGCTGGTGATGAAAGCCGCCGCCCTTGCCAATCTGCCAGTGCATGCCGGTCGTGTGTGCGTCGTGTACGTGCATGCGATACATCGCCAGATTCGGGGCCCCGCGACCATCCGGCGGTGTGGTGTACACGAGAGGTAGCGTGACAAACGGCCCGCCATCCTCAGGCCAGCATGTCAGGGCCGGCAACTGATCGAGACGTAGGGTGGACGATACCACCTCGGTGACCGGTCCGGACCGCTGGCGCGACAGGCCCACCTTCAGCAGTTCGGTCGCGAGTCCGCGCGCCTCCCAAAGTTTCCCCGCCGTCGGCGGCAGAATCGTTTCAGCCAGATGCACAATCTCGCGGATGAGACGCAGGGGGCGCTCACCAAAGGCGAGCTCAGCCCGGCGGGCCGTGCCGAACAGGTTCGTGGCCAGAGGAAACGCCTTGCCCCGTACGTTGCTGAACAGCAATGCCGGACCACCGGCCGCGATCACCCTCCGGTGAATTTCGGCCGCTTCCAGTTCGGCATCGACCGGCGCCGTGATCTCGACGATGTCGCGGTCCCGCCGCAGCTGGTGCACAAACGTCCGAAGATCAGGGAACATCGTGAACGACCTCTCCTCCAACCAACGTCAGCAGGCTCCGCATGTGGCCCGCGCGGGCCGGCGTCATCGCGAGAGGGTCATCGGACAGCACAGCCACATCGGCCAGTGCGCCTGGCGCCAGAAATCCCTTGTCTCGCCCCTGCAATTCGACCAGCGCACCTCCGCGCGTCATGGCCGTCAGCGCCTCGATGCCCGTCCATGCCGTCGCCCCCCGTTCGGGAGACATCAGCCAGGCCAACTCCTCGAAGGGTTGAATGCCGCTGCCCGTACCAACGGCCATCGCACCGACTGGTAAGACACGTGATTGGAGCACGGCGTCCCCGCGGGTGCCCTGCACGACGCTGATCCCGTAGTCGCGCAGAAGACCAAGCACCGAATCAAGAGGCTGCCTGGGCCAGTCGATCCTCGGGCGCTTACGGCGCCAGACCTCGGCTACGCCCGTCGACGTCAGCGCCGCCTCATAGGCACGCAGCCCGTCCTCGTCTGTCGCTTCGACGGCGAGCAGGTCTTCCGTGCCGAAGGCCCAGCCGACCGCCTGCCGGATCCGGTCGCGGTCATCGCTTCCGAGACGGAAACCAAACCCTCTGATGTCAATGCGCAGTGTGGGCTGCGGTGGCAGGTGCGGGCGACTGTCGATGGTCATCCCGGCAGGGCCTGGTCGAGGCATCCGGAAGACGCGCACCCGCGCCGGCGATGCCGCCTCACGCAGGACCCGCGCCACCTCCGCGACCGTGCGCTCGCCCGCAAACCACTGCACCGACGTCACCCCCATTGCCAGCCCCCTGGCGAGGACCGCGCGCACGGCGTCCGCATCGCCCCCCGGGTCAATCACATGCGCATCGTTGAACCCCGGCACGACGATGCGCCCCTCGAGCGCGCGACGCTGCGTCGTCGGACCGGCGAGCGCGGTGATCTCGGCCGTGTTGCCCACGGCGATAATGCGGTCCCCACGGATGGCAAGCGCCTCGACCCACGGCTGCGCGTCGGTCGCCGTGAAGATGCGCCCTCCCGTAAGCACGAGGTCGGGAGGTGCCGGCGCACACGCCGTCACGATGACCGTCCAGATCAGCAGCGACGCACGCAGCAGACGACGGGTCATACGGCCTTCCACGACTGATCGGCACTGCTGCCGTAGATGCTCGGCACGCGTGCACCCATCGAGCGCAGCGCCGAGGAGAGTTGCCCCCGGTGATGCGCCGAGTGGCCAATGAAGAGTGGCAACAGGACGACACGCGGCAGCGGTGTGCCGTAAAAATCAACGGAGGACGCCAGGACTGCGTCTTCGAGCGCCAGCACCTCCTCGAGTTTCGAGGGCACCACCGACGCGTACCACGCCACCAGCCCGTCCAGCGTGGCCGCCGGCGCCTCCTGCGGACCCTGTGCAAAGTCGCCCGTCAGCAGCCCCGTGAGAAACCACTCTTCCGACCGGCACAGATGCACCGCGAGGTCCCACGCGGTCCGACTGATGGGATCGGGGCGCCATCCCCGCCCCGTCTCGGGGATGGCGCGCAGTACCCGAACCGTCGTCGCGATTTCCTGCCGGATCTGTGCTCCGAGCACCGCGGCAATCGCCCGGGCATCACGTTCGGTCATGGCGAGGGCTCAGTTCCGCGTCAACTTCCGGTATTTGATGCGATGCGGCTGGTCTGCGGCTGCCCCGAGGCGGCGCCTGCGGTCCGCGTCATAGTCCTGATAGTTCCCCTCGTACCAGACCACCTGGCTGTCGCCTTCAAACGCCAAGATATGCGTCGCAATGCGATCGAGGAACCATCGGTCGTGGCTGATGACCACCGCGCAGCCCGGGTAATTGAGCAAGGCCTCCTCGAGTGCCCGCAGGGTATCGACGTCGAGGTCGTTCGTTGGTTCGTCGAGCAGCAGCAGGTTGCTGCCCTTCCGCAGCAGCTTCGCGAGATGCACACGGTTGCGCTCGCCACCGCTGAGGGTGCCGACCTTCCGCTGCTGCTGTCCCCCCTTGAAGTTGAACCACGACACATACGCCCGCGAGGCCACGGTCTTGCGCCCCATGGTCAGCTCGTCCTGCCCGTCCGTGATCTCGTCGAACACCGTCTTGTTCGGGTCAAGCGCATCGCGGCTCTGGTCGACATACCCGAACTGCACCGTCTCACCGAGGCGCAGCGCGCCCGCGTCCGAGGCTTCCTGCCCGGTGACCATGCGGAAGAGCGTGGTCTTGCCTGCGCCATTCGGCCCGATCACCCCGACAATGCCCGAGCGTGGCAGCGTGAACGACAGGTCATCGAACAGCACGGTCTCACCGAAGGCCTTCCGGATGTGTCGGGCCTCAATGACGATGTCACCGAGTCGAGGGCCGGGGGGAATGTAGATTTCCACCGAGTCGAGCTTCTGGGCGGTGTCCTGATTCAGCAGGTCTTCGTACGCATTGAGGCGGGCCTTGCCCTTCGCCTGGCGGGCGCGCGGCGACATGCGGATCCAGTCGAGTTCGCGCTGCAGCGTGCGCTGCCTGCGGCTCTCGGCTTTTTCTTCTTGCTGCAGCCGCTGCTGCTTCTGTTCGAGCCAGCCCGAGTAATTGCCCTGATAGGGAATGCCGTGTCCGCGGTCAAGCTCGAGAATCCAGCCGGCCACGTTGTCGAGGAAATAGCGATCGTGCGTGACGGCCACCACGGTGCCCTGATAGTCCTTGAGGAACTTTTCGAGCCACGCCACCGACTCTGCGTCGAGGTGGTTCGTCGGTTCGTCGAGCAGCAGCAGATCGGGTGACTGCAGCAGCAGGCGGCACAGGGCCACGCGACGCCGCTCACCACCCGAGAGTGTGGTGACGTCCGCGTCTGGCGGCGGGCACCGCAGGGCGTCCATGGCCAGTTCGAGGCGCGCGTCGAGATCCCACGCGTTGGTCGCATCGATGCGGTCCTGCAGGCGCGCCTGCTCGTCGAGCACCTTCTCCATGTCCTCGGGCGACAGGTCCTCGCCGAGCTTCATGTTGACTTCGTCGTAGCGTTCGAGCACCGCCTTGATCTCGGCGACACCTTCCTCGACATTGCCGCGCACGTCCTTCGCCGGATTGAGTTGCGGCTCCTGCGCCAGATAGCCCACGGTGACGCCCTCGCCGGCGAAGGCCTCGCCCACGTAGCCCGTGTCGAGGCCCGCCATGATTTTCAACAGACTCGACTTGCCGGCCCCGTTCAGACCGAGGACGCCAATCTTGGCACCGGGAAGAAACGACAGCCAGATGTCGCGGAGGACGGTGTGATCGGGGGGATAGGTCTTCCCCAGCCCCTTCATGACGTAGACGAATTGCGCAGCCATGCAAACCTCGGATTGTATCTAACGGTCGTGGGTTCATGCCTCGGGCATCAGCGAGACCACGGTGACCCGATCGGTCGTGAAATATTTGCGGAACATCTCGTGCAGCACCGCCGGGGTCAGCTGCTCTGCACGCTGAGGACGCCGGGCGATGCTCTCGGGTTCCCAGCCGTACAGCAGCACAGTCTGCAGCGATCCCATCCAATACGCGTTCTGGCGGGCGTTGGTCTCGAGGTCACGCTTCTCCATCTCTTTCACCTTCGCCACATCCTCAGCCGATGGGCCCTCATTCACAAGCCGCGCGACCTCGTCGAATACGGCGCGGGTCAGGGTGTCGACGCGGTCCGGGGCACTGCCAAATTTCACCACCACCGAGCCGTAGCCTTTCATCGGTGCGGCCGAATCGAAGGCGACCGAGACGCCGTAGGTGCCGCCGAGCTGCTCACGCAGCAGCTCACGCAGCCGCAGACTCAGCACCGACGTGGAGGCACGCAGGCGGTGCAGCTCGAATTCATCCTGCCCCGGGTCGGCAAACAGGCTAATCACCGTCTGGCTGGCCGGCTCGCGGCCCTTGCGCACCTGCTCGCGCACGGGTGTGTCGGGGAACCGCACCCCCGTGTCGCGGAACCGGGCCGTGCGTGTCCCGGTCGACGGCAGCCCGCCTATCCAGCGCTCGATGAGTGGCGTGACCGCGGCCGTGTCGAAGGCCCCGACCAGGAAGAACGTGAAGTCGGCCGCATTGCTGTAGCGGGCCCGATAGTAGGCCTGCATCGTCTCGAGCTTGAGCTTCGGCAGGTCGGCCACCGACAGCATGCGTGCGCTGTAGTGCTGTGACTGGTTGACCAGGCTCACCCGCTCGCCGAAGACCGCCCGGGGATTCTGCGCCTGGTTGTCGAGCACCGCGCCCAAACGCCGCTTGAGCAAGTCGAACGCCTCGGGCGTGAGGTTCGGCGCCGTGAACGCCAGGTAGTTCAACTGCAGGGCCACCTCGAGATCACGCGGCGTCGACGCGCCCCCGACTTCGTGCGTGTAGGTGCCCAGCTGCGGAGAGGCCGACGCGATGCGGCCGGCCAGCATCTTGCCGAGGTCGACAGGCGAAAAGCCCCCCATACCGCCCACCGACACGAGGGCCGAGGCCAGGTCGGCACTGAAGAAATCGGCCTCGTCTGCAAGCGAGGTCCCCCCGAGCGCCTGCGCACCGAACAGTACCTGGTCTGCCTTGTAGTCCGTGGGCTTCAGCCAGACCTCGGCCCCATTGGAGAGCGTCAGCACGGTGACGCCGATAGCCGGGAGCGTGCGCTGCCCGGTCACCCGGCTCGGTGTGGGTGGCGTGCTGACCAGCGTGCGCCCTGACGTGTCATCGCGCCACGGGCCGACATCGGCGACTTCGGCACGCGCCACGGCGGCCAGCAGGGCCTCGCGCGTGGCCGGCGGCTGGTCGGCCTTCCGGGGAGCGACGGCCAGCACGACCCGGTTCTCGGCCGACAGCAGCGACGTCGCAGCGGCCACCACCTCGGCCACCGTGATGGTCGGCACATACGCGGTCGCCAGACGATGCTCGAATTCGATGCCGGGCATCGGCTCGCCTTCCAGGAAGTGCGACACATACTCGCGGGCGAAGCTCGGGCTCTCGGACGTTGCCCGCTCGTTATAGGCCCGGTCATACGCGGCCAGCAGTTCACGACGGGCCCGGTCGAGTTCTGCCTCGCTGAAGCCATGCCGCTGAACGCGACGGGCTTCCGTGACCAGCGCCTCGAGCCCGGCCACCTGCCCGCGTTCGGGGACGGCGGCGCTGAGGTCAAACAGCTGCAGCGACCGGCCGATGGTGTCGATGCCCGCCTGCGCTCCCAGGAAAGGAGCGTCAGGGCGCTGCGACAGCTCGCGAAGGCGCGGATTCATCATCCGCTCGAGCATCTGACGCACGAGACTGGCCCGATAGTCCGCCACCGTCCGCTGTTCCGCCGGGGTGCCCTTGATGCCGAGGGTCACCGTCCAGCTTTGGGCTTCGGGATCGGTCACCACACTGACCAGCGGTTCCACATGGCCGGGCACCGCACGGTTCAGCGGAGCCACGGGCGTCGCACGCGCCGGAATCCCGGAAAAACGCGCCCGAATCATCGATTCGGCAGCGTCGGGGGCCAGGTCGCCCACCACCACCACCGCCATCTGGTCCGGTCGATAGTGCTCGCGGTAGAACGCCGCGAGTCGCTCGCGCGGCGCCGTCTGAATGATCTCGGGCGTGCCGATCGGCAACCGGTCGGCATAGCGCGAGCCCCTGAAGATCAGGGGAATCTGCTGGTCGGTGATGCGGGCCGACGCGCCGAGGCGTCCCCGCCATTCCTCGAGCACCACTCCCCGCTCACGGTCCACTTCGGCCGGTAGCAACTGCACACCGGCTGCGAAATCGCGGAGGGCCAGCAGCCCGCGGTCGACGTAGCCCTCGCGGTCGGTGGGTACATCGAGCATGTAAATGGTCTCGTCGAAGCTGGTCGAGGCATTGACGTGCGGACCAAAGCGCGCCCCGATCGACTCGAGGAAGGCCACGAGCTCTCCCGGCTTGAAATTCTCGGTGCCGTTGAAGGCCATGTGCTCGAGGAAATGCGCCAGACCGCGCTGGTCGTCGGCCTCCTGCAGGGAGCCAGCATTCACGGCGAGCCGCAGCGACACCCGCTGCGCCGGCCGGCCGTTCTGCCGGATGTAGTAGCTCAACCCATTCTCGAGCCGCCCCACGCGCACGGCCGGGTCGCGGGGCAGCGGGGCAGCCAGCACCAGATCCGCCGGCAGCGCCTGGGAAGACGGCGGGGTGACGGGCGTCGCCTGCGGGGCCGGTCCCTGTGCCAGCACGGACAGGCTGATCAGGAACGACAGCAGTCCGGACACTCCCCACTTCCATCGTCGTTGCACGCGCGTCATGGCATCCTCCGCGACCGGGCACCGGTCTTGTACTATTCTCCCATGCGCCTGCGCATTGCCCGCATCCGGGCCACCGCCACCCTCCCTGCTCCGGCCACCGACGGTGCCGCCGGCTTCGACCTCACCGCCGCGGAAGCGGTGACGATTCCGCCCGGCGCCATCCGACTGGTCGGCACGGGCCTGGTCATCGCCGTGCCGCCCGGACACTTCCTTGGCATCTTCGCCCGCAGCAGCACACCGCTGAAGCGCGGCCTCATGGTGGCCAACGGCATCGGTGTGGTCGATGCGGACTATTGCGGCCCGACCGATGAGATTCGGATCCAGCTACTGAACATCACAGAGACAGCCGTTGAGGTGCAGGTGGGCGACCGCCTGGCCCAGGGCATCGTGCTGCGGGCCCCGGCGGTCACGTGGGAGGAGGTCGAGGCCATGGACGGCCCCTCCCGAGGCGGATTCGGCAGCACCGGGCCGCGATAGACCACCGCCTCCATGCGGAAGATCCTGCACCTCGACATGGACGCGTTCTACGCGTCCGTCGAGCAGCGCGACAATCCCGCGCTGCGGGGCCACCCGGTGGCCGTTGGCGGCGATCCGTCCGGTCGAAGCGTCGTTGCCGCGGCCAGTTACGAAGCACGCCGGTTCGGGGTGCGCTCGGCCATGCCCATGGCGCGCGCCGTGCGGATGTGCCCGGGCCTCATCATCGTACGGCCGGATTTTTCCAGGTATCGAGCCGTGTCGCAGCAGATCTTCAGCCTCTACCGGGCGGTGGCGCCGCTCGTCGAGCCGCTCGCGCTCGATGAGGCCTATCTGGACGTGACGCACAACGCGTGGGAGGAATCCCTGGCCGTCACGGTTGCCCGCCGACTGAAAACCGAGGTGCGTCAGGCGACAGGGCTGACCGTGTCGGCCGGCGTGGCACCGAACAAGTTTCTGGCGAAGCTGGCGTCGGGGTGGCGGAAGCCGGATGGACTGACAGTGATTGCCCCCGAACGTGTCGCGGCCTTCCTCGAGCGGCTGCCCGTCGAACACCTCTGGGGCGTTGGCCCCCGCACCGCAGAGCGCCTGCACACCCACGGGTTTCTCACCTGCGCCGACATCCGCGACCGCCCGCTGGACGCATTGCAGCAGGCCGCGGGCCATCAGGCGTCGTGGCTGCGCGCCCTCGCGCACGGGCACGACGACCGCTCCGTGCAGCCCCACCGCCCGGCCAAGTCGTCTGGCGCCGAGTGCACCTATCCCGCGGACCTGACAACGCTGCCGGACATCTGCCGCGAAGTGACGACCATGGCCGAGGAGGCCGCCGTCTGGCTTGCGGCGCGCACCCTGTATGCCCGCACCGTCACGCTGAAGGTGCGCTACAACGACTTCACCACCATCACCCGCAGCCACTCGGCGACCCCCGCCACCCGCGAGCCCCGAGAGCTGGCGCACCGTGCCGTGCAGCTGCTCGACCGCACCGAGGTGCGGCACCGCCCCGTCCGTCTCCTCGGCGTCAGTGTCCAGAACCTGTCAGACACGCCGTTTGTCGCCCCTCGGGGGGCCGACGTCGACACCGGCGACCGCCTCCCCTTCGAGTGATCCGGCCGCCCTGGCACCTGTGCTACGGTCACACCATGCGACGAATGTGCTCGACCGCCTTCACCCTGCTCGTGCTCGTGGCCCTCGCGGGCCCACGGCTCACCGCACAAGGCCCCGACCGCGCTGCGCTTGAGGCCGAAACGCTGCAGCACTTCCAGGCGCTTGTGCGCCTCGACACCAGCAGTCCTCCGGGGAATGAGATTCGCGCCGTCAATTACCTGAAGGGCGTGCTCGATAAGGAAGGCATCGCCTCACAGATTTACGCCAAGGACCCGCAGCGGCCGAATCTTGTGGCGCGCCTCAGAGGGAATGGCAGGAAGAAACCTCTCCTGCTGATGGGCCATACCGATGTCGTCACCGTCGACCCGAAGAAGTGGACCTTCCCGCCCTTCGGCGCCGAGCGCAATGGCGGCTACATCTACGGCCGCGGCACGATTGACGACAAGGACAACCTGGTCGCCAATCTGATGATTCTGTTGACGCTGCATCGGGCGAAGACACCGCTCGACCGCGACGTCATCTTCCTCGCGGAATCGGGCGAAGAGGGCGCGCCTGACGTGGGCGCCCAGTTCATGATCGACCAGCACCTCGATGCCGTGAACGCCGAGTACTGCCTGGCCGAAGGCGGTGGCATCGTCCGGACGGGCGGTCGCTATCTGCGGGCCAACGTCGGCACCACGGAAAAAGAGCCGCGCCCCATTGAACTCATCGCCCGCGGACCGGCCGGCCACGGCTCGGTGCCCTCGCGGAAGAATGCCGTCAATGCCCTGGCCGCGGCCGTTGGTCAGGTGGCCATGTGGGTGCCGCCCCTCCGCGTCAACGAAACCACCGGCACCTACTTCCGTAAGCTGGCCGCGTCCGCCGCCACCCCCGAGGCCGCGGCGCGCTATCGCGATGTGCTCAATCCCGATCCGGCCGTCCACAAGCCCGCCGCCGCCTGGATGCTCGACAACGAACCGCAGCACTGGTCGATGCTGCACACCTCGCTTGTCCCCACCATCATCGATGGCGGCTATCGCTACAACGTGATTCCCTCCGAGTCCAAGGCCACCATCGATGTGCGCCTGCATCCCGACGAAAACCAGGATCAGTTTCTCGACATGGTCCGCACGGTGGTCAACGACCCGAACGTCGAAGTGCGATGGTTCCGCGACCGCTATCGTCCGGCCGGCATCTCCTCCCTGACCACGGAGGCCTTCTCGATGCTCGAAACGAAGGTACGGCAGCACTACAGCGTCGATGTGCTGCCCACGATGGGCACCGGGGCCAGCGACATGGCGCAGATGCGTTCGAAGGGCATTCAGTGCTACGGCGTCGGTCCCGCCATCGACACCGAAGATGGCCCGTTGGGCTTCGGCTCGCACAGCGACCAGGAGCGCATCCGCGAAGACGAGCTCTTCCGCTTCGTCCACTACCTGCGCGATGTGGTGATCACCCTGGCCGCCAGCCGCTGACGGTTCGTGCGACCGCTACTGGGGCGGCAGCACTCGAATGCGCACCAGCTCCACCCGGTCGACCGGCGTCTCGCCGTCGACCGGGACGGCCTCGATGTTCTGCACCACATCGAGGCCCTCAACGACCCGCCCAAACGCAGAATACTGACCGTCCAGCGCTGTCGCCGTTCCCGTGACGATGAAGAACGATGAGGTGGCACTGTCGGGCGCCTCGAGTCGGGCCATGGAGAGCGTGCCGAGCACGTGCGGCTGGTCGTTGAATTCGGCCTTCAGCGACCGCACAAAACCCTGCTGCCGCTCGTCCAGGGGTTCACGCCGCGTCGGCACGTGCCCGGTCTGCACGACAAATCCCTTCACCACCCGGTGGAAGCTCATGCCGGTGTAGACGCCGCTCTCGGCCAGCCGCAGGAACTGCCGCACGTGGTCGGGCGCTTTATCGGGCGTCAGGGCCACGGTGATGTTGCCCATCGAGGTCTCGAGCACGGCGCGATAGGCGGCCAGTTGTTCGACCGATTCCGTGGAAAACGGATCGGGCAGCGGGGCCGGCTTGTCGCGCAGGGTGACGCGCGTGATGGTGACGCGCTCAGCAGCCAGGCCATCGGCGTGCAGCGGGATCTCGGCAATTTTCTCGGCCACCCGCATGCCCTCGGCCACTCGCGCAAAGATCGTGAACTTGTCCTGCAGGCCGGGCTGGTCGCCGACGCACAGCAGGAACTGGGTGCCTCCCGTATCGGGGCGCCCCGAGACCCTCACGGAGGCCACCGCCCCGCGGGTCATGCGTTCATCGGACGGCTCGAGCGGCAGCTTGCCAAGGCCGCCTGTGCCGTACTTCCCCCGCATCTTCGGATCGCGGGTCAGCGGGTCGCCCCCCTGAATGGCCCCGCGCGGGACCATGTTGTGGAAGATGGTGCCGTCAAAGCCCTTCGCCTGCGTGGTCTTCACAAAGAGCGCCACGTGATTCGGGGCCTTGTCGGTCAGCAGGTCCCACACCATGGTGCCAACCGACGTCTCAATCACCGCCTGCCGCACCGGCTGCGCCGTCGCGCGGCCTGCCGTCGCCACCAGCACGGTGGCCAGGATGATGGCCACATGTCCCGTGTGCCTTCCACTGCGTCCCCACGTCATCGGTGCCTCCCTGTCAGCCTGCGCGCGCCTGCCTAGCGGCCGCGCACCTTGTAGAACGACTTCAGCGCCTTGTGCTGCACCCGGTTCCTGCGACGCTCGTCGATCTGCGCGCGGTCGTCGCGTCGGGCATTGAGCGCCTCGCTCTCGACCTGCAGCGCCCGAAAGCTGTCGAGCCGGGCTGCGGGCAGACGACCGTCGGCCACCGCCGCCACCACCGCACACTTCGGTTCGGCCCGATGCCGACAATCGGTGAAATGGCATCCGGATGCCAGCTGCGTGATGTCGTCGAAGGTATCGTGCGCGGCGTCACCCACGGCCCAGAGCTGCAGCTCGCGCATGCCAGGCGTATCGATGAGGAGCCCGCGCCCCGGCAGGGCAATCAACTGCCGATGCCGCGTCGTATGCCGGCCACGCGAGTCCGACTCGCGCACCTCGGCCGTCCGAAGCCTCGACTCGCCCAGCAGGGCGTTGATGATGGACGATTTGCCCGCCCCGGACGACCCCAGCAGCGCCCCGGTCTTCCCTGCGGGGAGATATGCCGCCACGTCGGCCAGGCCACGACCGTCGATGATGCTGACCGCGTGTACCGGGCATCCCGGAGCCACGTCATGCACCTCGGCGACCTGCACATCGAGGTCGTCACACAGGTCGGCCTTGCTCAGCAGCACCACGGGCGTGGCGCCGCTCTCGTACGCCATCAGCAGGTAGCGCTCGAGGCGGCGCAGATTGTAATCGCCATCGAGACCCATGACGAGGAACACCACGTCGAGATTGGCGGCCACCACCTGCTCTTCGGTCAGCTCACCGGCCACCTTGCGCGAAAACCGGCTACGCCGCGGCAGCACCGCCTCGATGGTGCCGGTGCGGCTCCCCGGACTGCGCCGCACCGCGACCCAGTCACCCACGGCCGCCAGTTCACTGCGCGCCATCGCCCGATGTCTGATACGACCGGCATGCTCGAGCCGGCACTCGCCCTCGCCCGTCATGCTGCCGTACAGGTGATTGAACTCGATCAGCACCCGTGCCGGTTCCAGTCCAGCAGCCGCGTGAGGCGCAAAGCCTGCCTCCCACGTCGAATCCCAGCCGAGTGCCTCGAGTGCCTCATTCACGCCACAATAGGATAGGTCATGACCGATCAGCTCGCACTGTTCGAGACAGCACCGCCTGACCCGCCAGACCCGGTCGCCGCCCAACTTGCTGCTGTACACGCCGAGGCGGCTCAGCTGGCCCGGGCCCTGCCGTCGACCGTGCGCTTCGGCACCAGCTCGTGGTCGTTTCCTGGATGGAAGGGACTGGTCTACAGCGGCCGACGCAGTCAGACGGCCCTCTCGCGTGAAGGGCTGCGTGAGTACGCCCGGCATCCCCTGCTCTCGATTGTGGGGGTCGACCGCAGTTACTACGCGCCCATTCCGGTCGAGGACCTGCGGTCCTACGCGTCGCAGCTGCCGGACGGCTTCGAATGCTGCTTCAAGGCCCCGGCTGCGGTCATGGCCCAGCGCCTGGGCCCGACGTCCCAGAGCAGCCCGAATCCGGACTTTCTCTCGGTGGATCGCCTCATCGACGACCTGCTGGCGCCCTGCGCACTGGCCTGCTACGACCGCACCGGCCCGATCATCCTCGAGATGGCTCCGGTCGCTGCAGCGCATCGGCTGCCCCCCGAGGCCCTGCTCGAACGGCTCGAGGTCTTTCTCACCGCGCTGCCGCGCGAGTTCCGCTACGCCGTGGAACTGCGCGATGCCCGGCTCCTGACGCCCGCGTATCGGACCCTGCTGCAGCGCACGGGGGTCGCGCATACCTACAACTACTGGTCGGCGATGCCGATGCCCGCACGGCAGGCCGAGGTCGTCCCTCCGGACGACCACGCGTTCGGCATTGTGCGGCTGCTGCTGCGCCCCGGCACGTTCTACGAGGCGCAGCGCGAACGGTTTTCCCCGTTTGATGCGCTGGTCGAGCCGGACGACGACATGCGCCGCGACGTGGTGTCGGTGGTGCAGCAGTTCACGCAGCGGGGCCGTCCCGCCTATGTGCTGGTCAACAACAAGGCCGAGGGATCGTCGCCGTTGACGGTGATGGCCCTGGCCCGCGCGCTCGCCGACGTTACTGCAGCAGGTCGAACATCCGCGAGAACTTGATCGTCAGCGACCGGTCGGTGCGCTGGGGACGGTTCGGGAACAGGTCGTACAGTCCCCGGCTGTCGTTATAGACGATGAAGAGGCCGGTGTTGGCGGCCTGCAGCCAGCCGAAGCGCAGGTTGACCGACCAGAGGTCGGCGCGGTCGTTGTACTGCACGAGCGACTGCACGAACACGCGGGGCGTGAACGAATACGACACGCGCGTGCGAATCAGGTTCGTCACGAAATTCCCCTGCGGCAGTGTCACGTCATTGCGCTGATAGATCAGCTCGGTGATGAACGTATCGGACGGGCGCAGGCGCACCGTATGGTTCGTCGTCACGCGGCTGCCGCTGAAGAATCCCCCGATGAATGTCTGGATGTTGTACGACATCGCCGCGCCCTGGTTGGTCATGAAGACCAGCTGGGCTTCCTTGTTGTCGTAGGTGCCAGCCGACACGAAGATGCCCGGATAAATCTGGAATGGCGTGCGCACGCCCTCGCGGGTGAGGTTCATGCCCGTGTGCACCTCGGCGCTGTTCTTGAACTGCCAGTGATTGTCGAGGTGCACGTAGCCGGTCTCCTGGAAATTGTCGAATCCCCAGAATCCCCGGAAGGTCGCATGCGGGCGCACTTCCTGCAGCTTGAAGCGGTTCTTCGGCCGGAAGCGGGTCATCAGCCGGAGGTCGGGCTTGCGATAGCCACCGCGGGCGAGGAAGCCTACCTGCGGATTAAACCTGTCGCCCACCTCCTGATAGCCGGCGTCAATGTCCCACTTGGGATAGAGCACGCGCGCCCGCACGTTGAACGCATGATCGCGCCCAGTGACACCCGGTGTCTCCGTGCGTGCCACAAACCCGTTGATGAGCGAGTTGCGTCCGATGCCGAGCTTGCCGTCGAGCGCGTAGGTGCGGCCGTAGTCGTTGGGCCGCGCCGAATCGCCCATACCCTGCCGGTTCGTGAACAGACCGCCGATGGCCGAGCGGTTCGGCAGTTCGCGACTGACGCGGATGACCCCGAAGTTGTTGCTCGGCGCCAGCCCCTGGACCGACTCGGTCTGCATGTTCAGCAGGCCAACATTCCAAAGGCCGACCTTGCCGCTGACCCGGCCGCCTCCGATGATGGGGATGGTCTCACCGCTGGGCCCGAGCCCGATGCGGCGGCTGAAAAACAAATCGACCTCGCCCGAATTTCCCACCGAGAAAAAGCCGGCATTTTCGAGGAAGAAGGGTCGCTTTTCCGGGAAGAACAGCGTGAACCGATCAAGGTTCACCTGCTGGTCATCGACTTCCACCTGCGCAAAGTCGGTGCGGAAGGTTGCATCAACCGTGAGGCTTGGCGTGAGGTTGTACTTGGCATCCACGCCGCCTTCGACCGATTCCTTCGGATCGACCGGATTCACCCCGGACTGGATCATGTCACCTAGCGCATACGGAATCAGTTTGAAGTTCCGGAAGACCGGTGGCTGAATGCCGGTCACGTTGCCAGCGATGGAGACGCGGTACAGATTGAACTGTCGGGGAATGGGTGCCCAGTACGCCTCCTCGTTCTTGCGACGGATATTGCGCTGGAAGTTAACCCCCCACCGCTGGTTGCTGCCGGCGGGATAGCGCAGCGTCTTGAATGGAATGGCGAACTCGGCCGTCCAGCCAATCTCGCTGACCTTCGCGCGCACGGTCCAGGCACCGTCCCAGTTGAGGTTGAACCCGCCGCCTGACCCGCTCTGCTGCATCTGCGCGCCGCTCAGGCCGCCGCCGCCCTGCCCTTCATTGGTCACCTGGCCGTCGTACTCGAGGCCCGTGGGATTGGTGCCAAATACAAACCCGTTCTGCACATCCTTGTAGGTGTCGAAAATCATCTGGAACGAGTCGGTGTTGCTGAGCGAACTGTCGCGACGGGCATCGGCCACGATGATGCCGTCGGGATTGCTGTCGTAACAGACGACACCCACGTAAAGAGTGTCCTTCGTGAAGACCATCCGCACTTCGGTCTTCTCGGAAACCGGCTGCCCCTCGTTCGGCTGATACTGGCGGAACCCGTCGATCACCGGCGCGGGGTTCCACGCGGCGTCTCCAAGCACATCGCCGTCGATGGTGGGCGGGGCGTCCACCCGCACGGCCTGTCCTGTCGGCCGTGGCAGGCTGGCCAGCGATGTGATGTTGACCTGAACCGGTGCGGGTGTCTGCCCCGACGCTGCGCTCGCCATCCAGCACACTAGGACAAGCGCCGCAGCGCCTGTCCCCCGACATGAACCCGCAATGCCCATTACGCTCCCGAACCTGCTCGTGATACGGCGCCCGTGTGGCGCACAGGCTGCGCGGATGGTACTACAGTAGGAGACACATGCCGGTGTCATCACTTGTCTCAGCGCCTCTGGAATACGCTCCTGACGGAGACTGCTGGGCCACACTCGTGTTCGCGCACGGGGCCGGCGCCGGCCGGCAGCATGCGTTCATGGTACAGACCGCTGCCGCGCTGGCCGCGCAGGGAGTCGCGGTCACGCTGTTCGACTTCCCATACATGGCCGAGGGCCGCCGCCTTCCAGACCGCATGCCACGTCTCATCTCGGCGTTCGTGGACGTCGCCGGTGCCGTGCATGAGGCGCGCCAGTCACTGCCGCTCTTTGCTGGAGGAAAATCGCTGGGGGGCCGCGTAGCCACGCACGTGGCGGCGGACCTGCACGCGGCCCTGCCGTCCCTGGCGGGCGTCGTGGCGCTTGGATACCCGCTGCGTCCACCATCGGCCCGGCGTCCACAAGACCGCACATCGCACCTGCCGCACCTCACGGCGCCCCTCCTCATCGTGCAGGGCACGCGCGACGCATTCGGGGGACCTGACAGCGTCGCCGCTGCACTCACCGAAGCCGGCGTGTCCCGCTCAACGGTGATTCCGGTGGCAGACGCCGATCACAGCTTCCGCGTGCCCGTACGGTCAACGCGCACCCAGGACGAGAGCGACGCCGTGTGGCAGCAGGCCGTCGTCGCATGGATGCGCGCGCATGCCGTCAGGCCCTGACACGCGCATCAGTGCCCGGCAGCACTCCTAATAGGGCGTATGCAGCTTGACAGGCTCGACAGGCGCTTTGCGTGAGACCCGCAGGTTGATCATCTCGACAAACACCGAGAAGGCCATGGCAAAGTAGATGTAACCCTTGGGAATGTGCTGGTCGAGTCCCTCGGCCACGAGCGACATGCCGATGAGCAGCAGGAAGCTCAGCGCCAGCACCTTGACTGTCGGATGATGGTTGACGAATTCACTGATCGCGCGGGCTGACACCAGCATCACACCGACCGCCAGAACGACGGCCGTGACCATGACCCACAGCTGATCAGCCATGCCGACGGCGGTAATCACTGAGTCGAGCGAGAACACGATGTCGAGCAGCATGATCTGCCCGATCACGGCCGCAAAGGACGGCGCGACCGTAGCCGAGCGATGCCCTTCCACGCCCTCGAGCTTCTCGTGGATCTCGAGGGTGGCCTTGGCCAGCAGGAAGAGTCCGCCGCCCAGCAGGATGAGGTCACGGCCTGAGATCTCCTGCCCGACGACCGAGAACAGCGGCGCCGTCAGCCGGATAATCCACGCCAGCGACAGTAGCAGCAGCACACGCATGACCATCGCGGACATGAGCCCGAGGCGCCGGGCGCGATCCTGCTGCTCGGCCGGCAGCTTGCCCGCCAGAATGGAAATGAAGATGACGTTGTCGACCCCGAGCACAATCTCGAGGACCGTCAGGGTCACCAGCGCCAGCAGGGCATCGGTCGGCATCGTCCGTCAGTCGAATGACAGGGCGGCACGCCCCTCGAGGCCACCCCAGGTCTCGGGATCCTGCCAGAGCAGCGTCCAGAAATAGCGCGCGACATCGGCCTTCGGGTAGGCCGCACCGAGGGCCTGCACCGCCGTGTCGAGCTGTTCCGTCGTGGGGCATGATGGCGATTCATCGGCGATCAGGCCGTTGTCGTGGGTGATGCCGAGGGCGTCGAGGAACGCGCCCATCATCGGCCGCTGATGCGTGAGGTGATACGAGACCAGCAGCCGTGCCGCCAGCAGGTCGGAGACCTGCGGCAGAGTCGCCAGATGCCGCGTGCGCTTCTCGTCACTCAGCGAGAGCACACTCTGCGGGCGGAACTTGATCTGCCGGGCAATCGCCCCGACGGCCTCGGCCTGCTCGAGGGAGGCCTGGTCGTCCTTCCAGAACGCCGCAGCCGCCTGCTGTCGCAGGTCGGACGGCATCAGCCGCCACAGGCGGGCCGGGCGCATCGCATCCATTGGTGGAACCATATCAGGTGAGTGTAGCCCACCTGCCGACCGTGGTAGCGTAGCCCTATGGCAGCACACGCGAACTTCTTTGATGAAGTGAACCAATCCTTCGACGTGGCGGCAACGTTCACGGACTACCCCAAAGGCCTGCTTGACCAGATCCGCTGCTGCAACAGCGTCTACCGATTCGATTTCCCCCTCCGCCGCCAGGATGGCTCCATCGAGGTCATTCATGCGTGGCGTGCTGAGCACAGTCACCATAAGCTGCCCGTCAAGGGCGGTATCCGCTACAGCCCCGACGTCTATGAAGAGGAAGTCATGGCGCTCGCCGCCCTGATGACCTACAAGTGCGCCATCGTCGATGTGCCCTTCGGGGGCGCCAAGGGCGGCATCCGCATCGACCCCGCCCGCTACACGGTGGAAGAACTCGAACGCATCACCCGGCGCTACACCCACGAGCTGGTCAAGAAGGGCTTCATCGGCCCAGGCATCGACGTGCCCGCGCCCGACTACGGCACCGGTGAGCGCGAGATGGCCTGGATCGCCGATACCTACGCCGCCCTCAATCCCGCGCAGATCGATGCAATGGGCTGCGTCACCGGCAAGCCGGTGGCACAGGGGGGAGTCAGCGGACGCCGCGAGGCCACCGGACGCGGCCTCTACTTCGCACTGCGCGAAGCCTGCCAGCAGACGGAACTCATGCAGCCGCTAGGCCTTTCACTCGGGCTCGAGGGCAAGCGCGTCGTCGTACAGGGGCTGGGTAACGTGGGCTATCACGCGGCGAAGTTCTGCCGCGAAGGCGGGGCCGTGCTGGTGGCCCTTGCCGAGCGCGAGGGCGCCATCTTCTGCGAGGCCGGGCTCAACGAAGAGGCCGTGTTCCAGCACCGCAAGCAGACGGGCTCGCTGCTGAACTTCCCCGGCGCCACGAACCTGCCTTCGTCTGCGGCGGCGCTCGAACTGCCGTGTGACGTACTGATTCCCGCCGCCCTCGAAGGCGTGTTCACTGCCGAGAACGCACCACGAATTCAGGCGCGAATCATCCTCGAAGGGGCCAACGGGCCCACGACGCCTGACGCCGATCCGATCTTCCGCGCCAAGGGCACACTGGTCATTCCCGACATCTACTGCAACGCCGGCGGCGTCACGGTGTCGTATTTTGAGTGGCTCAAGAACCTGTCGCACGTGCGGTTCGGCCGCATGTCGAAGCGTCACGAACAGCGGAATGAGCTGCAGATGCTCCGGGCCATCGAAACGGCCACCGGCAAGCGGTTCACCGAGGAAGAACGCGCCGAGATTGCCAAGGGGCCCGATGAAGCCGACCTCGTCAATTCGGGCCTCGAAGAGACGATGATCAGCGCGCTGCACGACCTGCTCGACACGCGGCGGCGGCATCCCGGCGTGCCTGATCTCCGCATTGCGGCGTTCCTCAGTGCCATCCATAAGGTCGCCCACACCTACATGCAGATGGGCATCTTTCCGTAAAAACGCACAAGCCACGGATGCGGGGGACCCGGCACTCGCCGGTATCCCACGCATCCGTGGCTTGTACGTGGTCGACGTGCGCCTTACTTGAGGTGCTTACCGACCAGCTTGGTCATGTCGAACATGCTGACCTGCGCCTTGCCGCCGAAGATGGGCTTCAGCTTGGCATCCGCGTTGATCATGCGCCTGTTCTTCTGATCCTGCAGGCCGTTCTTCTTGATGTAGGCCCACAGCTTCTTCGTGACTTCGGTACGGGGCATGCCGGCCTTGCCGATCACTTCGGCCAGCGCGTCGCTTGGCATCACCGGACGCATGAATGCGGCGTTCGGCGTACGCGCGACCTTCTTCGCAGCGGGCTTCTTCGCCGCTGCCTTCTTCGCAGCGGGCTTCTTCGCCGCCGCCTTCTTCACAGCCTTCTTCGCGGTCTTGGCGGGCTTCGCCGCCTTCTTGGCTTTCTTGGCCATCTCTTCTCCTTGGACGCCAGACGAGAGTTGGCGTCGTTAGACCCCCGATGGGTGGTAACTGAGTGTAGCGGAGACTGGGGCTGGAGTCACTACATATTGTGGAGGGTTGCGAACATGTAAACCCTGACCAGCCGTGGGCCATCCCCGGGCGACGCCCCCCGCATCGACGGGGCCCAGGCTCTCCGGTTCAAGGGGGCGGACCCGCTGCCCCAGGGCGCCCGTCCGCGGGCCGGCCCAGGTTCCCCGCGGCCTCCGCCCCGGGACGCTCAGTCTTCCTTCTTCGGGCGCATGTTCGACGCCAGTACCCTTTTCCGCAGCCGGATGGTCTTCGGCGTGATTTCCACCAGCTCGTCGTCGTTGATGAACTCAATAGCCGATTCGAGACTGAGCGCTCGAGGCGGGACAATCCGGATGGCTTCGTCCGCCGAGGAGGCCCGCATGTTCGTCTGCTTCTTTTCCTTGGTGATGTTGACGTCGAGGTCGTTCGTGCGCGAGTGCTCGGCCACGATCATCCCCTCGTAGACGGCCGTCCCCGGCTCGATCACCATGGTGCCCCGCTCCTGCAGATTGGCCATCGCGTAGGCCGTCGCCACGCCAGCCCGGTCGGACACCAGCACACCCGTGGTGCGGGCAGGAATCGGTCCAGCCCAGGGCTCCCAGCCTGAAAACAGGTGATTCATGATGCCGGTGCCCTTAGTATCGGTCAGGAAGTGCGAGCGGAAGCCAATCAGTCCGCGCGCCGGAATGCGGAACTCGAGGCGCACGCGGCCGCCGCCGTTATTCACCATGCGGGTCATGGTGCCGCGTCGGGTACCGCACATCGAGATCACCACGCCCTGAAATTCCTCGGCCACGTCGACGACCAGTTCCTCGACGGGCTCCACACGCTGGCCGTCAATGATACGGGTCACGATTTCCGGCCGTGACACCTGCACCTCGAAACCTTCGCGGCGCATCATTTCGATGAGAATCGCCAATTGCAGTTCGCCGCGGCCCATTACCGTGAACTGCTCGGGCGTATCGGTGGGCTCGACCTTCAGCGACACGTTGCCGAGCAGCTCGCGCTCGAGCCGCTCCTTGAGGTGGCGAGAGGTCACATACTGGCCGTCGCGGCCGGCCATGGGCGAGGTGTTGATCCCGAAGATCATCGATACGGTGGGTTCATCCACCGCGATGGGTGCCAGCGCCAACCGGTGCTCGGGGTCGGCGATGGTCTCCCCGATGTTGATGTCCTCGATGCCGGCCAGGCAGATGATGTCGCCGGCGCCCGCCTCCTGGATTTCCACCCGCTTGAGGCCCTCGAAGGCAAACAGCTTGGTCACCCGCGTTTCGATGTCGGGCCCCTGGCCGCCCTTCAGCACCACGATGGGATCGTTCAGGCGCACGGTGCCGTTGAAGATGCGGCCGATGGCAATGCGGCCCAGGTAGTCGGACGCATCAAGGTTCGCCACCAGCATCTGCAGGGGCGCCGACCGGTCGCCGGTCGGCGGGGGCACATGCGTCACGATGGCATCGAACAACGGCCGGAGGTCGACGCCGGGGACCGCCAGGTCCGTGGTTGCCGTACCGGCGCGGCCGCTGGCGTACAGCACGGGGAACTCGATCTGCTCTTCGGTGGCGTCGAGATCGATGAACAGATCGTAGACCTCGTTCAGCACCTCACGGATGCGGGCATCCGGACGATCGATTTTGTTGACCACCACCACCGGCTGCAAGCCGCGCTCGAACGCCTTCCGCAGCACGAAGCGGGTCTGCGGCAGCGGGCCCTCGGCGGCGTCGACCAGCAGGACCACGCCGTCCACCATCGACAGCACGCGCTCGACTTCCCCGCCGAAGTCAGCGTGGCCCGGCGTGTCGACGATGTTGATGAGCACCTCGCCGTAGTGGACGGCCGTATTTTTCGCAAGGATGGTGATGCCGCGCTCGCGCTCGAGCTCGTTGCTGTCCATCGCCCGTTCGGTTACGCGCTCGTTGGCGCGGAAGATACCGGCCTGCCGGAACATCGCATCGACCAGCGTGGTCTTGCCGTGGTCGACGTGGGCGATGATGGCCACGTTCCGGCGAAGAGGGTTGGCAACCGTCGGTGAACTGTGGCGTGAGGCAGACATCCCCCCAGTATACCGCCCACGGCGCCTGCGCTATTCTGAAGGCATGCCGATGTTCGAATACGCGTGCCAGTCGTGCGGTCATCACTTCGAGCTGCTGGTGCGCGAACGCACGCGTCTGGCGTGTCCGTCGTGCGACAGCGAGCAGCTGGCCAAGCAGCTCTCGGTCTTTGCCGTCAGCGCGCCCTCGGCCCGGACGGCGATGGCCGCCGCGGCTCCCTGCGGCTCGTGCGGTCACCCCGACGGCCCGGGGGCGTGCCGCGTGCACTGATGGGCGCACTCGACCGGCTCTTCCGTCCCCGAGCCGTCGCCCTGGTCGGCGCCTCCCGCGACCGCTATGCGATTGGCGGCGCCATTCTTCACAACCTGATTCGCGCCGGCTTCCGGGGGACCATCTACCCGGTCAATCCGCGTGTGGAACAGCTGCAGGGGCTGACCTGCTAACCCTCGGTCGACGCCCTGCCTTCACCGGTCGACCTGGCCATCATCGCGGTGCCTCGCCCGGCCGTCATCGAGACCCTGCGCGCCTGCAGCCGCGCACGCATCGGCGCGGCGGTGCTCATCACCGCTGGCTACCGCGAAGCGGGACCCGAGGGCCGTGCCCTCGAAGATGACGTGCTGCAGGTCGCGCGCGCGTGCGGCATCAGGCTCGTCGGCCCCAACTGCATGGGCATCATGAACATGGCCGACGATGTGCGCCTGCAGGCCTCGTTTTCGGCCAGCCTCCCTGCCACAGGCCCCATCGCCTTCGCCTCGCAGTCGGGTGCCGTCGGCGAGGCCATGCTGGCCCTGCTGCACGAGCGGGGCCTGGGCCTGTCGATGTTCGTCTCGCTCGGGAACAAGGCCGACGTGTCGAGCAACGACCTGCTGGCCGAGTGAGGCGACGATTCGGCCACGCGCGTGGTCCTGCTTTACATGGAAAGCTTCGGGCACCCGCAGAAGTTTCTCGACGTCGCGGCGCGTGTGACCCGACACACGCCGGTGATTGCGGTGAAGGCCGGGCGCAGCGCCGCAGGGGCACGAGCGGCCGCCTCGCACACCGGGGCCCTGGCCGGGTCAGACGGCGCTGTCGATGCGCTGCTGGCGCAGAGCGGCGTGATTCGCGCCGACACCGTCGAAGAGTGCGTCGTCTACGCCAGCGCGCTGGCCACGCAGCCCCTGCCGTCAGGCCCTCGCGTTGCGGTCATCACGAATGCGGGTGGCCCGGCCATTCTGGCCACGGACACGGCCGTGGCCTGCGGCCTGCAGATCGCGACCCTGACGAACGAGACCACCACGTCCCTGCGCGCGCTGCTGCCGCCGGAAGCGAGCGTGCGCAATCCCATCGACATGATTGCCTCGGCACAGGCGCCTCAATACGAGGCCGTAGTCACTCAGGTGGCAGCCGACCCCGGCGTCGATGCGCTCATCGTCATCTTCACGGCGCTGGAGACGAACCAGCCGGCGCCAGTGGCCGACGCCATCATCGCGGCGACGCGAGGCCTGACGAAGCCCGTGCTGGTCTGCTTCATGCGCACGATGACCGAGGGCTCTGGGGTGACGCGGCTCAGGGAAGCCGGTCTGCCGGTGTATACGTTCGGGGAAGACGCGGCGCGGGCCTTGTCGGTGATGGTGCGGTATCGGACCGCGCGACAGCGCCCGGTCGATCCCCCAGCGCCGCTGCCCGAGGGCGACTGGGCTGCCATCACCGCGCTCTGCGACACACTCACGCGCCAGCAGCGTCGGCAGATGACGCTGGCCGACGCCCAGCGTGTCCTTGAGTGGGCCGGCATTCCCGTGTGGCCGTGGCGCGAAGTGGCGTCGGTGGACGAGGTGCCTGCGGCGCTGACCGGGTTGCGCCTTCCGGCCGTCGCCAAGATCAGCTCGGCGGTCATCGTGCACAAGTCTGATGTCGGCGGCGTGCTACTGGGACTCCACTCGCCCGAGGCCGTCAGCGCCGCGGTGGTGGCCCTGCTCGAGCGGGCGCGCCGTGTCGATCCTGCAGCAACGGTGGTGCTGCAACAGCAGGCGCCCGCTGGTGTCGAAGTCATCGCGGGTGCGGTGCGTGACGGGCGGTTCGGGCCACTGGTGATGTGCGGCCTCGGAGGTGTGTTCGTCGAAGTGTTCAAGGATGTCAGCCTCGGCGTGCATCCCCTGCGTCGCAGCGACATTCAGGCCAGGCTGCGTCGGCTCAGGGCCTTCCCCCTGCTCGACGGTGCCCGCGGGAGGCCCAAGACCGACCTCGCCGCCCTCGAAGACATCCTCCGGCGTCTCGAAGCGCTGATGGTCGCCTGCCCGGCGATTGCCGAGGTCGACATCAACCCGCTCATCGCAGCTCCGATCGGGTCACTGACCGCCGCCGCCGATGCGCGTGTTACACTGCCAGCTGATGGTGCGTAGTTCGTTCATCCGTCGCCCGGCGTTGGCCGCCGTGCTGGTCGCCGCGCTCCCGGCGGTCGCCCCGTGGTGCGACGTCTGGTGCGCGTCGGCCCACCACGCCGAAGAGACGACGGCGCTCATCGAGACCCCATCATCCGAGCACGACCACTGCCTGAACCTGGCTCAGGCCGACGCTGCGCCGACCACCGTGATTGAGGGTCTGAGAGTTCCGTCGCTCACCGCAGGTCCGTCGGCACACTGCGAGGCGCTCGCGACCGCGGTGCTGACGTCTGTGCCGAAGGGACCGCAGGCTCCCGTCGCCGTCAATCGCGTCGACACGGCCTCCACGTCATTTCACGCGGGCCTCCGCCAAGCCGCGATGGCCGGGACAGGGCCGGCACCTCCACTAGTTTCATTTCCCCGCCCGCTCGCCCTCAGACTCTAGACCGCTCCGTCCGATCGGTGCCGTGTTCGTGCGGCTGTGTTCTGTTTCGGAATTCCGGAGTGTGTCATGTCCTTATCCCGACGTCGTTTTCTGCGCGGCGCGCTGGCGGGTGCCAGCGTCGCGTCTGCGTCTGCCGTCGCCCAAGCTTCAGCCCAGCACGCGCATCCCGCCCCAGCTCCGCAGGTCGCCGTGCCACCCACAGCCGACCCGCATGCCGGCCACCACATGCCGGCCGCGACCAGTGAGACAACCACGGTCTCGTCAGGCCGCTGGAGCCATGCCCCGATGCTGCCACCGCCGGGTCCGACGCCCATCCGCATGGAGACCCCGGACGTCCCTCTTCTGACAGCCCGCGAGGAAGACGGCGTCAAGGTGTTTCATCTCCGCGCCGAACCGGTGAAGACCGAATTCGTCCCGGGTCGCCCCGTCGATGCGTGGGGCTTCAACGGCTCGATGCCCGGGCCCACGATCGAAGTGACGCAGGGCGACCGCGTGCGCATCATCGTCGAGAACCGGTTGCCCGAGCTCTTTGCGATGCACTGGCACGGCCTCGAAGTGCCCCCGGATGTCGACGGCGTGCCCGGCCTCGCCTCGGAGGCGCTGCAGCCCGGCGAGCAGCGCGCCTACGAATTCACGATGCATCAGGTCGGCACGTTTTTCTATCACTCGCACTTCCCGATGCAGGAACTGATGGGCCTGATCGGGCTGCTCATCAGCCATCCCGTCACCGCACACGAACCGCGCGTGCACCGGGACGTCGGCATGATCTTCCAGGGCTGGGCCATCCTGCCCAACAACACGGTCCCGAACACGCTGGCCATGGAATTCAACTGGCTGACCATCAATGGGAAGGCAGGTCCCGCGACCACCCCCATCGTGGCGCGACTCGGCGAACGCATCCGCCTGCGCCTCGTAAACCTCTCGATGGATCACCATCCGATTCACCTGCACGGCCACACCTTCCACGTCACAGGCACCGAGGGCGGACGCATTCCCCGCGCCGCATGGATGCCGGGCAACACCGTCATTGTCGGCGTGGCCCAGGCCCGTGAGATCGAGTTTGACGCGGTGTATCCCGGCGACTGGATGGTGCACTGTCACCTGCCGCACCACATGATGAACCAGATGGTGTCGATGGTCGGCCCCCTCTCGGTGTCACGCCCGGGCATGCCGACGGGCATCGGTATGGACGAGGGCATGGGCATCCTCACACAGGGCCACGCCCTGGCCGACCACCTCGGTCCGAGCATGGGCCGCACCCTCGGCGCGGGCAACATCGAGCAGGCCGTCACCAATGCGCCGCTCGACCATGGCACGCACGTCGATCACTCGAGCCACATGATGACGCCCGACGCCGCGGTCCCCTCGCAGCCTCCTCCTGTCGACCACAGCATGCACATTGGCGCCTCGGCACCCGAGGCCTGGGCTGTGAAGGGGTATCCGCAGGACATGTGGATGGTGGCCGACGAGCTCTATGCCAGCAAGCCCGAGTGCGACGGACTGCGCCCCGGCTGGACCGGGTCGATGATGGGCATGATGACGCTCATTCGCGTCCTGCCACCCGCCGACTATGACCGCATCATGGCCCGAAAGGCCGCGCAGGCCGGGGGCAGCCGATGAGCGCCAGACCTCATCTCCTTCGCGCGGTCGCACTGCTGGGCCTGTGCACCTGGGCTTCGGCCGTGCTGGCGCAATCGGCCGGCCCCTCGCTCACCCTGGCTCAACTCGAGGCCCAGGCCCTCGAGTCGCACCCCGCCATACAGGCGGCAGCGGCCTCGGCCCGTGCCGCCGCCTCGGCGGGCACGCAGGCCGGTCGATGGGATAACCCGGTCGTCGAGTCTACGGTCGAAGGGCTGGGCCGCCAACGACAGGCCACAGTCTCGGGTCTGCAGGTGGGCCAGCAGTTCCCGGTCAGCGGTCAGTACGCGCGACGGGCATCGGCTGTGCGCGCGGAGGCCGATGTCGCCACTCGCCGTGTTGACCGTGTGCGGCGTCAGATCTCCCTCGATGTGCGGACCGCCTACGTGCACGTGCTGGCCGCTGAACAGCGTCGGACCGTTCGGGCGCGACTGGCAGAGCTGGCCCGCCAGGCCGTCACGGTGACGGAACAGCTGTTCAACACGGGAGCCGCCGACCGGCCCGACGTGCTGGCGGCGGAAATCGAGGCGACCTCCGCAGCCTTGAGTCTGGTGGAAGCCGACAATCGCCTCTCGCGTGACTGGCTGCGCCTTGGGGTGAGTGCCGGGCAGCCCACGCTGCCGCGCCAGCCGATCAGCAGCGACGGCCTGTCGCTGGCACTGCCGGAGGGACGCGATGCCGCGCTGCAACAGGCGCTGGCCGAGGCCCCCGATCTGCAGGTCGCGCGCGCCGCGGTCATCGCCGCTGAACGGCAGCGCGAGGCCGAACGGCGGGTGCAGGCACCGATGCTGTCCCTGTCGGCCGGATTCATCCAGGAACCCGACCGGCTCGGTCCCTCCGAACTCTGGACGTGGTCCGCACGCACCGGGCTCACCGTGCCGCTGTGGAACCGGAACACCGCCGGCGTCGCGGCGGCCGCGTCGCGCGTGGCGGCGCAGCGCGCACAGGTCGCGGCACTCGAGTTGCGGCTGACCGACCGGTTCGCGATGCACTATGAACGATACGCCACGGCGCAGCGGCAGGTGCAGGCGCTCGAACGCGACCTGCTGCCGAAATCCGAACAGGCCTATCGCCTCTATCTCGACCGCTATCGGGCGATGGCCGCGTCCTATCCGCAGGTGCTGTTCTCGCAGCGGGCGCTGTTCCAGACGAGCGAGATGTATGTCGATGCCGTCGAGACTCTGCGACTCGCCGCCTTGCGCCTGATGCTGCTGATCGATGAGGATGAGGCAGAGGCACCATGACGGAAATCACGCTGCCGGTCGAGGGCATGACCTGCGCCTCGTGCCAGGCGCACGTGCAGCGCGCCCTGGCTGGCACCGCCGGCGTCCAGCAGGCGACGGTCAACCTGATGATGGGCTCGGCCACGGTCCACTACGACCCGTCGCTCGTCAGCGCGGGCCAGCTAGTCGAGGCCATCACGGCGAGCGGCTACGGGTCGCATGTGCCGATCACCCAGGCCGATGCCCTGGCGGAGGACGCTGAACGCGAAGCCGCGCAGCATGCCGAGTCGCGGGCCTGGATGATCCGTTCCGCAGGCAGCCTGCTCGCCGGAGCGGTGGCCATGTGGCTCTCCATGCCGCTCATGCACGACGGCGCACACGCGGAGCCGTGGCGCCTGTGGACTCTGCTGGTGATGACCACCGGCGTCATGACCTCGGCCGGTCGCCAGTTCTACGTCCGGGCTGCCGGAGCCCTGCGCCACGGCACCAGCGACATGAATGTGCTCGTCGCACTCGGCACAGGTGCGGCGTATCTCACGTCAGTGGCCGCCACTCTGCAACCTCACGCCATGGCCACGGCGGCCGGCACGCCGCCGGTGTATTTCGAAGCGGTGGTGTTCATCCTCGGGCTGCTGTCGCTGGGACACGCCCTCGAGGCGCGCGCCAAGGCGCAGACGCTCTCTGCCCTCCGGCAGCTCGCTCATCTGCGTCCCTCACACGCTCGCGTGCGGCGCGGTCTGCTCGAGGAAGACATCCCGGTCGATGATGTCCGCACAGGCGATCTCGTCATTGTGCGGCCCGGCGAGCGCATTCCGGTGGATGGACGCGTGCGCACCGGCACCGGAGCCGTCGACGAATCGATGCTGACCGGCGAATCGCTGCCGGTCGACAAGGGGCCCGGCGATCGGCTGGTGGGCGCCACGATCAATCACACCGGTGCCTTCGAACTCGAAGCCACGACCGTGGGCGAGGCCAGCACGCTCGCGCAGGTGCTGCGCATGATGCGCGAGGCCCAGGCATCGCAGGCGCCCATTCAGCGGCTGGCCGACCGCATCGCGGCCGTGTTCGTGCCGGTCGTCCTCGCGATCGCCGCGCTCACGCTGGCTGCGTGGTGGTGGCTGCCCGACTCGCCGTCATGGGCCCGCGCGCTCATGCCCGCAGTGTCGGTGCTGGTCATTGCCTGCCCCTGCGCGATGGGGCTGGCCGTGCCCACTGCGGTGATGGTCGCGACGGGACGCGGGGCCACGATGGGCGTGCTCATCAAGGGCGGCGAACCGCTCGAGCGCCTCGCCTCGGCCGATGTCATCGTCTTTGACAAGACCGGCACCCTCACCGTGGGACATCCCGCCGTGGTGGCGGTGGCGCCGATGCCGGGCGTGGATGCCGCACAAATGCTCAAGGTGGCCGCCGCACTCGAGCGGCGCTCGGAGCATCCCCTCGCCGCGGCGATCGTGCGGCATGCGGAATCGCTGCAGATTCCCGCGGCCAGTGTGTCGATGGTCTCGCTGGTGGCGGGCCGGGGCGCGCGGGGCACGGTGGGTCTGCGTCATGTGCTGGTGGGCACGGCCACCATGCTGGCCGATGAGGGCGTCGCCGTCGAGGCCCTGCAGGCGCTGGCCGACGACGCGGCGCGCGAAGGCCAGACATGCGTCTGTGTGGCCATCGACCGCAAGCCCGCAGGGGTCATTGCTCTGGCCGACACGGTGCGCCCGACGGCCGCAGCGGCCATCGCGGCACTGCGACAGCGCGGGCTCGCCGTCGCCATGCTGAGCGGCGACCGTCGTGCGGCGGCCGAGGCCGTGGCCCGGCAGATGGGCATTGATCATGTCGAAGCCGGGCTGCTTCCCGGCGACAAGCTCGAGGCCATCCGACGCATGCAGCGCGAGGGCCGACGCGTGGTGATGGTCGGCGACGGCGTCAACGATGCCCCCGCACTGGCACGGGCCGATGTCGGCGTGGCTGTGGGCTCGGGCACCGACATAGCGGCGGCGGCCGCCGGCGTGACGCTGATGCGCAGCGACCTGGGGGCCCTGGTCGACGCGGTGCGTCTCGCACACGCCGCCATGACGACCATGAGGCAGAACCTGTTCTGGGCGTTTGTCTACAACGTCATCGGTATTCCGGTGGCGGCGGGCCTGCTCTATCCCTCGCTGGGCCTGCTGCTGAGCCCGGTGATGGCGAGCGCTGCCATGGCCTTCAGCTCAGTCAGCGTGGTCACCAACAGCCTGCGGCTACGGCACCTGCGCTAGGATGAAGACACCGTGTTCACCCACATCCTGTGCCCGCTCGACTTTTCGGCTGACTCGGAACTCGCCCTGCATGCCGCCATGCGGCTGGCCGGGACATGCGGGGCGCGCCTGACGCTGGTGACCGTGGTGGACCCGCTGCTGAAGGCCGGCGCCGAAGCGGCAGGGGCTGGTGCCGCACTCACGGCACAGACCCAGCAGGAAATGTCGGCCCTGCTCGACCGCATGGGCCGGGAAGCCCTGCCCGTCGCGACACCCGCGCTGGCGATTCGCTCGGGCAATGCGGCCAGCGAAATCGTCGCGCAGGCCACCGACAGTGGCGCCGACGTCATCGTGATTGGCAAGCGTGGCCTCGGCGGCGCCGAGCGCTTCCTCCTGGGCTCGACCAGCCGCCGGGTGACCGAACTCTCCCCCGTACCGGTTCTGGTAGTCCCGACAACGGTGGTGGCTTAGCGCACCACCAGCGCCACCACGCCCAGCGCCAGCGCCAGGGCCGGACCACCCCACACCCACAGGCCTCCCGCCATGCCGCCGGCGACACCGATCAGGGTGAACGTGCGCACTCCGCCGAAACGGGCATCGGGACCGGTCGCATGCCCCGACCACTGACGCTCGACCCCGACCGCCGCGCCGCACAGGGTCGCGACCACCAGCGTCAGCAGCGAGTCGAACATCAGGCCCGCACCGCAACTACTGCCCGGCCAGCAGCGCGTCTGCCGTCACAAACCGCGGAGCAATGTCGACGGGCACCGTCGTCAGCTTGTCGAGTACCGCCTGTACCGGCGGACGAATGACGCCGAGGGTCTCGATGAGCGCGCGTGCCCGGTCGTAGCGGCCCTCAGCCTGCAGCGTCATGATGTCACGCGTCAGCCCGATGACGCCCTCGCGAATCCGTTGCGGATCGACCGAGAACGTGCCGTCAGCCTCGATGCGGAAGGCGCCCTGATCGAGCAGGTAATTGAGCTGAATCGCCTGACCGCGGCCATGCGCTTCGCTGATCCCAAAGCGAATCGAGCGGAACGCCGACGCCAGAAACGTCATGTACATCGTCTCTTCCAGCGCCTTGGGCAACCGTCCGCGGTCCACGAGGTACTGCAGCGCGAAGAGCCCCGAGATGTCGGCCTTGGCTTCCTCGATGGCGCTGTAGGTGTCCTTCAGTTCCTGACGAACGGTGGTCGTACGTCCGTTCACCGTGATGCCGTGCGGGCCCAGACCATGCATCAGCTCGTGCATGAGGATGTGCGTGAAGAAGGCATCGAACGCCACCTGCCCGCGATCCTGCGACCGCAGGGCCACCTGCGCAATGGGCAGCAGCACCTTGTCGAACTTCGCCTGCTGGTTGTTCTTGAGCATCACCCGCTTGCTGCCATGTTCGCGGATGACGCGTTCGTCGTTGGGCAGGTTGAAGGCGGCCGTCTGCACACCGCGGTTGCCGTCGCCCGCCGAGAACACCGTGTTAACCACCGCGATGGGTGCCAGCGCGCCGAGCGTCGGGTTCCGATAGCGGGCGTCGATGGGCAGGTTGTCTTCGATTTCTTGGAGGGATGCCGAGAACTGCTGCAGGCGGGCCGATTCGGCGGCGTCCTTCACCGTGATAAAGGCTTCGAACGCAGCCTTGTAGTTGAACCACTCGTCCTCGTACACCTCATACGGACCGATCGTCGGTTCAATGGCGCCCGACAGGGCCATCCACTTCACGTCGCTGTCGTAATAGTCATTGCTGGCAAACGCAGCCGAGCGCGCTTCCAGGAACGCCCGCAGACTGGCATCGTCGGTGGCGGCCGCCGCGGCGCGCAGGTGCTGCGCCGCCAGCGCCAATTCGGGCTGATACTCGGTCGAGTACGGGACGGCCTGCAGCCGCCCCTGCGGGTCGCGCCGGATGGCCGTGAAAAATCCCGTCGCCGCCGTGCGGGCCTGGGCCGGCAGGCTGTCGATCCATCGGGCCACCTCATCTTTGCTGGCATCGGTCGGATAGAACGTGGCACCTCCGCACTTGGCCGGCACTCCGGCCACGAACGCCTCGTTGTGGTCGAGGCGCGACCAGGGCCCTTTGTTGATGACAAACGCGCGCAGACGCGCCTGCCCGAGCGGCGAGGCGTCCTGGCTGAGGTGCTGCAACAGCGCCTCGTTGCCCGCCCACACCTGCCGGAGATACAGCGCGTCCATGACCTGTGCCGCCCGCACCAGGTGCCCCAGCGCCACGCGGTCGCCTGCAGACAGGAACGACAAATCGGCCGACAGGTCCGTCGGTTCAAAGCGTTTCGTCGAGTCCTGCAGGTGCTGCAGCTCCGGCGACGCCTGCGCGGATGGCACGGGCTGGTCGGGAGCCGTGGTGGTGCACGCCGCCAGCAACGTGATGAGTGACGTAATGGTGGCCAGTATGGTCATGAACACTCTGCGCATCATGGTTCCTTCAGTCAGACAGACAGGGGCCGTCTCACTGCACGCCTCCCCCTTCCTGCAACAGCGCGGGCGAGGTGCCCAGCCGCCGCAGGGCCGATTCCCACATCTCGGTCACCGGGGTATCGAAGACCAGCGTCGGATCGACCGGGGCCATCAGCCACGCCGACTCTGCCAGTTCCACATCAAGTTGACCCGACGCCCAGCCGGCATACCCCACCAGAATCCTCAGGCCGCTGCCGCCGGGATGCGTCAACCCCTCGCGCACCAGATCGGGCGACGCCGACAAGTAGATGCCGGGCAGCACTTCATGCGCCTCCGCGTCCCGTTTACGGTCACGCATCAGCACCCACGCGCGCGTCTGGTCGCAGGGCCCGCCGACAAAGAGGTGCACATTGGGATCGACAGCCAGCGGCGGCTCGGCCCGCACGATGCTGATGGCCGGCACGTCCATCGGACGATTGAGCACGAGCCCGAACGCCCCATCAGGGCCGTACTCGGTCACAAGCACCACCGCCTTCCGGAAATTGGGATCGGCCATCTGCGGCATGGCCAGCAGCAGGACGGGGGACAACGACAGGGTGTCGACGGCCATACGAACATCCTACTCCCGCTCGTCGTGCCCCCGCAGGCGTTCCTGCGCCCAGGCCACCGCGTCGCGTACGACCGCGGTGTCGGCACTCGGCGCCGCGTTACGCACCCCCTGCCCGGGCCGCGCCAGCACGCCGACCAGCGACGGGTCATCGCTGTTGCCGATGTTCAGCGCCAGCGTGCGCCTCAGGCGCGACAGGCCCGTGCGCTCCATCGCGCTGCCATCGACCACGCGGTGCAGTTCGTGGTCGGGCATGAGCCACAGGTCAGATGCCCGCATGCCCTGGCGTCCCTGCGAGGTCCACGTGGCATCGGTCGTCAGCGGGGGCGCAAGATTCCACGGACACACCGCCTGGCAGATATCGCAGCCGAACCAGTGATGCCCCACCGCCTCCCGATAGGGCTCGGGAATGGGATCGTCGAGCTCGATGGTGTGATACGCCAGGCACTGCGTGGCATCGAGCACCTTGGGCTCGACCAGCGCGCCCGTCGGACACGAGTCGAGGCAGAGCGTGCACGACCCGCACTGGTCAAGCTGTAGACGGTCAGGTGCAAGGTCGAGGCTCACCGCCACCCCGGCGAGCAGCAGCCACGACCCGAGGTCGGGATGAATCACGCAGCCGTTCTTGCCGATCCAGCCGAGGCCGGCCGCTGCGGCCCACGACCGCTCCTGCACGTGATGTTTGTCGACGAAGATGGCGGCATCAAACGGCGTATCCGCCTGCGCGCGCATCCACGCCACGAGTGCCTCGAGGCGCTCGGCGAGCACCACGTGATAGTCGCGTCCCCGTGCGTACCGTGCCACCTCGACGGCATCGGGGGCACGGTCCGATGCGTCTGCCTCACCGGCGTTGTACAGCGTGGCCGTGACGATCACGGACCGGACCGTGGGGAGGAAGCATTCGATGCTGGTGCGGGTCTCGGCCGATCGATGGAGGTAGCGCATCTCGCCCGCAAATCCGCGGGCGAGCCACTCGTTGAGATACTGCAGTTCCGGCAGGGCGGCGGCCGTCGCCACCCCGCACAGGTCACACCCCAGCCGCGTCGCCTCTGCCTTGACGTCGGCTGAGGTCAGGGGCACTTAACCCTTCTTCACCAACTGGCGCAGTACGTACGGCAGGATACCGCCGTGCGAATACGCCGTCAGTTCTTCGGGCGTGTCGATGCGCACGGCCGCCGTGAACGTCCGCGTCGAGCCGTCGTCGGCCGTCGCCGTCACCTGCACGGTCGACCGCGGCGTCAGTTGCGCGCCCGCGCCGGCGACCGCAAAGGTCTCACGGCCGGTGAGGCCGAGGCTAGCCACCGACTGGCCCTCGACGAACTGCAGCGGCAGTACGCCCATGTTGACGAGGTTGCTGCGGTGAATGCGCTCAAAGCTTTCGGCAATGACCACCTTCACGCCAAGCAGCATCGTGCCCTTCGCCGCCCAGTCGCGTGACGAGCCCGAGCCGTACTCCTTACCGGCCAGCACCATCAGCGGCACTCCGGCGTCCTGGTAGCGCATGGCCGCGTCGTAAATCGACAGCACCTCGCTCCCGGGCAGATAGGTCGTGACGCCGCCCTCGATGCCGGGCACCAGTTGGTTCTTGATGCGCGTGTTCGCGAACGTGCCGCGCATCATGACCTCGTGATTGCCGCGACGGGCCCCGTACGAGTTGAACTCGCGGGCCGGTACGCCGTGGTCCACCAGGTGCTTGCCGGCCGGGCCGTCGGCCTTGATGTTGCCGGCCGGCGAAATGTGGTCGGTCGTGATGCTGTCGCCCAGCACCGCCAGTGCGCGCGCACCCGTGATGTCGGTCAGCGGCGCCGGGGTCATCGACAGGTTCTCGAGGAAGGTGGGCCGACGGATGTAGGTCGACTCGCCATCCCACGCAAAGCGGTCGCCGGTCGGCACCGGCAGCGTCCGCCACCGTTCGTCCCCGTCGAACACATTTTCGTACTGCCGCTGATAGGCGTCCTTGGTGACGCTGGTCAGCATGGCATCCTGAATCTCGCGCTCGGTCGGCCAGATGTCCTTCAGGTATACCGGCTGTCCGTCGGTGCCCGTGCCGAGCGGCTCGGTCGTCAGATCGACGTTCATCGACCCGGCCAGGGCGTAGGCCACCACCAGCGGCGGCGACGCGAGGTAGTTCGCGCGCACGTCCTGCTGGATGCGGCCCTCGAAGTTGCGGTTGCCGCTGAGCACCGAGGCCACGACCAGACCGCGCTCGCGCACTTCGGCCGAGACATCGTCGGGCAGCGGCCCGCTGTTGCCGATGCAGGTCGTGCATCCGTAGCCCACCAGGTTGAAGCCCAGCGCATCGAGATACTGCTGCAGCCCGGCCTTCGTCAGATAGTCGGTGACGACTTTCGATCCCGGCGCCAGCGACGTCTTGACCCACGGCTTGCGCACCAGGCCGCGTTCGACGGCCTTCTTCGCCACGAGGCCTGCGCCGATCATCACGCTGGGGTTCGAGGTGTTGGTGCAGCTGGTGATGGCCGCAATGACCACCGACCCATGCTCGAGCTGCGTCGCCGTCGCCACGGCCGTGCCCCCACCCGCGACCTTCACGCCCTTCTTCAGGTCGTCCAGCGCACCGGCAAACGACGTCTTTGCCGACGCCAGCGTCACGCGGTCCTGCGGACGTCGCGGACCCGCGAGGCTCGGCACCACGGCCGACACGTCGATGTCGAGCGTGTCGGTGTAGACCGCATCCGCAGCCCCGTCCATGCGGAACAGCCCCTGCGCCTTCGCATAGGCCTCGACCAGCGCCACCTGCGCCTCGTCGCGCCCGGTGAGCCGCAAATACTCGAGCGTCATCTCGTCAATCGGGAAGATGGCGACGGTGGCCCCGTACTCGGGGCACATGTTGCCGAGCGTGCTGCGGTCGGCAATCGTCAGATGCGCCAGGCCCGGTCCGAAGAATTCGACGAACGTGCCGACCACGCCCTTCTTGCGGAGCGCCTCGGTCACGGTCAGCACCAGGTCGGTGGCCGTCGCTCCTTCTGGCAGCTTGCCACGCAGCCGCACGCCCAGCACCGGTGGAATCAGCATCGAGCTGGGCTGCCCCAGCATGGCTGCCTCGGCCTCGATGCCACCCACGCCCCAGCCCACCACGCCCAGTCCGTTCACCATGGTGGTGTGCGAGTCGGTGCCGAATACGCTGTCGGGATAGGCCACCACCGCGCCGTCCTGCTCATCGCGGCAGACGACACGGGCGAGATATTCGACGTTCACCTGATGCACGATGCCCGTCTCTGGTGGCACCACGCGGAAGTTGCGGAAGGCCGTCTGTCCCCAGCGGAGGAAGACATACCGTTCACGATTGCGGTGATACTCGAGGTCGGCATTCAGTTCGAGCGCGTTGGCCGCGCCGAAATGGTCGACCTGCACCGAGTGGTCGATGACCAGTTCCACCGGCTGCAACGGGTTGACCTTGTCGGGATCGCCACCGAGCGCCACGATGCCGTCGCGCATGGCCGCCAGATCGACCACGCAGGGCACGCCGGTGAAGTCCTGCAACAGCACCCGAGCCGGCATGAACGACATTTCCTTCTCGCCAATCGTCTTCGGGTCCCACCCGGCCAGCGCACGGATGTCCTCAGTCTTCACAAACGCGTTGTCTTCGCGGCGCAGGAGGTTCTCGAGCAGAATCTTCAGCGAATACGGCAGGCGGGCCACTCCGGGGAAGGCCGCTGCCAGTGCCGGGAGGCTGTAGTAGTGGATGGTCTCGCCGCCCACTGTGAGGGTCGCACGGGTCTTGAAAGTGTCGAAACTGGACATGGTCAACCCGCGGATCATATCAGGAAGGTCTCCCGGGCCGGCGCGCGCGCGAGCGCCTTCGCGGGGCTAGGTCGGGGTGTGCCGGCGGGCCTCGACCAGGTCCGCAATGGCCGCGGCGGCACGGTCGCTGGCCCCGGGGCCTCCGAGGGCGGCGCGCACGGCCCCCAGGTCGCGAACCATCTGGTCCCGATACCCGGCGTCGGTCAGAATCCGCAGTGCCTCGTCCGCGGCCGCGTCCGCACGACATTCGTCCTGAATCAGCTCACGAACGATGCGACGGCCCGAGATGAGGTTGACCATCGCATACATGTCCACCCGGCCGAGCGGCTTGAACAGCCGGTAGGTCAGGGCCGACAGCCGGTACAGCACGACCATCGGTGCGCCGTGAATGGCCGCCTGCACCGTAGCGGTACCGGACGCCGTGAGCACCACATCACAGGCACTCAGCACATCATCCGTCCGGTGGGCCACGATCTGTGTGTCGGGGTCGGCCGTCAGCGGCGCCAGCCAGGCGTCCGTGACGTGCGGCGCCCGGGCAACGATGAAGCGGGCGGCCGGCAGGTGTTGCCGAATGCGGGCACGCGCGTCGGCCAGCACCGGCGCCAGGGTCTTCAGCTCGTTGCCGCGACTGCCGGGCAGCAGCGCCACCAGCGGCGCGCCGGCACCGACGCCCCAGTCGGCGCGCAGCACTTCGCGACTCGCCGATGTCGCCGTCATCTCACGCAGGGGGTGGCCGACGAAGCGCACGTCGACCCCGGCCTTCTGGTAGAGCGCTTCCTCGAAGGGAAATATCGGCAGCACCCGGTCGACCACCGTCTGCATCGTCTGCATGCGGCCGGCGCGCCACGCCCAGAGCTGCGGGCTGATGTAGTACACGACGGGAATACCGAGCGCTTTTACCGCGCGCATCAGGCGGAAGTTGAAATCGGGATAGTCGATGACCACCAGGACGTCAGGACGACGCGTGCGGGCCGCGGAAACGAGGGTCTGCAACGTCCGCCACAGACGAGGCAGGGCGGTCAGGACCTCGGTCAGTCCGGTGACGGCGAGGCCGCGGTAGTCGACCAGCAGTGAGGCACCGGCGGCCGCCATCTGCGGCCCGCCCATGCCGAACACCTCGACCGATGGGTCGGCCCGCTTGAGGGCACGCACGAGCGCGCCGGCATACAAATCGCCGGACGGCTCGCCGCACGAAATCATGACCGTCACGGCTTCAGAAAGTCGGCCGACAGCAGGTCGAGCCGGCCAATCGGCACGCGTTCCACCAGCGGAAAGCCGGCGCCCTTCAGCCGGTCCACGAACGCCGACGCGTTGCCGACCAGCACCACCGACAGCTGGTCGGGCCTGATGAACCACCGCGCGATGCGCTGAATCTCCTCGGGCGATACGCCCTCGATCCGTTCACGGAACTTCGGCAGGTTGTCGACCGGCAGTTCGTAGAACAGCATGTTCAGCACCTGCGTCGCCAGCTGGTCGGGCGTTTCGATGCTGAGCGGGTAGCTGCCGACCGCATAGGCCTGCGCGGCCTCGAGTTCGTTGTCGCTCACCTTCTCCCGCTGCAGGCGGGCGAATTCATCCACGATGAGCCTGAGAGCTTCGACGGTGTTGGGCGTCTGTGTATTCGTCTGCGCAATGATCGCGCCTGACCACTTGTAGGTATTGAGGTCGGCCGAGGCCCCGTAGGTCAGCTGGCGGCTGCTGCGCAGCACGCCCTGCAGGCGATTGCCGCCTTCCCCACCAAGAATCTTCACCGACTGGCTCACGGCCTCGAAATCGGCATGCTTCCTGGGAATGCCGAGGTGCCCGACCCGAATCTCGGTCTGCACAGCATCGGGTCGGTCGATCACAATCACGCGTCGCGTCGGCTGGGGCGGGTCGACGGGAGTAAAGGGCGGCACCGTACCGCGCGCCCAGTCACCGAAGTGCTGTTCGATGCCACGCAGCGCGTCTGCAGACGTGATGTCCCCCACGACGGCGAGCAGGGCGTTGTTCGGCACGAAGTGCTGCCGATGGAACGCCACAAAGTCGTCGCGCGTCAGCCCACGGATTGTGTCAGCGGTGCCCGAACCGGGCATGCCGTAGGGATGGAAGCCGAAGATGAGCCGCTCAACCACCAGGTCGGCCACAGACTCGGGATCTTCGGCCGCGACTTTCAGCGCCGACAGCGCCTGCTGCCGCTGGCGCTCGATTTCCGCGGGAACAAACGTCGGCCGCCGGGCCACGTCGGCCATGATGCCCAGACCGTTCAGGTAGTCGTCCTTCATGACCACCGTGTTGATGAAGCTGAGATCGGTGCCCGCGCCGCTGCCGAGTGCCGCCCCCATGAAATCGACTTCCTCGGCCAGCTGCTGCGCCGAGCGGGCGCCCGCGCCCTGGTCGAGCAGCGCCGCCGTCAGCATGGCCAGCCCCAGCTTGCCCTTCGGGTCCTGTGCCGAACCGGCCCGCACGATCATCCGCATGCTGATCGCCGGCTGCTCGTTCTGGCTGACCACCACCACCGTGAGTCCGTTGGCGAGCGTCTTGACCTCGAACGGGGGAAATGCCATCGCCCGCGCCTGCAGGGGGCGGGGCGGGAACTCGCGAGGCCACTGCTGCGCCGTCTGCGCCACGGCCGCAGTGGTGGCCACCGTCAGCACCAGGGCGGCAATCGAAAAGACCCTCACTGCAGGCCTCCCTTCGGCATGATGTGAATCACTACCCGCGACTGCGGCGTGAAATACGTGCCGGCGACCCGCTTCACATCGGCCTGCGTGATGTTCTGGAAAATGTCGAACTCGCCGTCGGCGGTCGTGATGTCGGCGTGCAGTACCTCGGCATGCGCCAGGTGGGTCGCTTTCTGCTGCACCGTCTCGCGGCCCAGAATGTAATCGCGGGCGAACTGGTTCTTCGATCGCTGCAGTTCGCGGGGCGAGACGCCCTCGGCCTTGATCCGGTCCAGTTCGGCGATGAGGGCCTTTTCCACGGCCTCCGGCGACTGGCCCGGATTCACGATGGCCGCGGCATAGAACAGGTTCGGATGTTCAATGAGGTTGGCCTGCCCGAAGGCGGTCAGCGCCAGCCCCGACTGGTACACCAGCCGCTGATAGATGCGCGAACTCTGCCCGTCCGACAGCACCTTGGCGGCGATGTGCAGCGGATACGCGTCAGGATGGCCGTCGTAGGTGATGTGATGCGCCACCACCACGGCCGGCAGCGGGACGTTTTCCGCCACCACCACCCGCTTCTCGGCCTTCTGCGCGGGTTCGCGGGGAATGTCGCGGGGCACGGCGCGCTCGGCCTTCGGCACGCGCCCGAGATACTGGCGCACCAGCCCCTCGGCCTCGGCCACGTCGAAGTCGCCCGCAATCACCACGGTCACATTCGACGGCACGTAGTACGTGGCGTAGAAGTCGCGCACGTCCTCGAGCGTGGCCGCATTGAGGTCGTCCATGCTGCCAATCACCGGGTGCCGATACGGATGGGTCGTAAACGCCTGCTCGTAGATGATCTCGTTCAGCCGTCCGTACGGCTGGTTCTCGATGCGCATCCGGCGCTCTTCCTTGACGACCTCGCGTTCGCGCACGAAGGTGTCCTGGTCGATGCGCAACGTCGCCAGGCGATCGGCTTCCATCCACAGTGCCAGCGGCAGGTACTGCGACGGCACGGTCTGCCAGAAGACGGTCGTGTCTTCCGTCGTGTAGGCGTTGGCCTGCCCGCCAACCGACGCAATGATCGAGGTGTGCTGCTCGGGCTCAACGTTGCGCGATCCCTTGAACATCAGGTGCTCGAAGAAGTGCGCAAAGCCCGTGCGGCCCGGCCGCTCGTCTTTCGAGCCCACGTGATACCAGAGCTGGATATTGACAATCGGCGTCGACCGGTCCTGGTGCAGAATCGCGACGAGACCATTCGGCAGCGTCACCCGCTGGTAGGCAAACTTCGGGGGCCGCGCGGCCGCCGCCAGCACACCCGTGGCCAGCCCGATCACGGTCGCCAGCACCACACGCCAGCGCCATCTCCGTGTCATGTGCGTCTCCTCGATTGCGGCTCACGGTCTTCAGGATCGGGCCGCTCGAGCGCGCGGAGACGTTGTTCGAGCGCGTTCATGCGTTCGCGCAGTTCGGGCAGTCGGCGGAACAGCACCGACGACTTGCGCCACTCGCGATTATCGATGGCGGGATATCCCGACACAAAGGCATCGGCCTCCAGCGAACTGGTGATGCCGGTCTGCCCGACCGCTTTCACTCGGTCACCCAGCGTGATGTGGCCGGCAACACCGACCTGCCCACCCAGCGTGACATACGCCCCCAGGCGCGTGCTGCCGGCGATGCCGACCTGGGCGGCCAGCAGCGAGCCGCGGCCCACGACGACACCGTGGGCGATCTGGACGAGGTTGTCGATCTTCGTGCCGGCGCAGATACGCGTCTCGCCTACCGCAGGGCGGTCGATGGTCGTCTGTGCCCCAATCTCGACATCGTCTTCGAGGACCACCGGCCCGCGCTGCGGAATCTTCACATGCACGCCGTCCCGCGATGTGGCGAAGCCGAAGCCGTCGCTCCCGATGACCGCGCCGTTCTGCACCACGCACCGCGCACCCAGGCGGCAGCCTTCACGCACCGTCACGTGCGCATGCAGCCACGAATCTTCGCCAATCGTCGTGCCGGCGCCGACGACGACATGCGGGCCCAGCACGACACGGGCGCCGATGCGGGCACGCGCATCGACCACCGCGTAGGGACCAATCGACGCCGTGGCATTCACCTCCGCGTCAGCGGCCACAATCGCGGTGGGATGCACGCCCGCGGCGGGTCGATCGGGGGGCATCAGAAGCGTCAGGGCCCGAGCCAGCGCCACATACGGTTCATCGCAGCGCAGCAGCGCGCACGGCGCCTCGGTCACATCGGACCCGACGATGGCCGCCGACGCACGCGTCGCAGCCAGCAGGTGCGCGTAGCGCGGATTGGTCAGGAATGTCAGGTCGCCCGGCCCCGCCTGGTCTAGCGTCGCCACGCCGCGGATGGAGACCGCGCCATCGCCCTCCAGGTGGCACCCGAGCGCCGTCGCAAGCGCTGCGAGGGTCACGCTTCGGAGAATATCACGCGGTCGGTGGGGCCACCCGGTCGACGAAGAGCGACAGCCGCGTCAGTGGCAGGCGCGCCAGAGCCTCGGCCCTGGCACCCGGTGCGGCATCGGGCCGAAGGGCGTCGCCGAGCGCGGTCAGCGCTTCGTCGGACACAGGCTGCCACTGCACGTCACGGAGGCCATGATGCGCCCCGAGACATGCCAGCGCATGCCCCACCGCCGTGAAGGTGAACATATAGCCCAGCAGATTAGGGCCGGGGATGACGGCAATCGGTGCCGACAGCAGCAGCAGCGTGCCGTGCAGCAGGGCTCCGCGCAGATGCCGTGCGCGGTCGCGGGTCAGTTCATCGCGCATCGCCTGCAGGGCATCGGTTCCCGCGTCACGGGCCGCATGATGCAGCGCCACCGACGCCTCGCCTCGCAGATGCCACAGCAGTCGCTGCTCAACGATGCGGCTGGCCAGCCAGGACACGATTTGCCGCTCGAGCCGACCGGTCCATCGCCGGGGCGCCGCCGCTGTGCGCGCCTCGTGTGCGCGCCGCTCCAGATCGTGCAGGGTAGCGAGAAACCGCGAGCGCAGCCGTGCCAGCCAGCCGCGCGTCTCGGCGTCGGCCGCCAGAGACTGGTCGACGGCGGGCTCGAAGTAGGGTTCGCGCCGACCATCGGGCAGGGAAATCAGATAGACGGTCACGCGTCAGGGACGGGGCACACGCCTCGGGGTGCGGGGAAACTCGGTGGGCACCGCCGGGCGACCGGCGGCTTCCCACGCCCCGACAATCACCGAGGCCACAGCCGTGGTCGAGTCGAGAATGCGCTGATTCAGCACCGGCCACTGCGCCTGTCGGAAGGCGGCGAAATAGGCCTCGTCGTAGAACTCGCGACCGGCGGCGGCCGCCTTGTCGGCGGCCAGCAGGTCGGGGACGAGACGGCTGGATGCCAGCAGCACGTCAAACATGAACGTCCGCGGATCACGGACGGGGCGCACCGGCGCCGGTGTGCCCGACAGCCCCGCGCGGAACTGTTCAAACAGATCACTTTCCCATCGCGCGTGCAGGCCGCGCTGGTTGGTGAGCTGTCCGTCGTAGTTGACGACGGCGTGCAGCGGTAC
>VFZN01000006.1 GCA_016871195.1 Acidobacteriota bacterium | reverse complement strand
CAAGGCGGCGATGGTCGGGGCGGGGCTCACCAACATGTGGAGCATGTACGGCACCAACGACATTCCGAGCGTGCTCATCAGCTATTTCGGCGGCGTTCCGAATGCGAAGACCCTGCCGCTGTACCTTGAGCGCTCGGCCATGACGCACATCGACAGGGTCACCACGCCGACCCTGATTCTGCATGGGGCCAACGACGAACGGGTGCCGACCGGACAGGCGTATGAACTGTATCGGGGCCTCAAGGACCGCGGCGTGCCGACCGAGCTCGTCTTCTATCCGAGGGAAGGTCATGGCATCCAGGAGTACTTCCACCAGAAGGACCGTCTCGAGCGCATCTTCGACTGGGTGACCCGCTACACGTCGGGCGCTCGGCCGTAACCGCCCGGTCGAGGAATTTTCACTATTGCCGATATCCTGTTATCGTGAACCCTATCCCGAGGCTGTGGGGGCTTCGACAGGACAGTCGTTTCGTCACTGGAGAGTGTTTATGATGAGCAGTTTTCGCGGCGCGATGGTGGTGCTGGCATTGTCTCTGTGCAGTGCGGCGGTGGCCACCGCGCAGAATCTGGTAGTCACGGTCACCAACGGTGGCACACCGGTGAAGGGGGCGTTCGTCTCGATTGTCGGCACCGACCCGTCGAGGGCGTACGGGGGAATCACAGGGTCTGCGGGCACCCATACGTTTGCCAGCCTGACGGCCGACACGTACACGGTCACAGCGTCTGCACCGGGCACGACCGTCGGCACCGCCACCGCGGCCAGCGGGGCGACCACGGCGGCCGTCACGGTGACCAGCTCGGGCACGGTTTTCAGCGGGCTCGGGGCCTATGGCTCACAAACCGGCGCCGTCATGGCCGATGGGCGCAGCGGCATCTTCTATCTGTCGACGACTGCGATTCCGTCGCTGTATCGCACGTACGACTACGGTGGCACGTGGGCCCCGGTGACGCTGGCCTCGGACGACAGCACCAACGGCCTGCCCGCCACCCAGTCGGTGTCGACACTCACCACCAGCGGCAGCCCCGGCGAAGTGGCCGCCATCGTCGGCAGCAGCGTCTACTACTCGCGTGATTTCGGCGTGACGTGGAAGTCGATGGCGCTCCCGTTCGGCGTGCCCGGCAACGGCGTGCAGCTGCTGTGGGGCCATTCCCCGACATCGGCCGCCCAGTCGCAGCTGTTCGTGGTCAACCTGACCACGACGGCCATGCATGCGGCAGACATGTCGGTTGCCACGCCGTCACTCGCGGCCGTCTCGTCGTCCTACAAGGCTGCGGCCGGAGACCGGCTGGCCATTGCCAACGGCAACGGGCAGTCGTTCCTCGCGGTCGCCGCGGCGGCCGGCGGCGACGTCAGGATTTACCGCGTGTCGGCGACGCCATCATCGGCGGACCCGAACACCACGGTGACGGGTGCGGCCCCGACCGGAGCCCCGACATTCGTGCGTCTGGGTGGCGACCTGACCGGTGGCCCGATGATTCCCTCCTCCGCAGGCACGATCGCGCCCAATGTAGTGCTCGTGTATACCATCGACGCCAATGCGGGCACGGCGGGAAATCAGCCGGCGGCGCGGATGTCGAGCTACGTGAGCGGCACATGGCGCACGACGTCGACGGAGGAATTCCGCCAGCGGGGTTCGGATGGCGTCGACGGGGCGGGTGCCTGGGAGAACGGGCCCAACTCGTGCGGGGCCCAGGCGGGTGCGGTGGGCTCAGTGGCCCCGAAGCGACTGCCGTCCACGAGCCCGACGTCAAGCTATGGCACCGTCGCGATGTGCTGGCTGGAACAGTCGTCGGCCGACTACACCAAGCTGATTGTCCGTCCCGTCGGCGGCATCAACAACAACACCGGCGCCGTGTATGACGCGTCGTGGGGCGGCACGGCCGGTGGCCTGGTCATGCTGTCGGCCGATGGCGGCAAGGGCATGGTCAAGTCTGATCGGTGGAGCACCTCGCTCAACCGCCCCGACTTTCCGCAGTGGCCGACGCTGGCCTCGGGTGGCTTCACCACCCCGCCCTACGCCACCACTACGGGAGGCGTGTCGATCAACGGCGTCAATGCGGCTGTGATCAAGGACACCGTCTTCCAGCCCGGGTCGTCGCAAAACATGGTGGTCACCATGTCGTTTTCGGGAGGTGGCCGCGTCGTCGGCACGCGTGACGGAGGCGTGACCTGGAACACGATGGAGACTCGTGGTGCAGGGGCGGTCGACTGGTGGACTGGAGCCACCTCCGGGCAGGAATGGATTCTGACCGGGTCGTCGGGTGATGGACTGCTCCTCGCCGCGACCCGTCTGTCGGCGTCCATTCCATATAGCGCGGGCACCACGCTGACGCAGTTGGCCGGCACCTCCACGCTTAATCTCACCCAACCCGGCGGCAGTGTCACGGCGATCGCCGGCATGCCTGGCACGAACAAAGCGGCGGTGGCGGCAGTCGTGGGTGGCTCGGGTGGAGGGTTGACGGTCACCGAATCGGTCATCACCTATGTCACGCTGACCGCAGTGTCTTCCGGGTCGCCGGCGGCGCTAACCTCCGTCACCGCGACGCTGTCGCCCAGTCTGATTACGATTCCCGCCAACGGCAATTCAGGGCCGGTCGCGATGGCCTATTGCCCCACCAGCGGTTCACATGCAGCGGTGGCCGACCGCCTGTTCATCGCCGTGTCTGCCCGAGAATCACAGGCTACAGACGGCTACGTGCTGTCAGTCACTGGAGCGAGCACGAGCTCACCGTCCACGGCGACCCAGTTCGCTACGGGCTATGACTTCACCGATGTCAGAATCGACTGCGCCACAGGCACGCTCTATGCTGGTGCTCGAGTCAGTGGTGGAGGTAGTGGCGTCTTTCGCGCCACCGTCTCTGGGGGCGCACTGGGAACACTCGGACCGGTCTCCGTTCCCGATCTCGGGACACCAGGAGCACGGGGACGAATCGAGACTCTGGACATTGCACCAAGCGACGTTAACCGGGTGGTTGCCGTGACCAGGTCCGGTGACGTGTTCCAGACAGTGGACGGTGGGGTCAACTGGACGCTGCTCAACAGTGCGTCCACGTTGGGGTGCAATGCCACGCTGACCTCCTGCGGACGAGGGTTTGGTGCCGAGACCCCGGGTGACATCGAAATTGCCCCCGCCGCGGCCGGAACAGACGTCAGGTGGGGCGCCGATGCGGCGAGAGCGACGACGACCGCACGCGCAGTGTTTGGCTCGGGGTCGGGGCTCTACTCCACGCGGCTGTCGTCTGATGGCGGTAGTGGCGGCGGCAGTGGTAGCACGGGCGGCCCGACGGTCACCGTGAACGCCAACCAGTCACTCACGATTCGATGGACGGCCGTCAGCGGCGCGTCGACGTATCTGCTGTATCTGTATCAGGGCGGCACCCAGCTGTCGGGCAGCCCGTTCAACGTGGGACCCCAGACGGAAATCACCACTGGTCCCTCCCCGCTGCCGAACGGCACATATGCCGTCGCGGTCGCCGGGGTCGTCGGTGGCGTCACGGGCACGCAGTCGAGCCAGTCGTCGTTCACGATTGGCAGCGGCGGAGGCGGCGGCACCGCGCCGGGGGCGCCGGGCACGCCCACCGTCACAGTGTCTGGCGGCGCGGTCACCATCGCGTGGACGGCGGCCTCGGGCAATCCCACGAGTTATCAGCTGGCCGTCACACAGGGGGGCACCCCCATTCAGGGCAGCCCGTTCAACGTCGGCAACACCACCGCGGTCGGTCCGGTCTCGGGCCTGCCGGCGGGCACCTACGCCGTGACCGTGACCGCTCTCAATGGAACGACGCCGGGCACAGCCTCGGCGGCAGCCCCATTCACCATCAGCGGCAGCGGTGGGGGCGGCGGCGCGGCACCGGGCACCCCGGGCACGCCCACCGTCACCGTGACCGGCGGCGCGGTCACCATCGCGTGGACGGCAGCCTCGGGTGGCCCCACGAGTTATCAGCTGGCCGTCACCCAGGGGGGCACCCCCATTCAGGGCAGCCCGTTCAACGTCGGTCCCTCCACGTCGGTCGGTCCCGTCTCGGGCCTGCCGGCCGGGACCTATGCGGTGACGGTCACGGCCCTGAACGGGTCGACGCCCGGCACAGCCTCGGCCGCCGCCACGTTCACCATCAGCGGCAGCGGTGGGGGCGGCGGCGCGGCACCGGGCACCCCGGGCACGCCCACCGTCACCGTGACCGGCGGCGCGGTCACCATCGCGTGGGCGGCAGCCTCGGGTAGCCCCACGAGCTATCAGCTGGCCGTGACACAGGGCGGCACCCCGCTTCAGGGCAGCCCGTTCAACGTCGGCCCCTCCACGTCTGTCGGTCCCGTCTCGGGTCTGCCGGCGGGCACCTACGCAGTGACGGTCACGGCCCTGAACGGGTCGACGCCGGGAACCTCCTCGGCTTCTGCCACGTTTACCATCAGCGGAAGCGGGGGTGGCGCCGCACCGGGCACACCGGGCAAGCCGAGCGTCACCGTCGCTGGTGGTGCGGTGTCGGTGTCGTGGGCGGCCGCGTCAGGCACCGTAACGGCCTACCGAATTGCCGTGACACAGAGCGGAGTGGCCCTGCCGGGCAGTCCGTTCAACGTCGGCAACACCACCGCGGTCGGTCCCGTCTCGGGCCTGCCGCCGGGCACATACGTGCTGACGGTCACCGCCCTCAACGACACGACACCGGGCACCGCCTCAGAGGCGACCACGTTCACCATCCCCTGAGGCAGCGCGCCCTGATCACCACAACGCCCTGCGTCTGCCAGCCCAGGCAGACGCAGGGCGTTCTTTTTGTTCGGTGGCCTGGTGCGGTGACGGCCCCGAACCTACGGCGTTAACACGTCGAGCAGCGCGTGCGAGCGATCGTCAGCCACCCGCACCCTGAGACGGTATGCCTCGCCGCACACAAACGGCACGCCGTATCCCGCCAGAGCCTCGGCGGCAGCATCACGCACACAGTCCGAACGCCGCAGCCGGTCGGCACCTCCAGGCGCGAGCGTCACACGCAGGCGAGTGCCCCCGGACAACGGCAGGGCCCGCTCGACGCGCTCGACCTGATCGGCCAGTGTGCCCAGCACCTCTCCGTTTTCATGGTCGTTGAGGGCCACGGCCGCCACCAGCGGCATCACGCGCGCCCATGCATCGGCGGCCTGGGCATCGATGACCGGGGGCTGACCCGTCAGCATCGCGAGCCCGAGGGCCAGCAGCGGCACGTAGGTCATGACACTTCCCACGACCACGTGAGTCCAGCCGACACACGCCAAAATTGATACGAGGCCGGCCGCGCCAGAGTGCGCTCGTCGCGGGCGGCACTGAAGAATCGGCCCTCACCACGCACGGCAACGGCATCGGTGAGGCGTAGCTGCAACCCCGCACCAGCCGCCACGCCCCAGGCATTCCACACCACGACCGACTGGCATCCCGACAGGCATCCGCGGATGCGCATCGTCCCAAGCGCCGCGGTGGCGTAGGGCCGCACGCGCCCCTGCAGACGCTGATAGATGGGCCCCACGGTGTAGGTCTGCGCGTCGAGCGCACCACCGCGGATGTCGCCCCCGAGGGTGACGCCGGCGTCGACCTCGGCTCCCCACCCGGACGGATCGATCACCGACACCGACCCGCCAACGCTGCGCGTCGCCGTACCGACGGTGGGAACGGCGGGGCCAAGAAAGCCGGTGACCTGTCCCTCGAAGGGGCCCATCCGCAGCTGTGCCCGTGCCGGCACGGCTGTGGCGCCCACGATGAGCAGTGCAGTCAGCAGATGTCGTGACGTCATGAAGTCTCCACGGGGGCCAGCGGCTAGAAGAGACGTGCCCCTTCGATGCGCAACCAGTGTACGGCTTCGTCCATGCGGGGGCAGACGTCGGCCACCAGGCGCCAGAAGCGGGCCGAGTGGTTCAGTTCACGCCGATGCATCAGCTCGTGCAGCATGACGTACTCGCGTACGAAATCGGGCACCAGTACAAGGCGCCAGTTCAGGGTAATCGTGCCCCGACGCGAACAGCTGCCCCAGCGCGATCGCTGGTTGCGCACCGTGACGCGGGTCACCGCAATGCCATGGCGCTCGGCCAGGCGCAGCAATTCACGCGGCAGTTCGTCGGCGGCGCGGCCACGCAGGGCCGGATCGCTCAGCCACGCCGGGCGCTCGGCCGCACGCTGCTGTCGGCGGGCCTGCTGCGTGGCGACCCAGCCCCGGTGCGACTCGACAAACTGCATCGCCTCGCGCATCGTGCCCCACCGCGGCATCGTCACCCGCATCGTGCCATCCTCGAGCACGCGGAGGATGTAGCGACGGGCGCGCCGGTGGCGAATCAGACGCGGCGCCGGCTCATCGGCGGCAAGCGGAAGCGCCAGTTGCATGAGTCTGGCAAGGGTAACAGACGCTCCGCTTGATGCGGATTGCCTGATTTGCTAACCTTCCACTCCGGTTCGCGTATCGCTTGCCTCCAACCTCCTCTTCCGCCTCAACCTCGTTCCGAGTCCCGAGCTACTCCAGTGCCATCAGTTCGACTGTTCGTCGGTAACTTGCCCTACCAGGCCACCGAAGACGATCTGCGTTCCCATTTCGCGCAGGTCGGTGAGCCGACCCAGATTGTCCGCCCACTCGACCGCGAAACCGGCCGTGCCCGTGGCTTCGCTTTTGTGGAATACGCCGAGCGCGGCCCGGCCGAAGAGGCGATTCGTCGTTTCGATGGCCAGCTCTTCATGGGCCGTCCGCTGGCGGTCAGCGAGGCGCGCGAGCGCGAAGCGCGCGGCCCGGGAGGCCCCGGCGGCGGTGGCGGCTACGGGGGGCCCCGTCCTGGCGGGAGCGGCTACGGTGGCCCGCGACCGACAGGCGGAGGCTTCAGCGGCGGCGGTCCCGGCGGCGGTGGTGGCTACGGGGGACCGCGGCCCGGTGGCGGCTTCGGTGGTCCCCGGCCCGGTGGTTACGGTGGTCCAGGCGGCGGCTTTGGTGGCCCGCGCCCCGGAGGCGGGTTCGGTGCGCCCCGGACTGGCGACGCGCCCGGCGCTCCGCGGCAGCGCGACTTCGGTCCTCCGGCTCCCCCCAAGGGAAAGAAATCGGCCAAGGGCGGATTCAAGAAGGACGAGAACCGGCCGCGCGGCCCCATTCCGACGAAGTTCACCGGGCGGATGTACGACCTCGACGAAGTCGAAAAGAACGACGACGAGCTCGACGCACTGCCCGACTTCATGAAGCACGACGAAGCCGACACGGGCGACGACGAGTAAACCCGTCGCCCGCCGGTCGTCGCCCGGAGGCACAGGGACCATGACGCACAGCGTGCTCGAGCTCGCCCGCACCGAATTCCGCAGCATCCGTCGGCTGGCCGAACGTGCCATCGCGCAAGTCGACGACGCCGGCCTGCACGCGACGCTCGACGCCGACGGTAATTCGATCGCGATGCTGATGCGGCACATGGCGGGCAACATGCGCTCGCGGTGGACCGACTTCCTGACGACCGACGGCGAAAAACCCGATCGACTCCGCGACCAGGAATTCGAGCCCACCACCCTCTCGCGCGACGCGCTCATGGCCGAGTGGAATGCCGGCTGGGCGCTGGTCTTCGCGGCCCTCGACCCGCTGACAGACCACGACCTGTTCCGCATCGTCACCATCCGCACCGAGCCCCTGACGGTCTGCCAGGCGATCTACCGACAGGTCAGCCACTACAGCGGACACGCGTATCAGATTCTGCTGCTGGCCCGTCACCTGAAAGGGGCCGACTGGGAGACGCTCTCTGTGCCGAAGGGGCAGAGTGAGCAGTACAACGCGCAGATGATTGCCCGCCTGAAGGCGCGCGGCTAAACGGACTCCACCCACGCCCCCACCACCCATGTCGACGCTGCGCTGGGGTGTGCTCGGCACCGCCCGCGTCATCCGCCATCTCGTGCCGGTGCTGCACGACCAGCCCCGGGCGCGACTGGTGGCCATCGCCAGTCGTGACGCGGCCCGCGCGGTCGAGTGCGCACACACGTGGCAGATTCCCGAAGCGGTGCACGGCTACGCCGCACTGCTCGCGCGGGACGACATTGATGCCGTCTACCTCCCGCTGCCGAACGCCCTGCACGCCCCCTGGGTCATCGCCGCCGCGGCCGCCGGCAAACACGTCCTGTGCGAGAAGCCGCTGGGGGTCACCCCCGAGGAGGTGGACCGCATGCAGACCGCCGCAATGTCGCACCGCGTGGTCGTCACCGAAGGCCTGATGTATCGGCACGAACCGCTCACCGCCGAGGTCTGTCACCGCCTCGCCGGTGGGGCTGTCGGTCGTGTGCACGGGATCGTGTCGGGCTTTACCTATCACCGCACGCGCCCGGATGATGTGCGGTTGTCGGCAGCGCTCGGCGGTGGGGCTCTGTTCGACGTGGGCGTCTATCCCGTGAGTTACGCGTGCCTGCTTGCGCAGCACGCGCCAGAGGCGGCGACGGCGACCGCCATGCTGGGGCTTGAGGGTGTGGACGACATGTGTCAGGCGGCCCTGCGCTTTCCAGGCGAGACACTGGCGTCCATCACGGCCGGCTTCAGAGCCGCGACGCACACGTGGCTCACGGTGCTCGGCAGCGAGGGCACCCTTGAGGTGCCTGAGCCGTTCAAGCCGGGCCCACAGGCTGTCATCACCACCATCCGGGACGGGCAGAAGCAGGATGATGTGGTGACGGGGTCGCCCCGTCTGTTTGACCGGATGGTGGCGGACTTCACGGCAGCCGTGATCGACGGCACGCCCCCGGTGGTCACGCTGGACGACAGCCGGCGCACGGCCGAGGCCCTGGCGCTCATCAGAACGGCGGCCGGCCTGCGGTGATGCCACGCGCATCGGCGCCCGGCCCCACACAACACGCGCGCAGCGGGCCCACCCACGCACGACACCTGCGCTCGCCGCCGCGCGTCCCATGCCCGTCGCGGTCGCCGCGCTGCCTCCGCCATCCCTGGGGACAGGCACGGTAAACTGAGGCTCTCATGCTGAAGGTTCAGACACGACAGCGCACCCACGCCGTGAAGGTCGGCCACGTCACCGTCGGCGGCGGTGCGCCGGTGGTCGTGCAGTCAATGACGATGACCGACACGGCCGATGCGAAGGCCACGGCGCAGCAGTGCATCGAGCTCGCCGAGGCCGGCTCCGAAGTGGTGCGCATCACCGTGAACGTGCCCGAAGCCGCCGCCGCGGTGCCGGAAATCAGACAGCGCATGAACGACGCCGGATGTCGCGCGCCGCTCGTCGGCGACTTCCACTACAACGGGCACCTGCTGCTGACCCGCTATCCCGAGTGCGCGAAGGCGCTCGACAAGTACCGCATCAATCCAGGGAACGTCGGCACCGGCAAGCGACGCGACGAACAGTTCTCGACCATCTGTCAAGTGGCGGTCGACCACGGCAAGCCCGTGCGCATCGGCGTCAACGGCGGTTCGCTCAACCAGGAACTGGTGATGGCGAAGATGCAGGAGAACACCGACAAGGATCTCGGCCTCGATCCCGACGACATCATCAGCGAGTGCATGGTGCTCTCGGCGCTGCAGTCGACGGAACTCGCACTCGAGAGCGGCCTCACCGAGTCTCAGATCATCATCTCGTGCAAGCTCTCGCGACCGCGGCACCTCATCGAGGTCTACCGCGCCCTGTCCCGCGCCACACGCCAACCGCTGCACCTCGGTCTCACGGAAGCCGGCATGGGCATGAAGGGGCTGGTGTGGTCATCTGCGGCCCTCGGCGTGCTGCTCGAGGAAGGCATCGGCGACACCATCCGCGTCTCGCTCACGCCTCGCCCCGGCGGCGACCGCCGCGAAGAGGTGTACGCCGCGTGCGAGATTCTGCAGGCCATGGGCCTGCGATCGTTTACGCCCAGCGTGACGGCCTGCCCGGGGTGTGGACGCACCACCAGCACCACGTTCCAGGAACTCGCCGAGTCGGTCCAGCAGTACATCCGGACGCAGATGCCCGAGTGGAAGCAGCGCTACGAGGGTGCCGAAACCCTCACCCTCGCTGTCATGGGCTGCGTCGTCAATGGTCCCGGCGAATCGAAGGCGGCCAACATCGGCATCTCGCTGCCCGGCACCGGCGAAGCCCCGCACTGCCCGGTCTACATTGATGGTCGCCACGCCACAACACTACGCGGCACGTACGATGAACTGGCGGCCGCATTTCAGCGTCTGCTCGATGAGTATGTCGAGGCGAAGTATCCCCGCAAGCATGCCGCGGCGGAGATACGCTGATGGCCGTCACCATCCGCCCGGCACGTCCGGACGACCAGGCGTTCGCCGAAGCCATGTGCCGGCGCCTCGTCGATTTCCCACTGGCGTCGTGGCGTTCGCCTGAGGAGATCATCGAAGCCGATCGCCGCGTCATCGAAGCCTTCTTTGCGGCACCACCTGAGGGGCAGGCACTGCTCATCGCCGACGTCGACGCGGTGCGTGCCGGCATCGCCTTCCTTGAAACACCCACCGACTATTTTACGCGTCGGCCCCACGCCCATCTGGGTGTGCTGTCCGTCACACGCGAACACGAAGGGCAGGGCATCGGTCGCGCGCTGATCGACGCGTGTATCGACTGGGCACGGGCACACGGGTTCGACCGCCTGACCCTCTCCGCCATGGTGAACAATACCCGCGCACGCACCTTGTATGCGCGTCAGGGCTTCGGGGAAGAATACGTGCGTTACGTGCTTCCGCTCGACACCGGCAGCGGTTCCGACGATGCCGTGCGCTCTGGCACCTGACGCCATCTGCTGGTCCGGAAACGCCTGACCTCGACGCCGGTGCGCTCGCCTCTCAAGGTTCGACGCGCCCGAGCGACCGGTGGCCCGGCCCTCGCCCGTGCACGGACTGCGCCTCACCGCTGTCGGCAGCCGACCGCCTCCGCCCTGCCTCCCGCACCGCGCTAAGATGGCGGGCGTTATGCCCCGCCCCCTCCGACTGCTCGCGACGCTCGCCGCACTGGCGCTGCTGCCACCTTCGCTCATCGCGCAGCCCGCGCAGGCACCGGTCGATGTGCTCATCCAGAACGGTCGCGTGCTCGACGGCAACGGCAATCCGTGGGTGCGCGCCGACATCGCCATCCGCGGTGACCGCATCGTGGCCATGGGGGCCCTCGGAGACGTGCGGGCCACCACGATCATCGATGCCCGCGATCGCTACGTGGCCCCGGGCTTCATCGACGTGCACTCGCACGCCGGTCCCGGGCTGCTCACCGACGGGCTCAAGCACGGGCAACCGCTGCTGGCCCAGGGCATCACGACGGCCTTCGTGAATCCGGACGGCGGCGGCCCGGTCACGATCGCGGGGCAGCGCGCCACCTACGAGAAGCAGGGCATCGGCGTGAACGTCGGGCTGTTCGTCCCGCACGGCTCGGTGCGCGCGTCGGTCATGGGCATGTCCGATCTCGATCCCGATGCGGAACAGCTGGCGCGCATGGTCGCGCTCACGCGGCAGGGCATGGAAGCCGGGGCGCTGGGCCTGTCGAGCGGGCTCTACTATGCGCCGGGCAGCTATTCGAAGACGGCGGAAGTCATCGCGATGGCTCGTGCCACGGCCCCATTCGGCGGGGTCTACTCGAGCCACATCCGCGACGAGGCCGACTACACGATCGGCGTCGTGGCGGCCGTGGACGAGGTGATTGCCGTGGCCGAAGGCGCGGGAGTCACAGGCGTCGTGTCGCACATGAAGGCCCTGGGCCCGGCCAACTGGGGGAAGGCCCGCGTGCTCGTCCAGCACATCGAGGCCGCGCGCGCCCGCGGCGTGCAGGTCTTTGCCGACCAGTATCCCTACGACGCCAGCGGCACCGGCATCGTCGGGGCGCTCATGCCGCGCTCGGCGCAGGTGGGCGGACGCGAGGCCATGCTCAGGCGCATCAAGGGCGAGCTTCGGGCCGAGATTCGCGCCGAGGTCGCCGCCAATCTCGTGCGCCGCGGCGGTGCCGACACCCTGCTCATCAGCCGCTACGAACCCGACCCGTCCGTCGAGGGGCAGCGCCTCTCGGTGCTGGCGGCCCGCGCAGGCGTGGCACCAGAGGAGTTTGCGCTGCAGATGCTCGAACGCGGCGACGCCGGCCTCGTGTCGTTCAACATGTCGGAAGACGACATCGCGCTCATCATGCGTCAGCCCTGGACCATGACCTGCACGGATGGCGACCTCGTGCCCATGGGCCTCGGCAAGCCGCATCCACGGGCCTACGGCGCGTTCCCCCGCAAGCTCGAACGCTATGTCCGCGATCAGTCGGTGGTGGGTCTCGCCGATGCCATCCGATCGATGACATCGCTGCCGGCGCTGGTGTTCGGGCTCGCCGACCGCGGACAGCTGCGCGTCGGGGCATTGGCCGATGTGGTGCTGTTTGATCTGGCCGCGGTCGATGAGGTGGCCACCTACGAAAATCCGCACCAGTTGGCCACCGGCATCACCGACGTCATCGTCAACGGCCAGTGGGTGCGGCGCGCCGGCGTATTCACCAGCACGCTGCCGGGACGTGTCGTGGTGCCCGTGCGGCGCTGAGCCGGGCGGCTACTCGTAGCGCAGCGCTTCGACCGGGTCCATGCCCGCGGCACGGCGCGCAGGCAGGTAGCCGGCGGCCACACCAACGACCACCGATGTCGTCACACCGGCGACGACGGCCCAGAGCGGTGGAGTTGCCGGGAACGTTGGGGCCACCAGAGAGGCCAGCACGCCGAGCAGCGACGCCAGCATGACGCCAGCGGCACCTCCGGCTCCGGCCAACAGGGCCGCCTCGAACAGGAACTGCCGCAGCACCTCCTGCCGCTTCGCACCAATCGCCAGACGCACGCCGATTTCGCGTGTGCGCTCGGTCACGCTGATGATCATGACGTTGGCGATGCCGATACCGCCGATCAGCAGACTGACGGCGGCCAGCGCCACCGTGGCGATGAAAATCTGCACGCCAATGCGATCGAATGACGCGATGATCTGGTCGGCCGTGCTCAGCGAGAAGTTATCGGGCTCGCCGATCGGCACATTGCGCAGCAGCCGCAGAATGGTCTGTGCCTCTTCAAGGGCACTGGCCCGCTGCCCCGGCAGCGCCCGAATGTAGAGAATGGTGTTGCGGGCATCGGGGAACTTGAGCTTCGCCGTGTTGACGGGAATGGCGACGACGGTGTCGTTGCGATTCTCGCCGAAGAACGTGCCCTTGCGCGGCAGCAGCTCGCCGACGACATAGTAGCGATCGCCGCCGAGCAGGAACGACTGCCCCACCGACGACTGCTGCCCGAACAGGGCCCGGGCCACACTCGAACCGAGCACGGCCACCTGGGCCCGTGCACGCTCTTCGTAGTCGGTGAACGGACGCCCCGAGGCAAATTCGGCTCCCACCACGTCATAAAAATTCGGAGAGATGCCCTCGATCAGCAGCGAATCCGATTCGTTGCTGCCCGCACGCGCCGTGATCGCTCTGGTGCCCGTCACCGCCGGCACAATCACCTCGATGCCCACGTCGCGAATCGAGGGGCCCAGTTCCGAGATGCGCGCAGCGAACTCGGGCTTCAGCGTCGGCCGGTTGATTTCGGTGGAACTGCCGGCCGAATAGGGCTCGCCGCTGACATGGAAGGCGAAGATGTTGTCGGTGCCCAGTTCGCGGAAGAGCTGCGCCACGCTGTTGCGCAGGCCCACCAGTGTCGACGACACCAGCACCACGGTGACAATGCCGATGACGACGCCGATGATGGCGAGGGTGGATCGGGCCGGCTGTGAACGAATCGACTCGACGGCCAGGCTGGCCGCCTCGCGGAGTTCGCTGGTAACCGATTCGGTGACAGTTTGCTTCATGGCCGGTTACTCGGTGCGGATGGCTTCGATGACGTCGAGCCGCACGGCCCGGCGCGCGGGATACCACCCGGCGACAATGCCGCTCGCCGCCGATGCCGCCAGGCTGTAGACCATGGTCGTCCACTCGACACGGATCGGCAGGTCGACCGCACCGGCCACCGCCGAGACGAGGAGTGTGGCGGCCGTGAGGCCGGCCGCCCCGCCGATGATGGCGACCAGGGCCGACTCGGCCAGCACCTCGCAGATGATCTGCTGGCGTGGTGCCCCCAGGGCCCGCCGCACGCCGATTTCGCGCGTGCGCTGCGTCACCGACACCAGCACCGTATTGGTGATGACGATGATGGCCGCGAGCAGGGCCATGAGGGAGATGGGCCCGGCAGCGGCACCCACGCGTTCCGAAAGACTGGCGACAAAGCTGCGCGCGGCGTCGGGGGTGAGAATGTCGAAGTTGTCGGTCGCTCCGGGGCCGAGCCCACGACGCGCACGGAACGAGATGCGGGCCCGATCTTCACCGACCACCGATGGTCGGTCATTCGTCGCCTTCGCGAAAATCTGCAGCGTGCGCGGGGCCCCGAAGGCCCGTTCGTAGGCAATCAACGGCATCCAGACATACTTGTCGAGCGACGCGCCCCCGGACTGCCCCTGCCGCTCCTGAACCCCGATCACGGTGAAGCGGCGCCCCGCGAGCCGCACCGACTGCCCCAGCGGGTCGACCGAGGGAAACAGTGCATCGACGACATCGGCGCCGATGACGGCCACCTGCGCACCGGTCTGATCTTCATCGGGACGGAAGAAGCGCCCGCGCTCGATCGCCAGATCGCGCAGGTTGGCCAGCTGCCAGGTCGTGCCGGTGACCGCCACATTTTCAATTTTCCGAGGGCCGGAAATCACATCAGCTCGCGTCTGGGCATTGGGCGCGTATTCGACGAGGCCATCGGCGTATTGCTCGAGAAAACGCAGCTCGAGCCGACGGATGGCGGGATTACGCTGCAGCTGCTCCTGCAGCTCGCGGCGCGACACGCGGCCAGGCGAGGCAATCTGGGCGATGAGAAAGGTGTCTGACCCGAAGGTGCGGGCCGTGGTCTGGCGGGCATAGAGGGCGATGCCGTCGAGTGCGGCCACAACGAGCACGATGGTGGCCACGGCCACGGCGATCGCCAGCGCCCCGAGGCTGGCTCGCAACGGATTTCCTCTGAGGGCGGCGGCACCCTGACTGATCGCCTCGCGTATCATGTGTCCCGTAAGACGCTCGTGTCGCACCATTCGCCCCCGACCCGGCGTCTAAACGTTTCGGACCTATGTCAAAGACCCGTCTCGCCCTCGTTGGAATTGCCGTCGTCGCCGTCGCCGTGTTCGTGATGCGGGGACGCGGACGCACGGAAGGCACCCTGGCCGAAGTTTCCACGGTCAGCCGCACGGAATCGCTGCAGTCGTATGTCACGGCGTCAGGCGAGATTGTGGCCACGCGCTACGCCGACCTCGGGTCGTCGGCCATGGGCCGACTGGTGCAGCTGTCGGTGCGTGAAGGCGATGTGGTCAAGGCCGGACAGGTGCTCGCCCGCATCGATCCGGTGCAGGCCGCCAGCACGGCCGACGCGGCCGCCGCAGGCGTACGGGCCCTCGAGGCCGACGCCGAGGGCGCGGCCAACCAGATCAAGGCCAGTCAGGCCGAGCTGGCAGCCGCCGAGGCCAGGTCGTCCGACGCCGCCCGGGTGCTCACCCGCGCCCGCGAGCTGCGGATCTCGGGCCTCGTGGCCCAGAGTGAAGTCGACACGGCCCAGGCCAATGCTGACGCGGCCTCCGCCCAGGTGCGCAGCGCCCAGGCCGCCATCGACCGCCTGCAGCAGGCACGCTCGGCTGCCGAGCGCCGCGTCGCGCAGGGCCGCGCCGAGGTCTCGCGCGCGCGCGACCAGCTGGCCAAGACCGACATCACCGCTCCGATCGACGGCGTGATCACCCGCCTCGATGTGGAAGAAGGCGAAATGGTCGTCATCGGCGTGCAGAACCAGCCCGGCACGATTCTGATGACCATCTCCGATCTCAGTTCGATCAACGCCGAAGTCAAAGTGGCCGAAGCCGATGTGCTCCGCCTCGGGCTCGACAATGCGGCCACCGTGTCGCTCGAAGCCCTGCCCGGGAAGAAGTTTGCCGGCAAGGTGGCCGAAATCGGCGCCAGCGCCCTTCCGCAGACGGGCACGCAGGCCGCCGCGCGCGAATTCAAGGTCAAGGTGCGCCTCGAGGGCAGCGACCTGGGCGCGCTGCGTCCGGGCCTGACCTGCGACGCTGAGATTCTGGTGGCGCGACGTTCGAACGTCCTCACCGTGCCGCTGCAGGCCGTCGTGCAGCGCCCGGGCGCCGACGGCACGCCACAGACCGGTGTGTTCGTGGTCACCGACGGCATCGCCCGCTTCACGCCGACCACCACGGGTATCATCGGCGGCCTCACCATCGAAGTCGACGGCCTGCAGGAAGGCGCCACCATCGTCTCGGGGCCATTTCAGGTGCTGCGTGAACTGAAGGACGGCGCGCAGGTGCGGACGAAGTAAATTAGGGGCATGGCCCGTCCTGCCGTTGCCCCACCCGTCTCCACCGTCGACACCGCCTGCACGCTCGACTGCCCCGATGCCTGCTCGCTGCGCGTGTCACTGCGCGGAGGCCGCATCACCAGCATCGACGGCGGCACGGCCAACGACGCGACGCGCGGATACATCTGCGCCAAGGTCAGGCACTTCCACGACCGCGTCTACAGCGACGACCGCATCAAGTATCCCGCCCTGCGCACCGGTCCCAAGGGATCGGGGCAGTTCCGCCGTGTCACCTGGGACGATGCCCTCGAACACATTGCGGAGAACCTGCGCGACACGCGCGAGCGGCATGGAGCGGCCTCGATTCTTCCGATCTGCTACGGCGGTTCGAACGGCTGGCTGACGCAGGACTTTGCCGACGCCCTGCTCTTCCGCAGGCTCGGAGCCTCGCGCCTGCTGCGCACCATCTGCGCCGCCCCGACCGGTGCCGCCAACATGGGCCTCTACGGCAAGATGCCGTCGGTGGCCTATCAAGACTTCGCAGAGGCTCGCCTCATCATCATCTGGGGCATGAACCCGGGCGTCTCGGGCATTCATCTCATGCCGTTTCTGAAGGAGGCCCGCGATCGCGGCGCCACCCTCATCGTGATTGACCCGCGCGCGACGAGCGTCGCCCGGCAGGCCGATCGCCATCTGGCCATCAGGCCCGGGACCGACCTGGTGCTGGCCCTGGCCCTGCATCGCTACCTGTTCGAGCACGGTCATGCCGATACGGCCTTCCTCGACGCACACACGACAGGGGCCGACGCCCTGCGCCCGCGGGCAGCCGAGTGGACCATCGACCGTGCGGCTGAGGTGTGCGGAGTGCCCGCCACCGCCATCGAGGAACTCGCACAGCGGTATGCGGCGGCGTCGCCGGCCCTCGTCAAGTGCGGTTGGGGTCTCGAACGCAACCGCAACGGCGGCAGCGCGGCCGCCGCCGTGATGGCCCTGCCTGCAGTGGCTGGCAAGTTCGGGGTGCGCGGTGGCGGCTACGCCATGAGCAACGCCGGCGTGTGGGGCACGGCCCGCCCGTGGATCACGACACCGGAACCGGATGTGCGCGCCATCAATCTGGCACAGGCCGGTCGCGCACTCACCGAGACCACCGGTCCGGCCATTCATCACGCGTTCGTCTACAACTGCAACCCCGTGGTCACGCTGCCCGATCAGACGCGCGTCATTCAGGGCTTCTCGCGCGACGACCTCTTTACCGTCGTCTTCGATCAGGTGATGACCGATACGGCGCTGTATGCCGACGTGCTGCTGCCGGCCACGACATTCCTCGAGCACTACGACTATGCGAAGGCCTACGGCCCCATCGCACTGCAGCTGGCGCGCCCGGTGATTGAGCCGGTCGGCGAGGCACGGTCGAACAATGATGTGTTCTTCGATCTGCTGCGTCGCCTCGACCTCGGCACCGACGCCGACCCGTCGGATGACCTCGAGGCCATGCTGACCTCGCTGGCCGCGCTGCCCGAGACGATTGCCGATCCGCTGCGCGAGACGTGGACGGCCACGCCGCCCTGGAACGGTCGCCCCGTCCAGTTTGTCGACGTGTTTCCCAACACCCCCGATCGCAAGGTTCACCTGTGTCCGCCGGCGCTCGACGCCGAAGCGCCGCACGGGCTCTATCACTTCCAGGCCGACCCGGCGAGCGACGCCTACCCGCTGTCGCTCATTTCGCCGGCGACCGATCGCACCATCAACTCGACGCTCGGCGAAGCGGCACGTCCCGACGTGGTGCTCGACATCAGCGACGCCGATGCCGCCGCACGCGGCATCGCCGACGGCGACCTCGTGCGCGTGTTCAACGCGCGGGGGTCGGTGGAAATCAAGGTCCGCATTACTCCGCTGCTGCGCCCGGGCACCGTGTCGATGCCCAAGGGCGTGTGGCGGCGTCACAGCCGTAACGGCCTCACGGCCACCGCCCTGGCGCCCGACACCCTCACCGATCTCGGGGGCGGCGCCTGCTACAACGACGCCCGCGTCAATGTCCGCGCCGTCATCACCGCACACTGATCACCAGGGCGCGTCGGTCGTCCGGCAGTCCGGAGACGCGCGCCGCACATCCGGGTTGGTTCTGCAGGAGGATTCACAGGTATGAGTGGCCGCACCGTGTTCTGCATCAAGATGAAGAGGGAACTGCCCGGGCTCGACGTCGCCCCGTGGCCGGGTGCGCTCGGCGAGCGCATCTTCCGCGAGGTCTCGGCCGAGGCCTGGAAGCAGTGGGAAGAGCGCCAGAAGATGATTCTCAACGAGTACCGCATCATGCCCTGGCAGAAGGAAGGCCAGGAACTGATTCGCACGCACCTCGAGCAGTTCTTCTTCGGCGAAAGTGCCGCGCTGCCGCCGGGCTACACGCCCACGCCGCAGTAGTCGGCGCCGGATACCCCCGCGCGGCTGGGCTCGCCCTCCCGACGACACCCGATGGAGTGTTCTCCGCGGGCGTGACGCGCCGATCTCCACTGGCACGCGGCGGGGCGCGACACGCCAGAAACGCCTGGGGCACGGCCGAACCCAGCGGGATTGACGTGCGGAACTCCACCGGCACGCGACGGGGGTATACTCCGCCGCATGCTGACCCGACGCACCTTCCTCCGCTCGACCGGCGCGGCCGCCGGTGCCGGCCTGGCGGCCCGTCAATTCGGCCTCGACGAGGTCGCCGCCCTCACGCAGTCGACCCAGGGACGCCCCGCTGAGCAAATCGCCGCCGACGAAGATTTCTGGCGCGAAATTCAGTTTGCGTTCACGCTCGACCGCACCCTCATCAACCTCAACAACGGCAATCAGTGCCCGGCGCCCACCGTGGTACACGAGGCGTGCAAGCGCTACATGGACTGGGCCAATCAGGCCCCGGTCTACCACCGCGGCATGATCGATCGGAACATCGAAACCGCGCGCCGCCGCCTGGCCGCCGAGTTCGGTGCCGACCCTGAGGAGATTGCCATCACACGCAACGCCAGCGAATCGCTGCAGATTGCGCAGATGGGTCTCGGCCTCAAACCCGGCGACGAGATTCTCACCACCGAGCAGGACTACGGTCGCATGCTGACGACGTGGGATCAGCGCGCACGCCGGGACAAAATCGTCGTCACGCGCATCGATTTCCCCTGCCCCACCACGCAGGCCGATCTGCTGCAGCGATTCGAGCGCGCCATCACCCCACGCACGAAGGTGATGCACTTCTGCCACATCACCAACCAGTCGGGGCAGCTGTTTCCCGTGAAGGAACTGAGCCGCCTCGCCCGCGCGCGCGGCATCATCACGATTGTCGACGGTGCGCACGCGATGGGCCACTTCCCCTATCAGCTGCGCGATCTCGAGATGGATTACTACGGCGTCAGCCTGCACAAGTGGCTGATGGCTCCGCTCGGTACCGGGCTGCTCTATGTGCGGCGCGACCGCATCGCATCGACGTGGCCGCTGCAGGCCGCGCCGGAACGGGCCGACAGTGACATCCGCAAGTTCGAGGAAATCGGCACGCACCCGCCGGGACCACGCGCCGCGATCAGCGAAGCCGTGGCGTTTCAGCAGGCCATCGGCCTCGAGCGCAAGGCCGCGCGCCTGCGCCATCTCACGCTGCGCTGGGCCAATGCGCTGAAGGATGAGCCACGCATCCGGCTGCACTCGAGCCTCGAGGCGGGCCAGACGTGGGGCCTCGCCGTCGTGTCGATCGACGGCGTCGACACCAACAAGCTTGTCGTCCACCTCTGGGACCGCCACCGCATCGTCATCACGGGTGTGGGTCACGACAACCCGAAGGAACCCGCGCTCAGCTATCGCGGCCTGCGCGTGACCCCGAACATCTACACACCGCTCGAGGAAGTCGACTACTTTGCCGATGCCATGCGGCGCGTGGCTAGGAACGGTCTGCCGGCGTAGACATCATGCGGGCCATGGGCCGGACGAATGCTGCCAGCACGAGTCCGGCCCCGATGCTGAACGCCGCCACTGACCCGAAGAGCGTCGGCAGCGCCATCGACTCGTAGAAGCCGGCGAGGCGTCCGCCGATGAAGTTGCCCACCGACACGGCGAGGAACCACACGCCCATCATCAGTCCCGCAATGCGCGCCGGCGCCAGCGTGGTCATGGCACTGAGTCCCACCGGGCTCAGCGTCATTTCCCCGATAGTGTGCAGCAGGTAGGTCGCGACCAGCCACCACGGGCTCACCTTCACGCCCTGCTCGGCCAGCTGCGAGGCCACGATCAGCACGGCGAAGCCGAGGCCCACAGACACGAGGCCGAAGGCAAACTTGGCCGGGCTCGACGGCTCGGTGCCGCGCGCCGCCATGCGCACCCACAGCCAGGCAAACGCTGGAGCCAGCCCGAAGATGAACAGCGAATTGAGCGACAGAAACCACGTGCTCGGGAAGGGCATGCCGAACAGCACCGTATCGGTATCGCGATCGGCAAAGAGGTTGAGCGTGGTGCCGGCCTGCTCGAACGCACTCCAGAACAGCGCCGCCGCGAGAAACAGCACGGTCACCACATACAGCCGACGCCGTTCTTCCACCGTCCAGTCACCCCCGAACAGCAGCCAGCCGAAGAACGCGGCCGTCAGCACCAGCAGCAGCACGCCGGCGGCATCGGCCACCTGTGTCGCGGTGGTCGCCAGGGCACCGGTGTAGGCGCCCAGGCCCAGCACCACGCACGCACCCGCAACGAGCAGCAGCCCGGCCCGCACACGGGCCACAAACGCCGGTGACGGCGTCACCGCCGGGGCCAGGCCGGCATCGCCGAGATGACGGCTGCCCGCCACGTATTGAATGACCCCGAGCACCATGCCCACGCCTGCGGCCGCAAAGCCGGTGTGCCAGCTGACGCGCTGCCCCAGATACCCACACACAATCGGCGCGACGAACGCCCCGAGGTTGATGCCCATGTAGAAAATCGAAAACCCGGCATCGCGCCGCTTGTCTTCGGGCCCGTAGAGCTGGCCGACGACGACGCTGACGTTGCCCTTCAGCAACCCCGTTCCGATGACGATGAGAAAGAGGCCGAGATAGAACATGGCCAGCGACGGCACGGCGAGGCTGAAGTGACCGGCCGCGATGAGGATGCCGCCGTACAGCACGGCCTTGCGCTGCCCGATGAGGCGATCGGCAATCCATCCGCCGGGCAGGGCGGTCATATAGACCATCGACGTATAGAGCCCGTAGATGGCCCCGCCCTGTGCTTCGTCGAAGCCGAGACCGCCGGCGGCGAGGGGCGCGGTCATGTAGAGCAGCAGCAGGGCCCGCATGCCGTAATAGCTGAAGCGTTCCCACATTTCGGTGAAGAACAGCGTCGACAGGCCACGCGGGTGGCCGAAGAACGCGCGGTCGGCAGGGGCAGAAGCTGTCTGGGCCATAGAGGCCGTATTGTATGCGCGCCGGCGTCAGGCGAGCAGTGCGCGGCTCAGCACGGCCCACACGGCATACGACAGCCGTCGGCGGTGGTGACGGGCGATGTCCGACTGTCAGAAGGCGCCGCTCACGACCAGGCAGCCATCGGGCATCTCGCCGACGGGCAGCGGCACCTTCTGCTCGTCACGGTAGCGCGCCAGCACCTCGTGCCGCGGGTGCCCCTCATTGACGATGACGACATCGACGGGGCGGCCGATGGTGGTGGTGACCCAGCGCACGGCATCGGCGGCGGTGAAATCACGCATCCCCTCGCCTTCGGTGAGGAGGTTGGCGACGAGAATGATGGGACCCGGCACGGCGCGCAGCCGCTCGGCCACACCCTCGACGAGCAGGGTAGGCATCAGGCTGGTGAAGAAGCTGCCGGGGCCGATGACGGCGGCATCGAATCCCTCGATGGCAGTGGCCACGGCGGGATGGATCGGGGCGGGAGGCTCGCGCCTGAGCTGCTCGATGCGCAGCCCTCGCGCGTGCCCATCATCGACTTCCACCTCGCCCCTGCGCACCGACCCATCGTCGTAGCGGGCGCAGAGGGTCGAGCGTTCGACGCTGATGGGCCAGACGTGGCCGCGGCAGCCGAGTAGGGCGCGCAGGCCGTTGACGGCGGCGAGGAAGTCGCCGCTGTACTGCTCCATCATCGAGAGCAGCAGATTGCCGCCGGTGTGCCCGCCGAGGCGGTGATTGTCGAGGCCGGGCAGGCGTCCGAGCAGGACACGCCGGGCCTCGCCTTCGTTGCGGGCCAGGGCCAGGGCGCAGCGCAGGACATCGCCCGGGGGCAGCACGCCCATTCGTCACGGAGCTTGCCCGAGCTGCCGCCCGAATCGAACGTGGTGACGACGGCGTGGGGGCGCACCCAGGGATTGCGCTTGAGCGCCCCGAGCAGGGCGGGCAGTCCGGTGCCGCCGCCAAAGCATCCGACGTTGAGGGTCCGTAGGCGCATGGGAACGGTTCATTGTAGCGGCGGGGGTGGGCCACCGGGGGATGACTCAGCAGGGCTGCGAGGGACAGGTCGCCGCACGATGGCACGCCGTCGTTGGTTCGCGTTTCGAGAATATGGAAGGGCGGCCTGCCCCGCCAGGGCCCCCCAGCCCTCAGGCCGACTTGCCCATCGGTGACGTCCGGTACCACCGCAGCGGAGCGGGCGCGCTCACGCGCGTCAGCAGTCCTTTCGCCTCGAGGTCGAGCTGCACGGTCTTCTGCCACCACCCGGCCTTCTCGCCCCCCGGCTACATGTGCGGCGGCAGCACCGGCGCCAGACAGGCGAGCATCTCCTTCGCCGTCATGCCGGGAGGCGTGGCGGGTGTCACCTGCAGGATGGCCTCGCGCATGGCGTGATACTTCGCTGCATCGACTCTGGCCGTGTAACCCGGCACATTCACGTTTTCGACGATGACCGTAGCCGCCTGCTTCATGGCCGCCTCCCAGGCTGCATGGTAGCGCGGGCGCGCATCGCCGATCACGCCGACTGGTTCGGCAGCAGGCGGTTGAGCGTGCGTTCGAACCAGGGCAGCGTCCACGCGAACAGCGCGACCCCGAGGCCGTTGAACATCATGTGGGCATTGGCAATGGCACGCTCAATTGGCACATCGCCACTCACCTGCTGCACCAGCCCCTGGAAGGCCCCGAACAGCACCAGGCCGAGCACAATGCTGATGAGGTTGAATGTCAGGTGGAACAGTCCGGTCTTCACCGCATCACGGCTGCCCCGGATGGTGGCGACCAGCGTGTCGCTGACCGTGCCGAGTTCGGCCCCGAGCATCACGGCGATGCCGCCCGACAGGCTCAGCAGACCCTTCTTCGCGAGCACGATGGCCATGCCCACCGTGGCGGACGATGACTGAATCACCAGGGTGACCAGCGCACCGATCAGGGCCCCGCGCAGCGGATGTTCGGTCGTCTGCATCCACTCGGTGAAGAACGGCTCGTCGCGCAGCGGTTCGACGGCATGCTCCATGGTGAACAGACCGAAGAACAGTCCCCGAAGTACAGCAGCACGCGACCCGCGCGGCTGACATGGTCGCTGCGCGAGGCCACCATCAGCACAAACCCTGCCGCCAGGAACAGGGGCGAATAGCGCGCCACATCCAGCGCGATGATCTGGCTGCTGACCGTCGTGCCGATGTTGGCGCCCAGTACGATGCCCATCGCCTGACGGAAGGTCATCACCTGGGCATTCACCATGACGATCGCCATGATGATGACCGCCGACGACGAGTCGAGAATGGCCGTCGTGATGATGCCGACGAGAATGCTGCCGAGGGTGTGGCTGGTGTAGCGGGCGATGATGGCCCGGGCGCGATCACCAAGGGCCTCATTGAGGTGGGTCGACAGGCTACTGACCGCATACAGGAACAGGATCAGCCCCGCGAGAGCCCGACGGCTCCTGACCAGCATCAGGGTCTACAGTAGGCATGGAGATTCAGTCTAGTCCGAGTGCTCGGCTCGCGTCCCCCCGGTCGGCGAAGGGAGGATGCCGCACTCCAGCCCCCTGCCCACCGTCTGCCGGCACCGTCCGGCCCAGGTCGCCGAGTCCGCCATGACCGTCCCCCTCGTGCCGATCCAGCCTGGACCAGAGACCATCATCCGCGCAGTCAATCGGGGCCGCCGCCTACCGGGGCATCATCTCTGAGGGCGGAATGTGGCACACGCGCGTGCGTTGATCCGGTAACACGCCCCGAGCTTCCAGATAGCGATCGAGCGCCGGGGCGTTCATCGAGTCTGACCAGCCCCCCTGGGGTCCGTGGCCGCTGTAGCCGTTCACCGTGGGGACGTGCGCCGCAAGGCTCCCCCACATGGCCAGCACCTGCCACCGCCACGACTCAACCACCGGCGTCTCTGGATACGTGGGCACATAGAACGCCACACAGCCGCGACCGCGCACGGCGTCGGCAAGCCGTCCGGCCACGTCCGTCCGACGCCGGTCGTAGTCGAGCGTGCTCACGCGGTGCTCGTCAGGCACCGAGAGGCCGCTCACCAGCCAGAGGGCACCGAACGCCACCCAGCGCGCGACCGACATACGTCCCCGCCGGTCGAGTGTCCACTGCTCGAGGCCCGCCGCCAGGACCGGGGCCGCCAGCAGCGACAGCACCAGACCCACCCGTGCCACTGACCGGATCGCAGACAGTCCCGGAACCACCTCGTAGAGCACCCGCCACAGCGACCAGACGTCAGGCAGCGGACCGACGCCGATGGTCAGCAGCATCAGGCATCCGCAGCCGAACGTCACGCCCACCAGCGCCTCGCGTCCGCGCAGCCGCCGCCAGTATCGGGCCGCCATCAGCAACGCCGCCGCAAACGCCCAGCCTGGGAACATCGAGTGCTCCCACACGGGCCCGGGCAGGCCGCTGGCGTACTGCACCGGCGCCGGAAAGGACACCCTGTCGATCGTCGCGAATGCGTTGTAGCCGTATGACCACGCACGCGGCACCATGGTCGACACCTCGCCCCAGTCGCGAGCGCCCGCCTCTGCCGCATACATCGCATACTGTCGGTAAATCAAACCGTTAACCGTCAGCAGGGCGCCATTCGCGGCGAGCCCCGGCCATAGCCTGTTCAGCGACATCGGGAGCCACGCCGACCCCCAGGAGGCCCCGGCCGGCCTGTACCATCGCCGCAGCAGCAGCACTGCAGCCGTGCATGCACACGCCAGGGCAAAGAACGCACCGAGATAAAAACCCAGGGCCAGCTGCAACTGGAGCCAGGCCGCGACGGCCAGCAGCGCGCGCCAGTCGGGCCAGCGGTCGCTGTCACGGGCCGTCCCTGTGGCGCTCAGGAGGGCATCGACGGCCAGAATGCCGGCAAAGGCCGGCAGCAGCTGCGCATGCCCGAGGCGCGCCACGATCACCAGTGAAAATGTGGCCAGCCCGGCGCCAGCCAGCCGCGCCAGCGGATGCGTGGCTCCGTGCCGGGTGAGTCGATAACAGGCCAGGGTGTTGCCCACCAGACTGGCCACGATCAGTGCCGCAAACGCCTGAGATACAGGCAGCGCGAGGCGCAGCAGGCCATAGATGGGCGTTGCCACCAGCCAGTTGTCCGACCAGGCCAGCGTGTTGGTGTCAGGCCAGAAGGCCCCGGTCGTGAAGACCACATCGAGGCGCCCCAACGCCTGACCGTCCCGCAGCACGGTCAGGTTACGCTCGAGCAACCAGAGATTCATCGCCGCGTCGATCTCATTGCCCGGAAAGAAGGACAAGAGCCGCAGGGGCTCGGTGCCGCGCCCCGCATCGATCAGAAAGAGCGCGCCCAGCAGTGACAAGCCACCGACGATAACGGCGCGCCCCACGGACAGGCCCTGCCACCCGGTCCAGCGGCCCGGCGTCATGAGCGTCATCAGGTCTCCCAGGCACCGGCGTCTCAGCCGCACCATCTCTCGGCGACGAGCGGCGCCTGCCGCAGGCATACCCGGTCGAGGCTCCAGTCCCGCAGCGCAGTGTATCCCAGTCAGACCACGCGCAAGCCCGCGACACCGCACGTCGCCTCCGTCGCCACCAAGTGCCGACACCGCACGCGTGGCACCTGACATCGCTGTCGCCGCACATGTCCGTCAGGCTGGATGCGATCGGGCGGCCGCGAAGGTCCCACCGCTGTCTGCGGCATGCCGCGTTGTGCCGTCCGCACGTCGGCCTCGCGGCGACGCCTCTCAGCCGTGCCCTGATTCCGCCCCATGGCTCTTTCCCACCCACACCGCCGACAGCAGCGCGGCGACGACCACACCGACCACGGCCCACGCCGGTATCGGGCCGACGAGGAACCACGACTGCTTCACAGCCACGCCGAGGGCCGTCACCATCAGCCGGGCCCGCTCGGCGCGCATCCCCGAAGGGCGGTTGTCGAGCGCCATGCCCAGCGTGCTGAGCGACACCGCGATCCACATCGCCATCGGGGCCAGGTTCAGCAGAGACTGCCCCGGCTGCATCACCAGAAACTGCACGCCACCCGCAGCCAGCACCGCGTACTGCACCACGCCGTATGCCAGCAGGCTGCGTGACGGTCGCGGGTCGTATGCCGCACGGTCGAGGGAAAACGCGGTGGCTGCCGGTGCCATGCCCGCACCCGACAGGTGCCAGCCCGTGCGACCTGTGAGCACCTGCCACCACGCGCCCGGGCCCGGTGCCGCGCGCAGCTCCCGCACAAGGCCGGCATAGACCTCGGCGTTGGCCCACGCCGGGTTCCACGACCGCAGCGGGGCGCGGGTGCCATAGACCGGCGGGTGCGCCGCATCTTCGTCGACAAACGTGCCGAAGAGGTGATCCCACACCATGAAGATGCCGCCATAGTTGCGGTCGAGATAGCGGTCGTTCACCGCGTGATGCACGCGGTGATTGGACGGACTGGCAAACCAGCGGTCAAACCAGCCGAGCGACCCCACCAGTTCGGTGTGGACCCAGAACTGATACAGCAGGTCGATGAGCGCCACCACGGCAAAGACCGACGGCGGCACACCGGCCACCGCCAGCGGCATGTAAAACATCCACCCCAGCAGCCAACCGCTGCTCGTCTGCCGCAGCGCCGTGCTCAGGTTGTAATGCTCGCTCTGGTGGTGCACGACGTGCGCCGCCCACAGCAGCGTGCGTTCGTGACCGAGGCGATGCTGCCAGTAGTAACAGAAGTCGTAGGCGACAAGCGCCCCCACCCACACGAGCGGATGCGAGGCCGGCAGCGTCGCCACCCGTGCGTGTTCAAAGAGGACGGCGTACACCCCCACCGTCAGCACCCGCGTGAACACCCCGGCCACCTGCGACAGCAGCCCTAGGCTCAGGTTGCTGAGGGTGTCGTCGAGGCGATAGACCGACCGGCGCTGCCACTGGGCCACTACCGCTTCGACGGCGAACATCGCGAAGAACACCGGAATGGCCAGGACAATAACCAGCGCTTCCATGACACCGGCCACAATAGCGCAGGCATGCCCGGGTGTGGAACCTGCACGCGCGCCGTTCGTCCTACACTAGAGACCATGCAGCCCATCGCACACGGCCCCCTTTCGGCCCTCGTGGCCGACGTGACCCGCCTGTTCGGCACACGCCTCGAGGCCGTCGTGGCCTACGGCCGCGACCGGCGCGGCGGCCAGCACAGCCTCGTGCTGGTGTCGTCTCTCACCGTCGATGACCTCAACGCGCTGGCCCTCGCGTCACCACGCTGGCGCGATGCCGGCATCGCCACACCGCTCGTGATGCCGCGCGACGAGTTTGCCCGGTCACTCGACGCCTTCCCCCTCGAATACGGCGAAATCATCGACACGCACACGGTGCTGGCCGGGGCCGACCCGTTCGAGGGCATGCAGGTGGCGCGCGAAGACGTGCGACGCGCCGTCGAGGTGCGGCTCACCAGCCACCTCGTGCACCTGCGCGAAAACTTTATCGAGGGTGGTGGCCGCCTCAAGGCGGTCGACGCCGTCGTGCGCGCCGCCGCTCCCGAATTTGCCGCGCTGTTGCGGCGTGTGGCCCGGCTCCACGACCAGGCTCCCGCAGACGATCGTGCGCTGGCCTCCTGGGCACACACCCAGCTCGGCCTCGACGTGCGCACCGTCGGCGACATCCTCGCCCTGGCCAGTGACGATGCCGCGCCGGTAGAGGGCGTGAGGCTCTATCCCGACTATCTCGCCGTGGCCACGCGACTCAGGGAACTGATCGATCAATGGTCACCCGCCCATTAGCGCTGCTGGCGCTGCTGGCCCTGCTGCTGGCACCGCTGCCGGGGCTGGCGCAGCCGGCACCGCCCGAACTCACCCGTCCCGTCAATGACTTCGCGGGCGTCATTGGTGCTGACGATGCGCAGACGCTCGATACGCTGATCCGGGCGCTGAAAGCCGCGACGGGTGATGTGCTCGTCGTGGCGACGGTCGATACGTATCAGCCGTATGCCGACCTGCCGAGTTACGCCGTGAAGATGTTCGAGAACGGTGGGCGCGGCATCGGCACGCGGAAGGAAGACGGCGGCATTCTGCTGGTGCTGGCGGTCAACGATCGCCAGGTGCGGGTCGAGGTCGGTTACGGCCTCGAGGGCTTTATCACCGACGGGTTTGCCGGTGAGGTGAGCCGCGACACGATGGTGCCCTTCTTCCGTCGGGGCGACTATGGCGGGGGGCTGGCGGCCGGCGCGCGGCGTCTGGCCGAGCGCATTGCCGAAGGCCGGGGCGTGCAGGTCGACTTCGGCGCACCCGTGGCGCCCGAGCGTCCGGCGCGGCGCGGCAGTCCGCTGCGCAGCCTGCTGGTGCTGCTGGCGCTGTTCCTGTTGTCGCAGATGTTCGGCGGCGGCGGACGCGGGCACCGGCGCCGCTGGTCGAGTGGGGTCGGACCGTTCATTGGCGGCGCCACCTGGGGTGCAGGGCCCTGGGGAGGCGGCGGCTGGGGCGGTGGTGGTGGGTTCGGTGGCGGTGGTGGGGGCGGATTCGGAGGCTTCGGCGGTGGCCGCTCAGGGGGCGGCGGCGGCGGAGCCGGATGGTAACCGCGTCGTGCCCGGTGGCACGCGCAGCAGGTCAGATGAATTTCAGTTCAATGAGGAGCGTATGCAGAAGCTGATGCGGTGGGTAGCACTGAGTGCAGTGGCGATGATGGCCGTGGTGTCGTCGGGCTGCTCGTACAACACATTTGTCAGTCAGGATGAGGCCATCAAGGCGCAGTGGGCCCAGGTGGAAAACCAGCTGCAGCGCCGCAACGACCTCATTCCCAATCTCGTGGAATCGACGAAGGGCTTCGCTCAGCAGGAACGCGACGTGTTCGGGGCCATCGCCGACTCGCGCGCCAAGCTGGCCGGGGCCACCACGCCCGAGCAGAAGATGGCGGCGGCCAACGAACAGTCATCCGCCCTCGCACGCCTGCTGGTCGTGGTCGAAAACTATCCGACGCTCAAGTCGGATGCGACCTTCGGCCGGCTGATGGACGAACTGGCGGGCACGGAAAACCGCATCGCCGTCGAGCGCATGCGCTACAACGAGGCCGTGCAGGCCTACAACACACAGCGGCGGTTGTTCCCGTCGAACATCGCGGCCGGCATCTTTGGCTTCAAGGAAGCGACGCTGTTCCAGGCGCCGGAATCGGCCAAGGTGGCACCCAAGGTCGACTTTTCACGCCCCTGATCGCACGTGAGGCGGGGCCGTCGGCCCCGCCTCATCGTCTCACAGTCGTACGGTCAGCCGCGCCCAGCGCGAAGGCGTTCACGGAAGACGCCTCATCCCACTGGGACGTCGTGAGATTCCAGAATCGTGCGCCGTCGTAGATCGCACCGCCAAACGCCGACGGCGCGAAAGACGAATCGGTGTTGGCCCACCGGAAGCCCGTGCCGCCGGGATTCGAGACCACCAGCGCGTACGGCTGGCTCGCAGCCAGCGTCAGCGCGGGCAGCGTGAACACGTGCCACACCCGCGAGTTGGCCAGGGTCAGCGAGACGACCTCCGACTGCGCCAGCACCGCGGCCGGATTGCCGCCGCTCACGGCATGCAGCGCCACGCGCGCCTAGAACGATGCTGGATAGGTACTGGTCGGCCTGTTGAACATCACCGCCACGCGGCTCACGGACACGGCCCCCTGGCTCGTCGTAAACAGCACCGCCTTGGCCTCGTTTGTCACGACAGTGGAGCCCCCGGTGCGATACACCGCATCGAGGTTCGCGATGACCGCCGGGGCCAGCCGACCTCCGCCGGCCGCGACCGTGAACGTCACCGTCTCGCCCGCGACGCCGTTGCCACCGGAATCCACCAGCCTGACTGCCGGGACCGGCACGGTCGTCGAGCCCACCACCATCGAACCCGAAGGACCATCCAGCAGCACCATCGAAGACGCCGGCGCCATCGTATGGCTGCCTGCTGACGTGATCCATCCCGTGCCCTGTGCTACCGTGGCCGGAGGCACCAGCCCTGATGCGAGCCCCATGAACACGCCCAGCACGACCCCGACCGCCCGGCTCCGCCAGGTTCCTGCACCACTGTCGCTGTGCACTGCCCATCGACCGACAGGCTGGGACACATCAGGCACGACGCGAGGCGAAACGACACACACCAAGACACACCTCTCAGAGGTTCGGGTCACTCAGGAACCGATGGGTGCTGCTCGCCGAACCGTTAAGTCTTCAGGGACTTGCTACGGCAAGCACCGTGCCACTCCAGAAGTCGAGGTGAAACCACGCGCGCCGGTGGCGTGCGCCGGCGATTCCCCGTAGAATCCCCGGCGGAGGCCCTCATGTCACAGCCCGTTTCACGTCGCGCATTTACCCGGCTCTTCACGGCCGGAGGGTCGGCGGCCCTCTTCACCAATGCGGCCTGGGCCGCGCAGGCGCCACAGGCGCCCGCCCTGCCCGCAGAAGGCGTCGCTGCCGGCGAGCGCTTCTGGACGGCCGTGCGTCAGCAGTTCGTCATGCCCGAAGGGTTTACGGTGATGAATGCGGCGAACCTGTGCCCGGCTTCGCGCGGCGTGCTCGACACGCTGATGCGTGAGACGCGCAGCGTGGACGTCGATCCGTCGCCCAACAACCGCGCCCGCCTCTATCCCGAAAAGGAGAAGACCCGCGAGGCGCTCGCCGCCTTCCTGCGCGCCACCCCTGAAGACATCATCATCACGCGCAACACCAGCGAGTCGAACAACATGGTGTCGAACGGGCTCGACCTCAAGCCCGGTGATGAAGTGCTGGTACACGCCGACAATCACCCGAGCAACCTCGTCGCCTGGCAGGAAAAGGCGAAGCGCTTCGGGTTCACCGTGGTGACCGTCGCACAGAAGAATCCCCATCCCGGCGCCGCCTATTACGAAGAGGCCTTCGCGAAAGCCATCACGCCCCGCACGAAGGTCCTGGCCGTGACGCATCTCACCAGCACCGTCGGTGACCGCATGCCCGTGCGGGCCCTGTGCCGCATCGCCCGCGAACGCGGCGTGCTGTCGCTGGTCGACGGCGCCCAGACGCTGGGGCTGCTCGACATTGACCTCACCGACATCCAACCCGACTTTTACACGGGCAGCGCCCACAAGTGGCCATGCGGCGCGCGCGAGTGCGGGGTGCTCTATGTGAGCAAGGCAGCTCAGAGCCGGCTGTGGCCCAGCATTTACAGTGCCTATCCGGGAGCGGTGGGGTTTTCGAAGACGTTCGAGTCGTTCGGGCAGCGTGACGAAGCCACGATGATCGCCTTCCGCGCCGCACTCGAGTTCCAGACGCAGATTGGCCGCAAGGCTGTGGAAGCGCGCAGCATGGCGCTCACCACGCAGCTCGTCGACGGACTTTCGAAGATTTCCGGCGTGAAGATGTGGACCGCACCGGAAGCCGATCGCCGCGTGGCAGTCGTGTCGTTCCAGCCCGGCCCGCTGGATGCAAACAAGCTGGCAAACGCGCTCTACGAGAAGGAACGCATCGGCGTGACGACGCGCGGTGGGCAGGATCGCCCCGGCCTGCGCGTGTCGCCGCACTTCTACAACTCTCCGGCCGAGGTCGATCGCCTCGTCTCTGCCGTGGCCCGCTACATGAAGACCGGCGTCTAGCCGGGCGACCTCAGCGGGTCGCCGTCAGCAACATCGGCGCGAGGCGCAGCACCGGCTGCGCCTCGTCGCCGTACCAGCAGTGCAGCAGGTCACCACTCACCTGCGTCCCCACGTCAGGCACATCGTCTACGTCCCGGGCCTTACCCGGCCACGACCGGCCCGTCGCCTCGCAGACCACGTCCTGCACCAGACTCAGGACATTCCACGCCGCATCGGCGTAGTCATCCGGTTCCGTGTCGGCGGCATCAAGATCACCGAGCGCCGTCGAATACACCTCGCCGCCGGCTGTGTGCACATCGACACGGGCGTCGTGCGCCGTCAGCGTCACACCCGCAGGCAGGCTCCCACTCAGCGACGAACACAGGACACGGCCAAACTCGGCAGACGTCAGCATGCCTGCATTGTAGCTGCCGGCGCAGGCATACAATGCGTCGGTGCCATGTCCTGCCCCGCCCTTCCGTCCCGCGCCCTTTCTCGCAGGCGGGCACCGGATGACGATGTATGCGTGGGCGAGGCGACGGCAGTTCCCTGATCTGCCCGAGGGCGAGGCGCGACTCTTCGACACCGAACCCGGCACGCGCGTACTGGCACACTGTCACTGGCAGCCGCAGCGCGCGGATGCGCCCACGGTGCTGCTGCTGCACGGACTCGAAGGATCGAGTCACGGGCATTACATGCGCGGCATGGCCGAGAAGGCATGGACGCGCGGCTGCAACGTGGTGCGCCTCAATCATCGCAACTGCGGCGGCACCGAGCACCTCTCGTCCACGCTCTATCACTCGGGGCTCACGGCCGACGTGCGCGCCGTGCTGCACGAGCTGTACGGGAAGGACGGTCTTGCGCGCATTGGCCTGGCAGGCTATTCCATGGGCGGCAACATCGCCCTCAAGCTGATGGGCGAATCAGCCGACACACGCGATGCGACCTCACGTGTGCTGCCGATGGTGCAGGCCGTGTGTGCCGTGTCACCGCCAATCGATCTGGCGGCCTGCATGACCGCCATGGAATCACTCGACAATCGTCTCTACGAGTGGAACTTCCTCCGCACATTGCGCGCGCGACTGCGCCGCAAGGCCGCGCTGTTCCCCGCGCAGTATCAGCCCGACCATCTGCGCCGCACGTGGTCGATCCGACGATTCGACGACCTGTACACCTCGCAAGGCTTCGGCTACCGCGACGCCGCCGATTACTACTTCCACTGCAGTGCCCTGCGCGTCATCGAGCGCATCACCTGCCCCACACTGATTCTGACGGCAGCCGACGACCCGTTTGTGCCGGCAGCGATGTTCGAGGCTCCTGCCCTTCGTGACAATCCGCACATCGCCCTCTGCGTCACGCCGCACGGCGGGCACTGTGGCTTTGTCGAGTGCGCGGGCGAAGACGACGGCTACTACGCCGAGCGGGTGGCCGTCGGATTTGTCGTCGATCAGCTGATGCGTGCCTGACCCGCGACGCATGCACCGGCGCGCGTACCATCCGCACACGAGCCGATGAGTGCCGACGGTGGAGCCTGAGGCGGCCGGGCTCAGTCTTCGACGGTGGGTCGGTATGTGGGCGGCTTGCGTGCGCGCGTGGCCTGCTCGAACGCGTAGCCCCACGACAGCAACTGCGCCTCGGTGTACGGGCGGCTCATGAAGGCGATGCCGATCGGCAGGCCCATCACCTCGCCCATGGGCACGGTCAGGCTCGGCGTACCGGCCACGGCCGAGATGCCGTAGCCGCCACCGAGAAAGTGATCGCCCAGGACGTGGTCGGTGGGCCAGGCGGGTGCTTCGCTCGGCGCGACAATCGCATCAAGGCGTCCGCGATCGAGTGCTGCCAGCAGCCCCTCGGTGCCGGCCAGACGGCGTGCCGTGTCGCGTGCGCGCACGTAGACCGCATCGGTGAGCGGTCCCTTGGCCTGCGCCTGCTCGAAGAGTTCCTGACCGAAAAATGGCATCGCGCGTTCGCGGTTCGCGATGTTCCAGGCCATCAGGGCTTCCAGCGAGGCCACAGGTGCCCCGCTGTCGCGCAGGTACGCGTTCAGTCCGTCCTTGAACTCGTACAGCATCAGCTGCAGCTCGTGTGCGCCCCACTGTCCATGCGAGGGAATCGTCACGTCGACAATCTCGGCACCGGCGGCCTTCAGGGTCTGCAGCGATCGCTCCATCGCCGCATCCACATCCGGATGCACGCCCATCGTCTGTCTGAGCACGCCCATGCGGCGTCCCTGGAGGGCCCCGGCCGAGAGGGCGACGGTGTAGTCGGCGGTGATGCGTCCCTCGGCGGCCTCGCCCGCCGGGTCGTTCGCGTCGGCACCGGCGAGCGCCGACATCAGCAGGGCCACGTCGCGCACGCTGCGGCCCATGGGGCCTGCGGTGTCCTGCGAGATGGAAATGGGAATGATGCCGCGGCGGCTGACCACGCCCACGGTAGGCTTCAAGCCGACCAGCCCGGCGACGGCAGCCGGGCAGATGATGCTGCCATCAGTTTCGGTGCCGACGCCGATGGCCGCCAGGCTGGCCGCGATCGCTGAACCGGTGCCCGAGCTCGAGCCGCAGGGATTGCGGTCAAGGGCATACGGATTCTTTGTCTGACCGCCGCGCGAGCTCCAGCCAGACGAGGACCGCGTCGAACGGAAGTTGGCCCACTCAGACACATTGGTCTTCCCGAGAATGACCGCCCCGGCCGCACGCAACCGCGTAACCAGGAAGGCATCGGTTTTTGGCCGGTGCGACGAAAGGGCCAGCGACCCGGCAGAGTTCACAAGCCCGGCCTCGTCAATATTGTCCTTCAGCAACAGGGGCAGGCCGTGCAGCGGGCTTCGCACACGCCCCCCGGCGCGCTCGGCATCGAGGGCCGCGGCATCGGACAGCGCCGACGGATTGAGCTCGATGACCGCGTTCAGCGTGGGGCCGCTGTCGTCGATGGCGGCGATGCGGGCGAGATAGGCCTGGGTGAGCGCCACCGACGTGAGCGTGCCGGCGCGCATGCGGTCGGCCGCGTCACTGGCCGACAGTTCGATGACATCCGGCGGGGAGAGGGCCGCCTGAGTGGCGGCAGCGCCTGAACCAGCGGGAGCTGGCTCAGACGCGCACGCCGGAGCCGAACAGGTGATAAGCGCAAGCAGGGCAACCGAGGCACGCATGATGTGCCGCGGATGATACCGCAGACGCCGGGGCGGTGGTTACCAGCGGGGCTCGCGGCGCGAGCCGCCACCGCCGCCGTAGCCGCCACGGCCGCCGCCGCCACCGAAGCCGCCCGACTCGCGGGGCTTCGCCTCGTTGACGACCAGCGCGCGGCCCTCAAGTTCGTACTGGTGGAACTGTTCGATGGCCTTCTGAGCACCTTCGTCGGTGGTCATTTCGACAAATCCGAAGCCCCGGGCCCGACCGGTGGCCTGTTCGCGCATCACGCGCACATTGTCGACAGGCCCGACCTGTCCGAACAGGTCGGTCAGGTCTTCGTCGGTGGTCTTGTAGGGCAGGTTGCCCACATACAGTCTGCGGCCCATGCGATCGCTACTGCCTTCTGCGCGCCGGTTCCCGAGAGGTCGGCCCATGCGCGCAGAGGCGGCACCGACGCCAGCAGCAGAACGGCCGGAAGCCGCTCACTGTCTGGGTGTAAGACGCTCACGAACACGGTCTCGTTGCGCCGCTGTCCCGCAGCCGTGACGGGCGGCCGGCTGACCTGCCCCCCGGAGGTGCCGCACCTGCCCGCCACACCGAGCGCGGGCGATCACCCGCACGCCCCCGGGGTCGGCCCCTGCGGGGAGCGGCACGAGGGTCAGTCGAGGTCGAACCCGCGCAGCGGCTTGCGGACCGGTTCCTGATGCGCCTGCTTGAGGGCCTCCTCGAAGCGGCGTGATAGCGCATCACTCTTGCCCTTCTCGTCCTGCACCGACTGGTTGAATAGCGCCTCGCGCCGCGCCGCCTGCTCGGCCAGAATCTGCTCGGCGCGGCTCAGTTCCGGACGAGTCGCCGACGGAGCCTCCCCATGCGAGACAATGCGGCCGAGGGCCAGGTCGACGACCAGCGTGGCGCCGCAGCAGGGGCAGACAAGTTCTCGTTCCGTAGTGAGTTGAGGCATGGACGGGTCCTTCCGATCTGTTTCAGACTAGTGACAACCCGGCCATGACGCAACCTGCCCGCGCTCACCGCACGCACCGTCTGCGGGTGGTCACCTACAACGTGCATCGGTGTCAGGGCCTCGACCGGCGCACGCGCCCCGAGCGCATTGCCGAGGTGCTCGCCGCTCTCGACGCCGATGTCATTGCGCTGCAGGAGGTGCTGGGCCCCACGGCCTCCACGCCGGGACAGGTCGCCGACCTCGGCACCGCCCTGGGCATGGGCAGTGTCATGGCTCCGACGAAGACGTATCGCGGCGTGCCGTTCGGCAACGCCGTGCTCAGCCGCCTGCCCATGCGTGCCCACACGCAGCACGACCTCAGCTGGCAGCACCGCGAACCGCGCACGGCACAACGGGTCGACCTCGACCTCGGCGTCGGCCTGCTGCACCTGTTCAACGTGCACTTCGGGACGGCGCTCATGGAACGGCGCGTGCAGGCGACGGCACTGGTCACGCACGTGCTCGACCCGGCACTCACCGGGGCGCGCCTGGTGCTGGGCGACTTCAATGAATGGGCGCGGGGCCTGGCCACCGACATCCTCTCCGGTCACCTGCACAGCCTCGATGTCTCGGCGCACCTGCCCCGGCGACGCACCTATCCGGCCGTGCTGCCGGTGCTGCATCTCGACCACATCTATTACGAAGGACGCGTGTCGGTCGACACGGTCACCATTCCGCGCGGGCGCACGGCGCTGCTGGCCTCCGACCACCTACCGCTGGCGGCCGACCTGCGCGTGCGCGTCTGAACCGCTACTCGCCGACGCGCCCGAAGACCAGGTGCAGCAGACCGAGGTTGCGGGTGCGGAACGCCCCTTCACACGAGGCCAGGTAGTAATCCCACATCCGGATGAAGCGGTCGTCAAACCCCAGCGTCCGCACTTCGTCGATGCGGGCAAAGAACCGCTGGCGCCAGTCGCGCAGCGTGTTGGCATAGTCGATGGGTCGGTCCTCGAGCCCCACCAGCCCGAACCGTGTGCCTCGCGCCGTGACGTCGACCATCGCCCCAATCGAGGGCAACATGCCGCCCGGGAAGATGTACTTCTGAATCCAGTCGCACTGCCGGCGATACGCCTCGAAGCGCGCATCAACCATCGTGATGGCCTGAATGCCCGCACGGCCGCCGGGGGCCAGCACCTCGTCGATTTTCCGGAAGTAGCCCGGCCAAAATTCCTCACCCACCGCCTCGATCATCTCGATCGACACCACCTTGCTGAACGAACCCTGCACATCGCGATAGTCGCAGAAGCAGAATTCGACGAGATGATCGAGCCCCTCGGCACGGGCCCGCTCGGTCGACAGCGCCAGCTGTTCACGCGAGACAGTGATGCCCGTCACGCGACAGCCGCGCGTGCGGGCGGCGTGCAGCGCCAGCCCCCCCCAGCCCGACCCGATCTCGAGCACATGGTCCTCGGCCGACAGCGCCAGCGTCTGGCACCAGCGTTCGAACTTCTGCTGCTGCGCCTGCTCGAGCGTATCGTCGCTGCGCAGATACACGCCACTCGAGTAGGCCATCGAGGGATCGAGGAACGTGCGGAACAGGTCGTTGCTGAGGTCGTAGTGTGCCCCGATGTTGCGCCGGCTGCCGTCGCGCGTGTTCGCACGGCGGCGATGCAGCCAGTTGTTGCCGGCATTCAGCCACGCGGTCAGTCGCGACTCGAGCGACAGCACCGACTGGTTGCGCAGCACCAGGCCCACGAATGCTGCGAGGTCATCGGTGCGCCAGTCGCCATCCATGTAGGCCTCACCCGCGCCCATGTCGCCCCGCAGCGCGAACTTAGTGAAGAACGCCTCGCGATCAATCCACAGCGTCACATGCGGGGCGGCATCGTGCGCACCGCCATGCAGCACCTCGCCGTCGGGCATGTGCACCGTGAGCCGGCCCACCTGCCACTGCCCCAGCGCCGCCACCATCTGACGTCGGGCCATCGGACCGATGACACGATCGAGCAGCGGAACGGTGGGGGCCGACAGGGCCGGCTGACGAATCGAGAGGTCGGCGTTCGACATGAGATTAGGGCTCCGTGTGCTGTCGGGCAGTCTCAGGGGCGTAGGCAGGAACAGGATGATAGTTGGCGCCCTTCCACCACAGGCGCAGGGCCTGCCAGTGAATGGCGGTGATCACGCGCAGGGTGAGCAGCGGATACTCGACCAGCATGCGCAGCAGCGCGCCGTCGGTCAGCGGCCGACGGTCGAGCGACAGACGCGAGACAAACTGCGCCTCGCCACCACGATAGAGATCGATGCGCGCCTCGATGTGCCCGTCCGAAATCTGGAATTCGAACCGATACGTGCCGTCGAGCGTGAAGAACGGCGACACGTGAAACACCTTCTTCTCGTGCCATACCGTCTGACCTTCATCTGCAGGCAGCACATATACATGCCGCTGTCCGAAGGTGTTGTTCACCTCGCACACGACCGCCAGCAGGCGATCGTTTTCGCCGTGGCAGAAGAAGAAGCTGACCGGGTTGAACACATACCCGAACGTGCGGAGGCTGGTCACCAGTTCCATCCGCCCGATGTGTGCCGACACACCCGCCTCCCGCACCCGTGCCCGCACATCGTCCACAGTGATGTGATCGGCCGCCCTGAGAGTGAGCGGCCGCGCACGCTCGATGCCGAGCCACGTGAAGGCCCGCGACAACCGCGGCAGTTCGTCGAGATCGAGCCGCACCAGGGCCAGCCGGTACCGGAACCCGTGCGCCCACGGCTGCAGGCGGTGATGCATCACCTGACCTGCCATCAGCGACGAGCGCCACGTCTCAGACACCGACACCGAGGCCTTTCACCACGGCCAGCGCCGACATCACGCCATCTTCGTGGAAACCGTAACGCAGATGCGCGCCGCAATACCAGGTGTGCCGCTGCCCGTTGAGGGCCGCCACGCGCGGCTGCGCGGCCACGGCCGCCCCGTCGAGAATCGGATGCGTGTAGTGCATCCGCGCATGCACCTCGCCCTCGACCTCGTGCAGCGGATTGAGCGAGCACAGCAGCGCCTGCCCGGGCCGATGTCCCTGCAGTCGATTGAGATCGTAGGTCACCGCCACCGGAGCATCAGGCTGCGTGCAGTCGAGCAGGTCACAGTTCCACGAGGCCTGCGCATCGGGTTCGTCGGGAAGGAAACGCGCATCCGAGTGCAGCCAGGTGTCATTCGACGAGTAGCGGAAGGCTCCAAGGGCCTCGCGCTCCCCATCGCTCGGATCTGCCAGCATCTGCAGGGCCTGATCGGCATGTGTGCCGATGACCACGGCATCGAAACGCTCCTGCGCGCCGTCGGCCGTCGTGATCTCGACACCGGCCTCCTCGCGCCGCACGCGCACCACGGGCTGGCCGGCTCGAACTCCGTCGCCGAGCCGCGCGGCCAGGGCGTCGACATAGCGGCGGCTACCACCAATGATGGTACGCCAGGTGGGCTGGCCACCGGCGGCCAGCAGGCCGTGGTTTTCCATGAAGCGCAGGTACGACGCAGCGGGAAACGCCCGCATGTCAGATGATGATGCCGACCAGATCGCGCCGCCCATCGGCAGCACGAAGTGCCGGGCCAGATCGTCGCCGAAGCCGCCGTCATCGAGGAACGCACCGAGCGTGCGCGCCTCATCGCCGCGTGCGAGCGCCTCGCGGCCGAGGGCAAAGAAGCGGAAGATATCGCGCAGGAGACGCCAGTGGCTGGCGCTCAGCAGCCGCGATCGCTGGGCAAACAGGCCGTCGATGCCCCGGCTCGACAGTTCGAGACGACAGCGGCGGCAACGCACGCTGAACGACATGTCGCTCGGGCGACTCTCGATGCCGAGGTCACTGATGAGTCGGATGAAGTTCGGATAGGTACGCTCGTTGAACACCATGAAGCCAGTGTCGACCGGCCAGGTGCGGCCGCCCAGCGTGAGGGCGTGCGTGTGCGCGTGCCCGCCGAGCCGGGGCTCGGCCTCGAACAGCGTCACCTCATGGGCCGCCGACAGCAGGGCCGCAGCCGTGAGTCCCGAAACACCTGCACCAATCGCGGCGATTTTCACGTCAAAGCCAAAGAACCCCGCGAGTGTACCGGAAATTCCGCGCACACCGAGTCGCAATCACCAGAGGCCGTCATGTTTCTGTCACATCTGCGCGTCGAGCATCTGCCATGTCGTTGACCGGCAAGGCCGTGTGGCTGACCGGCGCCAGCTCGGGCATCGGCGAGGCCCTGGTGCCTGCCCTGCTCGACGCCGGCGTGCGTCTGACCATTTCCGCACGTCGCGCCGACGCGCTCGCCGACGTGGCGGCCCGTCACCCGGGCGCATCGCTGCACGTGCTGCCGCTCGATGTCACCGACCGCGAGGCCGTGCACCGCGCGGCATCGGATGTCCGCGCACAGTGGGGCCACATCGACATCGCGCTGTTCAACGCAGGCACACACATTCCCGTGCAGGCGCAGACGTGGAGTGCCGACGATTTCCGTGCACTCATCGATGTCAATTACATGAGCCTCGTCTACGGCGTCGAGGCCGTCCTGCCCGATATGCTGGCGCGTCGGCAGGGACACATCGCGGGCGTGGCCTCGGTGGCCGGCTATCGCGCACTGCCGACGGCCGCCGCCTACGGAGCATCGAAGGCGGCCGCCATTCTGATGCTCGATGCGCTGCGCTTCGACGTCGAACGCCAGGGCATCGCCGTCTCGGTCATCAATCCGGGGTTCGTGCGCACGCCGCTCACCGACCGCAACCGCTTTCACATGCCCGGCATCATCGACGCCCCCCGGGCCGCCGCACTCATCGTCCGCGGCCTCGAGCATCGTGCGCGCGAGATTCACTTCCCGGCCCTGTTCTCGTGGACAATGAAGCTGCTGCGGGTGCTGCCGTATCCGCTCTACCACCGGCTGGTGATGTGGAATACCCCCGAGTAGACGCCCTGCCCCGCAGCCGTCAGTGGAGCTACGGTGCGCCGGCGTTTGCGCTGGCGCTTTTCGGCGTGCCGGTCTTCGTTCATCTGCCCAAGTTCTACGCCGATGTGGCCGGGGCTCCGCTCGGGGCCCTGGGCACAGCGATTCTGCTGACCCGCGTCTTCGACGGTGTCACCGACCCGGTCATCGGGGCCCTCAGCGACCGCGCCCGGACACGCTGGGGCCGTCGCCGTCCGTTCCTGGTCATCGGCGCCCTGCCCCTGGCGCTGAGTGTGATCGCGCTGTTCGCACCGCCATCGGGCGCGGCGGCCGCGCCGTGGTTCCTCGCCTGCATGACCCTCGCATTTCTGGCATGGACCGTCGTCCAGATTCCCTATCAGGCCCTCGGCACCGAACTCGCCGGTGGACACCACGGCCGCACCACGCTCTTCGCCATCCGCGATGGACTGTGGATGCTGGGCACACTCGTGGCGGCCGCGGCACCCGCGCTCGTGCGGGCAGTACGTGACGCGACCGGCGCACCGCCCAACGAGGCCGCGGTGTTCCGCACACTGGGCGTGGCCTATGCCGTGCTGCTGGCCTCGCTGCCGCTGTGGTGCGCCTGGCGCGTGCCCGAGCCCGCGGCGCCGGTTGCCAGACAACCGGGCCTCACCCTCGACGGGCTGGCCGGTGTCTGGCGCGGTAACCGTCCCTACCGGCTGCTGCTGCTGGCCTACGCCGTCGCCTCGCTGGGCGGCGCACTCCCCGGCACGCTGCTCTTCTTCTACGTCGAACAGGTACTGCAGGCACCGGCCGCGACCGATGCGCTGCTCGGTCTCTATTTCGTGGCGGGGTTTGCCGGTCTGCCCGTCTGGACGTGGGCCTCGCGGCGGCTGGGCAAGCTGCGGGCGTTCCTCGGGGCTACCCTGCTCTCGGTGGGCGTATTTCTCGGCGCGCTGTGGCTCGGCCCCGGCGACGTCATGGCCTTTGCCGGCATCACCGTGCTGAGCGGACTCGGCTTCGGGGCCACGCTGCTGCTGCCCGCCTCGATGCTGGCCGACACGCTCGACTTCGAAGCGCTCCGCAGTGGTACCCGGCGCGAAGGACTCCTGCTGGGCGTCTGGGGCATCGTCATGAAGGCCTCAGCCGCTATCGGGGCAGGCGTGGCCCTGCCTCTGCTGGGCTGGTGGGGCTATGTCAGTGGCGCGGGCTCGCAGACACCCGAGGCCGTGCAGGCCATCAGGCTGCTGTATTGCGCCGTGCCGTGCGCATGTTATGCCGTCGCCCTCGCCATCTCGGCGCGCTATCCGATCGACGCGCACGAGCACGCACGCATCCTGCGCGAGCTCGAGGCGCGGTCCGCCCGCGTCTAGCGGGCGGCCAGCCGTCGCTACTCGGTCACGCCCAGCGGCGGTGCCCGGTGGCCTTCGGCTTCGGCATAGATGCGCGCTGGCACCGGCTGGATGTGCCAAGCCATCCCGAGCCAGTTCATCAGCACGATCACGTAGTAGGTGACGTCGAATTCCCACCAGTAGAAGCCATTGCGCGCGGCGCGCTGATAGCGGTGGTGGTTGTTGTGCCAGCCCTCGCCCACGGCAAAGAACGCCGTCAGCGCGTTGTTGGTCGAGTCGTCTCGCGTGTGGAAACGTCGTGAGCCCCACAGGTGATTCACCGTGTTGATGGCAAAGGTCGCATGCGCCAGCGTGGTGGTCGGCAGCACGAAGCCCCAGACCAGCCACGATAGACCGCCGGCCAGATACAGCCCCACGGCCAGCGCCAGGGGAGGCGCCCAGTAATACTCATCGAGCAGTCGCAGTTCTGGGGCGTGGCCGAAGTCGCGCATGACGGGATTCGATCCCGGCACCTGCTTCCACCGTGCATCATGCAGGAACCAGCCCACATGCGCATGATAAAACCCGCTCAGTTTTGGACTATGCGGGTCGCCTTCGTGGTCGGCGTATTTGTGATGATCGATGTGATTGCCGGCCCACCAGAGTGGCCCCTTCTGCATGGCCGCCGTGCCGACCAGCGCCCAGAAGAACCGCGCGCCGCGCGACATCTCGAAGGCGCGGTGAGCAAAGTACCGGTGGAATGAGAGGGTGAGGCCGACGGCCCGCACGAAGTGCGACGTCGCCCACAGCCCAACGAGGGGCCACGAGAACGGGACGACGAGCACCAGCACCGAGGCGGCCTGCACGCCCCAGAACACCATGGTGGAGACAGCATTCACCACGGCGAGGCTAGCCTTCTTCTTCGAATTCCTCTTCCCCGACGATGCCGAAACGGGTGGAGGGGCGCAGGGCTTCGCGGTAGTCGTACAGCGCGAGCCCTGAGACATGACGGGGATTGGTGCACCCGGGGGCCTTCACCTCGAGGACGACGGTGACGGGGCTGGCCTCATCGGTACCATCGCGAAACGAAAGAGCGCACCCGCACGACAGGTGCGCCTTGGTGAAGCCTTTAAGCATGATCCGCCCAGGATCTTACTACAGCAGCTTCTGAATCTCCCGCTCGAACGTCTCTTTGGGCGCGATGCCCATGTGGCGCTTGCAGACCTTGCCGTCCTTCGAGATGAGGAACGAGGCCGGAATGCCCCAGATGGGTCCGTAGGCATCCTGCACATCTTCGCGGCCCAGCCCCAGCAGGACGGGATAATTCATCTTGTATTCCTCGATGAAGGGACGCGCCTTCTCGGCGGTGTCATCGACGGAGTAACCGACCACGATGAGGTCGTTCTTGTACTTGTTCTGCAGTTCGACGAAGCCGGGAATTTCGGCCTTGCACGGCCCGCACCAGGTGGCCCAGAAGTTGAGCAGAACAACCTTACCCTTGTAGGTGCTGAGCGGCACGTCCTTGCCGTCCATGTCCTTGATGTTGAAATCGAGACGGGCCGGCACCGCATCGGCATCGCAGGCCGGGGCGTTGGGGTCGTCGGTGGCCTCGCCGTGCGAGGCGGCCGGCGCGGGGGCGTCCGCCGGGGGCATCGCCGCAGGGGGCGCGCCGCCGTCGGCCACGGGCGCGTCCGCATGCTCGTCGGCCTGCCAGATGAACGGAATGCTGATGGCCAGCAGCGCCAGCACCGTAGCGATCAGGGCCACCGTGGTCATCGTCGACGATGACTTTGGGGCGGGAGACTGCGCGGGCGGCGAGGAGGTATCCATCTCGCTATCTTGCCTCAAGTTGCAGGTGGCGGGCCATTGAGTCGAGCGTCGCGCGCGACCCGGCGGGCCCAACCAGCATGTGCGTGCGTCCGTTCTGGTGCCACGACACTGTATCTGACGCCAGAATCGAGACCGAAGCGACGGCATGGTCGGTGTCGGGCATCACGAAGAGTGACACCGGCGTCTCGCCGACGCGATAGAGCAGGTGGGCCGCCATGCCCTCGCTGTAGAGGCACTCGCGCACGGCCACGAGGTGGCCGTCGTCGACGCCGCCCGTAGCAGACACCGGCACCGACCAACCATGCTGCTTGCGCATCGTGGCCTCGGCGTCTGCCGCGGAAATGGGGGTGGCGTGCACATCGCCATCGATGAGGAAGCACTTCACGTGGTCGAGCGCCAACTGCGCCGCCAACACCACAGACGACTGCCCGGTCACCATCGGCAGCACCCCGACCGTGATGACCAGCATCAGCGCGGCGGCAGCCGCGAGCGGCGACAGCCGCAGGCCCCAGCCCGTGGCCATCGACGCTCCCGCTTCGGCATGGGCCTCGCCGGCCAGTTTGGCCGCGATGCGCGTTCTGACACCGGGCGGGGCCGTGATCTGCAAGGCCCGGCGATGAGTCACCAGCCGTTTGCGAACGGCGCGCTGGGCCGCCACGGCCGCCTCGCAGGCCGGGCATCCGGCCAGATGGCGATGCAGTGCCGGGTCGACGACCGCGCCATCGCCGTGTTCGGCTTCCAGCGCCAGCAGCTCGTCAAAACGGTCGCACTCAGTGTTTATACGCATACGATTCCGCGTCCTTATGACGCCAAAATCATGACGGGGTTGCACGCCGCGCCGCCAGCACCCCGGCGTGCAGCTGCCGACGGCCCCGCGCCAGCCTCGACATCACCGTCCCCATCGGCACCGACAGGACGGTCGCAATATCCTGATAGCTCAAGTCGTCCACGTCCCGCAACCAGACCACCTCACGGAAGGCCTCGGGCAGCCCGTCGAGGGCCACCCGCAGGTCGTCGCTCATGGCCTCTCGCAGCAGCAGGTCTTCCGGAGTGGGGGCCGGAAGCCCGCCTGTGTCGCCCCGCTCGGCGGCAATCTCCACCACCTCGGAATCGGCCTCGACCCTCGATCGGCTCTGATCACGCCGCCGGTTGCGCCATGTGTTGTGCAGGATGGTGTAGAGCCACGCCCGAAGGTTGGTGCCGGCCGTGAACCGCGCCCTCGCCCGAAAGGCCTTCAGATAGGTGTCCTGCACCAGGTCCTGAGCGTCCTCGGGCCGACGGGTCAGCCGCAGGGCGGTGCCGTACAGGGCGTCGAGGTGGTCGAGCGCATCGGCCGTGAAACTGTCAGCATCCGGAGGAGGCGGAGACGACCGCCAGCGACCAAACGGCATGGGAGAGGAAAGAAGCGTCAGCGCCCTGTCGCGCGTCTCAAGTATAGGACATCGCCCCGCGGATCGGATCTTGCTGCTGTTGTGCTATTCAGGGACCGTTTCATGGCTCCCGATGGTCCTCACTGTAAGATGCACACAGGAGAAACAGCGATGCGGCTCATCAGCCTGACCCTGCTGGCGATTCTGACGGCGGCCTCGTCTGCCCAGGCGCAGATGGGGATGGTTCCCTACTACGGGAAGAATGCCATCCGGTACGACCGGTTCGAGTGGCACATCTACCAGACGGACCACTTCGAGCTCTACTATTACCCCGAGGTCGAGCCGCACGTCGAGCGCATCGCCGGCTATGCCGAAAGCGCCTATCAGCACGTCAGTTCCGAGCTCAAGCACGACCTGGCCTTCAAGGTCCCGCTCATTCTCTTCTCCACCAGCGCCGAGTTCTGGCAGCAGAACGTCATCCCCGGAGCCGCACAGGAAGGGGTCGGGGCCTTCGCCGAACCCAGCCGCAGCCGCATCCTGATGCCGATCGACGAGCCCTCCGACCTGCTCTATCGGCTCGTCACGCACGAACTCACCCACATCTTCCAGTTCGACATCATTCCCACCGGTCTCATCCGGCGGAACATGCCCCTGTGGGTCATGGAAGGCATGTCCGACTACATGACCGGATACTGGCGTCCGCTCGACCTCATGACCGTCCGCGACGCCGCCGTGTCGGACATCGTCCCGAAGATGAGCGAGATGCAGGACTACGGCGGCTTCAGCAACCCCCGCCTCATCTACAACCTGGGCCACGCCGCTTTCGAGTTCATGGAATCGCGCTGGGGCAAGGAAGGCGTCCGGGCCTATGTCTTCGCCCTGCGCCGCAGCGTCATCGGGGGCAGCGACGATGCCTACTCGGAAGCGTTCCAGCTGGACGCGACCGAATTCGACCAGCAGTTCGACCGCTACATGAAGGAGCGGTTCAAGCCGTTCCGCGACAAGGAACGCCCCGTCGATTACGGTCGCGACCTGGCGCCCGATCCGCGGAAGACCTTCTACTCGAATGTGCTGTCGATCGAACCCTCACCCTCGGGCGATCTCATCGCCGCCATGACCGGCAACGGTGCCGATCGCGAACTCGACATCGTGCTGCTCTCCTCGAAAGACGGCGCGGTGGTGCGCAACCTGACCCGCGGATTCGACCAGTCGATGGGCTTCGAGTACCTGGCCACCCCCGGCGGCCGATGGAATTCGGTCCCCTGGATGACCTGGTCGCCGCAGGGCGATCGCCTCGCCTACTTCGTGCGCACCGAGAAGGACCGGTCGCTGATTGTTCAGGACGTCGTCACGCGCAAGGTCGTGGTGCGCATTCCGCTGAAGCTCGACGCGCCCGAATCACCCGACTTCTCGCCCGACGGGACGAAGATTGCGTTTTCCGCCATGGAAGGCTCCGACGCGAACATCTACCTCGTCGACCTCGAGTCACGGGAGGTGAAGCCGCTCGGCAAAGACCCGCTGCCGCACTATGCTCCCACCTGGTCGCCTGACGGTAAGCACATCGTCTATCTCGTGCGGATCAGCGGCAACGACAAACTCTTTCGGATGAATGCCGACGGTTCAAACCCGCAGCAGATCACCTTCGGCACCCATGACGAGGGCGGGGCGCAGTACTGGGACAGCAACACCCTGATCTTCTCGTCGACCGCCGTGAACCCGGCCGATGCCATCGACCCCGAAGTGGCACGCAACGGACAGATCTTCAACCTGTGGACGCTGAACCTCACCACCAACGAGCTCAAGCAGTACACCGACACGCTGGCCGGCAACCTGTCGCCGGTCATCCTCAAGGACGGGACAAATCAGCGCGTCGCCTTCGTCACCTACCTCAAGGGTGACTATGGCCTGCACGTTATTGACCTCAAGAACGAAATCACGACGGTCCCGTCGGAAGACTTCGGTGCCCCTGGCCCCGTCGTCGACTTCCAGGCGCCGCTCACGCACAGCTTCGTGCAGGACAATGCCAAGCGGAAAGGCCGCTTCGAGAAGATGTTCCTCGAGGGCCGCCCTCCCGTCGGCGTCGGCATCACCAGCGGCGGTGACGTGTTCGGCGGCACGCAGATCGCCTTCACCGATGTGCTGGGCGACCAGCAGTTCACCCTGTTTGCCTCGTCCATCGCCCAGTACCGAACCATTCAGGGCATGTGGATCAATCTCGAGCGCCGGCTCAATCTGGCGGCACAGGGTTACTCGCAGACCCAGTTCTTTTTCGGGCAGCTGCAGAACGTCTTCTTCGACCCGATGCTCAGCGGCATCATCGATCGCGACCTGGCAGTCGCCACCCGCACCACGAACGGCGGCACGGCGTATGCCATCTATCCGTTCAACCGCTACCGGCGCATCGAGCTGTACGGGGGGGTGAACTACTTCAACGAGCGATTTGCCGATCCTGGACTGCAGGAATACTCCCAGCAGTACCAGGTGGACCAGTTCGGCCGCCAGCTGTTCAACAACGGCTTCATGATTCCCATTGGAGCGGCGTTTATTCAGGAGACTACGATTTTCCGCGAGTTCGGCCCCCTGACCGGCAGCACGATGCGTGTGGCGTATGAAATTGCGCCCAAGATCGGCAACACGCTGACACGTCAGACGGTCGATGTCGACGTGCGCAAGTACTTCCGTCTGGCAGGCACAGCGCTGCTCGCCGTGCGCGGCCGTGGCTTCACCAGCTGGGGCAACAACCCCGGCTTCACCTTCTTCGGCGGCAACAACGAACTGCGCGGCTACAACTTCCTCGAGTTCTCGGGGCAGGACGCCTTCTTCGTGAACGCCGAGCTGCGCCTGCCGCTCATCAACGCCATGGCCACCCCCATCGGAATTCTGGGAGGCGTGCGTGCCACGCTCTTTGCCAACCTCGGTGCGGCGCGGTGGCGCACCGCCAATCAGCCCTTCCGGGTCTTCACCCGCGACACCACGATTGAATCCCCGGTGCTCGGCTACAACAATCTCGGCCAGCCGATCTACGGCCCGGCGGTGCCCGTGTCAGGGTTCCGCCTCCGAGACGGCCGCGGGTCGTACGGGTTCGGCCTGATGAGCTTCGCACTCGGCTTCCCGGTGCACTTCGACTGGACGTTCCGCACGCTGATGAATCCCCTGTGGGAAGACGTCGCCTACGCCGCCATCGGAGGCAGCCGAGAGTTCCGCCGCTCACGCTTCCAGTTGTGGGTCGGGTTCGACTTCTAGTTGCGCCGGTCGCGGTTTGCGGGCTGACCGCACGCCGCGACGGGCCGCGCGCAGGGCATCCCGTGCGACAGGCTGCCCGTCGGAGGCAGCGGTCAGGGGTTGGCCGTCGCTCGGGAACCGGTACCGCGCGTCATGCGCAGTTCGCTTCGCTCAAGGTCCATGGCCACGCGGTAGGGGCTCAGGAAGCGATGCCCGACGATGCCACCGACCTCAAACCCCAGCAGCACGCTCGGCGCACGCAGGTTGAGCACAACCACCGCAAAGTTTTGATAGTCAATCGCGTCGGCGAACTGCAGCCGCTGTCCCGGAAGCAGAAACGCGTCGCGGTCCCAGCCGGAGGTGCCGTACACCCGCAGGCCGATGCGCCTGGAGGGTTGAGCCTTGATGGCCTCGGCCGTTGCGGTGGAAATCGAAATGACCTCTCCACCAGTGTCGACGACAAAATATGTCGGATGCCTGTCATTCACGAGCCCGCGCACCATCGACAGCCGATGGTGCCGCATCGGCATCCGGATCTCGGCGGCTTCCTCCGGCAGGCGCCGGCCCATCGTCAACTTCCGCGTGCGGTAGTCGATGATCATCGACAGGCCCAGCGCCATCGGCGAGAAACTCTCGGTCTCGCGCTTTGGCAGCCCGCGCAGCGTCGGAGCCTTGATCATGACGGGCACGTTGGTCAGCTTGAGCGTCCCGATTTCAAATGAATCGAGGCGTCCGAGCTGCAGCCCGCGCAGACCTACCTCGCCGACGCCGGCGCTGAGGGTGTAGGTGATCGGACGCACGCCCGACGAGGACGCCGTGCGACGGGACACCGTGGTCTGCTCCGACCCGGTGTCGAGCACGAAATCCTGCGCACGCCCGCCGTTCACCCGGGCACTGACTAGCACCTTGTCGTCAACCAGTTTGAAATCAACCGTGTGCAACTGGTCGGCCAGGCGGTCGTCGAGGGCCAGCGGCTCACGTTCGCCGAACGAGCGCAGGAACCGCACCTGGGCTCGTGACCATGCCGCCTTCTCGCTGCGATCCTTGTTGGGCAACAGGTTGATGTAGTTGGTGTAGGCCGCGGCGGCCTGCTCGTAGCGGCGCATCCGCTCGAAGATGCTGCCCACGGTGTGATGCATTTCGGCGTCGCGCGGATTGGCCTTGAGCGCGGCCTGCGCCGTATTCATGGCCGTATCGAGGTCGTTGTGTGACGCCTGGGCCCGGGCCAGCCCATGCAGGGCGCGCGACAGGCCGGGCTGCAGGGCCAGCGCCTCGCGGTACTCGGCCTCGGCCTCGTCGAACAGGCCGGCCGCCCACAGCGCATCGGCGTGCACCGTCATCACGTCGGGGTTGCGCGGGGCCGCCTGCTTCAGCGATGCCGCTTCTCGCTGGGCTTCCAGGAACTCGCCGATGCGGAGGGCCGAGATAACCAGGCCCACCCGCGCGGGAATCGACACCAAGGCATCGGTGGAACGGGCGGCGCGGCGATACGCGTCGAGGGCCTCGGCGTAGCGCGTGTCGTCAAACAGCAGGTTCGCCAGCTGCAGTTGTACCGCACCCTCGGTGAGGGGCTGACGGCCCAGCACCACAGACGACAGCGCCAGCGTCACCAGCAGCAGCGTGATCGGCAGTCGGGAACGGAGTTGCATGGCACCCCCTGTGACGCGCAGCCGGCTCCCGGAGATGCACCCCGGGAACCCATGTGTGCCGGAAAGCTACTTCCGGAAGTGATCGGCGTTCACGTCGATGTAGTTTTTCCACTTGTCGGGGACTTCGTCGAGTGCATAGATGGCCTCAACCGGGCACGCCGGCACGCAGGCCCCGCAGTCGATGCATTCGTCGGGGTGAATATACAACTGGGTTGCGCCCTCAAAATCTCCCTCGTCCTTGCGCGGGTGGATGCAGTCGACCGGACACACATCGACACAGGCGGTGTCCTTGGTCCCGATGCAGGGTTCGCAAATGATATACGCCACGAATCACTCCTCCTGGAACACTCCTGGGAAAGACGCGCCGGGAGCGCCTCAGGGTGCCTGATGCGGGGCACAATGCCGCCCCCACACCCGCTGATCATCCCTACCGGCCATCAAACCTGTCAAGGACGGCCAAAGTATACTGGGCACATCATGGTGGAAGCGCCGCTGCAGTTCATCACGCCTCGCGAACCGAAGCCGGAGTGGCTCAAGGTCAGGGCCCCGGGGTCTGAGAACTACCTGCGCCTGCGCAGCATCATGCGCGACCTCAAGCTCAACACGGTCTGCGAGGACGCCCGCTGCCCCAACATCGGCGAGTGCTGGCACCACGGCACGGCCACCTTCATGATTCTGGGCGACATCTGCACCCGCGCCTGCGCCTACTGCGCCGTGGCGCACGGCAAGCCGCAAGCGCTCGACATCCGCGAACCCGAACGCGTGGCCGAGGCCGTTGAGAAGATGGGCCTCACCTACGCCGTCATCACCTCAGTCGACCGTGACGATCTCAAGGACGGTGGGTCCGGCATCTTTGCCGACACCATCCGCGCCATCCGCCGGCGCATGCCCGACACCCGCGTCGAAGTGCTGATCCCCGACTTCAAGGGCGAGGAAGCACCACTGCAGACCGTGCTGGATGCACAACCCGACGTGCTGAACCACAACACCGAAACCGTGCCTCGGCTCTACCGCATGGCGCGCTCGGGCGGGAAGTATTCGCGCACGCTCGAACTGCTCGATCGCTCACGCACCTATGCCCCGGCCATCCCCACCAAAACCGGGTTGATGGTGGGTCTGGGCGAAGAGCGCCACGAACTGCTCGAGGTGTTCGCCGACCTGCGTCGCGTTGGCGTGTCGATTCTCACGATCGGTCAGTACCTGCGGCCGTCCGCCGACCACGCGGTGATGACGCGCTACTACCATCCCGATGAGTTTGCCGATCTGAAGCGGGAAGCGCTGTCGATGGGATTTGTGCACGTGGAAGCCGGACCGCTAGTCCGCAGTTCCTATCACGCACACAAACAGGCCGACGCGTACGAGACCCACGCCGCCGCTCGGGTCTGAGCCGACCCGAACGACGACATGGCTGATCGCGAGCCGTGAGAACGCGCGGGGCCTAGCCTAGCGCTTTTTCGGCTTGTAGACGTGGGTCGCCTGGCCGAAGAACTGCTCGGCGGCTTCCATCACGGTTTCACCAAGTGTCGGGTGCGGATGAATCGTCAGCTTGACGTCTGACGCCGTGGCGCCCATTTCAATCGCCAGCACCCCTTCCGAAATCAGCTCGCCGGCACCAGACCCGACGATGCCTACGCCCAAGATGCGCTCGGTCTTGGGATCGATGATGAGCTTGGTCATGCCGTCGACGCGGTCGATGGCAATCGCACGGCCCGACGCCCCCCACGGGAACCGCGCCACCTCGACGGTGAGTCCCTGTCGCTCGGCATCGGCCTCGGTGAGACCCGCCCATGCGATTTCCGGGTCGGTGAACACCACCGCCGGAATCGCGGCCGGTTCGAACATCGCCTTGTGACCGGCAATCGCCTCGATGGCCACGCGTGCCTCGTGCGACGCCTTGTGGGCCAGCATCGGCTCACCCGCCACGTCGCCAATGGCAAACACGGTCGGCTCGCCCGTGCGTCGCTGGCCGTCGGTGTCGACAAAGCCCTTCGCATTCACCGTGACGCGCGTGGACGACAGGCCGTCGATACTCGCATTCGGCTGGCGACCGATCGAGACGAGCACATAATCGAACGTCTGCTGCGCCGGGGCGCCTTCGCCCTCGAACGACACCGAGACGCCCGTTGCGCCCTTCTTGCCCTTCACCTCGGACATGCCGGTGACGCGGGTCGAGAGGTAGATCTTCTCGAACACCTTCTCGGCGCGCTGGTTGAGCACACGCACCAGATCGCGGTCGGCCCCGGGCAGCAGCCCCGGTGTCATCTCGACGACCGACACCTTCGTGCCGAGGGCCGCGTACACCGACCCCAGTTCCAGCCCGATGTATCCGCCGCCGATGACGAGCATCGTCTTCGGAATTTCCGGCAGGTCGAGCGCGCCCGTGGAATCGAGCACGCGGGTCGAGTCGATCGACAGCGACGAAATGCGTGTCGGATGCGAGCCGGTCGCCAGCACGATGTAGTCGACCGTCACCACTTCTTCGCCGCCTGCCACCTTCTTCACCAGCAGGCTGGTCGGCGAAGTGATCGACGCCCGCCCCTGGAGGAAGTGGACCTTGCGGAGCTTGGCGACCTGCCCGGTTCCGCTCGTCAGCTTCTCGACGACGCGGTCCTTGTAGGCGCGCAGCTTATCGACATCGACCGCCGGCGCGCTGAAGCTGACGCCCCAGTGCGACGCGTGCTGCGCCTCGTCAATCACCTTGGCGACATGCAGCAGCGCCTTCGATGGAATGCAGCCCTTGTAGAGGCAGACGCCTCCCGGGTTGGGCTCTTCGCCGATGAGCGTGACGTCCATGCCGAGATCGGCCGCGTAGAACGCAGCCGCGTAACCACCGGGGCCTGAGCCCACCACTGCAATACGGGTTGCCATGGCCGGTTATCCTCGCAGCGCCAGGGCAAACGGCTCTTCGAGGGCGTCTGCCACCCATCGCAGAAACCGCATGGCATCGGCGCCGTCAATCAGCCGGTGGTCGTAGCTGAGCGACAGCGGCAGCATCTGCCGGGGCTCGAACGTCGACCCGTTCCACTTGGGTTCGTAGACACCGCGCGAGATGCCCAGGATCGCCACCTCGGGCCAGTTCACAATCGGCGTGAACCCGGTGCCACCGATGCCGCCCAGATTGGTAATCGACATCGAGCCGCCCGACATTTCATCGAGCGTCAGCTTCCGGGCCTTGGCCTTGTCGGCCATCTGGCTGATTTCGACGGACAGCTGGCCGAGGTTCTTCTGGTCGGCGTGGCGGATGACCGGTACCAGCAGCCCGAAGTCGGTATCGACGGCGATGCCGATGTTCACAAACTTCTTGTAGACGATCGATTCGTTCGCCGGGTCGACCGATGCATTGAACTGCGGGAACTTCCGCAAGGCCATGGCCAGCACCTTGACGGTGACCGCGGTCACCGTGAGGTTGCCGCCGAGCTTCTCCACTTCCGAACGGTACTTCTGCCGCACCTTCTCGAGGTCGGTGATATCCGCCTTGTCGAACTGGGTGACGTGGGGAATGGTGTTCCACGCATGCGTGAGGTGCTCGGCCGTCTTCCGGCGCACACCACTCATCGGCTTGCGCTCGACTTCTCCGAACTTCGAAAAATCGGGCAGGGCCCGCTGCTGCACCGCCACACCAGACGCCGCCACGGCACCACCGGTGCCCGAGAGCGCCGCCTTCGCAAACGCCTTCACATCGTCGAGCGAGATGCGCCGGCCGGGACCCGTCCCAGGCACGCGCGTGATATCGACGCCGATTTCCCGCGCCAGACGACGCACCGAGGGCGCGGCCGGTCCAGAGGGATAGGCGGCAGACGGCATGGGCGCCGCAGGAGCGGCGACCGCTGCCGCCATCGGGGGCGGCGGGGGAGCGGCCTCAGCCACCGGAGACGGCGCGGCCACAGGCGCCGGCCGGGGGGGCGGTGTGGGTGCAGGGGCCGCCGCGGGAGGCGTGGGGGCGGCCGCCGGGGAATCGACCTGCGGCGGAGCGCCGGCGACGCCCTGGTCCACGACCAGCACCACCTGCCCCGGCTTGACCTTGTCGCCAGCCTTGGTGCGGATGTCCTTCACCACACCGGCGACCGAGGAGGGCACCTCGATGGTTGCCTTGTCGGTTTCCAGTTCCAGCACCGGCTGGTCCACCTTGAGCGTGTCGCCCACCTTGACCAGCACCTTGAGGACGTCGCCCTGCGCAACGCCATCACCCAGATTCGGAAGAATGAAATCGGCCACGTGTCGACGCCCCTTAGCTGACCGCCGGATTCGGCTTGTCGGGATTGATGCCGAGGTCTGTAATGGCCTTGGCCACCACGGCCGGTTCAATCTGCTTCTCCTGCATCAGCGCATACAGCGTCGACAGGACGATGAACCGGGCATCGACCTCGAAGAAGTCACGCAGTGCGGCGCGCGAATCGCTGCGGCCGAACCCGTCGGTCCCGAGCGAGTGCAGCTTCTTCGGCATCCACTGGTCAATCGACTGCGGCAGCACCTTGAGATAGTCGGACGCCGCCACGAAGACGCCCGGGACGTCCTTGGTGACCTGCGACACATACGGCACCTTCGGCTTGTCGGCCGGGTGCAGCCGGTTCCAGCGCTCGGCAGCGTTGCCGTCGCGGTAGAGATTGACGTAGCTCGTCACGCTCCACACATCGGCGCCCACCTTGTACTGCTCTTCCAGCATCTGCTGCGCCTTGAGGGCTTCGGTCAGGATCGTGCCGCTGCCGAACAGCTGCGCCCGCAGCTTCGCCTTCGGCAACCCCGTCGGCTTGCAGACATAGAGCCCCTTGAGGATGCCCTCGCGCGCATCTTTCGGCATCGGCGGGTGCTCGTACTGCTCGTTCATCACCGTGAGGTAGTAGAAGATGTCCTCGCGGTCGGCATACATCCGCTTGATGCCGTCTTCGATGATCACGGCCAGTTCATAGGCGAACGCCGGGTCGTAGGACTGGCAATTGGGCACCGGCAGCGCCAGCACATGGCTCTGTCCGTCTTCGTGCTGCAGACCCTCGCCGTTCAGCGTGGTGCGGCCCGACGTGCCTCCGAGCAGGAAGCCCTTCATGCGCATGTCGGCGCCGGCCCAGACCAGGTCGCCGATGCGCTGGAAGCCGAACATCGAGTAGTAGATGAAAAACGGAATCGTCGGAATGCCGTGCGTGGCATAGGCCGTGCCCGCTGCGATGAATGATGATACCGACCCGGCTTCGTTGATGCCTTCCTCGAGAATCTGTCCGTCCGAGGCTTCCTTGTAGTAGAGCAGCGTGTCGCGGTCGACCGGCTCGTACTTCTGCCCCTCGTGCGCGTAGATGCCCACCTGACGGAACAGCGCCTCCATCCCGAACGTGCGCGCTTCATCCGGCACGATGGGCACCACCAGCTTGCCGATGTGCTCGTCGCGCAGCAGCTTCGACAGCAGACGCACAAACACCATCGTCGTCGAGGCCTTGCGGTTCTCGGTACCGGTGTGGAACTCGTCGAAGGTGTCGCCGAACTCGAGGCGCAGCGGCGCTTCCTGCCGACGGCGCTTGGGCACCGGCCCGTGCAGCGCCTTCCGGCGCTCTGCCAGATACCGCATCTCCGGCGAGTCGTCTGACGGCCGGTAGAACGGCATCTTGGCGACCTCCTCGTCGGAAATCGGAATGCCGAAGCGCGTGCGGAACGTCTTCACCTCGTCTTCGTTCAGCTTCTTCTGCTGGTGGGTGATGTTCTTGCCCTCACCCGATTCACCCATGCCGTAACCCTTGATCGTGCGGGCCAGCACCACGCTCGGCATCCCGTTCGGCGAGTGCGTCGCCCGACGGAAGGCATTGAAGACCTTGCCCGGGTCGTGCCCACCCAGCGTCAGCCGCTTGAGCTGCTCGTCCGACAGGTGCTCGACCATTTTCAGCAGGCGCGGGTCGGTGCCCCAGAAGTGCTTGCGCACGTAGTCGCCCGATTCGACGGCCATCTTCTGATACTCGCCGTCGACCACCTCGCCCATCCGCTTGACCAGCAGGCCATCGGTGTCCTTCTCGAGCAGCGCATCCCACTCGGGACCCCAGATGCACTTGATGACATTCCAGCCGGCGCCGCGGAATACGGCTTCCAGTTCCTGGATGATCTGGCCGTTGCCGCGCACCGGACCGTCGAGGCGCTGCAGGTTGCAGTTGATGACGAAGACCAGGTTGTCGAGCTTCTCGCGCGACGCCAGCGTGATGGCCCCGAGCGACTCGGGCTCGTCGGTTTCCCCGTCGCCGAGGAAGGCCCATACCTTGGCATCGGTCTTCGGCTTGAGGCCGCGGTCTTCGAGGTAGCGGTTGAAGCGGGCCTGGTAGATGGCCATGATGGGCCCGAGGCCCATCGAGACCGTAGGGAATTCCCAGAAATCGGGCATCAGCCAGGGATGGGGATACGACGACAGCCCGCCCCCGGGCTTCAACTCGCGGCGGAAGTTCTCGAGGTGCTGCGTGGTCAGGCGCCCTTCAAGGAACGCGCGGGAATACATCCCGGGTGACCCGTGGCCCTGGAAGAACACCACATCCCCTTCGTTCCCGTTCTCGCGGCCCCGGAAAAAGTGGTTGTAGCCCACCTCATACAGCGTGGCCGACGAGGCGAAGGTTGAAATGTGCCCGCCGATCCCGTCTTCCACCTTGTTGGCGCGCACGACCATGGCCATCGCATTCCAGCGGACCAGGCTCTTGATGCGGCGCTCGATTTCGCGGCTGCCCGGATAGGGCACTTCCTCGGACGGGTGAATCGAGTTGATGTACGGGGTATTCGCGGAAAACGGCAGCTTGACGCCGGCGCGCTGGGCCTGGATGCCGAGGTCTCTCAGCAGGCGGCCCACACGGGCCGACCCTCCATGGCGGAGCACATCATCGAGTGAATCGAGCCACTCACGCGTTTCCAGCGCTTCGAGCTGCGACATTTCCGAACCGTCGGGATTCTTCATACCGTGTAAAACCTTCCCTGCTTGTCCCTAATACAAGACCTCCAATTGTAGTCGCGTACGGCCCGAACTGTGCCACTAGGATGCCGGTCCACCGATGCGCGACGGTTAGCGGACGGACGGGGGGCGCCGGCGTGAAGCCGGCACCGCGCCCAGGGCCACCCAGGCGTCGCGCAGCCCCACCAGCAGGTCAGGCCGGTCGGTCACCAGCCCGTCCACGCCCCAGTCGAGGAGGGTCTGGGCCTCGGTCGGGTCATCCACGACCCAGCACTGCAGCCACTGACCGCTGCGGTGAGCCTGCGCGACAAACGCCGGGGTCACCACCCGCAGGCGTCCCCGTCGCAGCGGCACCTGATAGGCCGCAAAGGGCAGGTGACGGCGGAACGGCCACCGCACCCACGACCGCCGCCAGGTGGCGGCGGCCTCGTCCCGGGAGGCACTGGTCGTCAGTTCGGGGGCCCGCTGCCGGACCACGTCGAGCGGCCGCTGGTGAAAGGCGCCGATGCAGACCTGGCCGGTCAATCCGGCCTGCCGCACCAGATACACCACCGCCTCGGAGAGGGCCGGTGTGCCGAACTTCATTTCGATGATGAGGCGCGAGTCGCGGCAGAGAGCCAGGATCTCAGCCAGCGTCGGGACCCCGTGGCCCTGCCCCCTGAACGGATACCCGTGCGCGGCATCGAACTGCCAGGCCGCATCGAGGCCTGCCAGATCAGCTGCCGTCAGGGCGACGACCGGCCCGCGGCCATTGGTCGTGCGGTCGAGGGTTGGATCATGAATGACGACCGGGATGCCGTCACGCGACAGGTGGACATCGATTTCGACGCCATCGGCCCCGAGCGACAGGCCGTGCGTCACCGCCAGCGTCGTGTTTTCGGGACGGAGCGCCGCGCCGCCGCGATGTGCAAACACCAGCGGCTGCGGCCCATCGAAGACCGCCGCAGGTGCAGGCGAAATCGGACGCACCCAGTCATAATAGCGAAGAGACAATTCCGCCATGGCCACGCGCGACGCGATCATTCCCATCTTTCCGCTGCCGTCGGTCGTGCTGTTCCCGAACGTCTTCCTGCCCCTGCACATCTTCGAGCCCCGCTACCGCCAGATGGTCACCGACGCCCTGTCGAGTGACCGCCTCATCGGCATGACCCTGCTGCGCGGCACCGATGCCCCCGGGCACCCCGACCGCCCGCCGGTGTTCCAGACCGGGTGCGTGGGGGTCATTTCGCATGTCGAGCGATTAGCCGATGGCCGCTTCAACCTCGTGCTGCGAGGGACGCACAAGTTCCGCGTCATCCGCGAGCTGACGTCGAACGCGCAGCTGCTGTATCGGACGGTCGAGATGGAGGCCCTCGAAGAGGTGGTGCCCGAGGCCGAGCACGAGGCGCTGGCGCAGGCACGCACCGAGCTGGAACAGCGGCTCGAGCCGCTGTTTGCGCGGGCCCGGACCGAAGCGATGCTGCCCCACACCATGCCCGATGTCGATGTGGTGAATGCGCTCGCGCAGTATCTCGACTTCGAGCCGCTCGAGCGCCAGGCCCTCCTCGAACAGCCGGGGCCGCTGGCGCGGTGCCGCGCCCTCATCGACCTGCTCGACCTGCGTGCCGTGTTCGACCAGCAGCCGGGGCTCACCGACTTCCGCACCCGCCACTAGTGCGACATGGCGTAGACGGCCACATTCATCCCGAGGGCGTAGCCTTTCGGGGAGAAGAGCCGGAAGTACTCGGCGTCTTCCCCTTCGCGTTCCCAGGAATCGGCAATATCGGTGTTGTGCGTCAGCAGCACCATGATTCGTCCCTGCGCGTCGCTGATTGCTGCGGCATGCGCCTGCTGCGACAGCCGTCCCAGTTCGGAGGTGTCGCCGCCGGTCTGCCGCCAGAACTGCCACGCCGGCACCTGCGGAATCTCGGGCACCTGGAACAGGGCACGGAACAGCGGATGATCGGCGGCCAGTTCGCGAATCGGATACGCCCCCGGGGGCAGCACCTTGGCTAGCTCCCGTGCGAAGTCGTCCCAGGCGTAGGGGCCCCAGTAATCGTCGGCCCACAGGAATCCGCCCTTCAGCAGATACGCGCGCAGCGCCTCGGCATCTTCGTCGGTGAATCCGGCCGTCCCCGGGTCCGACGCCATGACGAAGGGACAGAGCGACAGCCAGTCGTCGGTGGGCCGTACGACGAGGTGCGACGGGCCCGCGTCCGTGCGTGACACCGTCGCCCGCGTCATCTCCGACAGCCGCTGAGAGTAATTGATGTCCGCGAAGGGATAGTCGGTGCCCCAGCCCATGCCGCGCGGTTGCGACCGCACCGTGCGGTACATCAGCCGACAGAAGTGGAACCCTCCGTCCTGATCGGCGTCGGTCGGGAAGCGCGGCGGCACGCCGGCTTCCCCGCCGAAGCGGCCGAAGCCGCGGCCCCGCTGGGCCTCGGCCATCGACACCGACAAGGTCGCCACCACGAGCGCCAGCAGCAGGAGACGTGTCATTGCGGGGCCCTCGGGCGCGACAGCGACCGGAAATACTCCTCGACGAGCGTCCGGTATTCCGCCGGCACGGTGTCTCCGGGCGTGACCCGGGTCTGGCCCTCCGTGGCGGCCACCCGTTCGCGCAGGGTGTATTCAAACCGTTTCATCCGCTCGGCCACGAAGGTCTGCAGCCCGGTCAGGGCGTCGACGTCGCGGTAGTGGCGTTCGGCATCGAGCCCGCGCATGCGGCGCATGATCTCGTCGAGTTCGCGCGCATCGACGCCCTGCTCGCGCAGCTGTTCGCGCAGGGCACGGGCCTCGCCCATCCACTGCTGCACCTCCCCGCGGAACTGGCGGATGTCGTCACCGGTCCAGTAGTCCCCCGGCTCGCGCCACCAGTCGCCCCCGCCGTCGAGCGCGCCACCGCGGCTGCCACGGGCGCCCGACGCGGCGTCGCCGCGCCCATCCGACCCGTCCTGCCCCTGCGAGCCCTGCCCCTGCTGCCCGGCCTGACCCTGCTGGCCCTGCGCTCCGGCTCGGCCCTGGGCGCTGTCTCGGCTGGCCTGTCCGTTCCGCCCCGACGTACGGTCCTGGCCCGCCCGACCGCGATCATCCGCGCGGCCCCCGTCTGCGTTCCGTGCCGCATCGGCACCGTCGCGTGCGTCCCGCGCCTCACCCTCACGCGACCCACCACGGCCGTTTCTCGACAGGCGCTGCGCGCGCTCGTCGAGCTGGCGGCTCATCGAGTCGGCGCGGCGCGTGAGGTCGCGTGTGCGCTCGAGCGCATCCGGACCGCGCCCGGCCTGCTGCTGCTGTGCGGCATCGGACGCGGCCCCGATGCGTTCGCGCATCTCGTCGATGTTCACGCCAATCTGCGCTTCGAGATTGCGCATGAAGTCTTCGGGCGCGCCGCCCTGCGCCGCGCGCTTCGCATACCGAATCTTGTCGCGCACCTGGTTCTGCCTGAGACTGTTGGCCGCCTCGGCCAGTTCGCGCGACACGGCCCGGTCCTCGCGGGCCGTGTCGTTCGACAGCCGGTCGAGTTCCTGTTCGAGCCGCGCCACGCTCTGCTCGAGCGCATCCTTCCGCTGGCCAATCAGCTGGGCCCGGCCCAGCCGGTCGGCGCCGGCATTCGGCAGGTCGTTCACGTCCTCGGCAATCGCCGCCTGCTCAGCGGCAATCTCGTCCGCCTGGCGCTGCGCCTCGCGCAGGTCCCGTCCGTTGCGGTCCCCCTGCGCCCGCTCCAGCTGCCGCTGCGCCTCGCGCAGCCGCTGTGCAGCACTTGCCGCCTGTCCCCGTCCCGCCGCGCCCCCACTGGCTGCCTGCCGCATGGCCTGCGCCGCCTCACGCATCTGGCGGGCCGAGTCGGCCAGGTCTTCCCGCGACTGTTCGCGCGAGAGCCGCTCGAGTTGCCGCGCCGCCTCTTCTGCCTGATCGGCCAGGGCACGCTGCAGGTCGCCACCGCTGACGCGCGGGCCCTGCCCCGCGGCCATCCGGCGCTGGCGCTCGATTTCCTGTTCCTGGCGCTTCGCCAGATCCTTGAGGCGTTCGGCCAGTGCGTCCACCTTCGCGTCTCCCTGCTGCTGCATGGCCCGCTGGCTGGTCTCGTACTGGCTCGCCATCTTGTCGAGCTCCATCTTGAACAGATCTCCGAGGTCATCGGCCATCGAGCCGCTGTTGCCCCCGCCGCCGCCTCCACCGCTGTTCTGGCGGGTCTGCACCTGCAGCTCGAACTCCTCCTCGGCCTGCTGCAGCAGCTGCAGGGCCCGCTGTTCATGCGGCAGCGCCCGCTCGGCACTCTGCGCCTGCAGCTGCTGTTCGGCCTGCGCCATCGCCGCGGCGGCCTGCGGCAGCAGTTCCGCAATCTTCCCGAATGCCGGGTCACGCACGGCCAGCTGGCTGGTCATGCGCGTCACCAGCCCCTCGACCTGTTCGCGCACACGGCCCTGCGACAGTGTCAGCACGGTCAGGCCCTCGCGCGTCTTGACCGGTCCCAGCGTCGCCCGGTCGCGCTGCACATTGAAGGTGCCCGACACAATCTGGCGCTGCTGCTGCGACAGCCCGCCCACCTGATCCATGCCGCCGCCTCCGCCGCCACCCCCGCCGCCCATCGATGTGGCCGGCTTGAAGTCCTTGTCGAACGGCCGCACGCGCACGAAATACATGTCGCTGGTCGCCCGCTGCGGCCCGGCCTGCGCGTTGTTGTCGGTGGCCCGTGCGTAATAGGACACGACGTCGCCCGCCTTGACGCCGAGTTCCTCGAAATACCAGGTGTGCCCGACGGTGACCTCTGTGGTCGGACGCGCACCCCCGAACAGCCGCACCGACTGCTCGGCCCCGCCGTTCACCGCATACACCAGCTCCAGCTGCCGCACCGCGTAGTCATCGTCGGCCGACACGCGCACGGCAAATTCCTGCACCGGCGTCGCATCGGTGTCACGCCCCGGGGCCACGACGCGGACGGTGGGCCGCTGGTCGTCGAGCACATCGATGGCGTACTGCGGCGAGGCCATGGCCTGTTCGCCGGAGGGCGCGGTCAGGGCCACCTGATAGGTGCCGTCTGCCGTCGGCGTGAAGGCCGCGGTCACCGTGCCATCGGCCGCCACGGTCATGGGCACCACCTGGCCCTGGCCGAGGTCAAGGGCACCGGCCGTCGCCGGCCGCGTCGGCGTCACCACAAATTCCAGTCTGGTCCCGCGCAGGACGGCCAGGTCGGCCGCGTCCTCGAACACCTCGGGCTCACGCCCGGTGTAGGCTGGATACACCGCGCGCACCGACAGGGTCTTCACCGCCGGAAGTTCCACGGCCGTGAAGCGGTGCAGCGTCGACCGCACCCCGCGCGCATCGACGAGGTAGTCCGTGGGCGAGGCCAGATCGAACAGGAAGCCTTCGTAGGCGCCCGACTCGGTCTTCAACATCGGCACCGTCGTGAAGGCCTCGCGTCCCTCGGGCCGGAATCGGAGCAGCACCTCATCGCTAGTGAAGCCGTCGAGCGTGGCGCGCACGACCTGGTCCGAACCCTGCGGGACGCGCGCGTCCCCGGGCGTCACGGTAATGCGATAGGGCGATGCGGCTTCGACGCCACCCGTCCACACCAGCAGCGCCGACAGCGTCTGCCGCAGCAGCGCGGGGCCGAACACGAGCAGCGCAATCGCGGCACCCGACATCAGCGCCGTGGCCAGTGACCAGCGCTGCAGGGGCATGCGGTCGATCCGGCGTCCCTGCTCGATGCGGCCCAGTGCCTCTTCCACCGCGGACAGCAGGCCCTCGCGCAGGCGCGGCGACACCGCCACTTCCGCCGGCGGCGACAACGCGGTGATCAGGGCCGAATTGAGCGATGGTTCATGCTCTTCCAGATAGAGGGCCACCTGCGCATCACTCGCCTCGCGGCGCAACGGACGCAGCACGCCCCACCAGGCCGCCCCCCCCAGCAGGCACAGCATCAGGCCACGCACCACCCACACGGCCTGCGGGCTGAAGCGGAAGAACTCGAGGGCCATCGAGGCCGCGACGATGGCCAGCACGCCGGCTGCCACCACGTGGAGCAGCCCGCGCACAAGCAGGCGGGTACGCCAGCGACGCCGGACCGCTGCGATGGTCGCTTCGAGAGACGCGCGCGTGGGGTCGATCATGAGCGTCGCACTCCTTCCGGGCGCAGCGGCGCCAGGCGCCGGCTCCACCACGATTCCACTGCCAGCAGCAGCATACCTGCGGCGAGCAGACGCCACCACCACCGCTGCCGCTGTTCCTGGGCCTCGGCCGACGGCAGCTCCCGTCCGCCGGTCGCCACGTCGGGATCCGTGCCGGCGGACACCAGCGCCTGCCGCATCACCTCGGGGTCGAGCACCTGCCGCTCGACCTCGCGCGGATTCACGTTCACCGCCACCACCCGCAGCGGCTGCGCCTCACGCGGCCCTCGCACCTCATGAAAGCCCGCCCGCTCGACCGGCACGACCGTGGATCCCTCCGGGGGTGACTGGCGCTGGCCACCGGGCCCCACCACGAGCGAGGCCGGCACACCGGTGTCGATCGCCTCACCCACGGTCATCCACCCGGCATCGGCCCGGTATCCCGCGGCGTGGCGCACCAGTTCGTGGGCGAACGGCAGGAAGACCGGCTTCATCGGAAGGTCGCTCCACGACGGGTCGCCAAGGGGTATCCCCGCCACCAGCACCCGGCCCCGTCCGCGCACACCTTCCACCAGCGCGGGCCGCCCCGAACTGAACCAGGCCAGCACCTGGTCGCCGGGCCGAGCAGCCAGTCGGCGCGAGCGACGCACGCGCACCGTCGCAAACTCGCCGCTGCGCGGCGTCCGGAACGGCTCGAACACGGGATGTCCGTAGGCCAGCTGCACGAGCTGCGCACCGTCGCGCCCGTGATCCTCCTCGGCCTGCAGGGTCCCCGGCCAGAACGATTCACCCGCCAGGCGCGTGCGCTCACCAGCCAGCACCACTAGCCCCCCGCCGCTCTCGACAAAGCTGCGCAGCGCGGCCGCCTGCGTCTCGGTCACCGCCACATCCTGCAGGATGACCACCCGCGCACCTGCCAGTTGAGCAGACGTCACCTCATCCAGCGGCACCGTGGTGCGCGCGAGGCGCGGCCGGTCGCCGATATCGAGTGCACGGGCGAGATACCCGTCACCCCCTCGCCCACCGACGGTCTCGGCGCCCACCATCAGCACGGCGATCGCCGGGGCCTCTCCCACCACCACATGGAAGGCATCGTCGGCCGGCTGCGCGTCCGGCGCAATGCGGGTGGTGACACGCAGCGTGTCGCGGCCTCGGACAACCGGCGCAAACGTCACCGAGGCCACATCCCGGTCCCCGAAAGACATCGTCTCGGTCTGCACGGCCCGGCCATCGATCTCAAGCGTCATCGCCACCTGCGCGGGCGCCGTCGGCCCCGGCTGTCGACGGACCCTGCCGGTGACCACCAGACGTTCCGGCGCGTCGGGGCGCACCTGCCGTTCCACCTCGAGCGGCGCTACCGAGACGGTGCTGACCGTGGGCATCGGAATCACCACCGGTGTGAACACCGCACCCGGCGGCAGCCGGAAGATGCCCTCAGGGGTCCAGCCCACCTGCTGAAAGTCCGACACCAGCACGGCTTCGCGGCGCGGCAGCGGCGACTCGGCGAGTACTCCCGCCGCCAGCTTGAGCGCGCCGCCATAGGCCGTGGCCCCGTCGCCGGGACGCAGGGATCCCGCGGCCGCACGCACCTCGTCCGCATCCTGCGTGGCACGCACCAGCAGTTCCGCACGGTCGGCAAATCCGACCAGTGAGACGCGGTCTCCGGGCTGCATCCCCTCGAGCGTCGACGCCACCGCCTCCTGGACCCTGGCCCACTGCCCCTCGGCCTGCAGGCTGTAGCTGCGGTCGACCAGCACCACCAGTTCACGCGCCCCATCGGCGGCCAGCACCGCAGGCGGCTGCGGCCAGAAGGGCCGCGTGAACGCCAGCACCACCAGTGTCAACGCCAGCGCCCGCAGGGCGAACAGCACCCGATCGCGCAACCGCCGTCGGCGCGTCGTCTCGAACGGCACCTTCCGGATGAACATCAGAGACGGAAATGCCGTGACGCGCGCGCGTTCACGCTGGGTGAGATGCACCAGCACCGGCACGCCCAGTGCCACCAGCCCCAGCAGGAACCACGGCGCGAGCAGCATCAGCGCGTCCGCAGCGCCCGGTCGCGGGCCGACAGATAGTGGTAGAGCGCGTGGTCCAGCGGCTGGTCCGTCGACAGTTGCAGATAGTCGATCTGCTGTGCCCGGGCCCGGGTCGCCAGCGTCTCGAGATGCACCTGCATCAGGGCCAGATATCCGGTCCGCAGCGCATCGGGAGACACCGGCACCTGGTCGCCGTCTTCCAAATCCTCAAACGTCGACGGCGTGTCATACGGAAACTCGAGCTCGGCGCGATCGAGCACGTGAAACAGCAGCACGTCGTGGCCGCGGAAGCGCAACGGCGCCAAAGTGCGGAACACATCATCGGGTTCCGCATACAGATCGGAAATCACGACGACCACACCCCGGCGGGTCAGCTGTTCGGCGAGGCGGGTCACGGGGGCTTCGAACGCGCCGGGGCGCTCGGCCACCACGCGGTCGAGAGTGTGCAGTACCGTGTGCAGGTGCCGCGAGGCCGCGGGCACGTAGGTGCGCACCTCGGTATCGAACGTCGCCAGCCCCACGCGGTCGCGCTGCTGATGCACCAGGTACAGCAGGCATGCGGCCAGCGTGCGCGCATAGTCGAGCTTGCTCAGCCGCTCGCCGAAGCCCATCGACGCGGACACATCCAGCAGGACGGTGAAGGCCGCGTTCGAGTCGGCTTCGAATTCCTTCACGTAGTACTTGTCGGTGCGTCCGAAGACCTTCCAGTCGAGCCGGCGCAGGTCATCGCCCGCGACATAGCCGCGGTGTTCCGCAAAGTCGACCGACGTGCCGAAGAGCGGCGAGCGGTGCAGCCCGTTGACCACACCGTCCACCACCGAGCGCGCCACAAACTCGAGGTTGCTGACGCGGGCCAGCACGGCCGGGTCGACAAACCGGGCACCGGGAGCCAGGGTCGCTGCCATGTCCGTGCCCGCCTACATGCCCGACCGCGGCGCCGGCACCGCACTCAGCAGCCGGTCGACCAGCAGGTCGCTCGTGATGCCTTCCGACTGGGCGAGGAAATTGGTCAGCACACGGTGCCGTAGCACCGGATGTGCCATCGAGCGGATGTCCTCGATGCCGACGTGATAGCGCCCCTGGGTGAGCGCCCGCGCCTTGCCGGCCAGTACCAAGTACTGCGCCGCGCGCACGCTGCCCCCGAACGCCACCCACTTCTTCACCGAGTCGGGACAGGTGGGCGACCCGGGGCGGCTGGCCCGCACAATCGCCAGGGCATACCGCAGCACCGGATCGGCGACGGGCACACGGCGCACCAGCCGCTGGAACGCGACCAGGTCGGCACCGGTCACCGTGCGTTCGAAGTGCGGGTCCACGACCGCGGTGGTCGTGCGGATGATCTCCAGCTCTTCGTCCTCGGGTGGATGCTCGATGACAATCTGGAACATGAACCGGTCGAGCTGCGCCTCGGGGAGCGGATAGGTGCCTTCCAGCTCGATCGGGTTCTGTGTCGCAAACACGTAGAAGGGTTCATCGAGCGTGTAGGTGCGCCCCTGAATGGTGACGCGGTGCTCCTGCATCGCTTCCAGCAGAGCCGACTGCGTCTTCGGCGGCGTGCGATTGATTTCATCCGCCAGGACGATGTTCGCGAAAATCGGCCCCGGCGCAAACACCATCTGGCGACGGCCGGTCGCCGGATCCTCCTGAATGATGTCGGTCCCGGTAATGTCCGACGGCATCAGGTCCGGCGTGAACTGCACGCGGTTGAACTTCAGCTCGAGCACACGCGCCATCGTGTGAATGAGCAGCGTCTTGGCGAGGCCGGGCACGCCGACGATGAGGCTGTTGCCGCCGACGAAGAGCGACAGCAGCACCTGCTCGACCACGGCGTCCTGCCCGATGATGAGCTTGCGCAGCTCCGTGATGATGCGGTCACGGCCCTCCTTCATCCGGTCGGCCAGTGCCAGATCATCGGGCGTGTGCAGGTCGTTGTGTTCCACGCAGCGTCTCCCTTCCGTCTCGGTCACAGTAGTCCGGGGACCGCCCGCTCAGGGCAATCCCACACGGCGCCTGTAGGCCCATTCGGCCGCCATCAGCGCCAGCAGCAGCAGCAGGACGGCCGGCATCTGCCACAATTCGTGTTCTTCCACGCGCGTCACGCCCCGCCCGGTGTACCGCAGGGCCTCCGCCAGCGAGCCGGCCTCGGCAATATCGACATAGCGGCCGCCGGTCGCCTCGGCGATGCGCTGCAGGGCCGGGACCTGACGGCCCGCATCGAAAAACTCGGCATCGCCCGGGGCGCCGCGCACGTGCGTGACGGTGCGCCCCACGCTGGCCGACCCGCGCAGGCCTTCCACGGCCACTTCGTGCCAGCCGGTGCCGGGCACCGTCACCCGGCCCCGGTATTCACCCGGTGTCGTACCCGTCCAGGTCAATGGGGTCTCACTCGTGTCTCCGGCAGGCCCGGTCACCGTGGCCTGCACCGTCACATCGTTGAGCGGCACAAACGCCGCGTCGACCACTGTCGCCACGACATCGACACTGGCCCCGGGGGCCACCCGGTCCGCGGACAGCCGCACATCCACCACCTCGGGCACATCGTCGACCAGCGCCCGCAGCATCTGACGCCACAGGGTTTCGTGCGTCATGTCATCGACGGCGAGCGAGGCGTGCATCTGCCACACCCACGAATCCTGAGGCGTGAACACCATGGTGCGCCCGCGGCCATACCGTTGCTGCGCGAGCACCGGTACGTCGACGCCCCCGGCCGTGCGACCGCTCAGCAGCACGGTCGCCGCGGGCTTCACCGCGCCGACCCTGTTGATGAGGGTCACTGGCGGCAGGCTGGCCCAGCGGGCACGCGAGGCCTCCGCTTCAGCCGCCAGCCGGGTCACCGCGAGTCGGGCGCCCTCGGCCGTGGGCTGCACGACCAAACGCTGGAGTGGTCCGCGCGTACCCGCGGGCATCCGGCCACCGGCCTCGAGTACTAGGGGGAGGGCCTCTCCGACGGCCGTGCCGCCGTAGCCACCCTCCGACAACGCGCGGGCACCGCCAAGCACCAGCACTCCGCCGCCCCGCACATCCGCGAACTCGGCCACCATCTTCAGCTGATCACCGGTCAGGGCGCCGGCCTCGATGCTGCCCAGAATCAGCCCGCGATACGCGAACAGTTCCTCGCGCGTCCGGGGAAACCCCGCCACCAGTTCGTCGGGCGACTCGACCCCGAGGCGCAGATACTTGTTGTCGGCCGTGCGCTGCAGCGTGACGACTTCCAGTTGGGCATCATCCGCCACCGCGCGCCGCAGGAACTTCAGTTCGAAGCGCGGCTCGCCTTCGAAGTACAAAATCTTTTCGCGCCGCTCGTCGACGGTGACGAGCACGTCGCGCACGTTGTTGCCGGTGACCAGTTCGCCGTCCAGCGGCGGCACGCGCACGCGGATGACGCGCGGCCCCGCCTCGTCCAGCGTGAGCCGCACCGGGACGGTCACCGGGCTGCTGGCGGATGGCAACGTCACGGACTGCGTTGCGACGAGACGTCCTTCGTCTTCGACGTCGAGCGTGAGGGACTGGCCGCCGAGGCCCTGATGCCGCAGGGTGATGTCCACCAGCAGCGTGCTGCCCTTCAGCACACGACGCGGCAGGGCGATGCGCTCGACCTGCACATCGCGTGGCAGGGTGTCGGCACCCACGCCGACGGTGAACACCGGGATGCCGTCGGCCCGCAGCGCCAGCAGGGCCTCGTCGAGCGGCTGGTCGGTGGTGTCGACGCCGTCGCTGACCAAGACCAGCCCGGCAAGAGGCAGGCCCGAGAGGGCCTGACGCGCCGCCTGCAGCGCGTCGGCCAGGCTGGTGTCGTTGCCATCGACGGTGAAGGCAGCGGCGTCGGCAACGGCCGTGGCCGTCGATGCGACGCGGAACGGCCGCAGCGTGAACCGTTCGCGCAGGTCGGCAGCCGCGCGGCCGTCCGGCCCGAGGAACTCGGCGAGCGCGCGCGCGCTGCGCGACGCGCCTTCCACATCGGCGATGCCCATCGACGCCGAGTCGTCCACCAGCACCCCGACGACGTTCTGCTGCGCGACGGCGGCGCGCACCACCAGCAGCGGCCTGGCCAGGCACAGCATCAGCACCGCAATCAGGGCCAGCCGCAACCCCAGCAGCACCGCACGGTCGCGTGCGCTGCCCGCCCGGGCCGAGCGATATCCGGCCACAGTGGTGGCGATGGCCACCAGAGCGAGCACGGACACCGTGGCCGTCAGGGGTCCGGATGCCCAGCGCACATCGCCCTGCGCAAACATCGCCGGCGAGTGCGAGAACAACAGCTGGAAAAGCGCGTCGACCACGAAACCCTGCGGCGATTCTACATGCCTGCCTGCGGCCCGACCTGTAGGAATTCGGCCCCGGGTGAGACACGGGTCGGCTTGACACCGCCGCACCCACCCCTGACACTACCCTCACTGAATCATCCACTGGAGTACACCGTGTCTAGCCTCAGCATTTGCGTCACCCGCACCACCACCCCCCGATTGACCGACGCACTGCGCGACACGTCGCCGTTTGGCGGCGTGTTCACCGACCATGTGCTGGTCTGCGACTACGCCGACGGGCACTGGGGCACCCCGGCGATCGTCCCGTATCACGACATGCCGCTGGTGCCCGGGCCGCTGGTGGCGCACTACGGCCAGGGCATCTTCGAGGGCCTCAAGGCATATCCGCGCGCGAATACTGGGGCGGTCGTGTTCCGTCCCGATGCGAATCATCGGCGCATGGTGCAGTCGTGCCGCCGCATGGCCATGCCCGAGGTGCCGGCCGACCTGTTCATCGACGGCATCCGCGCGCTGGTCGCGGTGGACCGTCAGTGGATGCCGGCCATTCTCGGCGGCACGCTGTACCTCCGTCCGGTCATGTTTGCGACGGGCGATGCCCTCGGCGTCAGGCCGTCGGACCGCTACCGCTTCCTCATCGAGATGTGTCCGGTGGGCGCCTATTTCTCAGGCGCCGTCGACCTCGTGGCCGAAGAAACCTACGTGCGGGCGTTTCCGGGCGGCACGGGCGCGGCCAAGTGTGCCGGCAACTACGCAGGCAGCCTCGTGGCCCAGCGAGAGGCGCAGGCGCGCGGGTTTCACAACGTGCTGTGGCTCGACGGAATTGAACGTCGCTGGGTGGAAGAGGCCGGACTCATGAACATCGCCTTTGTCATCGGCGGCACCGTGGTCACCCCGGCCCTCAACGGAACGATTCTGCCTGGCGTCACGCGCGACTCGGTCCTCACGCTGCTGCGCGACATGGGCGTGCCGGTCGACGAGCGCCGCATCAGCATCGACGAGGTCTTCGAGGCCCACGCCGCGGGCACGCTGGAAGGCGCGGCGGGCCTGGGCACGGCCGCGACGGTGGCCCCCATCGGTCGCCTGCGCCATCGCGATCGGGAAATCAGCCTGCCGGCCCTAGCGGCCGACTCACCAATTGCTCGAGCGGCGCAGCAGCTCGATGCCGTGCGCACGGGGACGGCCCCTGACGTGCACGGCTGGCTGTGCGAGGTGTAGCCATGGCCTACTTCGCGCTGCAGTACGACGTCGTGCCCGACCACCTCACGCGCCGCGCGCCGTTCCGCGACGCCCACATCGCACTCGCCCGCGAGGCAGAAGCCCGCGGCGCACTCGTCATGGCCGGCGCGCTGTCCGATCCGCTCGGCGCGCTGCTGGTCTTTCGGGCCGACGATGACACGTGTGTACGGGCGTTTGTGTCGGCGGACCCGTATGTGACGGAAGGGCTGGTCACGCGCTGGCAGATCCGCCCCTGGGCGGTGGTCATCGGCGGGCGCTGACACGGCTCGGGGCGTCAGGCGCACGCCGTGCCGCCTACCCGCGCGCGCTCAGCCGGGCCGCCACCGCGCGCGCGATCACCTCGCCGTGCAGACGCCCGTTCTCGATGAACACGCTGCCCGTCCGGACACCCGCCAGTTGCCCGCCGGCAATGTAGAGCCCGGGCATGTTGGTTTCATTCGTGGCCGGATCGTGCTGGGGCACGCGCGTCTCCGGGTGCAGCCGCACCCCGCATCGCTCGAGAAACGTATGGTCGGCCTGATATCCCGTCATCACAAAGACCGCCTCGGCCCCCATCCCTGTCACCGCCCCCGTCGTCCGATGCCGCACCTGCACCTCGCGCGGCCCAATCGACACCACCTCGCTCTCGAAATGCGCCGCAATCGACCCCTCCGCAATTCGGTTGTCGATGTCCGGACGCACCCAGTACTTGACCGACTCGCCCAGCGCCGCGCCCCGATGCACCAGCGTCACCTGCGCCCCCCCGCGATACAGATCGAGCGCCGTGTCACAGGCCGAGTTCTTTCCCCCAACCACCACAACCCGCTGCCGATAGTAGGGAGCCGCTTCCGTGTAGTAATGCGACACATGCGGCAGGTCTTCACCCGGCACGCCCAGGAGATTGGGCCGGTCGTAGTAGCCCATGGCCAGCGCCACCGCACGACCCGCACGGGCCCGCGACACACCAGCCGCATCCACCGACGTCACCACCAGCACGGGTTCCTCGTCATGCCGGTCCGCCTCGACCGCGACGACGCGCTCACGCAGCACCATCGCGACCTGCGACAGTTCGGCGGCCCGGCGATAGTAGCGCCACGCCTCGAGGCGCGACGGCTTGTCGTGCGGCGTCGTGAACGGCAGTCCGCCAATCTCCAGCAGCGGCGGCGTCGTGAAGAACGTCATGTGCGTCGGAAACCGGCGGATGCCGTCGGCCACCGTGCCCTGGTCGATCACCAGCGCATCCACGCCGTGCTGCCGCGCCGCGATGGCCGTGGCCAGCCCCGCAGGGCCGGCCCCGACAATCAGCAGGTCACGCACCGACATGGTGTCCGAGCGCCGCGTCGACCTTCGTGAGGCCGCGATCGATGATCGCAAACGCCTCGCGCATCTCGGCCTCGGTGATCACCAGCGGCGGATTGGTGAAGAAGTTGTTCCACCGCACGAACGTGTAGAGGCCTTCTTCACGGAAGTGCTTCGCCAGGATCTGCATCTCGGGCGACGTGCCGTTGAACGGCGCCAGCGCTTCGCGTGTCGCGCGATCGCGCACCAGTTCGACAATGCCGAACAGGCCGATGCTGCGGAACTCGCCTACACAGGGATGCTTCGCCTGCATCTCCTCGTGCAGCGACCGCATCAGTTCGCCCATGACACGCGCCCGATCGATGAGGCCTTCGTCTTCGTACACCTGGATGGTCGCCAGTGCCGTGGCGCAGCCAAGCGGATGGCTGTTGTAGGTCAGCCCCCCGTAGAACACCTTCTGCTGGAAGTGATCCGCGAGCGCGCGCCGCATGCCCAAGGCGCCCAGCGGCACGTACGCACTCGTGAGCCCCTTGGCCATCGTGATGATGTCAGGCACGACGCCGTAGTGATCGACGGCAAACCACTTGCCCGTGCGCCCGAAGCCCGACATCACTTCGTCGCAGATGAGCAGGATGCCATGGCGGTCACAGAGCGCCCGCACGCCCTCCAGATAGCCGGGCGGCGGCGGCAGCACACCGTTAGTGCCCGTCACCGTCTCGAGGATGAAGGCGGCAATGGTGTGCGGGCCTTCCAGCATGATGATTTCGTCAAGCTGCGCGAGCGCCTCGGAGGCCGTGTCGGACCCCCGCTGTACGCCGTGGTACGGGTGCGGCACCCGCACCACACCGGGGATGCCCGGCTCCGACGCCCACCGGCGCGGGTCGCCGGTCAGCGTGAGGCTGCCCGCCGTGCCCCCGTGATACGAGCGATAACGCGCCAGAATCTTGTGCCGCCCCGTCACCAGCCGCGCCAGGCGGATGGCGTTCTCGTTGGCTTCGGCCCCGCCGTTGGTGAAGAAGAACACGTCGATGTCACCGGGGCACAGTTCGGCCAGCTTGGCCCCCAGCCGGCCGCGTGCCTCGGTCGCCATGAAGGGGTTCGCGTAAGCCAGCTGCTCGGCTTGCACCCGGATCGCCTCAATGACCTTCGGATGGCCATGGCCGATGTTCGTGCACATCAGCTGACTGTTGAAGTCGATGTAGCGCTTGCCCTCGGGCGTCCAGAAGTGCACCCCCTTGGCCCCCGCCACGGGAATCGGGTCGACGTGCGACTGCGCCGACCACTCGTACAGGGTGTGCTGCTTGTTCAGGGCCACAATCTCTTCGCCGGTCATGTTTCTGCTCCTCAGCCTCAGATCATAGGCTAATATCCGCGCGTGGATTCACCGGCCGATCGTCTCCGTGCCCTCGACGCTGCCCGCTGGCGCATCGCGCTGGCGCTGACAGGCGCCATGACCGCCATCTATGTGGCGTTCGTTCTCCTCATCGCCTACAACAAGCCGCTGCTGGCGATGCAGCTGGTGCCAGGCCTGTCCCTCGGCATCACCCTCGGCGTCGTCGTCATTCTCGCCGCCTGGGCGCTCATCGTCGTGTATGTGCGGTGGGCCAACAGCACCTACGACCGCGCCCTCGCCGACCTCCGGCGGGAAATGGAAGCACGCCGATGACACCCGCGCCGCAGCCCAACGTCATCGCGATGGCCGGGTTCGGCATCTTCATCGCGCTGTCGCTCATCATCACCTGGCTGGCCGCGAGGCGCACCAACACCACCGAAGACTTCCTCGCCGCCGGACGCAGCGTCACCGGATGGCAGAACGGTCTCGCCCTCGCCGGCGACTACATGAGTGCCGCAAGCTTCCTCGGCATTGCCGGCCTCGTCGCCCTCTCCGGATTCGACGGCCTCATCTACTCGATCGGCTTCCTCGTCGGCTGGCCCGTCGTGATGTTCCTCATTGCGGAACCCCTCAGGAACCTGGGCCGCTACACGTTCACCGACGTGGTCGCCTTCCGTCTGCAGCAGACCCCGGTGCGCGTCGCGTCGGCCTTCGGCGGTCTCGCCGTCGTGGCCTTCTATCTCATCGCGCAGATGGTCGGAGCCGGCAATCTCATTCGCCTGCTCTTCGGCCTCCAGTACGAAGTCGCCATTGTCATTGTCGGGCTGGTGATGCTGGCGTATGTCCTCTTCGGCGGAATGCTGGCCACCACCTGGGTGCAAATCGTGAAGGCGGTGCTCCTGCTGGGCGGGGCGGGGCTGCTCGCTCTCCTGGTACTGGCACGGTTCTCGTTCAATCCGCTCGCCCTGTTCCAGGAGGCCACGCGGCAATACGGCGATGCCGTGCTGGCGCCCGGCCAGCTGGTCTCGAATCCGCTCGATGCGATCTCCCTCGGCATCGCCCTGATGTTCGGCACCGCCGGCCTGCCGCACATCCTGATGCGCTTCTACACCGTGCCCGACGCACAGACCGCGCGGTCATCGGTGGCCATCGCCACGGCCGTCATCGGGGTGTTCTACCTGTTCACCTTCATTCTCGGCTTCGGGGCGATGGTGCTGGTCGGCCACGATGCCATTCGTGCCGTCGATGCGGGTGGCAACATGGCCGCGCCGCTCCTCGCCGAAGTGGTCGGGGGGCAGGCCTTCCTCGGCTTCATTTCCGCTGTGGCGTTTGCCACGATCCTGGCCGTGGTGGCCGGTCTCACTCTCGCCGGCGCCGCCGCACTCTCACACGACATCTGGGTCAGCGTCGTCCGGAAGGGGTCGGCGTCCGAACGTGAGCAGTTCCTCGTGGCCCGCGGGTCGACGGTGCTGCTGGCCCTCGCCTCCATCGCCCTCGGCATTGTGTTCAAGGGACAGAACGTGGCCTACATGGTCGGCCTCGCCTTCGCCATTGCCGCATCGGCCAACTTCCCGGCACTCGTGCTGTCGGTGTTCTGGAAGCCGTGCACGACCCACGGCGCACAGGCGTCGATGATCATCGGCACCATCTCGACACTGACGCTCATCTACCTGTCGCCCACGATCCAGATCGACATCCTCAAGCACAGCGCGGCGTGGTTCCCCCTCAAGAATCCGGGACTCGTGACCATTCCGCTCTCGTTTGCGGTCGGCATCATCGTGTCGCTTGTGGCCCCCGAGCCCGACGCCGCCCGACGCTTTGCAGACGTCGAGCAGCGCATTCACTTCGGCGAATAACACCACCCGCGCCTGCTCAGGGCCGAGGTCCAACGGCCTCGCCCCGGTCGCGCGTGGCTCTCAGCGCAGCAGCGGCACCAGCGTCGTCTCGACCGGTGCCCCGGACAGATAGCGGGCACGGCCATCCGTCCGGTAGATCCGGACCCGGCTGTCGATGTCCACACGTGGTGGCCAGTCGAGCACGCCGAACTGCTGCCCCGCAAAACGTGCCCGGAATGCGGCTTCTTCCCAGGGCTCAATCACAATCACCGGAGCCTCCCCACGTGCGGCCAGCCAGTCTACGGCACGGTCGAGCCACTGCGGATCAAGTGCATCCCACAACACCACCTCGCCACGTCCGGCAAAGCGCAGGCTGCCGCTGTCCCACACACTCAGCACCGCGCGACGTGGAGACACCTGTGTGGTCATTACGCGACCAACCGTTCGGAATCTCGACTCGAGTGATCGGAGACTCCGTGCCTCCGCCGCCTCTGCCGTGCGCCACTGCGCTGTCATGCCGACGACCGTCAGCGCCAGCGGCAGCGCCTCCGTCCCCCGCCCGGATGCGCGTGCGACACCCCGGGAGACCAGCACCACCAGGGCCACGGTCAACACCACGAGCGCCGGCAACAGGAACCGCAGGTACCACCATTCCGGATAATGCCGATAGGGCAGGTACGACGCGATGACGCCCACCGCTACCAGCACCAGCGGCAGCACCGGCACCGCATCGTGCGTCGTCGACGCGTGGGGAGGCCGCCACCACAGCAGCAGCAACGCCAGCACACCCGCCACCGGCATCCCGAACTGCGCCGACTCCAGCGCCCGCGCGTAGCCTTCCGCATTGGGCAGCACATGCGCCCACGAGAACAGGTCACCCACCGACCCATAGCCCGATCGCAGCGGGCTGCCGTAGTGCACCGCGTTCAATGCCAGCACCGCGAGGCCCCAGGGCATCACCCCCACCGCATACGTCACCGCGCCGCGGAAGCGACCGGCCCACAGCACCCACACACCCAGCAGCAGGCCCACGAGCAGCAGATTGGGCCGCATCAGCAGCGCCATCCCCACGGCCGAACCTGCCAGCCACCAGCGTGGTCCGCCCGCACGCGTGAGGGCCACCAGGGCCCAGAGCCAGGCCGCCGCGGAGGCCACATCGGTCATGGGCTGCACCACTTGAAAGAGCAGCACGGGCGACGAGGCCACCAGTCCTGCCGCCGCCAGTCCGGCCCACGCGCCCGCCAGCCGTTGCGCGAGCAGGAACGTCGCCCACACCAGCAGCACACCGGCCAGGGACGACAGCCGCAACCACGCCTCGGCTCCCGCCAGTCGCAGGACCGGCGCCGTCAGCCAGGCGTAGCCGGGCGCGCACACCGGCGCGGCACCACTCGACGACTGCGCCGACGGCACAAATCCTCCAGGGGCGGTGGTGCGTTGCGCATCAGGCCAGGGTGCGTCGATGGCGAGGGCCGACGCAGGCTCGGTCTCCCCTCGGGAGACGGCCTGCGCCAGGAGTCCGTAACACGAGGAGTCAGAGCCACCCACCGCGTGCGTGCCCAGTCGCTCGGCGTAGATCGCCAGCACCAGCACGCCACGCTGCGGCCATCCGGTCATCACAGGAAGCGATGACGAATCAGTACGTCGATGGCCTTGACGCCGTCGCGCCAGCCAATCTTCTTGCCCTGAGCACGGCTGCGCGGCTCGAACCGCACGGGCACCTCGTGAATGTGATGTCCGGCGCGCAGCAGCTTGGCCGTGATCTCGGGCTCGATGTCGAACCGGTTGGCCTGCAGCCGCAGCGCCAGCGCAATCGGCGTTTCCATCACCTTGTAGCAGGTCTCCATGTCGGTGATGCGGGCCCCGTAGAGCACGTTCGTCAGTCCGGTCAGGAAACGGTTGGCCACGATGGTGTGCATGGGGGCATCGGGCGTGCCCGCGAGGAAGCGCGACCCGAACACCACGCGTGTCTGCCCCCCCAGGATCGGGACCACCAGCACCGCCAGTTGTGCCGGGTCCAGTTCCAGATCGGCATCCTGAATGGCGAGGATGGTGCCGGTCGCCGTCGCAAAGCCTGTCCTGATGGCGCTGCCCTTGCCGCCATTCCGCGCCGCATGGATCACGCGCAGCACGTCAGGTCGGCTCGGCAGGGCATCAAGCACCTCGCGCGTTCCGTCGGTCGACCCATCGTTGACGATGATGATTTCGCGCGGCAGCGGAAGGTCGATCGTCAGCAGGCGATCGACCACGGCCGCGACGGTTCGGGCCTCGTTGTACACCGGGACAACGATGCTGAGCAGCGCAGGCACGGCGGAGGGCTATCACAGCCGGTGCAGCCGCTTCCGCTATCATTCCGAGGCGTGCCACATGCCCGTCTCCCACGCATCGCCCGTCGCATCGTGTTCCCGCCCTGCACGCCCACGGGCCCTGTCAGCATGACGCCCCCCCGGCCGACGTGTCGTGGACGCCGACACGCACACACGCGAGCGCGGCTGTGAGGTATGCGACCCGTGGCTGACATCACACCGCTCCTCGATCTGGCGCACGCTCGTGCCCTCGACTGGTTGGCGCGCGTCCCCACACGCCCCGTCGGCGCCACCGCCACCCGCGCACAGTTGCTGCACGCGCTGGGCGGCGCATTGCCGTGGCAGGGTGCCCCTGCAGCAGACGTCCTCGACGCACTCTGCGCGGGCGTCGAGCCCGGGCTCGTCAGCACCGTGGGCCCGCGATACTTCGGCTTTGTCACCGGAGGTGCCGTCCCGGTGACGGTCGCCACCGAGTGGCTCGCCAGCGCGTGGGATCAGAACGGCGCGCTCTACGTGATGTCGCCGGCGGCAGCTGTCGTCGAAGACATCGTCTCGGGATGGGTCCTCGAGCTGCTGGGCCTGCCGGCCTCAGCCTCGGTCGGTTTCGTGACCGGCTGCCACATGGCCAACTTCACGTGTCTGGCGGCTGCGCGGCATGAAGTGTTGCGCCGCCATGAATGGGACGTCGAAACGCAGGGACTGCAGCGGGCGCCCGCCATCACGGTGGTCGTCGGTGGCGAGGTGCACGTCTCCATCACGGGCGCCTTACGCATGCTGGGCATCGGCACGAGCGAGCTCCGCGTGGCCAACGCCGACGGCCAGGGCCGGATGCGCCCCGACGCTCTGGCCGCGCAACTCGCCGGCGTCACCGGACCCGTGATTGTGTGCGCGCAGGCCGGCAACGTGAACACCGGCGCGTCGGACCCGTTGCACGCCATCCTCTCCATCGCGCACGCCCACGGCGCGTGGGTGCATGTCGACGGGGCCTTCGGGCTCTGGGCCGCCGCCGTGCCGGAACTGGCGCCCCAGGTGGCCTCCCTGTCGCAGGCCGACTCGTGGGCCACCGACGCCCACAAGTGGCTCAATGTGCCCTACGACTCCGGCCTCGCCATCGTCGCGCATCCGGCCCCGCATCGTGCCGCCCTCAGCTTGCGTGCGTCCTATCTCCAGCGCGGCGACGATGAAGAGCGGATGGGCATGGACTGGGTGCCCGAGTCCTCGCGTCGGGCGCGGGGCTTTGCGCTCTACACGCTCATCAGAACGCTCGGCCGCGAGGGCCTGATCGACCTGTTTCGCCGCTCGTGTGCGCACGCACGGGACATGGCGCAGCAGCTGGCCGCGGTGCCCGGGCTGTCGATCCTGAACGACGTGGTCCTCAACCAGGTCCTCGTACGCTGCTCCAGCCCGCGGCACGACGGCGATGACGATGAGATGACGCGACGCGTGATGGCGAGCATTCAGGCGGAGGGCACGTGCTGGGCCGGAGGTGCGGTGTGGCAGGGCCGACAGGTGCTGCGCATCTCGGTCTCGAACTGGAGCACGACGCGCGAGGACATCGCCCGCTCGGCCGAGGCCATCGCCCGCGCCTATCGGGCGCACTGCGCCACCGACGCGTCAGCGTCGGCCTGACGGCTTGCGTGCCGGGGCCGGCGTGCGCGGCGCAGGCCCGGGTCTGAACTCGACCATGACGTTGCTGATGGTCGCCACCGGGCGGCCTTCCGACGTGAACACATCCGTCCCGTCCGGACGAACCACGGTCAGCTTCTCGCCCAGCACGCTGACCTCGGTGCCGATGTCTTCCGGCAATTCCATCGAGATGAACTCGGTGCCGGTGGGAGCCACGGCCTTCACGCCACCGGGACCGGCACCGCCGGCAATGCGGTCGAACAGGTCGCCGGCCTGACGGAACTCCGACTGAATCACCGCGCGGTCCACCAGCGTGTTGTCCATACTGAGCACACCAATCGTCGCCGTGTATTTCCGGTACGCCGTCTTCGTTTTGATCTGGTCGTCCGAATAGGTGTGACGGTTGTGCAGTTCGAACGACAGCGTCACCGGTCCGCGATGCGGCGGAATCGTGATGCGCACGCCTGCCGCAGGGTCGCGTCCGGCCAGCACATCACAGAACGTACGCCGGGTCGTCACGCCCACACCCAGTTCAGAGGGACAGACCAGCGTGGCCTGCACACGGGTCGGCCCCGCCGGCTTCGCCGGAGTGGTTCTGGCTGGGGTCTGTCTGGCAGGGGCACGCGAACCTGATCGCGACCGTCGGCTCTGCGCATCGAGGCCCGCGTCAAGGCTGAGGCCGACGATGAGGAGGGCCAGCAACAGGCGCATGTGCGCCAGTATAGCCAGTTCCGGGCAGCGGCGTGCAGCAGGCACCGTACGTGAAACGGGTGGCGCTGCCCCCCGCCTGTCACGTCAGATGTGCTGCCGGCGTATCAATCGAGATGATGCCCCGACGGCACGGTGAGCCCGCCACGGGTCAGGCCCAGAGCACCGGGACGCAGCTTCAGCAGTTCAAGGAACTCGCTGCGTGTCTGCGGGTTTTCGCGGAAGCTGCCGAGCATCGCGCTGGTGATGGTGTACGAGTTCTGCTTCTCGACACCGCGCATGGCCATGCAGAGATGGGTGCCTTCGCAGACCACAGCCACGCCGAGCGGGTGAATCGTCTCGCGGATGGTTTCCGCAATCTGGTTGGTCATGCGCTCCTGCACCTGCAGGCGACGCGCGAAGACGTCGACCAGACGGGGAATCTTGCTGAGGCCGATGACCTTGCCGTTCGGGATGTAAGCGACGTGACACTTGCCGAAAAATGGCAGCATGTGATGCTCGCACATGCTGTAGAAGTCGATGTCGCGCACGATCACCATCTCGCTATAATCGACAGTGAACAGCGCGTCGTTCAGCACCTCACCGATGTTCGCGTCATACCCGCTGGTCAGAAACTTGAGCGCCTTCTCGACACGCAGCGGCGTCCGCACCAGTCCTTCGCGATCGGGGTCTTCTCCGAGCCGGGCGAGCAGCTGTCGCACGAGATCCTGCATGGCCGTATTGTACATTGCGGTATTGGCGACCGGGCCCTCAATCTCGGGGAATGCCAGCGTTGCCATCACGACTGTTGATGCAGGAACGACCGCACAGGATCCCGCCTCTGCCGACGACCTCTATGCGGCGCGCAGTGATGTGCGCGCCGGACAGCGGGCGATTGCATTGTGGGAAGCACAGATCGTGGCGCAGCCCGGCGACTTCGACGCCACGTGGAAGCTCGCACGTGCATACTACTGGCTCGGCACGGCCGGAGCCCCGCCGGCCGAGCGCCGGGCGGCGCTCGAGAAGGGCATGGCCCGAGGGCGTCTCGCGACTACGCTGCAGCCCGAACGTGTGGAAGGCTTCTTCTGGATGGCGGCGAACATGGGATCGCTCGCCGAAGCCTTCGGCCTGCGTCAGGGGCTCAAGTACCGGACTCCCATCCGCACAGCACTCGAACAGGCCCGTCGTCTTGATCCCGCCTATCTCGAGGGGTCGCCAGACCGCGCGCTTGGCCGATGGTACGCGCAGGTACCATCGATGTTCGGTGGCGATCTCGACAAGGCCGAAGCGCACCTGCGGGCGGCACTCGCCCGCAAGCCTGACAGCGTCATCACCCTCGTGTTTCTCGCCGAGGTGATGGAAGAACGAAAGAAGCCCGCCGAGGCCCGGCGGCTGGCGCAGGCGGCCATCGACGCACCGACCGACCCCGCCTGGGCGGCCGAAGATGCGGGCCACCGCGAGACGGCGCGCCGCATGCTGGCACGGCTCAAGGCCGCGCCCGCACCCAAACCTCAATAGCTGTAGAAACCTCGACCCGACTTGCGGCCGAGGTACCCGGCCATCACCATCTGCTTCAGCAGCGGGGGTGGCGCAAAGCGCGTCTCGCGATATTCGTCGAACATGATGTTCGCAATCGACAGCGTGGTGTCGAGTCCGATGAAGTCGGCCACCGTCAGAGGCCCCATCGGGTGACCGCACCCGAGCTTCATGGCCGCGTCGATGTCTTCGCGCGAGCCCAGGCCGCTCTCGTAGCCGCGGATAGCATCGAGCAGATACGGAATCAGCAGGCGATTGACGATGAAGCCGCTCCGGTCGGGAGCGGTCACGGGCTCTTTCCCCAGCGCACGCGCGAACGACGTCAGGGCATCGACCGTGTCGTTCGAGGTGGGCAATGCACGAATCACCTCGACCAGCTTCATGAGCGGCACGGGGTTGAAGAAGTGCAGGCCGCCGAAGCGATCGGGGCGGCGGGTCGCGGCCGCAAGCTCAGTGATGCAGAGTGACGAGGTATTCGACGCCAGCAGGCACGTCGACGACACCACCGCCTCGACCTCGGCATAGGCACGTGCTTTCGCGGCACGGTCTTCGATGATGGCCTCGATTACCAGATCGCAGGGGGCCAGATCGGTGTATCGCGTCGTACCGGAGAGGTGCGCCAGTGTGGTGTCACGCGCCTCGGCCGTGACCTTGCCCTTGGCGACTCCGTCATTCAGGAAGTTCGAGATGCGGCCCATGCCGCGCTCGAGCGCCGCGTCGCTGGCCTCGAGAACAATGGTCCGGAAACCCGCTCCGGCGGCTACCTGAGCCACCCCTGAGCCCATCAGGCCGCAGCCCAGCACGCCGACCGTCGTGATTGCCATGTCTCGAAAGTCTAGCGTGCCGGCCGGGCCTCTCGGGCGTCCGCAGCCTGCTGCGCCATCGCCACCAGCGCCCCGGTGGGCACACTGAATGACAGCGCCACCGTGCGCCCCTCGCCGCTCAGCTGGAAGGCCTGGGCCAGGGTCGCCGGCGCTGCCGCATTGCCGCCCTGCAGCTGACCGAGCGCCAGCATGCCACGCACCACATCACGCAGTTGCGCGGCCGCCGCCTCATCGCGCGCCTCGGCCGTCACCACCCCATCGATCGACGCGCCGAGGGTGCCCGACGCCGAGACCCACGACACCGCAGGCAGCCCGGCTGGAGCCTGCGCCGGGTCGACCCGCGCCGCGGACATCAGATCATCGAAGCGACCCACGGCCCACGCGTGCATCCCGTCGTGCTGCGCCACCAGGCGCATGACGTCCGTGTTCGACAGCACATTGCGACGGTCGAGCGACGCGGTGATGGCCCGCTGGACCATCGGGGCCGGGCCGAATGCGACGAGGTCCGAGGCGAGAAATGCCAGTGCCGCCGGCGTCCCTTCTGATTCCTTGAGGGTCAGCACGCGAATGCCGCGATAGTCGGTGGCGGCGCCCCCTTCCTGCAGGGCCAGGGCTTCGAGCCGCGATGCCTCGAAGCGGCCACGGGCCAGCACCACCATGTGCGGGCTGCGGTCTCCGTCCACGCCCGCATCAGCGGGCACGAGGGCGACCACCACCGAGTCGATATCCTGCTCGATGTTCAAGCCCGTCTGCTGTTCGAATTCGTTGGGTGTCGAGGCCTGTGGAGTCACAGCCAGAGCACCGAGCTGCTGCCGCAGGTCTGAAGACATCATGCGGCGCACATCGGCGTACGCGACGACTGCCGCCTCCTGTGGCACATGCTGCAGTTCGGGAGGTCCGGCCGGCGCCGACCCCAGTGACACCGGCAGGCCGAAGACTGCGAGCAGTCCCGCACCCATTCCCAGCGTCAGCACGCCCACTCCCGCCATCATCGCCACCCGGGTCTGTCTGGTCATCGTGTCGCCTCTGAAGCCTGATACGGTCGTCATCCCTGCCGGGTTCCCATCCCGACCTGAAACATGCTACTGCGGAAGCACATACTCGCGCCGTTCCACCTCACGCGTCGCCAGCCACAGGGCCCCCACGGTGATAGCGGCGAGGGCTCCCAGCGAGGCCGCCGTCGACGGCACGTCGGTCACCAGCCCCTGCAACAGCGCCGTGATACCGCCATCGGCCGGCATCGCATGCGGCACGAGTCCCTGAAGGTAATAGGCCACCGTCAGCTGCTTGAGCGACCCGGGCAGCAGCAGCACCACCGATTCCCAGCCGAACACGAACGCCGGGGCCACCACGAGTGGCCGTCGGAACCACGCCCCGACCAGCGCGAAGAGCGCGCCATACGCCGTCAGGCCTGCGGCGAGGATGCCGAGGTCGATCAGCAACGACACGAAGGTGGCGCCAATCTGCGCGACAGGCGTCAGCAGGAAATACGTCAGCATCACGCCGGGCAGCACCACCAGCGCGGTGCAGGCCAGATAGGCGAAATACTTTCCGATCAGCACGCTGCCGCGGGGAATCGGCCGGGTGAACAGATACGTCAGCGTGCGGTCGTCTACCTCATCGGCAATGAGCGCCGTGCCGTAGAACACCGCCAGCACCGGTACCGCGAACCGCAGGAAGAGCAGCCACAACATCAGCCCGAACAGACTCGTGCCGCCCATCGCCTGTCCATTGACACGCAGCGCCGCGATGCCGAACACGTCCAGCACGCGCACAATCACGGCCACCACCACGGGCAGGCCGACGACGAGTGCCATAAAGACCGTGCGGCGCGACCACAGCATCTCGCCCACCGACAGGTCGAACACACGCCACGCCGAGGTCCAGTAGGGACGCGTCATGCCTTCACCAGATAGCGGAATACCGCCTGCAGGTTGTCATCGGTCGACTCGATGGCCGCAATGGTCCCCGCCTCACCCGAGGCGGCCAGTGCCGTGACACGCGCATAGAACGCATCGGGGCGCTGCGTTTCCACCACGAGGTATTCACCGGAGAGCCGCAGCGACAGCACGCCATCCTCGCGGAGCAGGTGCCGGGCCAGCAGCCGTGGCTCGGCTGCGCGCAGCGACACCGTGTGCGGATGCATGTCGAGCAGGTCACGAATCTGATGCACATCGCCGTCCGCGACGATGCGGCCGTTGTTGATCAGCAGGATGTTCGACGTCATCGCCTCGACTTCATGCAGGATGTGACTCGACACAATGACGTGCCGCCCCTGCTTCGCCCACTGCCTGATGGCTCGAATGGTCGAACGCCGCATCAGCGGATCCATGCCGGTCAGCGGCTCGTCGAGCACCACCAGCCCAGGCTGGTGCGCCAGAGCTTGGGCGAGCTTGACGCGCTGCCGCATGCCCTTGCTGTACGCCCCGATCTTCCGGTCGGCCACCGGCAGCAGATCGACGACGGCCAGAGCGTCACGTGCAGCCTGGCGCGCCTCGTCCTCGCCGTACCCGCTCAGTCGTACCAGTGCCGTCACCCATTCGAGGCCCGTCATGCGCTCGTAGAACGCATCCTGCTCGGGGCAGAACCCCATCCGGCGGTAGAGATCGGGATTCCCCCACGCCGGTTCGCCCATCACGGACAGCTGCCCCTGACTGGGCCGCAGCTGTCCGGTGATGAGCTTCATGAATGTCGACTTGCCCGCCCCGTTCGGGCCAAGCAGGCCGGTGATCCCCGGAGGAATCGTCACCGTGATGTCATTCAGTCCGCTGACCTGGCCGTACCACTTCGACAGATGAACGGCCGTGACGATCGGCGTCATGCCACCACCTCGATGCCACGCACCCGCCAGCGCAGCACCGCCGCCGAGCTCACCACCAGCGCCAGCAGCAGGGCCATCGCCGGCCAGAGCCCGGGTTGCCCGGCCCCGTCGAGTCCGAAGATCGACTGCCCGACCCGATCAAGAGCACCAAGTGGCGACAGGTGATTCCAGACCGGCATGCCCGTCGCCGACGCGAGCACGCGGGTGATCGCCTGCGAGAAGAAAATCACGCCCGCATACATGGTCCCGACGAACCGGCTGCTCGACGACAGCGACGACAGCGCCAGCATGGTCAGCGACGACAGCCCCATGGCCAGCAGCGAGTAGACGGTGATGGCCGGCACGAGTGACACGTGCGTGCGCACAAACTCGAGAGACCCGGCAAAGGCCGACTGCACGATCAGCAGTGCCATGGCCGGTGCCCAGATCACCGCTGCCAGCAGCAGCAGCAGAATGGCCAGCTTGCCGACGACATAGTCGGTGACAGTCAGCGGCTTCGACAGGTACAGCGACAGTGCGTTGGCCCGTCGATCGTCGGCGATGAGTCCGGCACCGACCCAGACGGTAATCAGGAAGGCGAACGATCCCTGTCGTTCGAGAAAATCCCAGTAGGTCTTGTTGTTCGGGGCGAGGAAGGCCGCCTGCTCGAAGCTGGACGACAGGTACACCTGCACGGCGCCGGCGAGGAACGGCGTCCACGACAACAGCAGCAATCCAAGAAACGCCCGCCGGGCCACAAACGACTCGATGCCCGCCCGCGTGATGACCTGCCAGGCACGGCCCGGTCCGACACGCAGACCGCCATAGCGCTGGTAGCCCTGATCGTGAATCGGCATGCTTACCGCTCTCCCCCGACCACGCGCGCAAACACATCTTCCAGTGAATGCATCGACGCCCGCACGTGTCGCACCTGCACCCCCTCGCGCACCGCCACGGCGCACAGCCACTGCACGCCGGCATCGGGCCCGTCGGCTGACGCGTCATCGGCGCCTGCGACCGACCGCGGCACCGTCACACGCCAGGTGGTCTCCTCGGTGTCGTGGCACTCGACACCGGCTGCACGCAGCGCCGCAGCGAACGCTGCGCCATCCCCCTTGATCCGAAGCTCGTAGAGGTGACCCTGCTGATCGAGCAGGGTGGCCATCGGCCCCGCCGCCGCCACGGCACCCTGATGCATGACCACCACGTGCCGGCACGTCGCTTCCACATCGGGCAGCAGGTGCGATGACAGCACAAGGTTGACGCCCTTGCGGTGGGCGAGGTCGGCAATGAGGCCCAGCATGTCGTCGCGGCCCCGGGGATCAAGACCGTTGGTGGGTTCGTCGAGCAGCAGAAGGTCGGGATCGTGCACCAGCGCCTGCGCGAGCTTGATACGCTGCTTCATGCCCGTCGAGTAGGTGTCGACGGAGCGATAGCGGGCTTCGCCCAGCCCTACATAAAACAGCACTTCGTGCGCCCGCTGCATCGCACTGGTGCGCGGCAGGCCAGCCAGTTCCCCGCAATACGCCACAAACCGAACGGCCGTCATGCCGGGAATGTGGGCATCGTGTTCAGGCATGTAGCCGATGCGGGCCCGCACACCCATCGGGTCAGCCGCCACGTCGCGGCCCAGCACCGTCATGCGGCCTGCGGCCGGTGTCACCAGACCGAGCACGGCCTTGATCAGGCTGCTCTTCCCCGCGCCGTTCGGGCCCAGTAGCCCCACTGCGCCTGCGGGGAATGCGAGGGATACATTGTTGAGGGCGCAGTGCGAACCGTAGGAGACCGAGACACCCTCGCAGGCCACCACCGGTGCCACCGCGCCGGGCGGGACGGTCGGGGTCTGGTGCGGCGGCGCCTCAGTGTTCATGCAGAAGGGGTAGACGAGGAGCCCTCGCCTGCGGTTCCGCGCAGTCCGAGCGCATCGGCCTCGAGGCGCATGAAGGCAATCACATGCGCGATGTGCTGCTCGAGCGGCAGCCCCATCAGTGCGGCACCCTTCTCGAGGTGCTCGCGAGGCACGGCCCTCGCAAACGCCTTGTCCTTCATCCGCTTCTTCACCGACGAGGCTTCCAGATCGAGCACGCTGCGGCTGGGTCTCACCAGAGCCGCGGCCGTCACGAAACCGGCCATCTCATCGCATGCAACCAGCGCCCGCTCGAGCGGGGTCTCAGGCATCACCTGCGTGAATTCCCACGCATGCGACAGAATCGCGCGTGTGACCCACTCGGGGTAGCCGAGCGCCGTCAGATGCTCGCAGCCCTTGAGCGGATGGTCACCGAGCGTGGGATAGCGCTCGTAGTCGAAATCGTGCAGCAGCGCGACGGCGCCCCATTCGTCCTCGCTGGCGCCCTGCAGCCGGGCGTAGCCGCGTACCGCCGCATCGACCGCCAGCGCGTGTTTCCTCAGGCTGTCGCCCTGTGTCCATTCCGTCAGCAGCCGCCACGCGGCCTCTCGAGTCACCTGCATGGCGCTACCTTACACCAGCGCCAGCGACGCCGACGCATTCAGGTCCGCAGGCGCCAGGCGCCCTCGCTCGAACTGCCGCAGGCCTGCCGCCGCAATCATGGCGGCGTTGTCGGTCGACAATGCCAGTCTCGGCACGTACACAGGCACCTCGAGCGCCGCGCCGCGCGCCTGAGCCGCCTCTCGCAGCTGGCGGTTGGCCGAGACCCCGCCGGCGATGCCGATGCTGCGCGCGCCGGTCCACCGCGCCGCCAGAAACAGCCGGTCGGTCAGCGTCTCGACCACACGGCGCTGGAAGCTCGCGGCGATGTCTCGCACCTCGTGGTCGGGCAGCCGCGCGGTGCCGAGTGCTTCCTGCCGCAACCGCACATGCCGCAGCACCGCCGTCTTCAGACCTGAGAAACTGAAATCAAACCGTCCGTCCCGTTCGGGAGCGTTCCGATCACGATTCGTCAGACGCGTGCCCGGCCAGCGGATCGCCAGCGGGTCACCCTCGGCCGCCAGCCGATCGATGACCGGTCCGCCGGGATATCCGAGGCCGAGCAGCTTGGCCACCTTGTCGTAGGCCTCGCCAGCCGCATCATCACGCGTGCGTCCCAGCAGCTGATACTCGCCGTCGCGGGCCACCAGATAGAGGTTGGTGTGCCCGCCTGACACCACCAGCACGACCGCCGGCAGCGCCAGCCGTCCGTGCTCGAGCCACAGCGATTCGATGTGCCCGGCCAGATGATGGACGGCGAAGAGAGGACGGCCCAGCGCCCATGCGGCGCTCTTCGCGAAGGCGATGCCCACCAGCAGCGATCCCACCAGCCCCGGGCCTTGTGTCACCGCCAGCGCGTCCACCTGCGGCCAGCCGATCGCCGCCTGCGCCATCGCCTCGCGCACCACGCCCGGAATGTCGCGCACATGCTGGCGTGACGCCAGTTCCGGCACTACGCCTCCCCATTCCCGGTGAATCGCGGTCTGCGACGCCACCACATTCGATCGCAGCACCCACGGCCGCGCCTCGTCGCTCACCCGCTCGACGACAGCCGCAGCCGTCTCGTCACAGGACGATTCAATGGCGAGCAGGTGCATGGGCGTCGAGGGCAAAGGGCGGACGGATGATGCCGCGGTCGGTGACAATCGCCGTGATGTAGCGCGCCGGCGTCACGTCGAACGACGGATTGCGCACGGCCACTGCATCGGGCACGACCTGCGTCGTCCCTACGTGCGTCACCTCGCGGGCCGGTCGTTCTTCGATCGGAATCGACGCCCCGGTCGGGGTCGACAGATCGATCGTCGACCACGGCGCCGCCACATAAAAGGGCAACCCGTGCGCGTGCGCCAGCACCGCCAGGCCATACGTCCCGATCTTGTTCGCCGCATCGCCGTTGGCCGCGATGCGATCGGCACCGACCACCACGAGCTCGACGAGTCCGCCCTGCATCATGGCGGCTGCCATGTTGTCGGTGATGACCGTCGTGTCGATGCCGTCCCTGGTGAGTTCCCACGCCGTCAGGCGCGCGCCCTGCAGAAAGGGACGCGTTTCGTCAGCCAGCACCGTCACCCGATGCCCCGCCTCAACGGCACCGCGAATCACGCCGAGCGCCGTACCATAGCCCGCAGTGGCCAGGGCACCCGCGTTGCAGTGCGTGAGGATGCGGGCCTGCGTCGGCACCAGCGTGGCCCCATGGCGGCCAATCGCCCGGCAACTCTCGACATCCTCGTCGTGCAGGCGGTCAGCGGTAAGTCGCAGTCGATTGCGCAGCTGCTCGACCGATTCGCCGGCGTGCACGCCCTGCGCCAGAGCCTGCTTCATCTGTTCGATGGCCCAGAACAGGTTCACGGCTGTGGGCCGCGTGGCGGCCAGCAGGTCACAGGCTTTCTGGAACTCGGTGGCGAATTGCCGCGTGCCCGTGGCAGTGCTGCGCGCCGCCTGCAGCGCCAGCCCCATGGCCGCACACACCCCGATGGCCGGCGCACCGCGAATCACCATGGTGCGGATGGCTTTGGCCACCTCGGTCACCGTGCGGCAGGTGACATAGGTTTCGGTCACCGGCAGCTTGCGCTGGTCGACCATGATGATCGCGTCGCCGTCCCAGGCGATGGTCGGAAGCATGCTCCCGATCATACCGGCATCAGCCGGCTACGGGCGGCGCAGGAGGTGGCTGTTGAACGCCAGCGGCAGCAGATCGCGCAGGGTGGTCACGGCCGTGATGCGATGCAGATTCGCCAGCACCACCTCAAGGTCGGGCGCAAATTCCCACAGCACCTGGCGGCACGCCCCGCACGGCGAGGTGGGCTCCTCGGTGTCGGTCACGACCACCAGGCGCGTGAAGGCATGATGGCCTTCCGAGAGCGCCTTCACCACCGCCACGCGTTCGGCACAGATCGTCAGGCCGTAGCTGGCGTTCTCGACGTTGCAGCCGGTGATGATCGTGCCGTCCGTGGTCTGCAGGGCTGCGCCGACCTTGAAGTGCGAGTAGGGGGCCACCGCACGGTCGCGTGCGGCGCGTGCCGCCTCCACCAGCCGATCAGAGGCGCTCAACGGTGCCCTCCAGCAGGCTGACAAACGCCGCCCCGACACGACGCGCCGTCTCCATCACTTCCTCGTGATTCAGCGTCTGCGGCAGCACGCCGGCCGCCATATTGGTGATGCACGAGATGCCCAGCACCTCGAGCCCCATGTGCCGGGCCACGATGGCCTCGGGCACCGTCGACATACCCACGGCATCGGCACCCCAAGCGCGGAAGGCGCGAATCTCCGCGGGCGTTTCGAAGCTCGGTCCGTGCACCCCCAGATAGACCCCGTGCTCGAGCGCGACACCGGCGGCCGCAGCCGCGTCGCGGACCATCGAGCGCAGGCGGCTCGAGTAGACCTCGCTCATGTCCGGAAACCGGGGCCCGAACCGCTCATCGTTGAGACCGATCAGCGGATTGGTGCCCATCAGGTTGATGTGGTCGTCAATCAGCATCAGCGCGCCTTGTCCGAAGCGCGTGTTGATGCCGCCGGCTGCGTTGGTAAGAATGACGACCGGCACCCCGAGGCGACCGAGCACACGCATCGCAAAGGTGACCGACGTCATCGGATGCCCTTCGTAGAGGTGCACGCGCCCCGACAGGGCCATGACCCTGCGGCCGCGCACCCGTCCCCCGACCAGTCGACCGGCGTGGCCGATGATGCCTGAGGCCGGCCAATGCGGAATATCGGCATACGGCACGGCGAACGCATCCGACAGGCCGTCGGCAAATGTACCCAGCCCCGAGCCCAGAACAACGGCGGCTTCGGCGCCGACAAATCCGCGGCCGCGCAGGAATTCGGCCGCTTCGACGGCATGATCAAACAGCGACACCGCTCCACCTCCTCACAGGAACATGCTGGCGACGCACGCATTCACCAGCGTCGCGAGAAAGCCGGCCAGCAGTGCGCGTGTGCCCAGTCGTGCCAGGTCACCACGACGCGACGGCGCCATTGCCCCGATGCCACCCAGCTGGATGCCAATCGACCCGAGATTCGCAAAGCCCGTCAGCGCGTAGGTGGCCAGCACGCGCGTCTGCGGTTCGATGGTGGCGCTGTAGGTGCCCGTCAGTTTCACAAAGGCAACGAATTCGTTGGCCACCAGTTTCGTGCCGAGCAGATCGGCCATCGCGGGAATGTCCTTCGCCGGCGTCCCCATCAGGAACGCCACCGGCGCAAACACCCACGAGAAGACCGTCGACAGCGTCAGGCCTGTCGAGACCGTGCCGAGCACGGCGTCGACGAGCGCAATGATGGCCAGGAAGGCGATGAGCATCGCCGCCACATTGAGCGCCAGCTGCAGGCCGTCGGCCGCACCCGCCGAGGCCGCATCAATCGCGTTGACGTGCTGCCGCTCGACCGAGAGTCCGATGGCGCCTCCGGTCTCGGGCGACTCCGTCTCGGGCAGCAGCAGCTTCGACAGATACAGGCCGCACGGGGCTGCCATCACGCTCGTAGTGAGAATGGCAATGGGGTCGGCGCCGATCCCGATGTAGACGGCCATCACACCACCGGAAATCGTTGCCATGCCCCCCACCATCAGTGCCAGCAGTTCCGACTGGGTCATCCTGGGCACATACGGCTTGACGATGAGCGGAGCCTCGGTCTGGCCCATGAAGACATTGGCCGCGGCCGACAGGGTTTCGGCACCGCTGGTGCCGAGCACATACATCATGGCGCGGGCCATCACCCACACCACAAACTGCAGGATGCCGAAGTGATAGAGCACCGTGAAGAACGCCGAGATGAAGATGATGGTTGGCAGCGCCGAGAACGCAAAGACAAACCCGTTGCCGGCACCGAGCGCCGGCTCGAGCACACCAGGATTCGCCAGGGCACCGAACACGAAGAGTGCCCCCTGATTGCTGAACTCGAGGAAGCGCTTCACCACCTGGGCCACCCCGCTGAACAGCGCATAGCCGGGACGCCATCCGCCGATCTCGAACCGCAGGATGAACAGCGCCAGCCCCAGCTGCAGGGCCATGCCCCACAGAATCGTGCGCCATCGCACCGCCTTCAAGTCGGATGAGCAGCCGGCGCAGACGGCAATGAGGCACAGCGCCCCGAAGCCGGTCTGCGCCCTCGCGCCCAGCACTCCCGACAGCACCCAGGACAGGGCCGCACATACCGCGGCCACGGCAAAGGCAGTCACCCGCATCGTTGCTGCTGCACTCATCTCGTGATTCGCTCCATGATCCACGGTTCCACCGACGGCGCGGTATCACCCAGTTCAACGGCGGCATGAACCAGACGCTCGGCGTCGGCCGAGGGCATCGCCGCGGCATGGTACAGCACCGCCAGCGTCTGCCCGGGCACGACCCGATCACCGCGCTCAACGCCCAGCACGACGCCGGCCGCCGGATCAAGGGCGGCCCCGCGTGCCAGCCGACCGGCCCCCAGCAGCAGCGCCGCGCGCCCGATCTGTTCGGCATCGATCCCGGCCACCACACCGGACCGCGGTGCACACACGGCTGTCTCGACCTCGGCCACCGGCAGTGTCGATGCGTCATCGTCCAGGCCGAGGCGTCCGCCCTGCCCGGCCACCAGCCGCCGGAACCGCTCGAGCGCGGCCCCCGATCGCAGGGCACGATCGGCATGCTCAATACCGGCCGCCTCGTCCGGTACCACGCGCGCCGCCACCAGCATGCGTGCCGCCAACGTCACCGTCAGCAGGCGCAATGATGCCGGCCCCTCGCCACGGAGCAGGTCCAGCGCTTCGCGGACCTCGAGCGCATTGCCGACCGCCCGGCCGAGCGGATCATCCATGCGGGTAATGACCGCCTCGGTCTCGACACCGTGGGCGCATCCCACGTCCACCAGTGACCGGGCCAGCACCCGCGCCTGCGCGGGCGTCTTCATGAAGGCCCCGCGCCCGCACTTCACGTCGAGCACGAGCGCCTGACTGCCTTCCGCCAGCTTCTTGCTGAGAATCGACGCCGTGATGAGCGGTACGCTGTCGATCGTGCCCGTCTCGTCACGCAGGGCATACAACACCCGATCGGCCGGAGCGATGCGTGACGTCTGGCTGATGATGGCGCAGCCGTGTTCAGCCAGGGCCATCCGGAACGCGTCAAGGCTCAGCGCGGTCTGGAATCCGGGAATCGACTCAAGCTTGTCGAGCGTGCCGCCGGTGTGGCCGAGCCCTCGGCCCGACATCTTGGGCACGGTCACGCCGCAGGCAGCCACCAGTGGCGCGAGCACCAGAGACACTTTGTCACCGACGCCGCCCGTGCTGTGCTTGCCCACCTTCGGGCCAGGCAAAGCCGCCAGGTCGACTCGAACGCCCGAGGCCAGCATGGCCCCGGTCAGGTCCGTAGTTTCTCCGGCGCTCATGCCGCGCAGGCGTATCGCCATCAGCAGCGCCGCCACCTGGGCCGGCGTCCATCTTCCCGAGACGGCCCCGTCGATGAATGCGGCGAACGCGGCCGGGGACAGTTCGCCGCCGTCGCGCTTCTGGCCGATGATGTCGACGGCGTACATGGGGCGGGCGCAGTATAGCCCACGCGCTGCGCGGTCCTGCACGGCCTGCTGTGCCGGTCGTGGCATCATGAGCGGATGCCGCTGATGCGTCCTCTGCTCGCCGGCCTGCTGATCGCCTGCACACAGTCGGTGCAGGCCGGGTCGCAGGCGCCGGTCACACCCCGACCGGCCGCGCCGCAACCGTCCCTCGTCGTCATCGTGGTGGTCGATCAGATGCGTGCCGACTATCTGGCCGCCATGCGCGACCGGTGGAACGACGGGCTGGCCCGGCTGACCCGCGACGGGGCAGTCATGGAGCAGACCTTCTATCCGTATCTGCAGACGGTCACCTGCGCCGGACACGCCACCGTGGGCACCGGGACGTTTCCGTCGACCCACGGCATTATTGCCAACGCCTGGTGGCGAGGCACCCGCAGTGCTCCCTGCACGGAAGACCCGAGCGTTTCTCCTGTGGCCTATGAACCCGGCGCCGACCGTGACGGGCACAGTGCCGTGCAGCTGCTCGTGCCCACGCTCGGCGATCGCCTGCGCGCACACGACCCCGAGTCGCGGGTCGTCACCCTGTCGACCAAGCCGCGCAGCGCCATCATGCTCGCGGGCAAGGGCGGCCTGGTCACGTGGCTTGACGAGCGCAACGTGTGGGCGACATCCACGGCCTACGTCGACGGGCGTTACTCGCCAGTCAGCCGGTATCTCGCCGAACATCCCCGCAGCGCCCTGCGCGGTGAAGTCTGGAATCGCTCGGCCGACCGCACGTCGTACACCGGCGAAGACGGCGCCATCGGTGAAACGCCGCCCCGCGGCTGGACCAGCACCTTTCCCCATCCGCTGAGCGGCGCCCCCGGCACCGCCGAGCGCGAGTTCACTGCGCTGTGGGAAAACAGCCCGTACGCCGACGAAGCCCTGGCGGGCCTCGCCGCCACCCTGGTGCGCGAGCTCAGGCTCGGGAAGAACGGCCATACCGATTACCTCGGCGTCAGCTTTGCCGCGCTCGATTACGTCGGACACAAGTTCGGTCCCGACAGTCATGAGGTGCAGGACACGCTGCTCAGGCTCGACAAGACACTCGGGCAGCTGCTGCGGACGCTCGACGACACCGTAGGCCCCGGTGGGTATGTGCTCGGCCTCACGGCCGACCACGGCGTCGCCCCCATTCCCGAATCGCGCGCACTCGCGGGTCTCGAGGGCGGACGTGTCGACAAGCGCGCCGTGCTCGAGGCGATCACGCGTGCGCTGACACCGGCGCTCGGCCCGGGCCGTCATGCCGTACGCATGGACGGCGCACAGGTCTACCTGTCGGCCGAGGCCCAATCACGAGTGGCCACCAGCCCGGCGCTGCTCGACCCGGCCATCGCGGCCGTCGCGGCCATGACCGGCATCGAGCGTGTGCTGCCGTCAGCGGGCCTCGAGCAGCAGCGCCAGTCAGCCGATCCGATTGTGCGTGCGGCGGCGCTCAGCCATGTCACCGGGCGCAGTGGTCAGCTGGTCGTCGTCACCAGGGCGCACTACATTGCCAGCGACCCGAATCCCGACGCCACCACCCACGGCACCCATCACGCCTACGACCAGCACGTGCCGATGATCTTCTTCGGTGCAGGCGTCAAGGCGGGCCGCTATCGGGACGCAGCCTCGCCGGCCGATCTGGCGCCGACTCTGGCCGACCGCATCGGCCTGCCTATGCCCGGCAGTGACGGTCGCCCGCAACGTCAGGTGTTTGTGCCCTGACAGCCGCCCCTGCATTACGCTACGCTCTCAGCAGAGGTCACCGATGTCCCTGAAGACTAAACGCCTGCTCCCGGGAATACTGCTAATCGCCGCTGCCCTGGCGGTCACCTCCCTCACCGGACAGGAGCCTGTCGACCAAGGGGACGCGCGCGTCATGATCACCGACGCCGCGCTGCCCGCCATCGATCGTGGGCTCCGGCTGCAGGACACGCTGGCCGATCCGGGTGACCCTGTCAGTCTTCCGCTGATCGACGGCGACCGCTCAGAGCCGCAGCGTGGCGACGCACTTGAGGGTTCCATCATCGTGAAGTTCCGCCGCGAGGTGGACCGCGAGGAGGCAGGCCGCGAGGCCCTGGCCCGGCTCGGTGGAACCCGCATCGAACGGCGCGAATTCACCGACTGGGACATCCTGCACATTCCCGTCACCACCGACGTCGAGGCTGCCGCTGCCCTGATGGCGGAGCGCGACGACGTCGAGTACGCCCAGCCGCGATACCTCAATCATCAGATGTATCGGCCGAATGACCCGTTCTACAACCTTCAGTGGAACATGACCGCCCTCGACATGGAACGCGCCTGGGACATCCAGCCGGGCGCCACCTCCAACGTCATCGTGGCGGTCATCGACACGGGTGTCGCATTCCGGTCGGGCACCTACCGTTTCAACTCGCGCTTTCCGTTCCGCCTGGTGGCGGGAGGTCCGGTCTATCCCGCACTCGGACAGGTCGACATCCCGTTTGCTGCCGCTCCGGAACTGGGCGCCCGCGACCGCTATGTGACGCCTCGCGATTTCATCTGGGGAGACGATGAGCCCCTCGACATGGACGGGCACGGGACGCACGTCGCCGGCACCGTCGGTCAGCTCACCAACAACGGCATCGGGGTCGCGGGCATGGCCTTCAACGTGAAGATCATGCCGGTCAAGGTGATCGCCGGAGAATGGGACTTCATCTTCGGCGCGCCCAATGGCGGCACCGATGACATCGTCGCGCAGGGCATCCGCTACGCCGCCGACAACAATGCGAAGGTGATCAACCTGAGCCTCGGCCGGGAGCAGGGCGGGCCTGCCCCGGTGGTTGACGCCGCCGTCCGGTACGCCGTCGGTCGCGGCGCCTTCGTGGCCATCGCGGCCGGCAACTCGCGGGAGCGTGGCAATCTGCCCAATATTCTGGGGAATGTCAGCCCCACCCTGTCAGGGGCTGTCACCGTGTCGGCCGTCGGCAAGTCGCTGGCCGGCGCCTACTACTCGGTCACCTCGCCGGCCGTCGAACTCACCGCCCCGGGAGGCGACCTGCGGGCAGATTCCACCGGCGGCGTCATCCAGCAGACGTTCGACCTCGACCTGCTGCAGACCTTCAGAAGGCCGGTCGCGCAGTTCGGCCCGCCGCGCGCCGATTCCTTTGCCTACTACTACTTCCAGGGCACGTCGATGGCGACACCGCACGTCGCCGGCCTCGCGGCGCTGCTGTTCCAGCAGGGCATCACCAGCCCCGACGCCATCGAGGAGGCCATGAAAAAGTTCGCCACCGACAAAGGCCCTGCAGGGCGGGATGACGAGTACGGTGTCGGCATGATCAACCCCCGGGCCACGCTGCGCGGCCTCGGACTGGCCCGCTGAGAGGAACGCTTCCATGACCGTCCGTACACTGGTTCGAGTGGCCCTCTTGCCACTGCTCGCGGCCCTGCTGCCCGCATCCGCCGCGGGTCAGGGCATCGACGTGAGGGGCTACGGAATGATCGGCTCCATCACCTTCACCGCATCAGACTCCTTCGAAAGTGTCGTCGGCAACGACAGCGGTCGCCTGCTCGGCGGAGGCGTCGAAGTGGGCCTGCCCCTGGGCGGTCTGTTTGTCGGAGTCGGCGGATCCCGATACAGGGCGGATGGCTCGCGCGTGTTCGTGACGAGCAGCCGCGTATTCACGCTCGGCATTCCCACACAGGTGACGGTGTCCCCGATCGATGTCACCGCCGGCTGGCGCTTCCGGCAACTGTCGCGCCGCATCGTTCCCTATGTTGGCGGCGGGTGGTCGTCCTATCGGTACGAGGAAACGGCCGACTTCGCCGCTCCCGGCGAGAACATCAACGAGCGCTACTCTGGCTATCACCTGCTGGGGGGAGTCGACCTGCGCATCACCCGCTGGCTCGGCCTCGGCGGCGAGTATGTCTGGACGCGCATTCCTGACGCCCTCGGCACCGACGGTGCCTCGGCATTCTTCAACGAGACCGACCTCGGCGGCTCGAGCCTGCGTGTCAAGCTCAGCATCGGCCGGTGAAAGCCCGCAGTGCCACCCCCGCCACTGAACTTGCTATACTGAAAGACGGAGGCTAGACCGATGACCTTTCGACGGCTGGTAGGAACCGCACTTGCCGCGTGCATGTCCATCTCGGTGGCCGCGCAGTCTGTCCCCTCGGGCCAGGTGCCGACCGGTGCCACCACGCTGGGATCGGTCACCCTGCCCCGATCAGTGAAAGCCAACGGCGAAGTGCTCAAGGCCGGCACCTACACGGTGCGGCTGACCGCTGACACGGCGCAACCGGCAGTACCCGGCATCCAGATGGAACGCTGGGTCGAGTTCCTGCGTGGAGGGAAAGTGGCGGGCCGCGAGGTCGTCAGCATTGTCCCGCAGGCTGAGGTGAAGGATCTCAACTCAGGAGCCAAGGGTGCCAAGCCCGCCGCCGGCGAATCGCGTGTGGAAATGCTGAAGGGCGACGATTACCTGCGCGTCTGGATCAACCGCCGCGGCGTGAACTACCTCATCCATCTGCCGCCGGTCACCACGTCCTAGGCGCGGGGCACCGACCAGCCGCTACCGCTGAGACAGTTCGGGCCGGTCTTCCGCACACCGCGGACAGCCGGCCCGATGTATGTACGTCCGAATCGCCGTCGGCGCTCAGCCGCCGATCGACATCACGTCGAACTGCTCGTGGTGCAGGTGCACATCCGGCTTCACAATCACGTCACGACCCAGGAACTGCTTGAGGTCGCGCAGCACGCCGCGCTCCTCTTCCTTGAGGGCCCGGGCAATATCGGGATTCACGCGCAGCAGCACCCCGGGACCATCGAGGTCAACCCCGACCTTCTTCACTTCCGTGAGAATTTCGTAGCACACCGTGGCACTCGACTTGATCGTGCCGGCTCCTGAGCAGTAGGGGCAGGGCTCGGTCAGCACGCGTTCGAGGCTCTGCTTGACGCGCTTGCGCGTCACGATCACCAGCCCGAAGTCTGAGACCTGCAACGCCTTCGAGGGTGCCCGATCCTTGCGCAGCTCCTGCTCGACCGCCTGAAACACCTTCTGGCGGTTCTTCTTCTCCTCCATGTCGATGAAGTCGCAGACGATGATGCCGCCGAGATCGCGCAGGCGAATCTGGCGGACGATTTCCTTCGCCGCCTCGAGGTTCGTCTTGATGATGGTGTCTTCCAGACGACCGGCTGTCTTCTTGCCGACATACCGGCCCGTGTTGACGTCGATGGCCACCAGCGCCTCGGTCTGGTTGATGACGATCGACCCGCCTGACTTGAGCCAGACCTTGCTGCGGAGGGCCTTGTCGAGCTCGGCCTGCACGCCGTACTCGTCGAAAATCGGATAGTCCTTGTCGTACAGCTTCACGAGCGGCGCCAGCGACGGCATGATGCGCCCGATGAACTCGAGGATGCGCTCGTAATCGGCCTTGTTGTCGATGCGAATCGCCGTGTAGTCGTCCGTCAGCAGATCGCGCAGCAGCTTGTTGACGAGGCTGGGCTCCTGATAGATGACCGCCGGCGACCGCCGGCCTTCGGACTTGCTCCGCATCTCGAGCCAGATCTTGTGGAAATAGTGCAGGTCGGCGAGGATGTCGTCCTTGGTCCGCCCCTCGGCCGCCGTGCGGATGATGACCCCGCCGCCGAAGTGATGCTGCTCGCGGAACTCCTTGACGATGCCCCGCAGGCGGGTGCGCTCCTCGCGCGTGGCAATCTTGCGCGAAATGCCGATGTGGTCGACCGTCGGCATGAAGACCAGAAAGCGTCCGGGCAGCGTGACGTGGCACGTGAGTCGCGCCCCCTTGGTGCCGAGCGGCTCTTTCGCCACCTGCACCACCACGTCCTGTCCTTCCTTCAGCAGCTCTTCGATCTTGGCCTCGGGCGCGGCAGCCTTCTCGCGTGGCTTGTCGCCCGCCTCGCGTGCGCCGTCCTTTGCGGCCTCGTCGCCGCGCGGCTTCACCTCGGGTTCGTCGTCACCGGCGTCGAATTCCTCGAGGTTCGTGATGACATCCGACACGTAGAGGAACCCGTCGCGCTCGAGACCGAGGTCGATGAACGACGACTGCATGCCGGGCAGCACCTTCGATACACGGCCCTTGTAGACATTGCCGACGACGCCGCGGTTGCGCTCGCGCTCGACAAACATTTCGGCCAGCTGGTCGTCCTCGAGGATAGCCACGCGGGTTTCGTGGCCGTTGGACGCGATGATCATTTCCTTGTTCATGGGGTCGTCAATTCGTGAAGCGCCGCATTCGCACATTCAGGATGAGGCCGAAAGCCGCCAGTGTCGCAATGAGCGATGACCCGCCGTAGCTCATGAGCGGCAGGGTCAGTCCCTTGACCGGCACGAGGCCGGCCGACATGGTGATGTTATAGATAACCTGGAACGTGAAGGAGGCCAGCACGCCCAGGACCAGATAGCTGCCGAGCGGGTCCTTGGCGAGCCGGGCGGCGTCGATGGATCGGATGATGACGAAGAGATACAGCCCGAGCGCCACGACCACGCCGACAAATCCCTGCTCTTCGGCCAGCACCGAGAAGATGAAGTCGTTGTGCGAGACCGGCAGGAACCGTAACTGCGCCTGGTTCCCCTGCATGAAGCCCTGGCCCCAGAGCCCGCCCGACCCGACCGTGATGCGGGCCTGAATCTGCTGATAGCCGGCGCCCCGTGCATCCTTCTCCGGATCGAGGAAGGTCTCGATGCGTCCGCGCTGGTAATCCTGCAGGGCGAACGTGTAAATCAGCGGCGCGGCAATCGCCGCCACGATCGCCAGCGCCGCGAGGTAGCGCATCGGCAGGCCTGCTGCAATGGTGACCACGAGCAGCACCGGCAAGAGCGTGACGGCAGTGCCGAGGTCCGGCTGCCGCGCGATGAGCAACACGGGCACGGCAGTCATGACGCATGCCATGCGCAGTTGCTGATTCGAGAGGCCGCGACGGTCGCCGTCCGCGAGGAACTTGGCCAGCACCAGGGCCAGCGCGGCCTTGGCAAATTCCGAGGGCTGCAGGTTGAAAACCCCAAGATCCAGCCAGCGGCGGGCGCCGCCTCTCACGGCGCCCACGGCCATCACCGCCACCAGCAACAGCACGATGCCGAGATAAATCAGATGCGAGGTGTCCCCCAGCAGGCGATAGTCAATGGACATCGCCACCACCAGGGCCAGCAGGCCCAACACCAGCGCGTACACCTGTGTCCAGTAGACCGTGGTCGCGCCACCCGTCGCCGAGTAGATGGTCGCCAACCCCAGCGCGCAGAGGGCCAGCACCGCGAGCAGCAGCGCCCAGTCGATGTGCTCAAGCAGCCGTCGGTTCACCATGGCGCGCCATCACCCGCGGCGGCGGCCGTGGTCCCCACCGGACGTCGGGGGGCCGCAGGAGCGGCAGGCCCTCCCGGAACCACCGTCCCGGGCACCGCCGGGGCGGCAAACGTCGGCAGCGCCGCGCCGTCCTTCCCGGCGAAATAGGTTTCGAGCAGGTGCCGCGCAATCGGGGCGGCCGACGAACCGTGTTCGGCGTGCTCGGCAAAGACCACGCCGGCCACCTCGGGACGGTCCTTCGGTGCCATGAACACGAACCAGCCGTGGTCACGCAGGTCGGCCCGGTTCGCTCCGGCGCGGGCCTTCCCCTCATTCGAAATCACCTGGGCCGTGCCGGTCTTCCCCGCCACATCGCGCCCGGCGATGCGGGCACTGCGGGCAGTGCCCGATCCGTTAACGGCCAGCCACAGGCCTTCATGAATGGCCGCGACGGTCTCAGGCTTCAACCTCGGACCGACCGGTGCAGTCGTCGACGCCTCACGCGGGGCCGGGCTCCAGGCGTCGCCGTCAAACACGTCGGTGACCAGGCGCGGGGTCAGGCGCTCGCCCCCGCGCGCGATACTGGCCATCATCAGCGCCATCGACATCGGCGTTACCGACACCTGTCCTTGCCCAATCGACACCGAAATGGTCTCGCCGGCATACCAGCGCTCGCCGGTCCGCTGCCGCTTCCACTCAGGCGAGGGCACGAGGCTCGGCACTTCATTCGGCAGGTCGATACCCGACCGCCCGGCCAGTCCGAGCCGGTCGGCCCACGCGTGAATCCGCTCGATCCCCAGTTTGTTCCCGACCGTGTAGAAATAGACGTTGCACGACTTCTCAAGGGCGTGCGCCAGGTCCATCCAGCCGTGTCCGTGGGCCGCGTTGCATTTGAAGAAGCGCCCGAAGAAAGTCGCTCCGCCCGGGCAGAAAATTTTCTCGTCGGGCGTCACGATGCCTTCTTCGAGGGCGGCCGCCGCCATGGCAATCTTGAAGGTCGACCCTGGGGAATATCGCCCCTGAATGGCGCGGTTCTGCAGGGGACGCTGCGCGTCGGTGTTGAGGGCCGCCCAGGTGCTGCGATCAATGCCGCTGGCAAACGCATTCGGGTCATACGCCGGCCGGCTGGTCATCGTCAGAACGTCACCGTTGCGCACGTCAAGGACGACCGCGGCACCCGCGTACCCCAGCGCCGTGAAGGCATCATCGGCGGCACGCTGCATGGCTGCGTCAATCGACACGCGCACACGCTGACCTTCCGAGGGCGGCAAGGCATCCAGCGTGCGAATCTCGCGGCCGACGCTGTTGACCACCACGCGACGCGAACCGTCCTCGCCCATCAGCAGCCGGTTGTAGATGCGCTCGATACCCGACTGGCCCACGACGGCGCCGGCCGTGAGGCCGTCCTGCGTGGTCTGCTGCTCACTGGCCTCGCCCACGTAGCCGATGAGGTGCGCCGCCAGCGTGGCCTGGGGATACTCGCGCGTCGGCACCTCCTGCACAATCACGCCGGACAGTTCGTGGTCGAGTCTCCGGGCACTGACCGCCGCTACCTGTGCCAGCGTCGCATCGGGGACGATGACAATCGGACGGTAGGTGGGTTCGCGGCGGTGGCGCTGCACCAGGGCGCGCATCTCACCATCGTCGAGGTCCAACACCTGAGCCAACCGGACAATCGTGGCGTCGAGGTCGCGGCTCTGCTCGCGCACGATCGCAATCATCAGGGCACGTCGGTTATCGACCAGCACTTCGCCGCGTCTGTCCACGATGACGCCGCGCGGCGCCCGCATCGGCATCGTGCGCAGGTGGTTGTTCTCGGCCATCTCGCGGAAACGCGCGTGCTGCACCACCTGGTAGTACCAGAACACCCCGGCCAGCAGCAGGAACACGGCCACCGTCGTCCCCTGCAGCCAGCGCAGGCGGAGGGCAAGACGGAAGCGTTCTTCGGCCGGCACAGTCACGGTCTTATCCTAGCGGAGCGGTCCGGGGATGGCGAGGGCTTCATCACGCGCGCGGGCCCGTCCGGTGGGCCCGCCGCAGCCACGTGAGCCGCCACCACTCGGCCACCTGTTCGGACGTCACGCCGCCAGCGGCCGTGCCGAGCGCCTCGGCCACGGCCAGAGTCACTGACACGGGACTCGCCGCGTCGGTCGTGAGTCCGAGAAACACCGCGACAATCAGGCCGTGAATCAGGCTGGCCCCCAGATAGATGGCCAGCCGGGCCAGCGGACTGCCGAGGATGAACTGCCCCGCCACAGCACCGGCGGCAAACCCGGCGACTGTCTGGCCGAGCGCCCCGATCCCGAGCAGTCCGGTGCCGAACGCATCCTGCACGAGACCCGCCACCGTGCCGGCAACCACGCCCGCCCCCGGGCCTGACCGCAGCGCCACCGCCACAACGGCCATCAGCACGAAGTCGAGGCCAGACAGCCAGAGGGCCATGCGGGGCAGCGAATTCTGCGCAGCCACCGCCAGCACTAGCAGCACCGTGGCGCGAGTGGGCGTCATGGCTGAACGGCACCCGCGGTATCACCCGCCCTGCGCGTCGGTTCGGTGACTACCAGCACCTGCCCCACCTGCGTGACATCCACCGCCGGTCGGATCCGAATCTCCCGGTAGCTGGCCGGGCCGCGATCGACTAGCACGACCGTACCGATGACAAACCCGGGGGGATACACGCCGTCGATACCTGACGACACCACAACGTCGCCTTGGCGCACGTCGGCCAGGCCAGAGACATACTGCAACTGCAGCAGCTGGTCGCCGGTCCCCGCCACCACGCCCTGCGCCCGCGACCGCTCGACCAGGGCCCCGATGGCAGCGGTGCGGTCCATCAGCAGTTGCACTTTCGCGGTATGCAGTCCGGGCTGAGCCACGCGCCCCACCACGCCGGCCGTCGACAGAATCGCCATGTCGGCATCGATGCCGTCCTGCCGTCCCTTGTTGATGAGAATCGCGCGGTAGCCCGATGTGCCAGATGCCCCGATGATGTCTGCCGCCGTCGTCGCGACGGGGGCCATCGCCTTCAGGTCCAGCAGCCGCCGAAGCTCGGCCGCCTGCTGCGCGAGGGCCCGCTCTTCCTGCAGCCGCAGTTCCAGTTGCTGCACCGCGCCACGCAGCCGCCTGTTGTCCTCGTGGGCGCCGCGCAGCGCCACATACCCCTGCCACGCGTCCGCGACTGCCCCCCCGGTCGCCATCACCAGTCGCTGCATCTCGGCCACGGCGCCGAACGCCACGGCCTGCACCAGCGGCAGGCCCGAGGACGTCGTGACCTGCGCGGAGATGATTGACAGGTGCAGCAGCACCGCCGCGGCCAGCAGTGGCAGCGGCCGCTGGAGGAGCTCGACACGGGCCATGACGCGTCAGTCGATGGCGACCTTCCGGAGCAGTTCGAATTCGTCCAGCATGCGGCCGACGCCGAGCACCACAGACGACAGGGGGTCCTCGGCATTGGTCACCGGCAGACCGGTTTCCTGACGCAGGCGCTTGTCGAGGTTCTTCAGCAGCGAGCCACCGCCGGTGACGACGATGCCGCGGTCCACAATGTCGGCGGAGAGTTCCGGGGGGGTCCGCTCGAGGGCCACCCGCACGGCGTCGACAATGACGTCGATGGTTTCCGCCAGCGCCTCTCGGATCTCTTCGTCCGAGACCGTGATGGTCTTGGGCACGCCCTCAATGAGATGCCGGCCCTTGATTTCCATCGTGGCGCGATGGTCCAAGGGGAACGCCGACCCGATGTCCATCTTGATCTGCTCGGCGGTGCGCTCGCCAATCAGCAGATTGTGGTGCTTGCGAATGTATTGGGTAATGGCCTCGTCCATCTCGTTGCCAGCCACGCGCACGGCCTTGCTATACACGATGCCCGACAGCGAAATGACCGCGACGTCGGTGGTGCCCCCCCCGATGTCGACGACCATGCTGCCGGCAGGCTCGGTGATGGGTAATCCGGCACCGATAGCCGCGGCCATGGCCTCCTCGAGCAGGAAGACTTCGCTGGCCTTGGCTCGGTAGGCCGCGTCCTTGACCGCACGCTTTTCCACCTGCGTGATTTCCGACGGCACCCCGATGATGATGCGCGGCCGCATCCACACGTTGCCGTTGTGGGCCTTCTTGATGAAGTAGGTCAGCATCTTCTCGGTGACGTCGAAGTCAGCGATGACGCCGTCCTTCATCGGCTTGATGGCGACGATGTTGCCAGGGGTTCGCCCGAGCATCTCCTTGGCCTCGCGTCCCACGGCCTCGACCTTGCCGTTGCCTTTATTGACCGCGACGATCGATGGCTCGTTGACGACAATGCCCTTGCCCTTGGCGAAGACGACGGTGTTGGCCGTGCCGAGGTCAATGGCCAGGTCGGTGGAGAAGAAAGAAGACAGTGATCCGAATCCCATGTGCAGTCTCGTGCAGGTGGCCGGAGGGCACCCGCACACTCTCAACGGTATCACGGCCCACAGGGCCTACGAGGCTTCGTGTTACCATTTTTGTTTGCGAGGAACCTAGGCAAATGACCATGCTAGACCGGATGCGTCGACACAAAGGATGGCTCAAGTGGAGCCTGGCTCTTGTCGTCCTCACGTTTGTAGTGCTGTATTTCCCTGATTTTCTGAACACCACCACGCCGGGCCTCGGCCCCTCGCAGAGTCAGGCGCTGGCCTCGGTAAACGGCACACCTGTCACCGTCGGCACGTTCACCCGCCGCTACGCCGCGCAGATGAACGCCTATCGTCAGGCCTACGGTGGACAGATCAGCGAGCAGATGCTCCGGCAACTCGGCATCGACCGCCAGATTCTGCAGGCGCTGATCGATGAAGAGGCAATGGTGGCCGAAGCCGGCCGGCAGGGACTGCTGGTGACCGACGCCGAGGTGCGCGAGCGCATCCTCAGCCTGCCCTCCTTCCAGGAAGGTGGCCGCTTCATCGGCGAGCAGCGCTACCGCCAGGCGCTGCAGTTCAACAATCCGCCGTACACCGTCAGCGAGTTCGAGGCCGCCATCCGCCGCGAGCTGCTGGTAGCCAAGCTGGAGCAGGCCGTGGCCGGATGGGTCACGGTCAGTGATGCCGAAGTCGATGTCGAGTACCGCCGGCGCAATGAGAAGGTGAAAGTCGACGTGGTGCCTGTCACCGCTGCGGCGTTCCGGTCTCAGGTCACCGTGACCGATGCCGACGTTTCGGCCCGCTTTGATGCCAACAAAGAACCCTACCGCATCGGCGAACGCCGCAAGTTCAGGTATGCGCTGGTCGATGTCGAGCAGGTCCGGGCCGGAGTCACGGTCACCGATGCCGACGTGCAGGACTTCTACACAAAGAACATCGGCCAGTACACGACGCCCGCGCAGGTGCGTGCCAGCCATATCCTGTTCCAGACCGCCGGCAAGGACGAGGCGGCCGTGCGCTCGCAGGCCGAGGCAGTGCTCGCGCAGGCCAAGGCCCCCGGGGCCGACTTCGCCGCCCTGGCCCGTCAGCATTCGGAAGACGCCTCGAACAAGGACCTCGGTGGCGACCTCAACTACTTTGGGCGCGGACGCATGGTGCCCGAGTTCGAGGCAGCCGCCTTCTTGATGAAGCCCGGTGACATCAGCAACTTGGTGAAGACACAGTTCGGCTTCCACATCATCAAGCTGGTAGACACGCAGCCCGACGTGGTGCGCCCGGTGACTGAGGTGCGGGAAGAGATTGCGGACCAACTGCGGTGGCAGAAGGCGCAGACCGACGCCGAGTCGATTGCCAAGGCGGTAGCCTCGTCCGCCAAGACGCTGGCCGACCTCGAGAAACTGGCTGGCGAGCGCACACTGGCCATGCAGGAGACCGGATTCTTCCTGACGACCGAACCTGTCGGCAACCTCGGCATGCAGCCCGAACTGGCCACCACCGTGTTCGGCCTGGCTGACGGCGCGGTCAGCACACCGCAACGGGTCGCGCGCGGCTGGGTCATCGCTTCGGTCACCGGCCGTCAGGATTCCTACCTGCCGCAGCTGTCGGAGGTGCGCGACCGCGTGCGCGAGGACATCATCACCGAGAAAGCCGGACAGATGGCGCAGCAAAAGGCCGCCGCGATTGCCGCCGACCTGCGGACGGCGAAGGATTTCGCCGCGGCCGTCAAGAAGGCGGGGCTTGAGGTGCGCAGTTCCGAACTGGTGGCGCGTGGCGCGGCCCTTCCGGAGGTCGGCACGAACGAGGCCGCCGAGAAGGCGGCCTTCAGCTTGCCGGTCAACGGGGTGAGCGAACCGCTGAACACCCCGACGGGCACGGCCATCCTGCGGGTCGCCGAGCGCAGCGAGGTCACGACCGATGCCGTGGCCGCCGGGCGTGACCCCCTCCGCGATGAACTGGTGGCCACGCGCCGCGAACGCGCATTCCGGGCCTACATGGAAAAGGCGAAGGCCGGCTTTACCATCACCACCGACGAGGCCCTGTTCTCGCAGGTGCTGGGGCCGGTGCCAGCGCAGCCGTCGCTGCCCCTGCCCAGGTAACGTGCTGCCGCCCGCCTCCCCTACGGCTCGTGCACGTAGGGAAGGTGGGCCAGCGGCTCGCCCATCCTAAACAGTCGGGACGGGGCCAGCACCGCCGCCAGCACCTGTCGCTCGCGCGGCGACAGCATGCTCAGCATCGCCTCCGCTGCCGTCCCCCGGCTCTCCCCAAACGGCCCCAGCTGGCCCGACAGCAGGTCGTAGAGGCCCCGGCTCTTCGGATACAACACCAGCTCGACTTCTTCGTCCTCGGCCACGCCGGCGCGCGCTTTGGCCATCGCGACCGCGTCGGTCAGTCCGCCGAGCGCGTCGACCAGCCCGTGCTCAAGGGCCTGTCGTCCCGTCCACACCCGGCCCTGAGCGACGAGGTCGACCGCTTCGGGCGTCTGCTTCCGTCCCTCGGCCACACGCTCGATGAACGTGTCGTAAATGGCCTGCACGGACTCGGTCATCTTCACCCGCTCTTCCGCGGTGAAGGTGCGCAGGGGCGACGTCATTTCCGCAAAGCGGCCGAGGCTCAAGGCTTCCTGGTGCACCCCGAGTTTCGCCAGAGTGCCCGCAAGCGCGAACTTGCCGCTGTAGACCCCAATGGACCCGGTCAGCGTCGAGGGTTGCGCCACAATCGCATCGCCGGCCACAGCCATGTAATACCCGCCCGACGCGGCCAGATCGCCCATCGACACGATCAGCGGCAGGCGTTCCGACTTGCTGATCGACATCTCGCGCCACATCATGTCCGCCGCCTGCGCCGATCCGCCAGGACTGTCGATGCGCACGACGATGGCCTCGACGTCGCTGTCTCTCGCAGACCGCAGGTCCTTGATGAATGACTCGGCCCCCAGCACTGCACCATTGACCGGATCACTGCGGCTCTCACCTTCGGTGATCACGCCGGAGGCATGGATGACGGCGATGCGCGACCGCTGGGGTTTGCCCACAGAGGACCACGACACGTCACGATACTCAACCGCCGACGTCGTCTTCGACGGCACCGGCTCATCCAGATCGTCGAGCTGATCGTCATACGCCAGGTCATCAATCAGCCCGACCCTCACGGCGTCCTCAGGCAGGAATGGCCCCTGGTCGATCAGGGCACGCACCTCGTCTGTCGTCTTGTGTCGTCCCTCGGCGATGCCGGCCACCAGTTCGTCGAACTGCGCCCGGAGCAGCGATTCGCTCATTTCGCGGTGCGGCGGCGTCCAGGTCTTTTCGGTGTACGTGTTGACCGCGGTCTTGTACTTCCCCACGTGAACGAAGTCGGGCTCCGTGCCAATGAGGTCGAACGTGCCCCGCAGGAACACGTCGTACGATGCAAGCCCGGCCACGTCGAGCTGCGCCGTCGGCATCAGGATGATGCGGTCCGCCGCCGTCGCCAGATAATAGGCCTGCCGCCCCCCCTGCTCGAGATAAGCGGTGACGTGCTTGCCCGCCGCACGGAAGCCCTGCAGCGCGGCACGCAGCTCCTGCACCCGCGCCCGAGGGGCGGTGCCGAGGTCACCGGGGCGCAGCACGATCTGCTCAATGCGTGTGTCATGGGTGGCCTTCCGGATCAGGTCGACGTACGCTCCCACGGTCAAGGTGCGTTCGCTGCCAACCGCCAGCACGAACTCCGACGCCGTCTCGGGCAGCGCCCCGGACGGGCGCAGCGCGAGCGCGCGGGTCTGGCTGACGGTGCGACTGCCGCCCATCATCAGATACACGCCGCCGACCAGCGCCAGCGACCCCACGGTGGCCACCACCAGCAACCCCAGCACGAAACGCATCGAACGCGACATCGGGTTCCTTCCCTTTCCTGGCGCCGACACGCGACGCGTCCGTGGCGGCTAGCTCGTCGCCACCGAACGCAGCAGGGTCAGCAGCAGATCCACCGCTACGTGATTGTGTCCGCCGACGGGCACAATCACGTCGGCATAACGCTTTGACGGCTCGACAAACTCGAGGTGCATAGGTTTCACCGTCGACTGGTACTGGTCAATCACCGACGCCATGGTCCGACCGCGGTGGGCAACGTCGCGCTCGAGGCGGCGGATGAAGAGGGTGTCGGCATCGGTGTCGACAAACACCTTGAGGTCCATCAGGGCCCGCAGGGCGGCATCGGTGAACACCAGAATACCCTCGACGATGATGGCACGCCGCGGCGTGATGGTGTCCGTCTCGAGGAGGCGGGCATGACGCGCGAAATCGTAGCGCGGCACCTGCACCGGGGTGCCAGCCCGAAGCGCCTGCAGATGCTGCACCATCAGCGCCGTTTCCAGGGCATCCGGATGGTCGTAGTTGAGGGCCGCGCGCTCTTCCAGACGAAGATCGTTGCGGTCTCGGTAATACCGGTCGTGGTCAAGCACCACCGCCTGATCCGGCCCGAGGCTGTCCATAATGCGCCGCACCACAGTGGATTTGCCTGACCCCGAACCTCCGGCCACACCCACAATCAGCGGCACGACGGAGGAAGACGGCAGGGAGTCCACAGGCGCGGGCGATGGATGGTGCATGTCTGGTGCGGAAGAGAGGACTCGAACCTCCACCCGGTTGCCCGGACTAGCTCCTGAGGCTAGCGCGTCTGCCATTCCGCCACTTCCGCATGCTGGGACCGCCTTGCAGCGACCCCCGGGCTGAACGCCCGTGGGCAGACCTCAGACTATAGCAGCATCAGCGGGATGAAGTAAACGCTGCGGCCGTAGATTCATCGCGGGCGATACCGTGTCAGCAGGTCGCGTACGCGATCAACCGGAAGGGCATCGACTGTGCCGATGTCGGTGGACTCGGATGTGGCGGTGAACAACGAGTTGTAGACCGCCTCTTCGGTGGCCTCAAGCACGGCCTGGAACAGCGGCGAGACGCCGTCGGTAGGGAGCAGGGTCCGCGGGGACGGCGCGTCGGCGCCGAAGGTCACGCGCAGCGAGGGATGGGTCGAGAAGGCCACCGCATAATCGCCACTGCCGTTGCTGTACGAGGAGCCGGTTCGGGCCAAGCCGAACACGGCTCGCGCGGCCAGGCGTTCGAGATCTCGCGCATCGAGCGGGGCATCGGTGGCCACCACAATCATGCACGACCCGTCCCCGCGTTCAGCCGCCGGGCGTCGGGGCTGGTAGGCATACTGGCCCAGGAGTCGGCCGACCGGCACCCCGTCGATGGTGAGCACACCGCCGTAGTTGCTCTGCACAAGGATACCCACCGTGTAGCCGCCATAGGCGTCCGGGAGTCGCCGCGACGAGGTACCGATGCCGCCCTTCCAGGCAAATGCGCGCGTGCCCGTGCCTGCACCGACGCTGCCCTCTTCAACCGCGCCCCCGGCGGCAGATGCAATCGCGCGCCTCACGTGCTCGGGACGCACCGCAAGGGCCCTGATGTCATTGAGTCCGCCGTCGTTGGTCTCCCCCACCAGCGGATTGACCGATCGCACCTGCTCGTTGCCGGGCTGCGCCAGCGTCCACTGCACGACGCCTTCAACGACCGCGCCGACCGCGAGAGTGTTTGTCAGCACCACGGGCGTTTCAATGGTGCCCAGTTCCTGCACTTGGGTCGATCCGGCCAGCTTGCCAAAGGCGTTACCGACAAACACAGCGCCGGGTACCTTCTGCTGGAACAGGTTGCCGCCATGCGGCACGACCGCCGTCACGCCCGTGCGGATGCGACGGCCCTCGCGCAGGGTCACCTGTCCCACCCGCACGCCCGCCACGTCGGTAATCGCATTCAGCGGCCCTGGGTCGAACACGCCGGGGGCGATACCGAGATCACGCGCCCTCGGACGACCCGGCGGCTGCGCCGCCACCACCGCCGTCGACACCGCGACACACACACAGACGACGAGACGCATCAGCCCTCCTTGCCCGGACCTGACCTCCGGACGTCGCATGATACGATCGCCGACGTTCGTCATGCGCCGCATCTCCCTCGACGCGGTGCGCCAGGCCGCCACACACATGTACGAGGCGGCCGTCCGCACCCCGCTCATCCGGCTCGATCTGCCATTCGCCGATGGCCAGAGACCTACGGTCTATCTCAAGCTCGAATCGCTGCAACCTATCGGATCGTTCAAGCTGCGAGGCGCGTGGAATGCCGTGCGTCGGCTGCCAGCCGAGGTTCTGAGCGATGGTGTGTGGACCGTCAGTGCAGGCAATGCCGCACAGGGCGTCGCCTTCGCGGCGCGCCGGGCGGGCATCCCGTGCTCGGTCATGGTGATGGACACCGCCCCCGAGACCAAGCGGCGCAGCATCGCCGCCCTGGGCGCGTCGATGGTCACGGTGCCGTACGAGGAGGCCTGGAAGACCGTCGAGTCCCACGCCTCGTCACGGATGCAGGGCAGGCTCGTGCATCCGTTTGACGATGATGATTTCATCGCGGGAAACGCGACGCTGGCCCTTGAAATTCTGGAAGACCTGCCCCACGTCGATACCATCGTCACGTCGATTGGCGGCGGAGGCCTGATTGCCGGCGTCGGGGCCGTCGTCAAGGCGCTGCGCCCCGATGTGCGGGTCATCGCCGCCGAACCGGAAACCGCCGCACCGCTGGCCGCATCGCTGCGCGCCGGTGACGCGCGATACTTTGACGGATGGACCGCGTCGTTTGTCGACGGGGCGGGCGGCAAATCGGTGCTGCCGACGATGTGGCCGCTCCTGCGCGAGGCCGTGGATGAATCGATCGTGCTGCCGCTCGCCGAGATCGCCACCGCCATGCGCTACACCGCCGACCGCGTGCACGTGGTCGCCGAAGGGGCGGCGGGCTGCGCCATCGCCGCCGCGATGAGCGGCCGGGCCGGACGCGGTACCGTCGTGGCCGTCGTCTCAGGCGGAAATATCGACCTGTCACGCTTCGCCCAGTTGGTGGGGGCCGCGCCTCTTCCCTCGTAGCCCTCGCGGTCACCGGCTTTCCGAATGCCTACCATCGACGACCGGTTCGCTGCAGCAGCCCCGCTCCCCCCCCGACTTCCCCGCCTGCACGACCTGGCCACTGACCTCTGGTGGAGCTGGGATACGCGCGCACGGGCGATGTTTCGCCACCTCGACACGTCACTGTGGCACCAGACATCCCACAACCCGGTCAGGATGCTGCAACGCATGTCGGCGGCTCGGCTGCAGGCCGCTGCACAGGACCCGGCGTTTCTCGCGATGTACGACGAGGCCGTGCGGGCCCGAGACAGCGAGTGCGAGTTGACCCATCCCTGGTGGGCGGAGCACGGCCGTACGCTGAAGGGCGGCACCGTCGCATATTTTTCGGCCGAGTTTGCGCTGCATCCCTCCCTGCCCATCTATGCCGGTGGACTCGGCGTGCTCGCCGGTGATCACTGCAAGGAGGCGAGCGCCCTCGGCGTCCCGCTGGTAGGCATCGGTTTTATGTACCCGCAGGGCTACTTCCACCAGCGGATGTCGCCGACCGGGTGGCAGGAGGAACGCTACGAGCGTCTGACGTGGACCGAAGCCCCCATTGCCGCCGCGTTCACGCCAGATGGCCGCGCCTGCACCGTGCAGGTGCCGCTCGGCGACCGCACCGTGCACGCGGCCGTGTGGTGCGTCAGGCTGGCGCGCGTGCGGCTGTACCTGCTCGACACCGATGTGCCTGAGAATGCCCCGTGGGACCGTGAGCTCTCGGCACGCCTGTACGGCGGAGACCGGGACACGCGGCTGCAGCAGGAGGCGGTGCTCGGCGTCGGCGGTGTGCTGGCGCTGCGCGCGCTGGGGGTATCGCCCACGGTCTGGCATCTCAACGAAGGCCACGCCGGTTTTGTGATTTTCGAGCGACTACGCGAGTGTCGAGACCGCGGAGACTCGTTCGACGACGCCCTCGCCGACGTGCGGGCACACACCGTGTTCACGACCCATACGCCGGTCGCGGCGGGACACGATGCCTTCGCCTTCGCCCAGGTGGAACGTTCGCTGGCCTCGTGCTGGCGTGACCGCGACGGCGACCGCGAGCACTTTCTGGCGCTCGGCGCCTACGACAACGGACATGGCCCGCAGTTCAACATGACGGCCCTGGCGATGCGCGGGGCCGCGCACATCAACGGCGTGTCGCAGCTGCACGGGGCGGTGACGCGCGACATGTGGGCGCCCCTGTGGCCAGACACCCCAGCCTCGGCCAGGCCTGTACGGGCCATCACCAACGGCGTGCATGTGCCGACCTGGCTGGCCACGCCCATTAGTGAACTCATCACGCGCTACGCCGGCGCGGGCTGGCTCGACCGCAATGACGACAGCGCCATCTGGGATGCCCTGCTCGAGATTCCCGATGGGGAACTGTGGGCCGCCCGCACCAGGCAGCGGCATGACCTGTTTGCCTTCATCCGCGAGCGCCTGCGCTCGCGCTGGGTCGACGACCATGTCACGCCCAACCGCATCGTCGCTGCGGGGGCGATGCTCGACCCCGACGTGCTGACGATCGGCTATGCGCGACGGTTCACGGCCTACAAGCGACCGGAACTCATCTTCCACGATGCCGAGCGGCTGGCCCGCCTGGTGACGCGCATCGGTCGCCCGGTGCAGATCGTGTTTGCCGGAAAAGCGCATCCGGCCGACGAACCGGCCAAGCATCACCTGCAGCGGGTCTTCCAGCACTGTCTCGACCCGACCTTCGGCGGACGTATCGCCTTCATCGACGACTACGACATGCTCGTGGCCCGCTATCTGGTGCATGGCTGCGATGTCTGGCTGAACAATCCGCGGAAGCCCCTGGAAGCTAGCGGCACCAGCGGCATGAAGGCCGCCATGAACGGCGTCCCGCATCTCAGCATCGGTGACGGCTGGTGGGCCGAGGGCTACACAGGCGATAACGGCTGGCTGATCAGCGCTGCGACCGACCCGAGCGACCAGACGGCCACCGATGCGGCCGACGCCGACGCCCTCTACATGCTGCTCGAGACCGACGTCGTGCCGCGTTTTTATGCGAGAGAGCCCGACGGCACACCGCGCGACTGGCTGCGTGTGGTCCGCCAGGCCATGCGCACCAGCCTGGTGCGCTTCTCAACCCGGCGCATGCTGAAGCAGTATGTCGTGGAAATGTACGGGCCGGCCTCGTCGGCCCCCGTACAATAATCAGATGTCAAAAAAAGCCGCAGGCAAGGCCAAGTGCACCCTGTGCGGGTCGAAGGACATTTCCGAACCCCGGGGCGACGAGCGCTACTGCCGTGACTGCTGGGACAAGAAGATTGCCGTCGAAGAGGTTGTGGCGCGCGAGTTCGTCCTCAAGCGCTACATCCGTGCGCACAGTGCCGAAAAATATCTCGTGTACCACTCGACCCAGAAACGCCCGGTAGGCCAGCTCATCGTGGTCGACGATGGCTATGATCTGTTCCTGACCATGACGCTCTATCCCAACTTCGGCTGGGAGGATGCGGCCTATCACCTCGAGGGCGACCCGGAGCACAGGGCGTTCGCCGAGCTGCTGGTGGACGTCGTGGCGACCGAGGTCATCGAGCCCTGGGGTGGGGGCAAATGGCACCTGGAAGTCTTCCGGTCGGTGGCCGCCGAACCTGAGGACTGGAATGGCGAGATGTAAGGCACTATAATCCGTCAGGTTTTGACTGGTCCCGTTTACCCGAAGGAGTTCCCATGATTCGCCTGAGCCAGCGCGTGTTGGCCACCATCGCTGCGGTCGGCGTCCTGCTGGCGCCCGTCGCCGCGCAGACGCCCGCGCCCCGCAAGCTGATTTCGCCGCAGCGCGGCGAAGCCACCGTTGAGATCACCAAGCCCGACACCAAACTGGTCAAGAACGAAGTGGTGACGGTCATCCTGGTCAGGAATACGTCGGCCAACCCCATCGCCGGCCTCAAGATTGAGGAAAACTGGTACGACGGGGGAGGCAACCCGGTCGGCGGCGGCATCTACCGCCACACCAAGCCGCTCATGAAGGACGAGGTCATCCGCGTTGAGCTCCGTACGCCGCGCAGCCCCAAGTTCAAGTCGAACCAGTACCAGTTCACCCACTCCAATGGTGCCGTAAAGCCCACCGTGGTGAAGAGCCTGACCGTATCGGCGCCGACGATGTAAACCGTGCGTGCGAGTCGGGCGTCGGGTCGAGGTGTTGACGCCTCACCCGCCGACCCGCCGTCCGCCCCTCGCCCAGAGGGCACTGACACAGAAAACGGGGCGCGCGGTCACTGGCCGCAGCGCCCCGTTTGCATTCCAGCCGACTGCCGAGAGGACGACAGTCCCGTTGTCATCGTCCCGCGACCACCGCCGGCCCAGCGCGCGGCGGTAACCTGCGGCGATGCATCGGAGGCCGCACCCGCCCCTTACGGTGCCGCGGGTGCCGGTGCCGTCACCCGCACGATGGTTTCCCGGCGAACCGAGGGCTTACTCTCCAGACGCGACCGTGCCTCGACCGCCAGTACATACATGCCGGGCACCGCGCTCTTGAGGGGAACCCGGACGGCAACGCCGTATCCGCCGCCCGACCCCTTCAGTTCACTGTAGTCGCGCTCCTCGCGCGTCTCGAACACCGACTGTCCGCCTTCGGCCTTCAGGGTGACCGAGATGTCAACCTTGTGCGGCTGTGACCCGCTGTTGTCGTAGACCTCGGTGAACAGCGCAAGCTCGTCCCCCTGCGGGAATGCCCGATGGGTCGACAGCGGACCGGGCAGCAGCTGCTGCAGGGGGTCTTTGGTCCGGGCGGTCGGCGCCGCCGAACTAGCGACCGACGTCAGTGCCAGGCTGCTGATGAGCAGGCCTTTTCTGGTGAAGTCCGGCACTTCGAGGTCGTACGACACCGAACCAGCCTTCCGCGTGAGCTGCTCGCGCGCGCCGACCCGCACCGTGTAGCGCCCCGGCGGCAAATCGATGGTGCTGACCATCCGGAAGCCGAGTGCCCTGGCACGGCTGGCTGTGTCAGGACGCATAGTGAGGTCGAGCGTGTTGCGACCGCCCGAGAAGACCTTTCCGGACTGGTTGACCGCGGAGACGGCGACCTCGAGCGCATTCCGGAGCAGGCCATCTTTCTCTTCGAGGGGCAGCGTGGGACCCGCCACCAGGGTCGACAGCACCACCGCGCCGTTAGGTTGCGGGCCCTTGAAGACGGCGGCCGTGACGGCCAGGGGCAACTCACTCAGCGGCAGCGGACTCGACATCGCATCGCGCAGTTCGGGCGTCAGGTCGCCGGCAGCCGCCGGCTTGCTGTCCGCGCGGCCGCGCGCGGCAATGTAGCCCTTGCGGGCGCGCACCTGCGCCCGGGGACGCGTCGGCACCTTGACCTCGATTTTCCGGAATCGCCCGTCGCGCTTATCATTCGTCGGGTAGTAGCCTAGGACGTAGTACGCGCTGTTGTCATCCACGATGCGCTGATAGGCGCCGGTGAAGTCGTTGGTGTTGACGACGGCGAAGCCGCCGGTCTCGGCCGCCATCACCCGCAGGCTGTTCTGCCCGAGCTGCAGCTCGTTGAACAGCGACTGCGAATTGATGCCGAGCGACTGGTCTTCGGGGAACGACTGCACTTCGATGCCTTCCTCCGCAAGGCCGCCCAGGCCACGCGGGTCTACGGTGTACATCGCCACGTTGGCCCGCGTGGCCTCGGACAGCATCAGCCGGGTCGCGTCGAGAATGTTCGTGGCCTCGCGGTTATCGAACACGTTGGTGATGTCGTAGTCGATGCCTTCGCTGAACAGGACCAGGGCCTTGCGTCGTCCGCTGATCCCGCTCAGATAGCGCATCAGCTGGCGGACGCCGTCGAGCATCGACCGCGCCTGATAACCGCGCTCCATGTCATCGATGTCCTGCACACGTTCGCCCGGCTGGCGCATGCCGCGGGTCATCATCTCCTGATCGATCCGGTTCAGGGTCGATGAGCGCAGCTTCCGCCCCATGAACTTATCGACGGCCTGCAGCAGCAGGCGCTGGTTGTTGGTGAAATCCTGGCCGGCATCGCTGCGACCGCTGGTGTGGACGACGGCAACCATGTCGTTGGCGCCGACATACTGCTCGATGAAGCGCCGGGCGGCCGCGCGGACGCGGGGCGACCGCTGGGGATTGGTATGGAAGTCGTCCAGGACGACCACATAGATACGACCGTCGAGTCCCTCGATGTTGGTGGCGACGTCCGGCTCAATCGGCCGGGAGGCGAAGAGCGGGCGCGGCGTGCGCGTCACCGGCATGTTGACCAACGAAAACAGCTCGACCTTCTGCGGCTTGCCATCCTCAAACACCTGGAAGTCCGCCGAGGTCAGGCCCTCGAGGAACCGACCCGATTCGTCGAGGACCCGGGCATCTACTTCCACGTAGTTGACTTCAGCACGGAACGTCACCGGCGGCGCCTGGGGTGACGGTGGGGCTTGAGCGGTCGGTGCCTGCGGGACCGACTGCCCGCTGACCGTCAGCGACACCGTCAGCAGCACGGTGGTCAGGGCGAGCGCACCTGAGAAGAGACGCGTGAAGGAGGAGATGGACATGGGCGTCATACTTCTATCGACGAGGTGGCAGGGGACCCGGTTTCCGCCGGGCAAACTTTGTCCCTTCCGGCTGCGTCCTACGATAGTGAGGACTATACTTCGAGGATTATGGCCGTGAATGTGGAAGCGGTGCAGCAAGCGCTGAAAGATGAGGGGCTGGACGGCTGGCTGCTCTATGACTTCCGGGGACTCAACCCCATCGCCGTCCGTATGGCCGGTCTCGACCGTGCCACCGGTCACCTCGTCACCCGCCGCTGGTTCTACCTCATTCCGGCCACGGGCGCGCCGGTCGCCCTGGTGCACGCCATCGAACGTCACAATCTCTCGCACCTGCCGGGTGATTCGGTCGTGTACGCTGGCCGCGAGCAGCTCGAAGCGGGTCTGGCGCGCCTGACCGCCGGGCTGAGCCGGGTGGCCATGGAATACTCGCCGGGCAACGCCATTCCCTATGTGTCGCGTGTTGACGCCGGCACCATCGAACTGGTGCGCAGCACGGATGTTGAGGTGGTGTCGAGCGGCGATTTGGTGCAGCGGTTCGACGGCCTCTGGGGGGCTGACGCCATTGCGACGCACCGCACGGCCTCCGACGCCCTCTATCGCATCAAGGACCAGGCGTTCGCATTCGTGGCAGAGCAGCTGCGAACGGGGCGGCCCGTCACCGAGTTCGACGTGCAGCAGGCCATGATGGGCTGGTTCAAGGCCGAGGGGTTGCGCTCGGGCTCACCGCCGAATGTGTCGGCCCAGGAAAATGCCGGCGAGCCGCACTACGTGCCGACAGCCAGTCGGCACCGGGCCATTCAGCGCGACGAGCTGCTGCTCATCGACCTGTGGGGCAAGACCACAGCGCCGGACAGCATCTACGCTGACATTACCTGGGTGGGGTACACGGGTGTCACGCCCCCGGAACGCATGGCCCGGGCCTTCGCCGCTGTCGTCGAGGCACGGGACGCCGCCCTGAGGCTGGCACAGCACGGTGCCCATGCTGGCGAGGCCGTGCGGGGATTTGCCCTCGACCGGGCGGCACGGGCGGTGCTGATCGGCGCCGGCTATGGAGAGGCCGTGCTCCACCGCACCGGACACAGTCTCGGCAAGGAGGTCCACGGCAATGGGGCCCACCTCGACGATTACGAGACGCACGATGCCCGTCGATTGATGCCCGGCAGCGTGTTCACCATTGAACCCGGGGTCTACTTCAGTGACTTCGGTGTCCGTACGGAAATCAACGTGGTCTGGACACCCGACGGCCCGATGCCGACCGGCGCCTGCCAGACCACGCTGGTCTCGATCGTGTAGGGGTCAAGGAGGAATATGTCTACGCGCAAAACCACACTGTTCTACGCTCTGCTGCTGTCGGTGGCCTCGCTGGCCGTCGGCATGGTCATCGCTTCGCGCCTCGGGCTGTCGCCCGACTCGGCCGCCCAGACGATGACCCTGCCGCCGATGAACAGCGCGCCGCTGAGTGGCCCGGTCGATGCCTCGACCTTCCGCACGATTGCCAAGGCGGTGTCTCCGTCCGTGGTGAACATTCGCTCTACCTCGAAACGTCAGGCCCAGGACATGTCCGAGTTTTTCGGCGGAGGTGGCAGCAGCGACGAGCTGCTCGAGCGATTCTTCGGTGGAGGCGGCGGACGTGGACGCCAGAACGAGCGTCCACGCGAGCAGGAGACCCAGGCAGCCGGCACCGGATTCATCATCAGCGCCAAAGAGGGCTTCATCCTCACCAACAACCACGTGGTCGAGGACGCCACCAAGATCGAGGTGTCGCTGTTCGACGAAGACCCGGATGTCTACCATGAGGCCAAGATCGTCGGCCGCGACCCGCTGACGGACAGTGCCCTCATCCAGCTGGTCGAACTGCCCAAGTCGCCTCTCACCGAGGTGAAGTTCGGCGACTCATCGATGATGGAACCCGGCGACTGGGTCATGGCCATAGGGAATCCCTTCGGTCTGGCGCACACGGTCAGTGTGGGCGTCATCAGCGCCAAGGAACGCCCGTTCCCCATCACCGACGGCCGCTCGCAGGATGTGCTGCAGACCGACGCCGCGATCAACCCTGGCAACTCCGGTGGGCCGCTGCTGAATGTGCGCGGCGAGGTGGTCGGCATCAACACCGCCATCTACACCGATGCCCGGCAGCAGGGCAACATCGGCATCGGCTTTGCCGTGCCCATTAACACCGTGCGCGAACTGCTGCCGCAGCTGCGCAGCGGCAAGGTGACCCGCGGGGTCATCGGCGTGCAGGTTCTGCCGGTGCCCGCTGACGCCCTCGCCGAATTCGGCCTGTCCGAGCGGCGCGGTGCCCTGGTGGCCGTGGTCAACCCCGGCGGTCCGGCAGCGAAGGCGGGCCTCGAACCCGGCGACGTGGTGATCGAGTTCGGGGGCAAGCGCGTCAAGGACCGGGATAACCTCGTGGGCTATGTGACCAGCACCCGCCCCGGCACCACCGTGCCCATCAAGGTGCTGCGCGACAAGAAGGAGCGCACCCTCAACCTGACCGTCGACGAACTCAACCTCGAGGCCGAAACCACCGCCACCAGCGAACCCACCCGCGAGCGCCGCGACGAGTCGGAAACGCAGGAAGACACCGGTTTCGGGCTCACCATGGGCAGCCTGAGCGCGGACATCATGCGCCGCATGCGCATTCCAACCGACACGGAAGGCGTGCTCGTCACCGCCATCGAACAGGGCAGCCCCGCACAGCGCGGGGGACTGGCGCGAGGCGACGTCATCCTGCAGATTAACCGTCGCGCCGTGAAGACGCCCGGCGAGGCGAGGCGCCTGCTCGACAGCGTGTCTGACGGCAGCACGGCATTCTTCCTGATTTTGCGCGGCGGTCAGGAAACGTTCGTGACCGTCCGCAAGCGCTGACACCTCATCGGCCGGGGTCCCCTCGCCGTCGCGCAGGGGCACCTCGGCCGCTTCACGCTCAGTCCCCTGCATGCGCAACGCCTCGTCCTGGCCGGCGCTGATTCTGGCGGCCGGCCGCGGTACCCGCCTGGCGCCGCTCACCGCGCGCCGGGCCAAACCCTCGATACCTGTGGCAGGCCGGCCCCTGATCGCACGCATCCTCGACCATCTGCAGGATGCCGGCATCCGGCGCGTGGTCATCAACCTGCACGCGCATGCCGACTCGATCACCGCGATTGTCGGCGATGGTCGCCCATGGAATCTTCACGTCTCGTATTCATGGGAACCCGCGATTCTCGGGTCCGGCGGAGGCCCAGCCTGGGCGCTGCCCCTGCTCGCCCACGACCGCTTCCTCATCCTCAACGGCGACACACTCACCGATATCGATCTCCACGCGCTCACCGCGGCGCACCTGCACTCGGGTGCGGCAGCGACGCTCGCAGTCACCGCTGCCGACATCACCCGCTACAACGCCCTGGCCGCCTCAGATGCTGGCGCCCTCGAGGGTCGAGTGCCGCGAGGCACCGCCGTCTCCGGCACACGCCAGCTCTGGCACTTTGTGGGTGTCCAAGCAGTGAACGCATCGGTCTTCAGCGGGGTCTCGACCCGGCATCCCTCCGACGTGCTGACGGACCGGTATTTGCCCCTCGCCAGACAGCACCCAGGCAGCATCCGGCTGTGGCCGACGGCGGCCTCGTTCCACGACATCGGCACGCCCGCCGAGTACCTCAAGACGTCGCTGGCGCTGGCCAGTGACCAGCATGCACGCCTCGTGCAGGGGGCCCGGTGTCAGATCGATGCGGCAGCCTCACTGACCGACTGTGTCCTCTGGGACGACGTGCACATCGGGGTCGGCACCGTCCTGTCGCACTGCATCGTGACCAGTGGCGTGAGGGTTGCCCCGGGGATGCGCTACGATCGTCAGGTACTGACCCCAGACGGTGTCGTCCCCTTCTGACATGGATTCCCGCATCGGACAGTATCTGTCGCGCCCCGGACTCGCCGGACGCATCGCTCAGGTGGTGCCGCTCACAGGCGATGCCTCTGACCGCCGGTACTTCCGCCTGCTCGTTCGGGACGAATCGCCACAGGTACTGGCCCTGCACATCGGTGCCATCGATGCGGCGACGCTCCCCTTCGTGCGTGTCGCCGAGCTGATGCGCTCGCTCTCGCTGCCCGTGCCCGCCATCCTCGGCCATGACGATGCCCTGGGCATTCTGGTCCAGCAGGACCTGGGAGATGTCACCCTGCAGGCGCATCTCGGCGTCGCTAGCCCTGCCGAGCATGCGGCCCTCTATCGGGAAGCCGTGGAACTCATCGCCGCCCTGCAGACGCGCGGGGCACAGCACGAGTCGCGCGACTACCCGCCGTACACCGTAGCCTTCGACGTCGACAAGCTGACCTGGGAGCTTGAGTTCTTCGTCAAGCACTACCTCGCCGCCTATCGGGGCCTGGCACTCAGCGAGACCCAGCGTGAGGCGTTCCGCCACGAGTGGACGACGATCGTTGAGGAACTCGCCGCCGAGCCGCGCGTGCTGTGCCACCGCGATTACCACAGCCGGAACCTGATGCTGCACGACGGGCGCCTGCACATCATCGATTTCCAGGACGCCCGGATGGGACCCGACACGTACGATCTCGCGTCCCTGCTGCGCGATTCGTATGTCGACTTGCCCGCGACGCAGGTCGACGAGCTGCTGGCCTACTTCGAGGCCCTCACACGCGGCACCTCCGGAACAGGCGCGGCCGCGCACATCGAGTTCCGCCGCCGATTCGAACTGATGGCCCTGCAGCGCAACCTGAAGGCGCTCGGCACGTTTGGCTACCAGACCACTGCGCGCGGCAACACGGTGTACATCCAGTACATGCCGCGCACACTCAGTTACGTCCGCCAGGCCCTGCAGACAGCACCGCGCTTCGGCCGGCTGCACACGCTGCTGGCCGACTGCCTCGCCGAGCTGCGATAGGATCACCAGAGTGCCCGCCGCGTTCGGCCTGTCCACACACCTGTTTCATGGCAGCCGCCTGTCATCCGCGCACCTGACGCTGGCGGCCGGGCACGGCTTCTCCGTGATTGAGGTCTACGCCACCCGGTCGCACTTCGATTACCGCGACGCCGCGCACGTGGACGAGGTCGGACAGGCACTGGCCGACCTCGGTCTGGTGCTGCATGGCCTGCATGCGCCCACGACCACCAGTTTCACCGACGGTGTCTGGGGCCCCACGCTGTCGATTGCAGACCCGGATGAATCCCGCAGGCGGCAGGCGGTGGACGAAACGCTGGCCGCCATGACCGTCGCTAGCCGTGTGCCCTTCCGCCATCTGGTGGTGCACCTGGGCGTACCCGATGCCATGCCAGCCCTCACCCAGCGGTCTGCTGCGCAGCGCAGCCTCGCGACGCTGGCGGACGCGGCCGAGTCGCTGGGGGTGCACCTGGCGCTCGAGGTCATTCCGAATGCGCTGTCGCATCCCGGGGCACTCGTCACCCTCATCGAAGATGTGCTCGAGCGCCGCACCGTGGGCATCTGCCTCGACACCGGACACGCACACCTCTGGGGCGACGTCACCGAGGCCATCGAACTCTGCTCGGGACACCTGCACACGACGCACCTGCACGACAACCACGGGCGGCGCGACGAGCATCTGGTGCCGGGACGTGGCACCATTGAGTGGGACGCCGCGATGCTGGCCTTCCAGAAGGTGGGCTACGACGGGGCCTTCGTGTTCGAGCTTGGCCCGTCCACGGCGCCGGCGGACATACTCGCGGCCGCCGCAGTCGCACGCCGCACACTGGCACGGGCACTGGAGATGGAGCCGTAAATGGGACCGCAGGTTTACATTGACAGCGTCGGCGCACACGTCGGCGAGACCGTCACGCTCAAGGGCTGGCTGGTCAACCGCCGCTCCAGCGGCAAGATCCATTTCCTGCTGGTGCGCGACGGCACGGGCTTCCTTCAGGTCGTCATGGGCCGCAGTGACATCGGCGATGAGGTGTTCGCCACCGCCGACCATCTCGGGCAGGAGACGGCCATCACCGTCACCGGTCTGGTGCGTGCCGACGCGCGTGCCAAGGGCGGCTTTGAGCTGATCGCCAGCGGCCTGACCGTGGTAGGGGCCTCGCACGACTATCCCATCACCCCGAAAGAACACGGCGTCGACTACCTGATGGATCGTCGGCATCTCTGGATTCGCGCTGACCGGCAGACTGCGATCCTCAAGGTGCGGCACGAGGTGATCAACGGCATCCGCGACTTCTTCAACGGCGAGGGATTCATCCTCGCCGACACGCCGATCTTCACGCCGGCCGCCTGCGAGGGAACGACCACGCTGTTCCCGGTGCAGTACTTCGACGACACCACCGCCTATCTCACCCAGAGCGGACAGCTCTACAACGAAGCGAACGCCATGGCCCTCGGAAAGGTGTACGCCTTCGGGCCCACCTTCCGCGCCGAGAAAAGCAAGACCCGCCGGCACCTGACCGAGTTCTGGATGGTCGAGCCGGAAATGGCGTACGCCACGTTGGACGATGTCATCGCCCTGGCCGAGCGCCTGGTCACCGCGGTGGTCGGACGCGTCCTCGACCGCCGACAGAAGGAACTGGCCATTCTCGAGCGCAAGACCACGACTCTCGAAGCCGTGAAGGCGCCGTTCCCGCGCCTCCACTACGACGAGGCGGCCCGCATCCTGCTCGACAAGGGCCTGCCCTTCGAGGTGGGTGGAGACCTTGGTGGCACTGACGAAACGGTGCTCTCCGAGCAGTTCGATCGCCCCGTGTGCGTCACCCACTACCCCGCCGCGGTGAAGGCGTTCTACATGAAGCCCGACCCGGAGCAACCCGATCGTGCCCTGTGCGTCGACGTGCTGGCACCGGAGGGATACGGGGAAATCATCGGCGGCGGCCAACGCCTCGACGACTACGACCTGCTGCTGCAGCGCATCCGCGAACACGACCTGCCGCCCGAGGCTTTCGAGTGGTACCTCGACCTCAGGCGCTACGGGTCGGTGCCGCACGGCGGCTTCGGCATGGGCGTCGAACGGTGCGTCAGCTGGGTTTGCGGGCTCGAGCATGTGCGCGAGACCATCCCGTATCCGCGCATGCTGTATCGGCTCTACCCCTGAGTGTCCGGCCTCATCATCGCCGGCAAGGAGAAGTGCGTTCCGTGAAGATTGGCGTCGTGTCGCTGGGCTGCCCGAAAAATCTGGTCGACTCGGAAGTCATGCTGGGCCTGGCCGAGCAGGCCGGCCATGTCGTCACCGCCGAGGCCACCGACGCCGACGTCCTCGTCGTGAATACGTGCGCCTTCATCGACCGGGCGAAGCAGGAATCCATTGATGCCATCCTCGAGATGGCCGAGCTCAAGAAGGCCGCCCCGGGTCGACGCCTGGTCGTCGCCGGATGCATGGCCGAGCGGTATCGGTCAGAGCTGCAGGCCGAGATTCCCGAGATTGATGCCGTCCTCGGGACGGGCGAAGTCACCGGCCTGGTCGATCTACTTTCGCCGCACGCCGACCGTGCCGCGGACGTCACCACGGGTGTGGCCCCCCTGCGGTTCTACCGACGCGACGAATCGGCCGCCTCACCCGCTGTCGCGGGCGTGCCGGAAGCCACCGCGGCCGACACCCCGGTGTTCGGCCTCGACCTGCCCACGTACCTCTACGACGCCGAGACCCCCCGGCGTCGGGCCACTCCGGGACACTACGCCTACGTGAAGATTGCGGAAGGCTGCGACTACAAGTGCGCCTTCTGCATCATTCCCAAGATGCGCGGCCACTATCGCAGCCGGTCGATTGACTCGATTGTTCGCGAGGCACGGCAGCTGGCGGCGGACGGCGTGCGCGAACTGCTGCTGATTTCCCAGGACACCACGTTCTACGGCATTGACCGCGGTGCCCGTGGCGAACTGCCGGCGCTGCTGCGGGCCCTGAATGATGTTGAGGGGCTCGAGTGGATCCGGATGCTGTATCTCTATCCAACCACCATCACCGACGAGGTGATCGAGGCCGTGGCGACTCTCGACAAGGTGTGCAAGTACATCGACCTGCCCCTGCAGCATGCCTCCGATGAAGTGCTGTGCCGCATGAAGCGGCCGGGCACCCGGGCGTCCTACGAACGCCTGCTCACGAACATCCGGGCACGCATTCCGGGGGTCACGCTCCGCACCACATTCATTACCGGCTTCCCCGGCGAAACAGCGGCCGACGTCGATATCCTCGACGACTTCATCCGCACGATGGATTTCGACCATGTGGGGGTCTTCACCTACTCGCACGAGGAAGGCACATCCGCCTATGCGCTGGTCGATGACGTGCCGGCCGACGAGAAGGCTGCCCGGCAGGCGCGGCTGATGACCACCCAGCAGGCGCTGGTCACCCGCAGGCAGGCCGCCCGTGTGGGTGAGGTGGTCGACGTCATGATCGACGGCCCGTCACCCGAACACGACTGGGTGTGGCGCGCCCGCCTCGAGGGACAGGCCCCCGAGATCGATCCGGTGGTCTATCTGACCGAGGCCGAGCTCGACCTGCTGGTCCCGGGCCGGCGGCTGCCCGTGGAGATTGTCGGTGCAGACGCCTACGACCTGGTCGGCCGCCCCGTCGCCTGACCCGGTCGGCCCGCCGGGCGCTTCGGGGGACAGTGTTCCCCCTGTGCTATCATGAGGGTTCGGTTCTAAGGCTGGATAACCAGAGTGGGCCTTGTAGCCCGCTCTTTTTTGTTTGTGGGGGCTTGTTGTGGGCCCGCTGGAACAGGTGCGAACGCTGGCGGCGCGGGTAGCCGCCAGTTACGGTCTCGAGATTTTCGACGTGGAACTGCGCCGCGAGGGGCGCACGCAGGTGTTGCGTGTGTTTCTTGATAAGCCGGGCCCGTCGGCCTCGGCAGCCGACAGCGTCAGTCTCGACGAGTGCGCCAGGGTCAGCGAGGAACTGAGCGCCCTGCTCGACGTGGAAGAAGTGGTGCCGGTCGATAGCTACACCCTGGAGGTGTCATCGCCGGGACTGGATCGCCCGCTGCGCGGCATCGCCGACTATCGTCGGTTCACCGGACGGCGGGCCAAGGTGGTGCTGAGCGCGCCGATTGATCGGCAGACGGCCTTCGTCGGCCACCTGCGGGGCGTCGACGGCGACGAGGTGCTGTTTGAGTCAGAGGGGGGTCGACTGGTGCGGATGCCGATGGGGCAGATCGCCCGCGCCCGTCTCGATGTGGAGTTCTAAGCTGACATGAGCACGAATCCGCTGCTGCAGACCATTGACGCGCTGGCCAAGGAAAAGGGCATCGACCCGCAGATCGTCATCGAGGCGATGGAAGAGGCTGTCGTCACCGCTTCGCGCAAGGTGTTCAAGACCAACGAGGCCCTCAAGGCCAAGTTCAACCCCGACATCGGGCAGGTGGAACTGTTTGCGGTCAAGACGATCGTCGACACGGTGACCGACCCCGACACCGAAATTTCCGTCACCGAGGCGCGCGACATTTACGGCGAGGATGCGGAAGTCGAGGCGGGCTACCAGATCGAATTCCCCAAGTCGACCGAGGCGCTCGGCCGCATCGCCGCACAGGCCGCCAAGCAAGTCATTTTCCAGAAAGTCCGCGAGGCGGAACGCGAGAACGTCTACGCCGAGTACCACGAGCGCGTCGGCGAGGTGATGAGCGGACTGGTCAAGCGCTTCGAGCAGGGCGACATCATCGTCGAACTGGGCCGCATCGAAGCCATCCTGCCGCGCAAGGAACAGTCGCGGGCGGAAAGCTACGCGCAGGGCGACCGCATCCGCGCCGTTATCCGCGCCGTGGGCAAGGGCGTCAAGGGTCCGCAGATCATGCTGTCGCGCACCGATGCGGCGCTGCTCATCAAGCTATTCGAGCAGGAAGTGCCGGAAATCTACGACGGCACCGTCCTGGTCCGCGGCGCTGTCCGCGAGGCAGGTGACCGCGCCAAGGTGGCCGTCTACTCGCGCGAGCGCGACGTCGACCCGGTGGGGGCCTGCGTCGGCATGAAGGGCAACCGCGTGCAGGCCATTATCCGTGAGCTGCGCGGTGAAAAAATCGACATTGTCGAATACTCCGAAGACCCGGTGCAGTTTGTGACCAATGCGATGTCGCCTGCCAAGGTCCAGCGCGTCACGATCATCGACGAGCCGAATCGCGTCATGGAAGTCGTAGTCGAGGACACGCAGCTGTCGCTGGCCATCGGCAAGAAGGGCCAGAACGTGCGTCTGGCGGCCAAGCTGACCGGCTGGCGCATCGACATCAAGAGCGAGGAAGAAAAGCGCCGGGAAGTCGAGGCGCAGTTCGGCGCGCTGGAAGCCGCCGCCGAGCAGTCGTCCGAGGCCCCGGCCGACGACGCGGCGAACGCCGAGCACAGCGACGTGCAGTCGTAATCTGGAAGTCGAGAGTACACACTACGAATGGCCACTGTCCGGATTTACAAAGTCGCCGAACTGCTCAACATCTCCAGCCAGGAAGTGCTGGACCTGCTGAAGAAGAACCACGGCATCGAACTCAAGAGTGCGTCCAGCACCCTTGAGGAAATCGTGGCGCGCCAGTTTGTCGCTCGTCACGCACGCCAGCGAGGCATCGAGCTGCCCAAGGGCGACATGTTCTCCGAACAGGTGGCAAAACCGGTCAGCAAGGCCCGGAAGTCGGGGCCCGCCGCACCTGAGCCTCCCAAGCCGGCGGCCCCGACGCTAGGACCGCCCCGGCTCGTCAAGAAACCTACGCTGGTAAAGCCGGTGTCGGCGACGCCGACCGACGAAGCGGAACCCCCCGAACCCTACACCGCACCCGGGCCCAGCGCCGAGATTACCGCAGATAGCCACCCGGTCGCCGGGCATGAGGCCGAGGCACCATCCGTCCCTGTCGCGGTGCACGAATCCGTCTCCGGCACACCGGCGGACGGGATGGCTCCCGAGCCTCCGGCACCGTCGATGGTTGACGCGCCGACGGTCGTCGCCGTCTCCGATATACAGGTCGAGGCCTCGGTCGCCACTCCGCCTGTGGCCCGTCCTCAGGCCTCTGCGCCGTCAGTCGTGAAGGCTCAGGAACGATCGGCACAGGCGGCTCCGCCTCCGCCTGAACCACCGCGGGAGACCCACCCGACGGGCCGCTTTGTGCCTCCGAGTATCCGGCTGCGAGTGGAAGAGCCCGGACAGGCCCGACCGACCGCGCCACCTCTGGTGCCGAAGCGCACCGTCGTCCCTCAGCAACCGGCGCGTCCGACTGTGCCGTCCCGTGCCACGGGCACGCTGGCCACGCCGCCCCCGCGACCCGGAGGGCCAGGGCCGCGCGGACCCTATCCGATGGGCTCGCGCCCGCCTGGGACCGCCGCCATGCTGGGCGGGCCTCGTCCCCTGCCCTCCGCTCCCATCCGTCCAGGGATGGCCCCCGGCGGGATCCCGGGTCGCCCCGGCATGCCCCCTCCGGGTGGTCCGCGACCTCCCTATGGTCAGTCGTTCCGTCCACGCCCAACCGGCGGTGGACAAAAATCCTCACAGCGCCGCGATGCCCTGCAGCGCATGCCTTTGGCGCCTCCCCCGGTGGCCCTGCCGCCGGTCTCGCGCACCATCACGCTCGCAGAGGGGATGACCGTCAAGGATCTGGCGGATAAGCTTGAGGCCCGCGCGAAGGACGTGCTCAAGGCCCTGCTCGACCGCCGGATGATGATGACCATTAATTCGGTTCTCGACATCAACACGGCCCGCGAGATTGCGCGCACGTTCGGCGCCGACGTCGAGACTCGCACCTACGAGGAAGACCTCATCGAAACCGAGTCCGAAGCCGTCGATCCGGCTGACCTCGTCCCGCGTGCCCCGGTCGTGACGGTGATGGGCCACGTCGATCACGGCAAGACCACCCTGCTCGATTCGATTCGGGCCACCCGCGTGGCCGAGCGCGAGGCAGGCGGCATCACCCAGCACATCGGCGCCTATCTGGTGACCGGCGTGGGCGAACAGAAAGACAAGTCGATTGTCTTCCTCGACACCCCTGGCCACGCGGCCTTCACGCTGATGCGGGCCCGCGGTGCGAAGATCACAGACGTAGTCATCCTGGTCGTGGCGGCCGACGACGGCGTCATGCCGCAGACACGCGAGGCCATCGACCACGCCAAGGCGGCCGGCGTCCCGATCATCGTGGCCGTCAACAAGATCGACAAGCCCGGTGCCAACCCCGAGGTCCCCAAGCGACAGCTGGCCGAACTCGGCCTGATGCCTGAAGACTGGGGCGGCGACACCGTGTTTGTGGAAGTGTCGGCCAAGCAGAAGACCAATCTCGACACGCTGCTCGACATGGTGCTGCTCGTCACCGACATCAGCGAGCACAAGGCCAATCCGAAGCGTGCGGCCGTCGGCACCGTGCTCGAGGCCAAGCTCGATCGCGGCCGCGGTCCAGTGGCCACGGTGCTGGTGCAGAACGGCACGCTGCGCGTCGGTGACAACGTGATTGCCGGCTCGGTCACGGGCCGCATACGTGCCCTCATCGACGATCGCGGCCGGACCGTCAAGCTGGCCGGGCCCTCGACGCCGGTCGAAGTGCTTGGCCTTGAGACCCTGCCCTCGCCCGGTGAACCGTTCCAGTCGGTGGCTGATCCGGCCAAGGCGCGCCAGATTGCCTCGTTCCGTCAGACCAAGGCGAAGGAGAAGGCCCTCGGTGCCAAGGGCAGCCGCCTCACACTCGAGTCGCTGCAAGCCCAACTGTCCGATTCGAGCCTCAAGGACCTGCCCATCATCATCAAGGCCGACGTTCAGGGGTCTGCCGAGGTGCTGGCCGATTCGCTGGCGAAGCTGTCCGACGACAAGACCCGCGTCAAGATCATCCACTCGGGTGTCGGAGCCATCAACGAGTCGGACGTGCTGCTCGCCAGCGCGTCGAATGCGATTGTGATCGGCTTCAACGTCAAGCCCGACCGCAATGCAGCCGATGTGGCCGAGCGCGAGAAGGTCGACATCCGCCACCACACGGTCATCTATACGGTGACCGACGAGATCCACAAGGCCATGACCGGCCTGCTGGAACCCACGCTGCGTGAGGTCCGGCTCGGCAGTGCCACCGTCCGCGACACCTTCAAGGTGCCCAAACTGGGGACCGTGGCTGGCTGTGTGGTCAACGATGGTCGTATCACCCGTCAGGGAGATGCCCAGGCCCGTCTCATGCGCGACGGCGACAAGCTGTGGGAGGGCCGTCTAGCCTCCCTCAAGCGATTCAAGGACGATGTGTCCGAGGTCAAGGCCGGGGTCGAGTGTGGCATCGGGCTGCAAGGCTGGGACGACATCCAGGTGGGCGACACCATTGAGGTGTTCCAGATCAACCGCGTCGCGGCTGGCTCCTAGGCGGCTGTCATGGCGCTGGCCCACCGCGTCGAGCGGATCGCTGAACAGATCCGCGAGGAACTGAGCCAGATGCTGGCCACGGAAGTGGCCGATCCTGGTGTCGGCCTGGTCACCCTGACACGGGTCAAGGTGACCGCCGATCTCTCGCTGGCACGGGTCTACTGGACGGCCCTCGGTGACGAGAAAGAGCGTCAGGTCACCACCAAGGCGTTGCACCGGACCATTCCCTACCTCAGACATCTGCTGAGCCAGCGCCTCATGCTGCGCCGGGTGCCCGAACTCAAGTTTCAGTACGACGAGTCGATCGAGGCGGCCGACCGCATCGAGCAGATCATTCAGGAACTGCACACCGAGCGCGAGGCACATCCCGAACTGAACGCCCTGGTCGATTCGCCGGCACCACCGAAGGCGACCGATGATTCCGTCAAGTAGTCCGCCCCACGCGCTGGTACGCCACCTGCAGCAGGGTCGGCGATTTCTGGTGACCTCTCACCAGCGCCCCGATGGTGACGCCATCGGTTCGGCCTTCGCCATGGCGCTCGCCCTGCAGGCCATGGGGAAACACGCCACGGTCGTGATGGACGCCGTGCCCCCGGCCTTCCTGCAGCCATTCCCCCACGTCAGCGACCTGCTGGTCACCAACGAGGTGCGCGAGCGCGTCGATGCCGTGCTGGTCATGGAATGCAGCAACCTGTCGCGCTGCGGCATCGGCGGGCTCGACCAGTCACCCGTCATCAACATCGACCACCACCCCGGCAATACGCAATACGGCACGATCAACTGGATTGATGAACAGGCTGCCGCCTGCGGAGAGCAGGCCTTCACGCTGATTGATGCGCTGGGCGTGGCACTCAACCCTGCCATCGCGACGCATCTCTACCTCGCCATCCTCACCGACACCGGCTCGTTCCACTTCTCGCACCTGACGCCGCGCACGTATCACCTCGCGGCGCGCGCCGTGGCAGCCGGGGCCGACCCGCAGTGGATTGCCCGGACACACTACGACAGCAACTCGCTCGGGCGCGTCCGCATCTTCGGTGCCGTGCTGAACACGATGACCACCCTGGCCGACGGACGCATCGCTGTGCTCCACATCACGCGCGACATGGCGGCGCAACTGGGCGGCACCTACGACGACACCGAGGGCCTGATCAACTTTCCGCTGACCGTCAAGGACATCCAGGCCGTGGCGTTCCTGAAAGAAGCCGGCGATCTCGATTGGCGGCTCAGCCTCCGATCGAAGGGCGTCGTCGACATCGGCGCCATCGCACGCGGCTTCGGGGGCGGAGGGCATACCAATGCCGCCGGGTGTTCCGTCACTGGCACCTACGACGAGTGCCTGCGCCGACTGACCCCGCTGCTGGCCGCGGCCGTGCAGGCATGACCGCCGGCGTGCTCGTCGTCGACAAACCGCAGGGCCCGACGTCGCACGACGTCGTAGCGGTGGCGCGCCGGGCACTTGGCGAGCGGCGGATCGGCCACTGCGGCACCCTCGACCCGCTGGCCACGGGTGTCCTCGCCCTAGCCATTGGGCAGGCCACTCGCCTGGTTCAGTATCTGATGGCCACCGACAAGACCTACCAGGCTACTGTCAGGTTCGGAGTCGTCACCACCACCTATGACACGCTGGGCGAGGTCTGCAGCCGCAGCGACGTGCGGCCCACGCGTGACGCCATCGCGCAGGCCCTTGACCAGTTCCGTGGCTCGCAGCTGCAGACACCGCCGGTCTTCTCCGCCAAGAAGATCGACGGCCACCGCTCCTATGACCTGGCGCGCCGCACCGGACAGCCCCCCCCAGCGCTGGCCCCGGTCGCGGTCCAGGTGCACGCCCTGACACTCGACGCCTTCGACGGCGAGTGCGCCGTCCTCACGATGACCGTCTCGTCGGGGTTCTATGTCCGGTCCCTGGCGCACGACCTGGGCCAGATGCTGGGCACCGGAGCGGCCCTCCAGCAACTGCGCCGGACACGGGTCGGCTCGTTCTCGCTGGACCAGGCGGTGACGCTCGATACCCTCGCCACGGTCGACCGCCACACCGTTCAGGCCCGGGTCATCCCCATGACGTCCCTCATGACCGACCGACCGGCGCTGCATCTCGACGGGCCAACGGCCGCCCGGGCCCGGAAGGGCGTCGACCTGCCGTGCCCGTCGCCGGATTCGGTGCCTCCCTCGTTGACGCGCCTTTTCGATGACGAGGGCCGCCTGCTGGGGCTGGCAGTGCCGGCGCGGCAGCCGGGCTTCCTGCACCCTACGGTGGTTTTTGGCTGGGCACCCCACCGACGGTTCGACTATAATTGAGGTTTCCCGACGACTCTGAGAGTCGTCATAGACGGCGGTCTGGACCCGCAGCATCCTGCTGCCTCTGGGCCGTGCGTGGAGGCACCGTGGCACTGACCAAGGACAAGAAGACCGCCCTGATCGGCGATTACAAGACTCATTCCAGCGACACCGGTTCGCCCGAAGTGCAGGTGGCCCTGCTGAGCGACCGCATCTCGTATCTGACCGAACACTTCAAGACGCACGCGAAGGATCACCACTCGCGCCGCGGCCTGCTCAAGCTCGTCGGCCAGCGCCGTCGCCTGCTGGATTACCTCAAGAGCAAGGATCTGGACCGCTACGCCTCGCTCATCCAGCGGCTGGGCATCCGCAAGTAGTTCTGTCACCCACATCGGTTTCCGGCCGGTCGCCGAGGCACCTACTGACGGGCGCCCCGGCGGCCACGGTCGAAAGGTTCGCTATGCATATCAATGAGATTTCATTCGGGGGTCGGTCGCTGACGATCGAAACGGGCAAGTGGGCCAAGCAGGCCCACGGCTCGGTGGTCGTCCGCATGGGCGACACCATGGTGCTGGTCACGGCCTGCCATGCGGGGAGCCCCCGCGAAGGCATCGATTTCCTGCCGCTGACCGTCGACTACCGCGAGTATGCCTACTCGGCAGGTCGCATTCCCGGCGGCTTCTTCAAGCGCGAGGGTAAGGCCACCGAGAAGGAAACCCTGACCAGTCGCGTCATCGACCGCCCCATCCGTCCGCTCTTCCCGGCCGGCTGGAGCTTCGAGACCCAGGTCATTGCGTTTGTGCTCTCGGCCGACAAGGACAACGACGCCGACGTGCTGGCCATCACTGGCGCAGCTGCCGCACTGGCCCTGTCGGACATGCCGCTCGAGAAGACCATCGCGGGCGTTCGCGTGGGTCTCGTCGATGGCGCCTACATCATCAACCCGACGTTCGAGCAGCGTCGCCAGAGTCGCCTCGATCTCGTAGTCGCCGGCAGCCATGACGGCATCGTCATGGTGGAAGCAGGCGCCAGGGAAGTCTCGGAAGACGAAGCGCTGGCTGGGCTCGACGCAGCCCATCAGGCCATCAAGCAGCTGTGCTCCGGCATTGATGAGCTCGCGGCCCGGGCCGGCAAGGCCAAGCTCCCCAAGCCCGCCGTGACGGTCGACGCCAGCTTCCACGCCATGGTCGAAGGGCTGGCACTCGCCCCGCTGACCGAGGCTATGCGCATCAGAACCAAGCTCGAGAACTATGCCCAGGTGGCGCAGGTCGAAAAGCAGGTCCTGGCCGCGCTGCCTGCCGAGGCCGCCGACCGCAAGGGCGAAGCCAAGGGCATCATGGGTGCGCTGCAGGAGAAAGTGCTGCGCGACGAAGTGCTCCAGCGCGGTGTGCGCCTCGACGGACGCCGCTTCGACGAGATTCGCCCCATCAGCATCGAAACGACGGTGCTGCCGCGCGTGCACGGCTCGGCCGTCTTCACCCGCGGCGAGACGCAGGCTCTTGTCACCGCCACGCTCGGCACGTCCGACGACCAGCAGAAGATCGAGATGGTCGACGGCGAGACCTGGAAGCGGTTCATGCTGCACTACAACTTCCCCCCGTTCTCGGTGGGTGAAGTCAAGCCGATGCGCGGCCCCGGTCGCCGCGAAATTGGTCACGGCGCCCTCGCCGAGCGAGCCCTCGCTGCAGTGATGCCCTCGGAAACCGAGTTCGCCTACACCGTGCGCATCGTGTCCGACATCCTCGAGAGCAACGGCTCCTCGTCCATGGCGTCGGTCTGCGGCGGCTCGCTGTCGATGATGGATGCCGGCGTGCCCATCAAGGCGCCGGTGGCCGGTGTCGCCATGGGCCTCATCGTCGACGAGGCGTCTGGCAAGTACGCCGTGCTGAGTGATATCGCCGGTGCGGAAGACCACTTCGGCGACATGGACTTCAAGGTGGCCGGCACCGCCAACGGCATCACGGCGCTGCAGATGGACATCAAGGTCACCGGCATCTCGCCGGACGTTATGCGCGCCGCGCTCACCCAGGCCCGCGCCGGACGCATGCACATCCTCGGCATCATGGAGGCGGCGCTGCCCTCGGCCCGCACCAGCATGTCGGCCTATGCCCCGCGCATCGTCACCATCCGCATTCCGGTTGACAAGATCCGCGACGTCATCGGGCCCGGCGGCAAGATGATCCGCTCGATCATCGAGCGCACCGGCGTGAAGATCGAGGTCCAGGACGATGGGCAGGTCAACGTGGCGTCGGCAGATGAGTCGGCAGCCGCCAAGGCCATCGGCATCATCCAGGAGCTGACGGCCACGGCCGAGCTCAATAAGACCTACCTCGGCAAGGTGCAGCGCATCACCGACTTCGGCGCATTCATTGAAATCATGCCGGGCACCGACGGACTACTGCACGTCAGCGAAATCGCCCACTACCGCGTCAAGGACGTGCGCGACGAGCTGAAGGAAGGCCAGCAGGTGCTGGTGAAAGTCATCAACATCGACCCGACGGGCAAGATTCGCCTGTCGCGCAAGGCCCTGATCAGCCCCGAAGAAGGTGGCGCGCCGCCGGCAGGCTCGGGAGACGCCGGCAGCGACGCTCCGGCCGGGGGGGACGATCGGCCACGCGGCCCACGCCGTGACCGCGGCGACCGAGGTCCCCGTCGCAACGACTAGCCGCCGCGACAGCGACACAGGAGTGACGCCGGGAGCCGTCGACAGACGCGCCCGGCGTTGCTCTGTCCGGACCTACAATGAGTCACATGCTGCGCGCCATGATCACCGGATGTCTGCTGCTGCTCTCGGTCGCGACCCTCACGGCCACCGGGCAGGACGCCGCGCGGAACCGCCGCGATTTCACGATGGTTGCGCGCGACCACAAGTTCATCCCCGATCGCCTTGAAGTCGCCCAGGATGATCTGGTGCGGGTGACTATCACGGCCGAGGACCAGCCCTACAGCTTCGCCATCGATGCCTACCGCATCGTGAAGCGCATTCCCGCCGGAGGCACGACCACCTTTGAGTTTCGCGCCGATCGGGTGGGCACCTTCCAGTTCTATTGCGCCCTGACAGCCGATGACGCCTGCCGTGCCATGACCGGCACGCTGACCGTCAAGGCCCGGTAACGGGTCGCGAGTGCCCCCTCGCAGGGGCACTCCAGCCGTTCCGTGTGAGGTCTCAATCGGTCAAGATCACCTCGACCTTTCCGAGCAGGTCGCCCCACCCCTGCGCAGTCTGCGTCCGCCATTCCGGCGGGACGTCGAGGTTTTCGACCGTCACGACGCATCCGTCGCCGTCGGCTGCCACGGTGACGTTGACTGAGGAAAGGTCACCCGAGTATTTCGGCACACCGAAAGTGAATGCCAGGTGCCCTGGGCGCTCGACCTCGGTGTAGGTGCCCACGTGCTCGACGTCTTCGCCGTCGCGTCGGTCGGTGATGACGAACGAGCCGCGCGGTCGCGCGTCGATCTCGCAGCGGACGATCTGGCCAGTGAGCGGAGCGAACAGCCAGCGCCTCGCGAGCGCGGGATTAACCCATGCGTCGAACGCGCGCTCGGGAGCCACGAGGATGCGGCGGGAGACGCGGACCGTGCCCGTGTAGTCGATGCTCATGCAGCGAGCATAGCGCGCCGCCACCACCGGGAATGCCCGGCCGAGCAGTGCGTCAGACGAGGCGTGCGCCTTGCCCTGGCATGGCGTTCCGTGACCGGCACGCTGGTCGTCAAGGCCAGATGACGGGTGCCCCCGCGCAGGGGCACCCGAAGTGTTCAGCGTCTGGGAAACTGGTCGGGGTTGTCGGTGAAAACGCCGTCGACACCCAGCGTGTAGAGGAAATGTTCCATCTCGGCCTTCACCGAGACAAAGCTGCCCTTCTCGCCCGCACGGAAGGTGTAGGGCACCACCGTCTGACCCTGTGCGTGCGCCCATGCGACAAAGTCCGGTGTCTTCAGCAGCAGGCCCTTGTTGGGACCGAAGCCCTGCACAATGCCCTTCCACTGGGCGACCCGAGCGGCGTCCCAGCCGCCTGGGCTTCCAATGAGCAGCACGATGGGCACACTAATCTTCATGGTCGCTAGGTTGCGTGCGGTCTCTTCGCCGAAGGTCTGCAGAATGACGGGCGTCTTCGGATCAGCGGCCGGCCCCCTGAGTCCGTGGCGATCGAGCGCACTCGCCACCAGAGCCTCGAATCGCACCTCGCGTCCCTTGTAGATTTCCGGCGTCTTCAGTTCGGGAAACAGACCCGCCTTTCCCTTCACCAGCGCCACCGCTTCGTCGAACGTGGGAATGCGTTCGCCGGCAAACTTCGGCGAGAACCACGACCCGGCGTCGAGCGTTTTGATTTCGGCCAGGGTGAAGTCATTGGCCAGCCAGGCCGTTCGTGTCCGGCCCTCGATGGTCGTCACCGTCGAACGGTCGGGAAACCGGGCCTCGACATCCGTCGTGCGCTCGAGGCTGGCGTCGTGGAGGCAAATCAGGACGCCGTCGCGGGTAACCGCGAGGTCCTGCTCCACAAAGTCGGCTCCCTGCTCAATCGCGAGCCGATACGCCGCCAGCGTGTGTTCGGGGGCATAGCCCGAGGCACCACGGTGAGCCACATTCGTCTTGCGCGGTTGCGCCATCAGTCCTCCGGACGCCAGCAGCACACCGAGCACCACCCCTGTCAACCGAATGGTCATCACGTCACATCCTTCCAGACGACAGTGTCGCACGGGCTGATGACTGGCGTGTAAAGGTCTCGGCCATGGCCACCCGCTCCGCGATGCGGGGATGCGAGTGGGTCCACCAGTACACAAGCGCCGGGGCGCTGTCGTCTGCCAGGTGTTCCTGCTTCAGGCGGCGGAGGGCGGAGAGGAAGGCCTCCGGCCGTCCGGTGGCCGCCAGGGCAAAGGCATCCGCACGGCGTTCCTGCCGCCGCGTCAGGCCGTGCCGCACCGGCGCGGTCACCCCCTGCCAGCCCCACCCCGCCAGCACCAGCGCGGCCAGCGACTCCGCCGACGGAGCTGATGGGGCACCGAGCCAGGGGGCCACCAGCGGCCACCCCAGATGGATGCCGCACAGACCGGTCAGTCCCAACACTCCCTGCAGGACCAGTGTGAGCCGCACATCACCATGCGCCGCGTGCGCCAGTTCGTGAGCCACCACCACCTCGACTTCATCCTCCGAGTAGGCATCGAGCAGGCTGTCTGACAGCAGGATGCACCGCGCCTCGCCGAGGCCCGCCAGCGCCGCCTGGGCCCGACCGGGCTGCCCGTCGACGGTCCAGCGCAGGATGCGCGGCGCGTGCCCTCCCGTGCGCGCCACCAGCGCCGACAGGCGCGTGGTGAGCGACGCACTCGACAGCGGCTCGACCGCGGCGAGTCGGGGAAGGACGAACGCCGGCACGGCCACTGCCCACGCCAACTGCAGGCAGATCAGCAAGCCCCCTGCCACGAGCCACCAACCATCCGGCAGTCGCTGCCAGAGCCACACGATGCTACCCAGCAGAAGCCCTCCGCCCGCGGCGGTCACCAGCACGGCCCCCAGCGCACGGCGCCCCCAGGGCTGCCCCCCCCGTGCGTGGGGAAAGTAGCGGCGTTCCAGAAAAACATCCCGATAGACGCGGGCGGGCAGCGACAGAAGTCCCATGACCAACAGGCCCGCGACCGATGACCCGAACAGTCGCCACCATGAGTCGAACTGGTGCGACTCGGAGACGACTCCCCGCACGGCGGGCGCAAGGCCCCAGGCCCCCATCGCCCAGAGGCCTAGCCCGGTCAGGACCAGCACAGCTTCCGCGACATCGGCCCGAAGGCGGCGCAGACGATAGCGTGTGGATTTATCGACGTTCACGGGACGGCACCAACAGGCCGCCGCTCACTGTAGTCCGTCAGGACTTCTGTTTCGACAGGTGCACACTGCCGTTTGTAGTCGACATGCCAACCCTGGCACCGCCGCCGTTGAGGGTGCCCTCGAAGTGCTGCCGCGACGAGGTGCCGGCACGCTGGACCGGCAGGTCTGCGACATCGAATTCGCCGTTAGTGAGATCGGCCGAGAGCGACAGGCGACTGGCCTCCGGAACGGTCAGGGTCACGCCGCCATTGGTCGAGTTGATCATCACCTGGTCGGTGTCGACGAGCGGACGCGCATAGTCGATGAACACGCGGCCATTCGTCGTCTCCACATCGACGGACGGGCTGGTCAGGGCCTCGGCCTGGATGCGGCCGTTGGACGTGCGTCCCGACACGGGGGCATCGAGCCCTGTGAGACGCAGCGACCCGTTGGTGTTGGTGATATCGACAGCGACGCCGGAGGGGACCTTGACCTCCCATTCGACTTCGACAGTGTTGAGTCCGTTGAATCTGGGGTATTGGACGACGACGCGCACCTCGGTCGCCGAGGCCGCCTCGGTGATCGTCACCCGGTCCAGTTGTTCGCGCGCGCTGGCCTCAGAGCTGCTCTTGGCGACGCGGCGGGCCGTCATCTCGAGCGCGGTCCCCGTCGTGGCCTCGACCGCCACTGCCCCGTTGACGTTCTCGAGGATCAGGCGCCCACCTGGTAGCAGGGGAACGCTCCGCGTCCAGACATCCTGGGCTTCCCGGTTGGCGATGGTCATGGCCCACTCGCCACCAGTGTCGGTTCGAATGTCGCAGCCCACCACGGTCAGCCCAATCAGCACCAGTCCCACCGGTCGAACGCCAGTCATGGCCTTCATGTGCAGCACCTCTGAGCCGTTTAGACGAGGGCCTCCATGGCCCGGTTCAGTGCAGCTGGATGGAAATCAGTTTTGAGACCCCGGGTTCTTCCATGGTGATGCCGTACAGGCGGTTGGCAATTTCCATGGTCTTGCGGCTATGCGTGATGATGATGAACTGCGTCCGGTCCAGCATGCCCCGCAGCAGCTCGACAAACCGGCCGATGTTGGCGTCGTCCAGCGGCGCATCGATTTCGTCGAGCAGGCAGAAGGGGCTCGGCTTGTACCGGAAAATCGCGAACATCAGCGCAATGGCCGTCAGCGCTTTCTCGCCGCCCGACAGCAGCATCACGCTCTGCAGACGCTTACCCGGAGGTGACGCCACAATGTCGATGCCGCTTTCGAGCGGGTCGGTGTCATCGATCAGGCTGATGCCAGCCTTACCGCCACCAAACAGGGTCGAGAACGTGTCCTGAAAATTGAGATTGATCGCCGTGAACGCATCGCGGAATCTGGCGTGGGTGGTTTCGTCGATGCGTCGGATGGCCTCGTTGGTCTGGGCAATCGAATCCAGCAGGTCCTGCCGCTGCGTGGTCAGGAACACATGTCGCTGTTCTAGGTCGGCATGCTGTTCAATGGCCATCATGTTGACAGGCCCGATGCGGTCGATCTTCCCGCGCAATTCGGCAATGGCTTCTTCCGCCGTCATCCGTTCGGGAACGGAGGCGTCCCCGGGGTCGGCCTCAGCCTGGGTTTCGTCTTCGTCCGGGTCGGCGGCCTCTGCGGCACGAATGACCCGCACATCCGGCTCGACGATGCCGGCGGCTTCCATCGCGTCGACGTCCTGCCGCACTTCCTGCAGGGTGACACCGACTGCATCGTAGACCTGCTGCGCCAGATGTGTGAGCTCGGCCTCGGACGTGGCACGGCTGACTTCGAGCTCTGACGCCAGGGCGCGTATGGCATCGAGGGCCCGGCGGGCATCACGAATGATCTGGTCCTGCATCTCGACCGACGTGCGCAGTTCACCTGCCCTGTCGTCAGCCTCACGCACCTGTTCGCGCAGCGAGTCAAGCAGGCGCACATCCTCATCGAGCTGCCGCTCGTGGTCGCCGACGCCGTCGACCAGGCGCTCGCGCTGCTCGCCCATGAGCGCGATGTCGCGCTGACAGGCGGCCAGGCGTCGCTCGAGCTCGGCCGCCGCCATCTCCATGCGGACCACTTCCTGTTCGAGTGCCGACACCCGCTCAGTCACCGCCGCTAGGTCTGCACGCACCTCGGCCACGCGCTGGCTGCACTGCTCTGCCCGCTCGCGCGCTCCGGTCAGGCGCAGCACCTGCTCGCTGAAGAGCTCGTCGGCGACGCGCTTGTCGGCGTCGAGCCTGGTGACCGACGCGCGGGCCTCTGCCTGACGCAGATCGAGCGCCGCGATTTCGTCGCGCAGACGCCGGATGTCTCCGTCGACAAGTTCCCGGCGCTGTGACACGCGCAGGCCGTCCTGAGCCGCCCGGCTCTCCTGCCCCTCGGCGGCGACCATGGCTTTTTCCTGCCGGTGCATCTCTGCGCCGAGTCGCTGGACGCCAGCCGTGGCTTCGGCCATGACCTGTTCGAAGTGCACTGACTCGTCGGCCAGCCGCGCCAGTACGGCACGCTCCTCGGCGATTCGTTCGCGCAGCTCCTTGATTTCGCGCTTGGTTGCGAGGATGCCACGCGACTCGGCCTTGGCTCCGCCGCTGACCTGGTAGCACCCCCGGAAGACGTCACCGTCGAGCGTGGCCACGGTAGTACCGAGAGCGCGAGCCGCGGCAGCCGCCGCCTCAAAGGTGTCGGCAACACACACGTCGCCAAGCACGCGTCGAATCGTCGCCACAAACGCACCGTGAATCCGTACCACCTCGCTGAGCCGCACCACTCCGGCGGGAAGCACAGGGGATGACGCCGCACTGGTCGCGGCATCGTCATCACCAGCCACGATGAAGCCGCATCGCCCGGCGTCTTCGGTGCGCACCAGCTGCAGGCCGGCAGTCACCTGGGCGAGCGTATCAACCACCACATACTGCAGCAGGTCGCCGAGGCAGGCCTCGACGGCGCGCTCATAGCGCGAGTCCACCTCGACAAAGTCTGCCAGCGCGCCGCGGGCGCCGATGCCCTCGGCTGCGGATGAGAGCACGAGCCGCGCGGCATCACCGAAGCCTGCACGATGCGCGTCCAGTTCCTCGAGCGACCGCAGGCGGGCCGAGAGCCCGGCCAACTGCTGCTCACCGGCGCGCACGTCACGGGTGTGCTGCTCGAATGCCATGCGGGTCTGGGCGAGGATTTCCTCACACCGCGTGCATTCCAGTCGCGCCGCGTCGAGGGCGTCCTGCGCTCGCGTCAGCTGCTCGCGCGCCGTGGCACGGTCTGACTGCGCACGGTCGAATTCCGCCGTCAGTTCACCCTGCTCAAGGGTCAGGCGCTGGTCTTCGGCGACGGCACGCTCTCGCTGGGCGGTAGCCGACTGCACCGTGGCCGTCAGGGCGGTCACGGTGTTGACGACGGCATACACCTCGGCGCGGGCGCGTTCCACGTCCTGCTCGGCCGCCTCAATCGACTGCTGTGCTCGGGCGTGGGCCTCCGCTGCCTCCTGTGCGGTGGCGGCGGCATCGCGACGGCGGAGTGCCGCCTGGTCGACGGCACGCCGGCGCTCGTCCAGTGCCAGGCGCTCTGGCTCGCGGCGGGCTTCCAGTTGCTGCCGCTCGGCCTCCAGCTCGTCCGCACGCCCCTGGAGCATCGTGGCCTGCTGGCGGTCGAGGGCAATCTGTTGCTGGCGCCGGTTGATGTCGAGTTCCTGGTTATGCGCCACGTCACGCAGGCGCCCGGCCACACCGTCAGCCTCGGCCTGCGCGATGCGCAGTGCGGCCAGCGTGGCGTCAACCTCGGCGAGGCGGGCGGCGGCGGCGGCCTCCTGTTCGCGCACGTCCAACAGTCGTGCGCGCGCGGCCTCAATGGCCTCCGACAGCGAGCGCGAACGGCGGGCGAACAGCACCTTCTCCCACCGACGCATCTCGTCACGCAGCCGGGTGTAGCGACGGGCGCGGGCCGCCTGGCGCTTCAGGGCCCCTTTCTGCTTGTCCACTTCGTAGACGATGTCGTCGAGGCGGGTGAGGTTCTGTTGGGCCGCATCAAGTTTGAGCTCGGCCGCACGACGCCGGGCCTTGTACTTCGTGATCCCTGCCGCTTCTTCAATGAGCTGCCGCCGATCCGTCGGCCGCGAGCTCAGGATCATGCCGATTTTGCCCTGCTCGATGATGGCGTAGGCCTTGGCGCCGAGGCCCGTATCCATCAGCAGTTCGTGGATGTCCCTGAGCCGGCACTGCTGTCCGTCAATGAGGTATTCGCTTTCGCCTGAACGGAACAGGCGGCGCGTCACCTCGACGTCACGTGTCATCTCCGGTGCCAGCGTCATGCCGTTGGCTCCTCCGGGGGCCGTCGACAGGTACGGCTCGTAGCCGAGTTCCTTGTCGAGGGACGGCGGCACCACGACACCGGTCAGGCGCAGGCGCACCTCGGCGGCGCCGGTGGGCTTGCGCGCATCGGAGCCGTTGAAGATGACGTCTTCCATGGTCTCGCCGCGTAGGCTCTTGGCGCTCTGCTCGCCCAGCACCCACGTCAGGGCATCGGCGACATTGCTCTTGCCGCAGCCGTTCGGACCCACGATGGCCGTGACCCCCTGATCGAAGGACAGTTCTGCTCGATCGGAAAACGATTTGAAACCAGAGATCTCGAGACGTTCAAGACGCATGCGGAACCGGGACCGGGAAAAATGTCGGAAGCTAGTGACCGATGCGCCCGCTGCGGCTCTTCGTCTGCGCCAGCAGCCGTTCGGCTTCACCGAATCGGCTGAGGGCATAGCCTGCCTGGGGGTCGGCCTGAATCAGGCGCTGGCGCGCCGTGGCGATATCGAACACCGCCTGGTCAATTTCGAAGCGGATCATCGTGCGGATGAACGGGAGGTCCTTCGACCAGGCCTCTTCGTCAATCACGGTGTTGCGGCTGACCACGAAGGCCCTGAACGCCGCCACCATCGCCTCATCGACGTCAAAGCCGCGTTTCACGTACCTGAACGACGACGATTTGCTGCCTGGCCTGGTGTCGTTGTCGTAGAAATATGGTTCGGCGAAGGACGCAAACAACCCCCGGTTGAACAGCGACCGCCCGAAGCGCGTTGGATTGAAGCCCTCGGTCGGGCCTTCAAAGCGTTCGTCGGGATCGACGCCGCCACCAGAATACACCTTGCGGCCACTCGCGGTGTACTTGAGCTGGTCGGCCGACTTGGCCCGCTCGGACTGGTTCTTCATGGTGTAGGTCAGGTACTCGTCGAACGTGCCATCCCAGGGGCGCTGGATGAGGCGGCCGCTGGGCGTGTAGTAACGGGCCGTCGTCAGGGCGAGGCCTGCGCCACCACTGACGCGGAAAACCGACTGCACGAGGGCCTTGCCGAACGTCGTCTCGCCGATGACCAGGGCTCGGTCATGATCCTGCAGGGCGCCCGAGACAATCTCGGATGCGCTCGCACTCGACCGGTTGACCAGCGTGATCATCGGCAGCGTCGCGTAGCCAGGCTCGTCGGTGGCGCGGTAGTCCTCGTCGGAATTGGCCACGCGGCCCCGGGTATACACCACCATCGACCCCTTCGGCAGGAACCGGTTCGAGATACGGATGGCCTGATCGAGCTGGCCGCCGGGGTTGCCGCGCAGGTCGAGCACCAGCCGCTTCATGCCCTTACGGGTCAGCGACTCGAGAGCCGACCCCAGATCCTCGTCGGTACGTTCGGCGAAATCGGTGATGCCGACATAGCCGGTCTGGTCGTCAATCATGAAGACCGCTGACAGACTGGGGATGCTGACCTGATCGCGCATGACGGCCATGGGTATCAGCGCGTCAAGCCCCTTGCGCCTGATGCCGATGTTCACGAATGTGCCCTTGGGCCCGCGCAGTTTTCCCACGGCATCATCGGATGTCCAGCCCTTGGTCGACTGGCCCTCGATCTCGGCAATCACGTCGCCGCGACGGATCCCCTTGGCATACGCCGGCGACCCTTCGAACACCCGGACGGCCGTGATGCCGTCCGGCACGGCCTGGATGGTGATGCCGAGGCCGAAATAGCGGCCTTCCTGCCGTTCGCGCATCTGCTTGTAGCTGCGCGGGTCCATGAAATTTGAATGCGGATCGAGCGTCTGCAGCATCCCGTTGATCGAGCCGTAGACCAGCTCATCGGACTCAACCGGCTCGACATACTGCCGTTCGATGGCGGCCAGCGCGGCGGTGTAGACGCGGTATCGGTCGGCCACGGGATCCTGTGCCGTCGCGACACGGGGACCCAGCCATCCCCCCACCACCGCGGACGCGGCGAGAGACAGCATCACGGCAAGACCCGGCTGCACACGCATACGGCGATGCTAGCGAATAACCCGCCCCCCGGCAAGGAGTTCCGGGCAGCTGGGGTATACTCCCGAAGGGACAAGGTCGTCGGCGGGCGCGGCGTTCACTCACCTAGTTCTGGAGTAGCTCTCATGTTTGGTTCCATCGGCGTCACCGAACTGGTCATCATCTTCGTGATTGCCCTGATCGTCTTCGGGCCGCGCAAGCTGCCCGAGCTGGGTAAGTCGCTCGGCAAGAGCATCAACGAATTCAAGAAGGCCTCGAACGAGCTGCAGCACACGCTCGAACAGGAAATCCGGGTGGAAGAACAGCAGAAGGTGGCCGCCGCCCCGGTCGCCGACCCGCCCCCCCCTGCACCCGCGACTGAATCGACGGCCCCAGGCGACACGGTGCCGCGGTAGTTCCGCCGTATGGCGCTGGCCCCGCTCCCATCCCGGGACGTCCCGACTCCGCTTCCCGACGACCCGACCCTCGACACCGACGGCCCTGACGGCCCCGCGGACGACGACCCGCTCGACGGACGGATGACGTTTCTCGAGCACCTCGACGAACTGCGCAAGCGCATCAGCCACGCGGTCATTGCGCTGCTCTCGGGCTTCGTGGTGGCCAGCATCTTCAGTACCCGCATCCAGGCCTTCGTCTACGAACGGCTGACCGCCGACCTGCCCGAGCGCAAGTTCATCTACACCGAACCGGGCGAAGGATTTTTCCTTTGGGTGAAGATCTCGGCGCTGGCCGGCGTCCTGCTGGCATCTCCCTACATCATGCTGCAGGTGTGGCTGTTCATCGCGCCAGGGCTCTACGTCAAGGAAAAGCGCCTGGCGATTCCCTTCGTGCTGGTCTCGTCGGCCCTGTTTGTCGCGGGGGCAGCGTTCGGACACCACATATTGTTCCCCGCAGCTTGGCGCTTCTTCGCAGGCTTCAGCAACGAGTACATGATTTTCACGCCCCGGGTCGATCCTGTGTTCGGCCTGTATGTCAAACTCCTGCTCGGCATGGGTCTGGTGTTCCAGATGCCCATGCTGATGTTCGTGCTCGCCCGCCTGGGACTGGTCACCGCCAGGTTCCTTCTGAGGAACATCAAATACGCGGTGCTCGGCATCTTCATCGTCGCCGCGGTCATCACCCCCGATGGCAGCCCGGTCAATCAGGCACTTGTGGCCGTCCCGATGATGGTGCTCTACATGATCGGCGTGCTGGTGGCGTGGCTATTCGGTAAACGCGAACGTGACGACGGCAGCGTCACGGACTGAACACGCAGCGTTGCGTTGACTTGCGCTCGGAGGCGCGAATATCATAATTGCTATGAAGATCTACAGCCGAATCGTGGCCGGAGCCGTGCTGTCGCTGCTGACAGTGGTGCCGGCGTGGGCGCAGTCCTCCGGGCAGACCCGTCCGGCCACCAGCACCGTGATGGGCGATACAGGCCTGTGGTTTGTGCCCACCGGCGAAACGCTCCCGAAGGGCAAGGTCGCCGGCTCTGCCGGGCGCATCAACTTCGACCGTTCGGAAGGCTTCACAGACATCGCTGACTTTTCAGGCAGCTTTGCGTTTGGCGTAACCGATCGCCTCGAAATGTTCGGGGCGGTTGCCGCCTTCCGCCGCATCGACGCCGACCGCCGCCCGATTCTCAGCGGGAACCAGCCCATGGACTATCCCATCCGCAGCGGGTGGGAGCAGGGATTCGGGGACGTCACGGTCGGAGGCAAGCTCAATCTGCGGACGCAGGCCACGGCTGCCGGCGGCGTCGCGGTCGCGCTGCGCGGCTCGGTGAAGGTGCCCTCGGCCAGCCGCGACCTGGGCCTCGGGACGGGTCGCCCCGACTACATGGTGGATGCCGTTCTGAGCCGTGAGATGGGCCGCGCCGAACTGGCAGGCTATACCGGCGTGCGCTTCCGCACCTCCCCTGCCGACTACGACCTCAGTCACAGCCTCCGCTACGGCGTCGGCCTCGGCTGGCCCAGCCGCGGGCAGCTCAAGCTGTTCACGGAGGCCAACGGCGAGTTCTACTTCAATAACGCCATCAACTACCGCGGTGCCTTCGTCTCGAGCTACGGAGGTCCGGCAGCATCGTGGAACGTCAAGCAGCCGTTTGACGTGTTCATCGGCTCGCAGTACACCGCCTCGAACGGGTTCTACTTCGGGACGGGCCTCAGCTATGCCATTACGACAACGCAGCGCGGCAGCGTGAACGGCTACGACAGCAACTTCGGCGACAAAATCGGCCTTCAGGTGAGACTGGGCTACCACCCAGGCGTGAACGTGTACGTGGCGCCGCCCCCGCCCCCTCCCCCGCCCCCGCCGCCGGCTCCACCCGTCAACCGTCCGCCAACGGTCACCGCCAAGTGCAACCCGTGCTCGGTGCTGGTAGGCGGGCGCGTGTTGCTGATGGCTGATGGCTCCGACCCCGATGGCGACACGCTCACTTACAAGTGGTCGGCTCCGACCGGTGCTCTGGCCAATGCGTCAGACCGCCAGACCGGGTTCACCGCGCCTGGGCAACCCGGCTCGCTACCGGTGACGGTGACGGTCAGCGACGGCAAGGGCGGCAACGCTACGGCGTCGGTGACGATTCAGGTCACGGCCCTGCCCAAGAAGGAATACACCTTCGAAGATGTGCACTTCGACTTCGACCGCTACTCGCTGCGCGTCGAAGCGACACGCGTGCTTGACGAGGCCATTAAGGCCCTCGCCGAAGATACGTCGCTGCGCATCATGGTCGAGGGCCACACCTGCAACATCGGCACCACCGAATACAACCTGGCGCTCGGCGAGCGCCGTGCCACGGCGGTACGCGAGTATCTGACCAACCGCGGCGTCAGCGCCGACCGACTGCAGACCATCAGCTACGGTGAGGAGCGGCCCAAGCACGACAACGGACGTGAAGAAACGCGCCGCCTCAACCGCCGCGCAGCCATGACGGTCCGGGTGCAGTAAGACAGTCCCGCACCCCTCGGAAATGACACGGGCCCGGTCATCGGATGATGACCGGGCCCGTTGTCGTGATGCGTCCCGCTTCAGTCGCCCTGGTTCGCGATATCAGTACGCCTTGGCAAACCACGCCGTGACCGTCGCCGGCGTGCCGCAACGGACACAGCCAACGCCCGGTGGCTGCTCGAACCCGAACGGAATGTTCCGAATCGTGGCCTGCGTCTCCGTCTTGACCTCGGCCTCGCATGATGCGCGACCGCACCAGGGGGCCTGCACGAACCCGGGGCGCCCCTCCATCACCGCCTTGAACTCGTCGTAGCTCGTGGTCGCCGAGGTGTGGCTCTCGCGGAACGCACGCGCGCGTTCGAGCAGCGCCACCTGAATCTCATCGAGCAGGGCCTGAACCGTGGCGGCCAGCCCTTCCATCGGTAGCGCCTGCTTGACCCTCGTATCGCGACGCGCCGCGAACACCGTTGATTTTTCGATGTCCTTCGGACCGATTTCCAGTCGCAGCGGCACCCCACGCATTTCGTATTCCGAGAACTTCCACCCCGGCGTGTTGCTGTCATCCGCATCCAGCTTGACGCGGATGCCGACGGTCCTGAGCTGCGCGCTGATCGCCTCGCAGGTCGGCAGCACAGTCTCCTTCCAGTTGCCCTTGGGAATCGGCACAATCACCACCTGCCAGGGCGCTACGCGCGGAGGCAAAATCAGACCGCTGTCGTCACCGTGGGTCATGATGACGCCACCAATCAGGCGCGTGGACACGCCCCACGATGTCGTCCATGCGTGCTGCACGGTCTTGTCACGGCCCTGAAACTGAATCTCGAAGGCCTTTGCGAAGTTCTGCCCGAGGTTGTGTGAGGTGCCCGCCTGCAGCGCACGGCCATCACCCATCAGCGCTTCGATGGAATAAGTGCGCGACGCCCCGGCGAACTTCTCGCTCTCGCTTTTCTGCCCGTCGACCACCGGCATGGCCAGCACCGACTCAGCAAACTCCTTGTAGAGCGCCAGAATCTTCAGCGTCTCGTCCTGCGCCTCCTCGGCGGTCTCATGGGCCGTGTGCCCTTCCTGCCAGAGGAACTCGGTCGTCCGCAGGAACGGACGCGTCACCTTCTCCCAGCGCACCACATTCGCCCACTGATTGATGAGTACGGGCAGATCGCGCCACGACTGAATCCAGCGCTGATACATCACGCCGATGATGGTCTCGGACGTGGGCCGGACAATCAGTTTCTCCTCGAGGTCTTCGATGCCACCCTTGGTCACCCAAGCGACCTGCGGCGCAAACCCCTCGACATGCTCGGCTTCCTTCAGCAGGAGACTCTCGGGAATGAACAGCGGAAAATAGGCATTCACATGCCCGGTGGCCTTGAATCGGTCGTCGAGCTGCCGCTGGATCTGCTCCCAGATAGCGTACCCGTAGGGCCGGATCACCATGCAGCCCTTGACCGGCGAATAGTCTGCCAGCTCGGCTTTCCGCACGACATCGAGATACCAGCGGGAAAAGTCCTCACTCTGAGGCGTAATCTCCTTGACGAACGCCTCGCCGCCCTTGCCTTGGCTGTTGCTCATATGCTCCGTTTCGTCCCGCATCGCGCGGTGTCAGCACGCCAGTGTACCCCGCCCGGGGGTAGGGCTGAGTCGGATGGTATTCTACCGGCCGTCATGAGTTCGTTCACTCGTATGGACGTGCAGGCTGGCGGCGGCCCCTATCCCGTGGTCGTGGGGCATGGTGTCTCAGCAGCCCTAACACGCTGGCTGGACGCCGCCGGTCTCACGGGACGCGTCACCGTGGTGTCGAGCCCGACCGTGTGGTCGGCGCAGGGAAGACGTATCGCGCGTGCGCTGAAGGGACGCATGGCCGAACCCATGCTCGTCCCCGACGGCGAGCGCTCGAAGACCATGCAGACCGTCGGTCGCATTCACAACGCCCTCGTCGAATCACACGCGGACCGCTCGTCAGTCATCGTGGCCGTTGGCGGAGGCGTGCTCGGCGACATGGCCGGATTTGCGGCGGCCACCTATCTGCGCGGTGTGCGCGTGGCGCACGTCCCCACCACGCTCATGGCCCAGGTCGACAGTGCCGTGGGCGGAAAAACGGGCGTGAACCATCCCCTCGGAAAGAACCTCATCGGCGCGTTCCATGCCCCGCGGCTGGTCGTGGCTGACCCCCTGCTGCTCGACACGTTGCCGCGCCGTCAGTTCAGGGCCGGGCTGTATGAGGTCATCAAATACGGCGCCATCGCAACGCCGTCCCTGCTCGAGCACGTCGCGCAGGGGGCTGGCTCTGCCTTTGCCGATACCCCGGAGCTTCTCGACGCTGTGGTGGCGGAGTCATGCCGCATCAAGGCTGCCATCGTCTCCGGTGACGAACGGGAAGCCGGTCCCAGACGTGTGCTGAATTTCGGGCATACCCTCGGACATGCCCTCGAATCAGCCACGGCTTACCGGAGACTGCTCCATGGCGAGGCCGTCGGCTATGGCATGCTGGCCGCCGTCGCCCTGGGTGAACGCCGAGGGGTCACCCAACCAGGTACCGCCACCGCAATTCGGGCCGCCATCGAACATCTGGGGCCGTTGCCGTCGATTCGCGATTTGTCAGCACGCGAGGTGGCGCGGGGCGCAGCACACGACAAGAAGGTCCTTGCGGGTCGTCTGCACTTTGTCGCGGTGACGGTGCTCGGCCACACGCACGAGCTGACCGATGTGACCACTCGCGAGCTCGTCACGGCGTTGCGGGCGCTGGGCCTGCAGCCCTAGTCGGGTTCGACGCGAATCCACACAGCGGGCACGGCCTGGCGTCGGGCGGATTCTTCAAACGCCATCGCCATCCGCTCGAGATCGGCCGCGTCACGGCCCAGCGCGTCAAGTTCCTCGAGGGCACGGCCACGGTCGCCCTCAAGCGCGGCGCGCTGAAACGGATCGTCGCGTTCCGCAATGTCGGCCGCCAGCATGTCGATACGGTTCTGCATCGCCCGTTGCTGCTCGCCAAGCCGGCGCCTTCGTGCCGACAATGCCTCGGCGCGCTGTCGCCACCAGGCCTCATCTCTGACGGACGGCTCGACATTCCCAGCGGTAGCGCGACCGACCGCGTTGAGCCCTGCGGTCTGCGCTTCCTCCAATCCTCGCGGCGTCTGGTCGAGCGTCGCGATTGCAGAGGGGGCGGTTGCCCTGGTTCGAGGCGCGTCGTGCATGTCGCCAGGACCGGGGCTCGGCTCCTTCGATTCTCCAGCCGACTCGAGGGTCACCGACGGCGACGGGCGACCGCGATCCAGGTCGGCATTCGTCAGCACGCGTTCGGCGCGCGGCACCGTCGCACGGCGCTCAGCCTCCCGTCGTGACGCATCGGTGAGCTGTGCCTGTTGAGGCCCCACCATCCCAAAGCACCCTACCAGCCCCCACACGAGCACTGGCGATGACGCTGGACGACAGCCACTAGAGCTCACTGTTCACCTCTCGCACTCCAGATAGCTCGCACCCTGTCTGACAGTGTGCGACGGTCGCCTCGCAGTATCGAATCAGCTCAGCCTCCACCGCCTGACGCCCTCCAGACACTCCATAGGCCACGGCGTACAGACGAACAATCCCCTGACCTGTTGCCGGTCCGGCTTCGTCATCATGCGCGGGGTCGCCATCGATCTCACGCGCATCGTCACCTGCCCAGACCACCACGACACTGCCCCGGTGCCACGCGCCAGGCCACCAGCGCGAGGACGGCCCCTGCATCACGACCACCCACTGGGGATTGCGCGGTCCCCACGGTCGGGTCATTGTGGTGCGACGCCGGTCTGTGTCGGTGCAGGAAGTACGGCGCCCGCACGTCAGCCATGCGGTTTCGCTGCGAACGTCGACGATGATGTCCAGAGTCAGCGCGTAGGACGCGACCGACGCCGGATCACCGGCTGCCGTTCTGATGTTCCCTCGCAGCACCTCGTGAAACGACGAGGTAGCCAGCGCCGTAGCGGCCACATGCAGGGCACCATAGGCCAGATGCCTCAGGTGCTGCCGCTCGACACGATGCCGCATGGTCAGCATGTCGCGTCCGGCGAGGGCGACCAGCCCAAGGCCCGACAGCAGCAACAGGCCCGCCACAACAGTCACCACCACCAGCACCATCCCCGACTCGGACGCGCGCCCCTCTGACCGGCGCCTCATGGCCGCCACCCGACCGTTCGGTCGACCGTGACCGTCTGACTACCAACTCCGTCGATCGCAGCTTCCAGGTGCACGTCAATCCGGGCAAGACGCATCAGGTCCGCATCAAAGGCGGACGGGCTTCCAATGCCCCCGCACCACGGCCCATCGCTCATCCGCGCAAGCGGGAACGGTGCGACCGCCGTCGCACCCCACGTGTGTAGTTGCGACAGCCACCCTGTACCGCTCCAGTGCCAGCCGCACGGTGTCTCGGCGTCGAGCCCTGCGAGCAGCTGCGCGTCGGGCAGCGGCAGCCCGTAGGACACCACCGCGCGCATGGGGGTGACCCATCGGGCCGTCGGGGCCATCGATTCACCCCACGCCGTGATGCGGACCTCGCGCAGCCGATCGGCCATCGTCTCCACAGCACCTGCTCCTGTGCGGCGTCTCAGCATCCAGCCGCCTGCAGGGTCGCGTTCGGCGGTCCACCGCTCGACCCGCACGGCCACCACCCACGCTCCTGTCTGATACGCGTAGTGCAGCGGGACACGAGGGCGAAGGGATGCACCGGCCTTTGTGGCGAGTGTGACATCGAATACCTCGGCGTGGCCGACACCGTCGACCACGACGGCCACATCATTCGCCGAGAATCCGCAGACGGTGCCGAGCGCCGCGCAGGGTGACGCATCGAGAGACAGGTCACCGCCGGCGCCGGACATTGACGCCCGCAACCGGGCCACCCCTGTCCCGGTGGGCATCATCAGCTCGATGCCATCGATAGTCTCGGCGGTCGACACCAGACGAATGACTGGTGCCGCCCGTGACAGCCGGTACAACCCGTCGGCCATGGGCAACGGGCCTTGAGTGGCCCGAATCGCTGCCACCAGACGCTCAGCCGCCCACCACAGCCGTTGCTGGGCTTCCACCCGGCGCGGCGTGTCCTGGCTAAACTGGCGTACGTGCGGCACCAGCAGGAACACCGTGCCGACGACGATCAGCCCAGGTACCAGGGCAAGCACCAACTCGAGCACGGTCATCCCCCGCGCGTTCACAGCCCCCCACGCACGCCGCTCAGCAGGCACACGTGCGCCTGCTGAGTCGCGTCCGCAGTACCTCGATAGGCACATGCCTCGACTCGCACCGCGCCTGACGGCCAGCCCGAAGGCACCGTGGCACGAACCACCACCGTGAACACGGGAACCGCGCCTGCCCGCACCTCGGTCAGCGCCCCAGACTCGTCGACGGCAAGACGCCAGCCGTCGCGGTCGCGCGCGCCTGTCGCATTGAGCGTGCGCCACTGGTCCAGCGCCTGCGACACTGCATCGGCAGCCTTCCATGTCTGCTCGGACTGACGCAGGTGCAGAGTGACCGAGCCAGCCGCAGTGAGAACGCCGGCCATCATGACCGCTGCCACCGCAGATGCAACCAACACCTCAACCAGCGTGAAGCCCGACGAGCGCACGACATGCATGGCCCTCCGACGAGCAAGGCACCTGCCAACACAGGGAGGGTACCCCACTCCCCTGACGCAGACGTGCGGCACCATCCGGGTCGGTGGCACCAGCGACACAACTGAAATTCGGAGCCGGGGCCGAGCGCGCAGGAAGTGCGCACGACGCCGCTACAGCATCAGGCCCAGATACCAGCGAATGATGGCATCGCCGCGCACCAGTGCGACCAGGCCGGCCATCGACAGGAACGTGCCGAATGGCAAGGGACGCTGCAGCGACCGTCCGTCAAACGCCAGCAGTAGCATGCCGACGAGCGCTCCGGCGAACGTGGCGAGCATGAGTGACAGCAGCATGTGGGCCCAGCCTGTTGCGGCGCCCATCATCGCTAGCATCTTCACATCGCCCATGCCCAGCCCCTCCTGCCCCCGCCACCGGCGATACGCGAGGGCAATGCCCATCGGCACGGCCGCCCCCAGGGCAGCACCGATGAGACGCACGCGGAGCGAGGGTGCCGTCAGCGCCGCACCAGCGAGTCCTGCCACAAGTCCGCCCAGCGTGAGTTCGTCCGGAAGGATGTAGTGCTCGAAATCGATTGCGAGCAGGGCGATCAGCACCGAGGCGTAGACGAGATGGTGCACAAGCGTGAAGGCATCGGGAGCCGACCGGGCCACCTCGATGAACACGAGGGCCGTCCCGGCCTCAACCGCGGGGTAGCGCCAGCTGATCGGCTGGCGGCACTGACGGCAGCGTCCGCGCAGCCAGCACCATGACAGGAGAGGAATGTTATCGACCCCACCGATGGGGGCGCTGCAGTGCGGGCACCGCGAGGAGGGCCAGATGATGGACCTTCCCAGCGGCACCCGGTGGATCACCACATTCAGAAAGCTCCCGACGAGCAGGCCGGGAATGCCCCAAAGCATGCGCGATTACTTGGCGCCGCTGATCCGCTTCAGTTCCCAGGCGATCGCCGCATCGAAAAACTCGGGGCGCAGCCCAGGCAGCCTGATGCCGTTGAGGAAGAACGTGGGCGTCGAGGCGACCTTCAGCTGCACGCCCATGGTGGTGTCAGCCTTCACCTTTGTCAGCACGTCGGCATAGCGCGCATCCATGTCGGTCACGCCAGCCACATCAGCCGCCGCCTGGCGGACGGAGGCCGGCGTCATGATGGGCTGATTGGCGAACAGCCAGTCTTCCAGCGCATCGCCCTTCCCCTTCTCCCGGGCCAGGCGCACGGCTACCGCGGCATCACAGGCCGCCAGATGCACGTCAGACTGCATGCCGGCGTTGCACTCACGCTCGAGGGCAAAGTCCATCGTGACAAACTGCACCCGGCCACTGCCCTCGCGTACCCACTTCTCCTTGACCGGCTTCAGTGCCAGGTGCGTCTGTCCACAGGCCGGGCACTGATAGTCGTTGAACTTGACCACGACCACGGCGGCGCCGTTGGTCGGAATGTTCATGGTCTCGCGCGGCTGTGCGGCCAGATAGTCTTCGAATTCCTTCAGCTGCGCCGCAGGAATGGCCGGGCCGGTCGCCCCACCGAGGGTCTGCCCGTCGACCGACGCAGTGGCGGCGGCCTCGCTGGGGTGCGGGAACATAGTGACCGCCGCGGCGGCTACCACGACGAAGGCGACGGTGGTCGCGAGCGCCGACGGCGTGCTGAAGAGGGTGGACAGGTCTCGCGACAGACGGGACGGCAGACTCGACATAGGCTCCTTCGCGGCGGCTCCCGAGCTGAGGAACAACCCGATCACTGCGACATATGACCCGACACACAACAGGCAGACGGTGCCGAGGACAAACCACGAGATGTATCCGAGGTAGAGCACCACGGCCAGGCCGACCGTCGATGCCGCAAAAAGATACAGCGGCAGGTTAGCGCGCGCGGTCCTCGACTGCTGCGTAAGGAAGGTCAGCAGAAGCACAAACGCGAAGAACAGGGCGCCGATGAGCGCCACCGACACCCCGCCAACTGACCCGTATTCGCTGGTGTAGGCCTGACTGCAGCTGAACACCGCATTGATGTCGCACGACGGCACCGACAGCGGATCGGCAATCAGTGTGTAGTGCACCCAGGTAGACCAGGAGGCTGCCGCCAGCCCCAGCCCCGCAAACGCAAGAAACCAGGCAGACATGTGCGCGATTATACGCCCCGACGGGCCTACTGAATCGGTGCGCCGCCGGGCGCCTGATCCGAGCCGACCGTCGACGGAATCGCCTTTGCCGCGTCCGCGAAAATGGTGCCGAGGGTGCCGACCCAGAAGTAGCGCGTTCCCGTCGAACCCGGAGAAATCGGTTCGGCCTTGGCATACCACGAGCTGGTCAGGTCGGCCGACGCGATGCCGTTGCAGGCATCAAGGCTGGCCGCGGCCCCGTCACTGCCAGCGGCGATAGAAATGAGGTAGCCGCTCTTCTGCACTTCGTCCGCCGCCCCGAGGTCGGGACTGATGAACGGCGCACCCCCATTAGGGGGCGCCGACGCCAGGTCCGTCAGCTTCGCCGCATAGAAGCCGTTCCCGCACGTGGCCGCGAAGGCCTGCTGCGAGCTGTAGATGGCCCTGAGCGACCCGACGGCCGACGTCTCATTGCCGGACCGCCGCATGCCCATGAGCCCGGGCACCGCGATCGCGGAAATGATGCCGATGATGGCCACCACAATGAGCAGTTCGATGAGCGTGAACCCCTGACGATTGCGTGCGTGCATAGCGTTCCTGTGACCTTTCCAACGACGGCGGTGTCCCCCGACCTCTCACTCAGGAGATGCCCTGCAAACCGCGTTCCCCACACGTCGCCTCTGATGAACTCACGGGGCTGGCAGACGCTGCACCGGCATCCAGTGTCTGCCGGCCGCAAACCCTGCGTTCCTACCCGCAGTGTAGAACATCCCGCCGCGTCCCAGACAGAGCGCGCTGGTCACCGTCCCAGCGTCTGCATCAGCGAGAAGAGGGGTAGGTAGAGCGACAGCACCATGGCCGCCACTACGCCGCCCACCAGGACCATGACCGCCGGTTCGATCAGGGTCAGGGCCGTGGCCAGGTCGTGCCTCAGTTCGCGCTCGCACGTCTCGGCGGCATTGAGCAGCATGGTGTCGAGACGACCGGTCGTCTCCCCCACCGACGCACACTCAATCACGAGGGGAGGCCACCAGCGGTCGCGCTCGAGCGCGGCACGCAGCCCGTCGCCACGAAGCACCGCCCGTCTCATGCGCAGCAGGGCCAGTCGTGCCTCTGGCTCGTCCGCGCAGAGCGCGGTCGTCGCCAGCGCGTCGGTCAGGGGGAGGCCAGCGCGCAACAGCATCGCCAGCATGCGGCAGGCCCCGGTCACCGACGCCCCGCGCAGCACTCGTCCCGAGAACGGCAACCGGCCCAGCAGCGCCCGCCAGGCACGCCGGCCGCGCCCCTGCCGACGCCACTGCCACCACCACAGGCCAAGCACAGCACACCCTAGCACGGCCATGAGGCCCCACCGACCGAGCAGTGCACTGGCCTCGAGCAGCGCACGGGTCGGCCAGGGCAGGGGCACTCCCAGCCCGCTGAACAGCTCCGCAAACAGCGGCACCACGCGCCACGTCAGCCCCAGCATGACCAGCGCGGCCACGCTCAGCACGGTCATCGGATACGACAGGGCCCGCCGCACCGCCTGACCGGTGTCGGCGCGCTGGATCAGCGTGGCACCCGCGCGCTCGAGCATCGCGGGCATTTCGCCACTCTGCTCTCCCGCGTCGACCATACCCGCCACGAACGGATCCACCGCGTCGCCCAGACGCCGCATCGCCGCCGACAGCGGTGTACCGCTTTCCACCGCTCGCGCCAGCTGATGCCACAGCTCGCGCGTCGACGGACGGACGTCGAGCGAGGCCCTCAGATCGAGCGCCGACACCAGCGGCAGCCCCGCCTCGAGCAACAGCGCACACTGCTGCAGCGCCCGCCCCTGTTCCGCTCCCGCGAGCCGACCCGGTGCCGCCATTCTTAACTCCTGTCACCGCAGGTGGCCCGCGAGGCGCGGGCTATCCATTGCCTGAGATCGTCTTCGTCGTCTGTCGCCGCCAGCGCGTCACGGGCGCGCACGCGACCGCTGGCGACCAGTGAGGCCAGCGACTGATTGAGCAACCAGCTGCCGCCTTCACGGCCCGCCGCTTGTATCGCCGCTGGCAGCTGATGCACCTTGCCGTCCCGAAGCAAGTGACGGATGGGCGGCGTCGCCCGCATCACCTCGACCGCGACCACGCGTGCCTCACCGGAGGCCGACGGCAGCAGCCGCTGCGCTACGACACCCGCCAGCACCATCGCCAGCTGCGTTCGCACATGGCCCTGCCTCGACGGCGCCACCAGATCGACCACGCGGTGGAGGGTCGCCACGGCCGACCGCGTGTGCAGCGTAGCCAACGTCAGGTGTCCGGTCTCGGCCAGTTGCAGCGCCGCATCGACCGTGGACTCATCGCGCAGTTCCCCGACCAGCACCACGTCAGGGTCGGCGCGGACGGCAGACCGCAGCGCCCCGGCCATCGTGTCGATGTCGCGGTCGAGCTCCCGTTGTGTCACAAGGGCCACACGCGATGCGTGCACATACTCGACGGGGTCTTCGACGGTCAGCACATGACAGGGGCGTTGCCGGTTGAGACAGTCGATCAGGGCGGCCATGGTCGACGTCTTTCCGCTGCCAGTGGGACCGGTTACCAGCACCAGCCCCGATGGCCGCTGCACCAGGTCACCCAGGCTCTGTGGAAGCCCGAGGTCGCTCAGCGTGGGCACGACCGAAGGGATGCGCCGCAGGGCCAGCGCCAGTCGGCCGCCCGAGCGATAGGCATGCACGCGCCAGCGGTCGCTGCCCGGCATCGGCCAGGCCGCATCGACGTCGGTCCCGGCCTCGACGCGCCTCCTCCTCGAGGCATCGAGCACGGAGTCGGCCACCGCATCGAGTGCCGACGCATCGAGTCGCTCCGACCCGACCGCGTGCATCACACCGCATCGACGCACCCAGATCGGTTCGCCCACCCGCAGGTGCACGTCCGACACCACAACGTCGGCCATGACCGCCGCGACCAGGTCATGCATGGGGCACCACGCCGTCATCGGCGGTTTCCCGCCACACCTCTTCCATCGACGTCACCCCGTCGGTGACCCGCCGAACGCCGGCCTGCCTCAGCGAGACCATGCCCTCGGCGAGCGCCTGACTCCGCAGCTCTTGAGCCGAGGCGCGCTGCATCACCAGCGCGCGCAGGGCGTCGGACATCGTCATCACCTCGAACAGCCCCGTGCGGCCGCGGTATCCCGTGCTGCGACAGGCCCCGCACCGCACGTCGCGACCCGGCGGGCACTGCAGGCATCGGCGCCGCACGAGCCGCTGGGCACACACCACAGACAGCGAGCCGGCGACGAGGAAAGGAGGCACCCCCATGTCCAGCAGCCGCGCCGGCGCACCAGGGGCGTCCGTGGTATGCAGGGTGGCAAGCACCAGGTGCCCGGTCAGGGCCGCCTGCATCGCGACAGCTGCCGTCTCCGCATCGCGGATTTCACCCACCAGCATGATGTCGGGGTCCTGTCGGAGACTGGCGCGCAGCACCGAGGCAAACCCCAGGCCGATTGAGTCGCGCACAGCCACCTGCGTGACACCCGCGAGGGAACGCTCGACGGGATCTTCCACGGTGATGATGTGCCGGTCTGGCGTGGCCAGTAGGTGCAGGGCGGCGTACAGCGTACTGGTCTTGCCACTGCCCGTGGGACCGGTGACCAGCACCAGCCCCCACGGGCGCTGCAGATGCTGACGGAATGCACTGGCACTGACCGCATCGAATCCGAGTGCCTCGAAATCGGGGACCAGTGACGTTCGAGCCACCACTCGAAGCACGGCCTTCTCGCCAAGCAGCGTGGGCAGCGTCGAGGCGCGGACGTCACACGCGGCATCGCCACTGCCGTCAGGCCTCACCGTGAATCGACCGTCCTGTGGCAGCCTCCGCTCTGCCACGTCGAGTCGTGCCAGCACCTTGAGGCGCGTGATAACGCCGTCGCGCAGGGTTGGCGGCAGGGTGCCCACCGCGGTCAGGCGGCCATCGATGCGGAAACGCACCCGCAGGCCCTCCGGGCCGGGCTCGCAGTGCACATCGCTTGCGCCGAGACGCAGCGCCAGCTGGAGCATGTGGTCGACAGCCGTCACTGCCGTCGAGTGCGAGGTGATGTCGAGACGGTCGGCCGCGCCGCTGTCCGCCACCTCCGGTGGGTTCGCCTGCATCGGTGAACTGGACGCCTTTGCCATGCTGCGTCGTCGTCTCGGCACAACCTCCACCGAACTTCAGGGGGAGGGCAGCGGTCTTCGTGCGGTGTTCCCGCCACGGAACCCGTCACGCGCTGGCTTCGTCTTACAGGCGTAGGGTCTTATGCCACTCTTCCACCTGCTGACAGGCGTGCTCTTCCGCCCCCGACACACCATGGCCACCGCCGTGACGCACCCCAGAGTCGCGACGCCGTGGCTGTTCGTGATGGCCCTGTGGCTGCTTCCCGCCGCCTGGCTGCTGTCGACGCCCGTGGGACGACAGGCCCTCGTCGATGAGCACGTGCGCATCACCGAAGCCTTCGTGGGCAGCGTGTCGGACGCCCAATACGCCACGCTGCAACAGACGCCCCCCTTTACCAGCTATCTGACCGGCACCCGCCTGCTGCTGCTGCCGCTGGTGACCCTGCTGGTGGCGGTCGGACTGGCGCAGACCGCACGGTTCCAGCAGGCCACGCTACCGTGGGTCGCCGCCCTGTCGGTGTCAGTGCAGGCGTCGCTGGTCCTGGGCATCCAGCAGGCCGTGATCACACCGCTCATGTTCCTTCGCGAATCGGTCACTAACATGACCAATCTGGCGACGGTCCTGCCTGGCATCGAGGACGGCAGCCTGCCGGCTCGCCTGTTCGGCTCTATCGACATGGTGGCCCTCTGGTGGGGTGCGCTGCTCGCCTTCGGGCTGAGCGCCGCCACCGGTCGGCCGGCACGACAGTATGCAGGGCCGATGCTGGCCCTCTACGTGGGAGTGGCCGCCGTTCTGGCGGTGGTGATGGTGATGCGAGGAGGGTCTTAGCGTGCTGCGGAACAAGTGGTTCTGGGTGGTCATCGTGCTGCTGGCCAGTGGCGGAGCGGTCGCCGCATATTTTTCGAAGGGTCGACAGACCGGCACCACGGTCACGGCTGAAACCATCCAGCGACGCGACCTCGAGGCGCTGGTCTCAGCCTCCGGCAAGATCGAGCCGCAGAAGGTGGTCAACGTCAGTGCCCAGTCGATGGGCCGCGTGACGCGCCTCGGCGTCAAGGAAGGCGACCGCGTCAAGGCCGGGCAGTTTCTCCTCCAGATCGACGCCGTGGTGGCCGAAGCGGCGGTCCGCCGTGACGAAGCCGCGGTCGCAGGTTCACGCACGGCCCTCGAACAGTCTCGTGTGGGACTGCAGAGTGCGCGCGCCAATCTCGAACTGGCACGCCAGGCCCTCAAGCGCCAGCAGGAACTGTCCGCCTCCGGACTCACCACGCGTGAGGCCCTCGAACGCGCCCAGGCCGACGTCGAGGTCCGCGAGAGCGACCTGCGGGCCCGCGAACAGGAAATCAAGAACCGCGAAACCCAGCTGCGCCAGACCGAAGCCGGGCTGCAGAGCAGCCGGCACACCCTCTCGCAGGTGCGATTCGATGCGCCCTTCGACGGCATTGTCACCCGTCGCAATATCGAGGAAGGAGAAAACGTCGTCGTCGGCACCATGAACAACGCCGGCACCGTGCTCATGACCGTCGCCGACATGTCGGTCATCGAGGCCGAGGTCGAAGTCGACGAAACGGACATTCCGCTCGTGACGCTTGGCCAGAAGGCCAAGGTCACCATTGATGCCATGCCCGACCGCGTGTTCACGGGCACCGTGACGGAGATCGGTAACAGCCCCATCCAAGCCACGGCCGCAGCGGCCACGCAACGCACCGCCACCAATTTCAAAGTCACCATCACGCTCGACGAACAGATTCCCGACGTGCGTCCGGGATTCACCTGTACGGCCGAAATTTCGACGGCCTCCCGGACTGCAGCCCTCTCGGTGCCCATCCAGGCGCTCACGGTACGCGAACTGCTCTACGGCACCGATGGCAAAGTCATTCCTGAACTGCGGCCTGCCCAGACCGGGTTCCGCTTTGGGCGCCCCTCGGCCACGCCCCCTGCCCCCGTCGTGTCCACCGAACTGCAGCCGGGCCAGACGCGCCAGGAAACCGAAGGCGTGTTTCTCATCCGCGATGGGAAAGCCGCCTTTGTCGCCGTCAAACTGGGCATCGCCGGCGAACGCTATCTGGAAGTGCTGAACGGCCTGGCAGAAGGCGACCAAGTCATCACCGGGCCATTCGAATCGGTGCGTGGCCTCTATGAGGGCGACCTGGTCACCACGGCCCAGGTGCCGGGCCAGACAGACGGCGGCCGTGGCGTGACCGTCCGCGTCGGCAGCTAGTCATCACATGGCCCACCTGCTCGAATCGGTTCGACTGGCCCTCGCCTCCATCTGGGCCAACAAGCTGCGATCGCTGCTGACGCTGCTCGGCAACATCGTCGCTGTCTCGTCGATCATCACGGTGGTGGCTCTCATCACCGGGGTGAACGGCGCGGTCACCGATGCGATTGTCTCCGACCTCGGCGCCGACTCCTTCGTGGTGCAGCGCACGGCGTTCACCCAGAACGAGGATGAGTTCGAACGGCAGCGCAGCAACCCCAACGTCACCCTCGACGATGCGACAGCGATCCGACGGTTTTCGCTGTCGGCCTCAGCGGTCATGGCGCAGGCCCAGCAGAACGCCAGCATCGCCTACCGCACTGAGGAACTCGAGTCGATTCAGGTGCAGGGCGTGACGGAACAGTATCTCGAGTTCACGACGTTTGATGCCGAACGCGGACACATGATCAGCCCCGTGGAAATTCAGCGTAATCGACCGGTGGCACTAATAGGGTGGCAGGTGGCCGACCGCCTCTTCGGCGCCGCAGACCCTCTCGATAAGACCCTGCGTGTGGCAGGCGTCCCCTTCCGCGTGGTGGGCGTCTCGGCCAAGAAAGGTTCGTCGTTCGGCAGTTCCCTCGACGAATTCGTCGTCATTCCCCTGGGCTCCTACCAGAAGCTGTTCGGCGCGCGCCAGTCGCTGCAGCTGATGGTGCGGCCCAGAGACGCTTCGCTGGTCGACCGCGCCAAGGACGAAGCCCGCGTGGCCCTCCGCGTCGAACGCCGCCTGAAGCCTGGCGCTCCCGACAACTTCGGGATCGTCGCATCAGACTCGGTGCTCGACATCTTCAGGCAGGCCACCGCAGGCATCGCCGTGCTGCTGGTCGGCATCGTGGGACTGTCGCTGGTCGTGGGCGGCATTGTCATCATGAACATCATGCTGATGGTGGTCAGCGAGCGCACCCGCGAGATCGGTCTCCGCAAGGCCCTGGGCGCTAGGCGGCTCGACATCATGTCGCAGGTGCTCACCGAGTCGGTGACCCTCTCGCTGACCGGCGGTGTGGTGGGCGTGGCGCTCGGGTGGGCGCTCGCCACGCTGATTGCCTCGCTCACGCCAGTGCCGGCTGCCGTGGAGACATGGTCCATCGTCCTGGGCGTGGTCGTCACCGCCCTCGTGGGACTGTTCTTCGGCTGGTATCCGGCGCGCCGAGCCGCGTCGCTCGACCCGATTGAAGCGCTGAGGCGCGAATAACATGGCCCTGTTCGAGCGCTATCTCGGCCTGTTCCGCGAAACGGCACGCATGGCCTTCGAGACCCTGCGGACCAACAAGATGCGGTCAGCCCTCACAGTGCTGGGGGTCGTCATCGGGGTCACCTCGATCGTCGGCATGACGTCGCTGATCCGCGGTTTCGACACCTCGCTGCGCGACAGCATTTCGGCCCTCGGCCCACGCACCATCTTCGTCCAGCGTTTCGGTGCCGTCAGCTTCTCGGCCGGGGCATCCTTTCTCGATCTCATTCGTCGACCGTCGCTCACCATCGAGGACGGCCAGGCCATCGAACGCAACTCCACGACGATTGACCTGGTCGATACATGGCTCGGGGCCGGGCCTCCCGGCCCGACCTTCGAACGGCTGTTCTATGCCGGAGAACGCACCCGCCCGGCAGCCGTCATGGGCACCAGCGACCGCTTCATCGACGTCAACTTCGCCAAGATGTTTGCCGGCCGCATGTTCACCGAACAGGAAGTCGAGCGTCGGCGGCGTGTCGCCGTCATTGGCTTCGATGTCTACGAGGCACTCTTTGCCAGACGCGGTATTGACCCTGTGGGCAAGCGCATCCGCATCGGCGCCGTCGAATATGCCGTCGTGGGCGTCATGGGCAAGCGCCCTAGCGCCGGCGGCTTTGCGATGGGCCAGGACAACATGGCCGTCATTCCCTATACCGCCTTCCGCAAGCAGTTCGGCAACGAACGCGTCCGGCGTGGGCCATTTGGAGGCCAGGCGGTGATGATCGCCGTAGTGCCCAGGGAAGATGTCTCGAGGGACGAGGCCATGCGCGAGGTGGAAACCATCATGCGCATCCGCCACGGGCTGACGCTCGACAAGCCCAATGACTTCGACCTGGTCACGCAGGATGCCGTGCTCAAGGTCTGGGACCAGATCTCTCAGGCCGTGCTTCTGGCACTCGTAGTCATTTCCTCGGTGGCCCTCATGGTCGGGGGCATCGGCGTCATGGCCATCATGACGATTTCCGTCACCGAGCGCACTCGTGAAATCGGGGTTCGGAAGGCCATCGGCGCACGCAACGTCGAAATCCTGACGCAGTTCCTGATTGAAGCGGTGGTGCTGACTGGTGTTGGTGGAATCATCGGCGTGCTGGCAGGCAGCGCCATCGGACTCCTCGTGAATCTCGCGTCAGGGTTCCCCGTGTCACTGCCGTGGTGGTCCTTCGCGCTCGGGCTGGGATTCTCGGCCTTCGTCGGCGTGTTCTTCGGCATGCTGCCGGCCTGGCGCGCTTCGCGCATGGACCCCATCGACGCCCTGCGTTACGAATAGCGGAGACGTCGCCGCTCGTGACGGTCCCTGGCCCGACCTTACTGAGACACCGTAAACGCCACCACTTGCACCGCTGAGGTGTCGTCTACCCGCGCTTCCACACGGATGGTGTAAGTGCTGGGCGCAAGACTCGACAGTGGCAGGTCGATGCGAATGGTACCGCCGTCTCTGGTCGACGGCAGTGTGGCGAGCACCTGTCCCTGACTGTTGGTGAGGCGCACCACGGTCTCTGCTGTCACATCGGCAGGCCCGAGAGGCACGTCCACACGCAGTCGATCCGTTCGCCGGAACCGACGCCCGGCCGAGGGCGTGGGTGCCGTCTGCGTCCTCAGCGCCCGGAACTCTGCGGCAGTGCGTGTGCGGAAGACCATCGGCGTGCCGAGAAATACGATGGTGGATTCGGGCCTGGCAATGATCAGCGACTGTGTCCAGCGCTCGATCGTCGCGCCCTGAGCATCTCGCACGGTCAATCGCAGGGCCTGTGTCCCTGGCTGCAGCCGGAATTCAGCCATTCTAGCGGGAGGATCGGTTGCCGAGGTGTCGTTCGGGCCAAGCGTCTGGAGAGGGGCCAGCGCGGCTCCGGTCCGCGTGATGGGTTCAACTTCGACCGACGCAGGCGGGGCTCCCGATGCGTCAGGACCGCGCAGTGTCGCGTCCCACGTCACGCGCGTCAGCACTTCATTCTGGTTGTGGTATTCGGTGCCAACCCAGAGAACGACGGCCCGATCCTCGTCAGGGTCGATGAGTTGTGCCAGTGCCCCGGTCAGTCGCGGATCCGCGGGAGGCGGTGCCGCTGCGGTCATCTCTTTTTCGGACGGTGCCCAGTAGCCGCGACGCGAGGTCACTCGCACGCCCGACCGACGCACCTTCACACTGATGCGGTGAAACTTCCCGTCGTTGCGGGGGCGGGTGGGCGAGTATCCCAGCAGGTAGTACGCGCTGGCATCGGCGACAACGTCCTTGAGGCCCGCCTCGAGGTCATTCGTGTTGACGATCGACCGGCCGCCTGTCTCGGACGCAAACCGCCGCAGCACCTCGGCACCTCCGAACGGAGCCATGCCGAGGGGCCGCGGATCGAGCACATGCACGGTCACGTTTCCTCGATTCGCCGCCTCGACCGCCGCATCGAGGCGCGGGTAGTTGAAACTGCCCGGCATACCGACAGGCGGGCCCTGACTAACAAAGATGATGGACTTGCGCCCCTCACGCAGCCCCCCGAGCCTGGTGGCCAGTGCCTCCATGGCCGACAGGGTGACGGCAGCCCTCAGCTCAAAGACATTCCGCTGCGTGAGTTGCGCCTCTTCCACGGCGCTCTTGACGGGGAAGAGTTCGCCACGGCGGCCCTGAAACTGGTTGATGGCGGCCATGAGTTGCGCCTTGTCTCTCGTGAACCGCAGGCTGTCAAGCGTCGTGAGCGGCTCCATCAGCACGACAAGATCGGTGGGTTGTAGCTGATTGATGAAATCCTTGAGCGCATCCTTGAGTGGTCCAACGATCGAGGGAATGCGATCGATGTGGTAGTCGTCGAGAAAAATCGCATAGAGCCGAACGTCGTCCTTGGCCGCCTCGGCAAGGCCCTGGGAGGGCCCCCGAATCTCGAGTGACTCGCCGTTGTCGACCGCGCGCTGCCCGTCCAGCCGGATGAACTGCGCCGACTCGACCTTCTGTGCCACGTCATCTTCGGTGACCATGAAATCGTCTGCCGTGAGGTCGACCACCGGATCGTCGCGCCGACCGGTCACCGAGACATCCACACGGACGAGGTCAACGCCGGCCCTGAAGATGGGTTGCCCGCCTGGCTCCTGAGGCTGAGGGGGGGCGGGAGGTTGAGGGTTCGGTGGCAGGCCCTGGCCTGGTGCCTGAGCAGGTGGCACAGTTGCAGACGGCGACGCAGTGCCCTGCGCACCTGCGTGAGCCACCGGCACCGCAGTGGCCACAGCGAGACTGAGGGCTCCGATCACCAGCGCTCTCGCCACGCGCGGAGTGCGGGTCCGACAGGCAGTCAGCGCGTCCATTACCCGTTGAGACGCCGGCATCGGGAGCATCGCTTCAGGGCGAGTATGGCATGGGCGCCCTGGCCCTGGCCTGTCAGGACCCGCGAACGACAACAGGCGCCCACCCCCCGGGGGATGGGCGCCTGCAGCGAAGAGTTGGTCGGGCCGCCCCAGAGAGGGCGATACCGCACTGGTTACGATCCGCCAGCCTTACGCGGGGTGGTTGCCTTCTTGGCCGCCGCACGTGCCGGGCGCGAGGCCTTGCTCTTGGCCCCGGCATCGCCCTTGGCTTTCTTGCCACCGCCGAGGGCCGCCGCTGCTGAACGCAGGCGTTCGCCAACGCTCTTCTTGGGTGCCGACGTCTCGCCACCCTGGGCGGCGTCCTCGGCCGCCTTGCGTTCGGCTTCGGCCTTCTTCGGATCGAACTCGCTGCCCACGAGTTCCATCTGGGCCATGTCCGCAGCGTCGCCGCGACGATGCCCCAGCTTCAGGATGCGTGTGTAGCCGCCGGGACGCTCCGCGAAGCGGGGCGCCAGGTCGTCGAACAGCTTCACGACCACGTCCTCGTTGTGGACGTCGCGCATGACCAGTCGACGGGCCGACAGGGTCGTGCCCTTGGGATCGGCCGCCTTGACGCCGCGCTTGGCGATGGTGATGAGGCGCTCGACGAAGGGCCGCAGTTCCTTGGCCTTCGGCAGTGTGGTTTCAATCCGCTCGTGCTGCAGCAGGGCCGTGGCCTGATTGCGCAGCAGCGCGATGCGGTGCTCGGAGACCCGGCCGAGCTTCCGGTGTGCATTACCGTGACGCATGACAGTTCCCCTACCCGGCTACTCCGCCGACTGGTCCAGCTTCATTCCGAGGCTGAGCCCCATCGACTGGAGAATCTCCTTGATTTCATTGAGCGACTTGCGGCCGAAGTTCTTGGTCTTCAGCATGTCTGTCTCAGACTTCTGTACCAGCTCGCGAATCGTCCGGATGTTCGCGTTCTTGAGACAGTTATACGAGCGCACCGACAGTTCGAGTTCCTCTACGCTCTTGTCGAGGTGCTCGTTCGACACCAGCACAGCGGCCGGCGTGGTAGGCACTCCCACGTAATCCTCATCATCGTCTTCATCGTGGCTGATGAAGATTGACATGTGCTCTTTGATGAGTTTGGCCGCCAGCGATACCGCATCGCCTGGCGTCACCGCGCCGTTGGTCCACACCTCAAGGGTGAGCTTGTCGTAGTCGGTGGTCTGGCCCAGACGAGCGGCTTCGACCAGATAGTTGACCTTGCGTACGGGCGAGTGCACCGAATCGATCGGAATCCAGCCAATGCCCAGATCTTCATCGAAGTTGCGGTCGGCCGAGATGTATCCGCGGCCCGTCTTCACGCGCAGCTGCATGTGCAGCTTGCCGCCCTCTGAGACCGTAGCAATGTGTGCGTCGGGGTCCAGCAGCTCGATGTCTTGATCAATCTGGATATCTCTGGCCCGCACCGGACCCGGCTTGTCGACCCGCACCACCAGCGTCTTGGTGACGTCCGTGTGGCTCTTGAGCGGCAGCTGCTTCAGGTTGAGAATGATGTCGGTCGCATCCTCAACCACGCCCTTGATGGGCGAGAATTCGTGCTGCACGCCGTCGATCTGCACGGCGGTGATCGCCGCGCCTTCGATGGACGACAGCAGGGCGCGGCGCAGGGCATTGCCCACCGTCGTGCCGAAACCCCGCTCGAACGGCTGGGCATTGAACCGTCCGAACCGGTCGGACAGCGTTTCCTTTTCGAAATCAAGGCGCTTGGGGCGCAAAAACTCAGGCATTGTCGTGTCCTTTCGCCATGCGGGCCGGCAGCCCGGCCTCCAGACCTGCAGTCATCGGCCACCGGCCTCCCGCTGCAGGTCTGCCAAGCTGCGGGCCGATGGCGTGGCGGCGGAGGTCCGGAGCACCAGCCCCGCCCCCGCCCTGTCCCATTACTTGCTGTACAACTCGACGATGAGCTGTTCCTGCACGGGCAGGTTGATCTGCTCGCGCGTCGGCAGGCCCATGACCTTGCCGGCGCTGCCGTCGAGGGTGAGCCACTCGGGAATCCCGCGACCCTTGACCTCGTCCATCGCATGCACGATCGAGGTGTTTTCGCGGCTCGATTCACGCACCGACACCACATCGCCCGACTTGAGCGAATACGACGGCACGTCGACCTTCTTGCCGTTCACGAGGAAGTGACCGTGCAGCACGAGCTGGCGCCCCTGCGCACGCGACGTGGCGAAGCCCAAACGGTAGACGGCGTTGTCGAGGCGGCGCTCCAGCAACTGGAGCAGAGTCTCGCCCGTAATACCGCGCGTGCGGTCGGCCTGCTCGAAATAGCGGCGGAACTGGTCTTCCAGCACGCCGTAAATGCGCTTGACCTTCTGCTTCTCGCGCAGCTGGACGCCGTAGCCCACCATCTTGGCCTTGCGCGCCCGGCCGTGCTGGCCCGGAGGCGTGTTGCGCTTTTCGATCGCGCACTTCTCGGTGTAGCACCGCTCGCCCTTGAGATAGAGCTTCATGCCTTCGCGGCGGCAGAGTCGGCAGGCAGGTCCGTTGTAACGAGCCATGAATATCGATCCTTGTCGTCTGTTCTAGAAGTTACACGCGCCGCCGCTTCGGCGGCCGGCATCCGTTATGGGGAATCGGGGTGACGTCGCGAATCGACTTGACGTCGAGGCCCGCCGTCGACAGCGCCCGGATGGCCGATTCGCGTCCTGAGCCCGGCCCTTTCACCAGCACATCGCACGAGCGCATGCCGAACGTCTTGGCCGTGTTTGTGGCCGTCAGGGCCGCCTGGGTGGCCGCGAACGGCGTGCCCTTGCGCGATCCCTTGAAGCCAATGGCCCCCGCGCTTGACCACGACACCACCGCCCCGTCGGCGTCGGTGATCGTGATGAGCGTGTTGTTGAACGACGCCTGCACATGCACGAAGCCGTGATGCACGACGCGCTTTTCGCCGCGCTTCTTGAACGTCTTCTTCTTGCGCGATTCCTTGCCTGCCGCTGATTCGGTCTTTGCCATGGCTTACACCGTCTTCTTCTTGGCCACTGCACCCTTGCGCGGCCCCTTGCGTGTGCGCGCATTGGTGCGCGTGCGCTGCCCCCGGGCCGGCAGGCTGCGGCGATGTCGGCTGCCGCGGAAACTGCCGATTTCGATGAGCCGCTTGATGTTCATCGAAATCTCCTTCCGGAGATCGCCTTCCACCCCACCCTGCTCTTCAATCACCCGGGTAATCTTCCGGACGTCGTCGTCGGTGAGGTCCTTGACGCGCACGTCACCGCTGACGCCCGCTGCCTCAAGAATCAGGTTCGAGCGATGACGCCCAATCCCGAAGATATACGTGAGCCCGATCTCCACCCGCTTGGTCCGCGGAAGATCGACACCTGAAATACGTGCCATAGGTCCTCGCCTTATCCTTGCCGCTGCTTGTGCTTCTGGTTCGTGCAAACCACCCGCACCACCCCGCGGCGGCGGACGACCTTGCACTTGTCGCAGATCTTCCTGACTGATGCTCGTACCTTCATCGCTTGGTTCCTCTACAGCCTCTCCAGGATCCGCCCGCGCCCCTGGTCGCGGGGCATCAGTGCCACGCGCACACGGTCGCCGACGACCAGCCGCACATAATTTCGTCGCACCGGGTCGGCATGATGTGCCACCACCCGATGCGTCTCACCTTCCACCGCCACCTGCACCAGCTCGTTTGGCAGCAGGGCCGTCACGACCGCCACAGTCTCTGCCCCCATCCGCGCCTGTCAGGCCCCAGCCGGCCGCAGCGTCAGAATCCGACACCCCTCAGCCGTGACCACCACCGTGTGCTCGAAGTGCGCCGACAGGCTACCGTCCTTCGTCACCGCCGTCCAGCCGTCGCTGAGCACCTTCACGGCGGGCTTGCCCGCATTGACCATCGGCTCAATCGCCAGCACCATCCCTTCGGCCAGACGCGCCCCTCGTCCGGGCGTGCCGTAATTCGGAATCTGCGGCTCCTCGTGAAGTGCCGTGCCGATCCCGTGCCCCACAAACTCGCGCACCACCGAAAACCCCTGTGCCTCCACGTGCTGCTGCACCGCCGCGCCGATGTCCTGCACCCGGTTGCCCGGCGTCACCGCTGACAGCGCCCGGTCGAGCGAGGCACTGGTCACGTCCAGCAACCGCTGCGCCTGAGCGGTGACGATTCCCACGGGAACGGTCACGGCCGAGTCGCCAAAAAACCCGTCGAGCTTGGCACCCATGTCCACCGACACGATGTCGCCGCTCGTGAGCAGGCGGGCATTCGGAATGCCGTGCACCACCTGCTCGTTGACCGATGCGCAGATCGTGGCGGGATATCCGTGATACCCCTTGAACGCCGGGAGCGCACCTGCCTCCCGCAACCGACGTTCCGCCAACTGGTCGAGGTCCAGAGTTGACACTCCAGGCTCGACCACCCGCATCAGCTCCGCCAGCACCTGCGCCACCAGCGCATTGACCCGTGCCAGCTTGTCAATCTCCTCGGCCGACCGGCAGACAATCATGCCGGCCTCCGGGGAGGTACTACCAGTTGCAGCCGCCCGGCCACCGCAAAAATTGCGGCCTCCAGTTCACTGCGCACCGCCTCAGGCGCCTGCGCGCCGTTGAGCCGGCGAAACGTCGGGCGGTCGCGGTAATACTCGATCATCGGGCGCGTCTCGCGCCAGTAGACCTTCAACCGCTCCCGCACCACCGTCTCGGTGTCGTCCGCGCGCGTGACCAGGGCCCCGCCACAGTGCTGACACCGCTTCACCGCCAGGGGCTTGCTGCCAAAGGCCGACACGCTCGCCCCGCACACACTGCACACCCGGCGCGACTTGACCCGCCGGACAATCTCTTCATCCGCCACCTGCATCTCGACGACGATGAGGGGATCGCGTGCCTCCATCAGTCCGTCGAGCGCCTCGGCCTGTCCCACCGTTCGCGGAAAGCCATCAAGCACAAAACCCGATGCCGCATCTGGCCTCGCCAGCCGCTCGCGGACGATGCCTATGATGAGCTGGTCGCTGACCAGTTCCCCACGGTTCATCACCGCCTTGACGGCCCGCCCGAGCTCACTTCCGCTCTGCATTTCCTCGCGGAGGATATCGCCCGTCGAAATCTTCGGGAGCCCGAACTCCCGCGCAAACACCTCAGCCTGCGTCCCCTTGCCGGCACCCGGGGGTCCCAGCATGATTACGTTCAGCGCCACGGCTCACCCGCGTCGGCCGCGAATCCGTGTCTTCTTCATGAACCCGTCGTAGTTGCGCATGATGAGCTGCGACTCGACCTGATTCACTGTATCCATCGCCACGCCCACCACGATGAGCAGCGAGGTGCCCCCGAAGAAGAATGGCACATTGAGGCCCTGGGTAATCCACCGGGGCAGAATGGCATCCAGCGACTCACCGATGAACGGAACCGGGGCCACCTTGAAGCCGGTCAGCAGAAACTCGGGCAGAATCGCCACCAGCGCCAGATAGACCGCCCCCACCAGCGTGATCTTTGCCAGAATCGCGTCAATATACTCGGCCGTTCGCTTGCCGGGGCGCACCCCGGGGACGAACCCGCCATACTTCCGCATATTCTCGGCGACATCATCCGGATTGAAGATGATGGCCGTATAGAAGTAGGCAAAAAACACGATCAGGACAATGTAAAGCAGGTTGTACAGCGGCATGCCGTACTGAATCTGCCGCACGAACGACTCGGCCCACCCGCCCGCCTGCATCATTCCGACGAGTGTGCTGGGGAAGGTCAGAATCGAACTGGCAAAGATGACCGGAATCACGCCCCCGGTGTTGACCTTGAGGGGAATGTGCGTCGATGAGCCGCCATACTGCCGGCGTCCCACCACCCGCTTGGCATACTGCACCACGATGCGCCGGTGACCGCGCTCGACCATGATGATCGCGGCAATAACCCCCACCATCACGACCGCCAGCAGCGCCAGCACCAGCAGGCTGATCTGGCCCGTGCGCATCTGATCGAAGGTCGCGAAGACGGCCCGGGGCAGGTTGACGACGATGCCCGAGAAGATGATGAGCGACATCCCGTTTCCGATGCCGCGTTCGGTGATCTGCTCGCCCAGCCACATGATGAACATAGTGCCGGTCGTCAGCGTAATCATCGCGCCCAGACGAAAGCCCCATCCCGGGTCATACACCAGCGGAAGGCCGCCGGGGATGTCGGTGTTGCGCTCGAGCCAGACGGCGATGCCGAGGGCCTGCACGGCCGCCAGCACCAGCGTGAGATAGCGCGTGTACTGGGTGATCTTGCGTCGGCCCAGCTCGCCTTCCTTCGACAGCCGCTCAAGATACGGCCAGACCACCGTCAGCAGCTGCAGGATGATCGACGAGCTGATGTACGGCATGACGCCCAGCGCGAAGATCGTGATGCGCGACAGGCTGCCCCCCGTGAACATGTCGTAGAGGCCGAACATGGTGTTCTGCGCCTGCTGCGCCAAAATGGCCAGGGCCTCCGGGTTCACACCCGGGGTCGGGATATGGTTGCCCACCCGATACACCGCCAGCAGTCCCAGCGTAAAGAGCACGCGGTTCCGCAGGTCGGCGACAGCGAACAGGTTTCTCAGGCTCTCGAACACAGGCGTCGCCTCAATCAGTGGCTGAGTGCGTCGGCGCGGCCACCAGCGGCCGCAATTTTCTCGGCGGCCGTGCCGCTGAACTTGTGGACCTGCACGGTCAGGGCCTTGCTGAGGGCACCACGGCCCAGCAGCTTGATGCGGGACTGCCGGTCACGCACCAGCCCCGCGGCACGCAGCGACTCCGGCGTCACGGTGGCCCCGGCCTCAAACGCCTTCTCGAGCTGGTCGAGGTTGACGACCGCGTACTCCATCCGGAAGTCGGTGTTGTTGAACCCGCGCTTCGGCACGCGGCGATGCAGCGGCATCTGGCCGCCTTCAAAGCCGCGCTTGTACGAGTAGCCCGAGCGCGACTGTGCGCCCTTGTTGCCACGACCCGCGGTCTTGCCGTTGCCCGATCCGGGGCCACGGCCAACGCGCTTCCGGTTGAACTTCGACCCGGGGGCCGGCTTCAGATTATTGAGACTCATGCGCCTACTCCACCACCTGCACCAGGTGGCGCACCTTGTGAATCATGCCGCGGGTTTCAGGCGTATCCGCCAGTTCCACCGTATGGCGGATCTTCCGCAGGCCCATGCCCTGCACCGTCGCCGCCTGGGTCCGGTTGAACCCAATGGGGCTGCGCAGCAGCGTAATCTTGAGCATCTTCGTCGAGGTTGCCTTCGCCATGGTCTGCGTCCTACGAACGGGCGGCCCGCAGCTCCTCGACATCCTTGCCGCGGAGCCGGGCGACCATCCCGGGATCTTTCAACTGCTCCAGCGCGGTGAAGGCCGCCCGCACCACATTGTGCGGATTGGCCGTGCCCAGCGACTTGGTCAGCACGTTCGACACGCCAGCCGATTCGACGACGGCGCGCACGGCACCACCGGCGATGATACCGGTGCCTTCCGGGGCCGGCTTCAGCAGCACCCGGCCCGCCCCGTAGCGCCCCACCACCGGATGCGGTACCGTCGTCCCCTGCAGGGGCACGCGGATGAGGTTTTTCTTGGCCGCCTCGATGCCCTTCTTGATGGCCGAGGGCACTTCCTTGGCCTTGCCCACCCCGTAGCCCACCACCCCGTGGCCGTCACCGACGACCACCAGCGCACTGAAACTCAGGTTCTTGCCCCCCTTGACCACCTTGGTGACGCGGTTGATCGCCACCACGGTGTCCTTCATTTCCATCTGCGACGGATCAATTTTCTCGCGTGTCGGCATCATGCACCTTCAGAACTGGAGGCCGGCCTCGCGGGCGGCCTCGGCCACGGCGCGCACGCGACCGTGATACAGGAATCCGTTGCGGTCGAACACCACGCGTGTGATGCCCTGCTCCTTCAGGCGCTCGGCAATGGCCTTGCCCACGGCCGCGGCCCCCTTCTGGTTGCCACCACGGGCTCCTTCACCCATCGCCGCCTTCATCGCCGGCTCAACGCTCGATGCCGCCGCCAGCGTATGCCCGGTCTCATCGTTGGTGACCTGGGCATACATGTGCGCACCGCTGCGGAATACCGTCAGGCGGGGCTGCTCCGCCGTACCACTGAGGCGCTTGCGGATACGGAACTTGATCCGGTCGCGCCGGTCTTCCTTCGTCAGAATCCTCATCGCTACGCTCCGGTCTTTCCGGCCTTCTTCTTCAGCACTTCGCCCGTGTACCGCACACCCTTCTGCTGGTACGGGTCGGGCTTGCGCAGGCTGCGCAGGTTGGCGGCCACCTGCCCCACAAGCTGACGGTCGACGCCCGTCACGGTGATGTGGGTCTGCTTGTCGACGGCAATCTCGATGCCCTTGGGCACGTCGAATACCACCGGATGTGAATAGCCCAGGGCCAGCGTCATCTGCTGCCCCTTGAGCTCGGCGCGATACCCGACACCGACGATGTCGAGCTCGCGCTTCCAGCCGTCGGTCACGCCGAGCACGGCGTTGTTGACCAGACTGCGGGCCAGGCCGTGGAACTTGTCGAGGGCGCGGTCGTCGCCGGCCTTGCGTGTCAGCAGCTGGCCGTCCTCCACCACCGCAGTCACGCCCGGCGGCAGGGCCTGGCGCATCTGCCCCTTGGGGCCTTTGATTTCGACGGCATTGCCGTCAACCTTGACGGTGACCCCCTTCGGGATCGCGATGGGCTTCTTTCCAATTCTCGACATGGCGTTACCAAACGTTGCAGAGGATTTCGCCGCCGATTCCGGCTTTCCTGGCGGCGCGCCCCGTCATCACACCCCGGGAGGTGGTCAGGATGTTGACTCCCAGCCCACCCAGCACCGACGGCACGCCGTCGTGGCCGGCATAGACACGGCGTCCGGGACGGCTGACCCGCTCGAGGCCAGAAATGACCCGCTCGCCTCCGGGACCATATTTGAGGAACACGCGCATCACGTGACGCGGGGCCTTGCCAGGCCGCTCGGACGGGGTCTCGACCAGCTTGTAGCCGGCAATGTAGCCCTCGTCCTGCAGGATCTTCGCGATTTCGGTCTTCAGCGTCGACGCGGGCAACTCGACTCGGGCATGCCTCGCATGCACGGCGTTGCGGATGCGCGTCAGCATATCGGCAATCGGATCAGTCATGACTCTCTCGGCTCTTCAGCAGTTCAACAGTCCCCGGCGCAGGGCGGCGCACCGCCCGGGTCCCAGGGGGCTTACCAGCTACTCTTCGTCACGCCGGCTACGTCGCCCGTGAGCGCCAGCTCACGGAAACACAGACGGCACATCCCGAACTTCCGCAGATACGCCCGTGACCGGCCGCATCGGCGGCATCGGTTCCGGTGGCGGACCTCAAACTTCAGCGTCTTTGCTTCGCGCGCCTTCTTCGCTTTGGTGGCCACTGCGATTGTCCTCTCTTAGTTCTGTCGGAACGGCATGCCCAGCAGCTGCAACAGCTTGCGGGCCTCCGCATCGGTGCGGGCCGTGGTCACCACGCACAGGTTCATCCCGCGCGCCTTGTCGACCTTCAAGTAGTCGATTTCGGTGAAGATAAGCTGGTCACGTAGCCCGAGCGTGTAGTTGCCGCGTCCGTCGAACCCGCGCGACGAGACGCCGCGGAAGTCGCGTACGCGCGGTAGCGCAATGCTGAACAGCCGGTCGAGGAACTCATACATCCGCTCGCCGCGCAGCGTCACCATCGCGCCAATGGGCATGCCCTGACGCACCTTGAACTGCGCAATCGACTTCTTGGCCCGGCGCACGGCGGCCTTCTGGCCGGTAATCTTGCCCAGCTCGTCGGCGCCGACATCAACCACTTTGGCGTTCTGCGTCGCGTCGCCGAGGCCCATGTTGATCACTACCTTGGTGACCTTGGGCACGGCCATCACGTTCGTGTAGCCGAACTCCTTCGTGAGGCCGGGCACGACTTCCTGCTCATACTTCGCGCGCAACCGCGTCAGCTTCGAGTTCATTTGTCCACCTGCGCGCCGCTCTTGCGGCCAATCCGCACCCGACGGCCATCAGCCAGGGTCGTGTGCCCGATACGGGTCGGCTTTCCCGTCTCCGGGTCGACCAGCATCACATTGCTGGCATGAATCGGCGCCTCGCGCTCGACAATGCCGCCCTTGATGTTCTTCGTCGGGTTCGGCTTGGTGTGGCGCTTGATGATGTTCACGCCCTCCACCACCACCCGGTTCTTGTCGGCCAGCACGGTCAGCACGCGGCCCTGCTTGCCGCGATCCTTGCCGGCCCGCACCGCCACCTGATCGTTCTTCCGAATGCTCATCGACGGCATGACTACAGCACCTCGGGCGCCAGGGAAATGATTTTCATGAAGCGGCGTTCGCGCAGTTCACGCGCCACCGGGCCAAACACACGCGTGCCAATCGGGTCGCCCTGGTCGTTAATCAGCACGGCGGCATTGCGGTCGAACCGGATGTAGCTGCCGTCCTTTCGGCGCTGCTCCTTGCGCACTCGCACCACCACGGCCTTCACGACCTGGCCCTTCTTCACGTTCGACTCGGGCGAGGCTTCCTTCACGTTGGCCGTGATGATGTCGCCCAGATAGGCATAGCGCCCGGTCGAGCCGCCGATGGGGTTGATCACGGAAATCTTCCGCGCCCCCGAATTGTCGGCGACATCAAGAATCGATCGCATCTGGATCATGGGTCGCCTCCTCCTACACCTGCGCCGCGCGCTCGATGACGCGCGTCACCGTCCAGCGCTTGCGGGCGCTCATCGGTCGCGTTTCGGTGATGGCCACCCGGTCACCCAAGCGGGCCGTCTCACCCTCGTTGTGCGCCACGAACCGGCTGGTCCGCTTCTGGGTCTTTCCGTATACCGGGTGCTGCACCCGGCGCTCGACCGCGACCACGACGCTCTTCTGCATCTTGTCGCTGACGACCACACCCTGCAGTTCTGCCTTCGCCGCCATGACTACTTCGCCTTCTCTCTGAGAATGGTCTTGATGCGGGCCAGGTCGCGGCGCACATCCTTCATCTTCCCGGGGGCCTCGAGCTGGCCGAGCGACTTCTGAATCCGCATCCGGAACAGCTGGTCGTCAAGCTCCTGCGCCTTCACCTGCAGGCCGTCCACATCGAGGTCTCTCAGTTCGACCGCCTTCATGACACCTTCTCCTGCGCAAACCGCGTCGCAAACTTGGTCTTGATGGGCAGCTTCGCCGAGGCGAGCTCCATGGCGCGCCGGGCATCCGCCTCGGGCACCCCTTCCATCTCGAACAGGATGCGACCGGGACGCACCACGACCACCCATCCCTCAGGGGCACCCTTGCCCTTACCCATACGGGTTTCCTGAGGCTTCTTGGTGACGGGCTTGTCGGGGAACACCCGAACCCAAATCTTTCCACCGCGCTTGATGAAGCGCGTCATGGCCACACGCGCCGCCTCAATCTGCCGGTCGGTCAGCCAGCAGGGCTCCAGCGCCTTCAGCCCGAAGTCTCCAAACGAAACATCAGACCCGCGCCACGCCTTGCCACACATCCGACCGCGCTGCTGCTTGCGGTATTTGACCTTCTTCGGCATCAACATGATGTCAGTCCTTCAATGCCGCCCGCCGCTACCCGCGGGCCTCAGGTCGAGGACGCCGCGGCCCCCGATCGCGATCACGATCCCGGTCACGGTCGGGACGACCGCCGCCGAACTCCTCCTCACGCCCCACGCGCGGCGTCAGGCGCTCACCCATATAGAGCCACACCTTGACGCCAATCTGGCCGTAGGTCGTGCTGGCTTCAGCAAAGCCGTAATCAATGTCGGCGCGCAGAGTCTGCAGCGGCAGCTGACCGTGCAGATACCATTCGGAGCGGGCGATTTCCGCCCCGTTCAGGCGACCCGACACGCGTACCTTGATGCCTCGCGCACCGAACCGCAGCGCCGACTCGACCGCCTTGCGCATCGCCCGGCGGAATGCCACGCGCTTTTCAAGCTGCATCGCGACCGACTCGCCCACCAGCTGGGCGTCAAGCTCGGGCTTCTGGATTTCCTGGATGTTGATGAACACCTCGCGCTTTGTGCGCTTCTGGATCTCCTGCTTGAGCTTGTCGACTTCCTGCCCCTTGCGCCCGATGATGATGCCGGGCCGCGACGTGTGAATGTCGATCTTCAGCTTGTTGGCCGCGCGTTCAACTTCCACCTTGGCCACGCCTGCATGCTGGAACCGGCGCTTGAGTTCGCGCTTCAGTGCCAGATCTTCGTGCAGCAGGTCGGCGTAATCCTTGTCCGCAAACCAGCGTGACTTCCAGGTCTTGTTGAACCCGATCCGGAACCCGTACGGGTGAACTTTCTGGCCCACTGTGATCTCCCTCTTACTCGGCCGCCGCGGGCGGAGTCTTCTTCGTACGCGATGCCCGGGTCGTCGGGGCATCAGTTCCCACGGCCTTGACCTTCTGCGGCCGCTCGGTCACCTGCACCGTCAGGTGCGTGGTGCGCTTGATAATCCGGAACGCCCGGCCCATCGGAGCCGGCCGCACACGCTTCATCGACGGGCCGTTGTCGGCATGGCACTTCGACACATACAGCCGGTCGACTTCGCCGCCGAATCCCGCCGACTGCTGCGCATTCGCCACCGCCGAGCGCAGCACCTTGGCCACGTCGCGTGCCACCGACTTGCGGCTGAACTGCAGCACGGTCAGGGCCTTGTTGACGTCCTTGCCACGGATGAGATCAAGCACGAGCCCGGCCTTCTGCGCCGAGGTCCGCACATACTTCGCGGTTGCTGCTGCCTGCACCATGGCCTAGCCCTTCCCACCCGGCGAGGCCGTCTTCTCGGCCTTGGCCGCATGTCCCTTGAACGCACGCGTGGGAGAGAACTCACCCAGCTTGTTCCCCACCATGTTCTCGGTGATGTAAACCGGCACGAACTTGCGTCCGTTGTGCACCGCGAGCGTGTGCCCGACCATTTCGGGAATCACAGTCGACCGGCGTGACCAGGTCTTGACCACCTTCTTTTCGTTGGCGCTGTTCATCGACTCCACCTTCTCGAGCAGGTGGGTGTCGACAAACGGTCCCTTCTTCAGTGAACGGCTCATATCAGTTCTCTGCTCTCAAGCTGGGCGCCGTTACTTCGGCCGCCGCTGCACGATGAACGCATCACTCGGCCGACGCGTGCGGGTCTTGTAACCCTTGGTCGGCACACCCCACGGGGTCACCGGGTGACGACCGCCCGAGGTCTTGCCCTCACCACCACCCAGTGGGTGGTCGACCGGGTTCATGGCTACGCCGCGCACATGCGGGCGCTTGCCAAGCCAGCGGCTGCGGCCGGCCTTGCCGATCGTGACATTCTCGTGGTCGAGGTTGCCCACCTGGCCCACGGTCGCCATGCAGACCATGGCGATCTTGCGGATTTCTCCCGACGGCATCTTGACCGAGACGTAGTCGCCTTCCTTGGCCACCACCTGCACACCCGCCCCGGCGCTGCGCGCCAGCTGACCACCCTTGCCGGGCTTCAGCTCGACGTTGTGCACCATGGTGCCCAGGGGAATCTGCCCCAGCGGCAGGCAGTTGCCTAGCAGGATGTCGATGCCCTCGCCCGCCACAATCGTGTCGCCGACCTTCAGGCCCAGCGGCTGCAGGATGTAGCGCTTCTCACCGTCGGCATACGTCACGAGCGCAATGCGGGCCGAACGATTCGGGTCGTACTCGATCGTCGACACAGTGGCCGGAATGCCGCGCTTGTCGCGCTTGAAGTCGATGATGCGGTAAAGGCGCTTGTGCCCGCCGCCTCGCCACCACGACGTCTGCTCGCCCGTGTTGTTGCGGCCACCCGACACCTTGGCCGGTTCGGTCAGCGGCTTGTACGGACGGTCGACCGTGATTTCATCAAACGTCTGCACCGTCATCTGACGACGGGCGGGCGACGTGGGCTTGAATGAACGAATAGGCACGGCTTATGCCCCTTCCATGAAGTCCGGCAGTTTCTGGCCGTCCTTCAGCGTGACGTAGGCCTTCTTCCAGTCGGAACGACGGCCCACGAAGCGACCCTGGCGCTTGAGCTTGCCCTGCGTATTGGCCGTGCGCACCGCATCGACCTTCGCGCCAAGCAGTGTCTCGACCGCCCGCTTCACATCAATCTTGTTGGCGTCACGCGCAACCTCGAAGACCACCGTCCGCCCCGCCTCGCGAAGCATCGTCGTCTTTTCGGTCACCAGCGGCCGCCGAATCACATCGGTGAGTTTCATGTCTGCTCTCTCAGCTTTCTGCAGGCACACTCGGGGTTACCCGAGCGCCGCCTCCAGTTTCTCGAGCGCCGCACGCGTTACGACCACCGTCCGCGTATTCGCCACATCGCGCGCCGTAATCCGGTTGCTCGGCAGCAGGTGCACGCCGGGCACATTGCGCACGGACAACGCCAGCGTCTCGTCGGGACGCACATCCACCAGCAGCACCTTTCCGGTGACGCCAATGGTCTTCAGCATCTCCACCGCTGCCTTCGTCTTCACCGCCGGTACGGCCAGCGCCTCGACGACGACCACCGCGCCGCCCTGTAGCTTGGCCGACAGGGCCGCACGCAGCGCCCCCTTCTCGACCTTCTTGGGCAGCTGATACTCGTAGCTGCGGGGTTGCGGGCCGAATACGGTGCCGCCCTTCCGCCACAGCGGATTGCGAATCTCGCCGACGCGTGCACGACCGGTGCCCTTCTGGCGCCACGGCTTCTTGCCCGATCCGCTCACCAGCGCGCGATTCTTCGTCGCGTGCGTGCCCCGGCGCTCGGCCGCATTGGCCCTCACCACTGACTCGTGAATCAGGTCAGACTTGACCCGGCCGCCGAACACCGCGTCGCTGACCGAGACGGTGCCGACCTTCTTGTTTTCAGCGTTGACCACATCTACTGTCATGACGGCCTACTTCTTGCCCTTCTTGGGCTTCTCCTGCAGCTGCGGCTGGGGCTCGGGCTTGGCCGCAACGGCCTTCCGGATGACCACGTAGCCACCAGCGGCCCCGGGAACTGCTCCCTTGACCAGCAGCAGGTTGTTCTCTGCATCCACCTTGAGCACCTTGAGGTTCCGCACCGTGATGCGGTCCACCCCCATGTGCCCGTGTGCGCGCATGCCGGGCATGACGCGCGACGGATAGGACGAGGCCCCAATCGACCCGGGCGCGCGGTGGAACATCGAGCCGTGGCTCTTGTCGCCCCCCCGGAAGTGGTGACGCTTGACGACACCCTGGAAGCCATGGCCCTTGCTCGTGCCCACGACATCCACGCGCTCACCCTGGTTGAAAATCGAAACCAGCACCTGGTCGCCAGGCGCCGGAGCGCTGGCTCCCTTGGCTACGCCCACTTCACGACGCACGCGCGTCGCCGGCACCTGCGCCCGCTTGAAGTGACCCGCCGTGGGCTTGTTGGCCGCATACTTGCCGTCGACGAAGCCAATCTGCACCGCGTCGTAGCCTTCACCCTGCTGCGTCTTGGCCTGCACCACGACGCACGGACCCGCCTTCAGTACTGTGGCCGGCTCGAGGGTGCCGTCGTCGAGGAACAGCTGCGTCATGCCGACTTTTCTGCCAATGATTCCAGTCACCATGGCTTACTTCCCGTGCTCCTTGCCGAACGCCTTGATCTCGACGTCGACACCGGCCGGCAGATCGAGCTTCATCAGCGCGTCCACGGTCTGCGGCGTCGGCTCGAAGATGTCAATCAGTCGCTTGTGCGTGCGGATCTCGAACTGCTCGCGCGACTTCTTGTCGACGTGCGGCGACCGCAGCACCGTCCACTTGTTGATCTCGGTGGGCAGCGGAATCGGCCCCGCCAGCCGCGCCCCGGTACGCCTGGCCGTGTCGACAATCTCGCCCGTGCTCTGGTCGAGCACGCGCGCGTCGTAGGCCTTCAATCGGATTCGAATCTTGTCGCCCAGCATGGTTCTGCCTTTGCCTTGTGCCTTGCGCCTACTTCGTGCCCTGCACGCGCGCGATCACTTCTTCACTCACATTGCCCGGTGCCTGCTCATAGCGGTCGAAATGCATGGAGTAGGTGGCCCGACCCTGTGTCCGCGACCGCAGGTCGGTCGCATAGCCGAACATTTCGCTCAGCGGCACACGGGCCGAGATGATCTCGGTGCCGCCGCGGTTTTCCTGACTCTGGATACGACCGCGCCGCGAGGCCAGGTTACCCATCACGTCACCCAGATAGTCCTTCGGGCAGACCACCTCAACCCGCATAATGGGTTCCATCAGGACAGGCTTGGCCTTCTTGGCCGCGTCCTGGAACGCCATCGAGCCCGCGATCTTGAAGGCCATTTCCGACGAGTCGACCTCGTGATACGAGCCGTCATACAGCTCGATTTTCACATCGTCGATCGGATAGCCGGCGAGGATGCCGCGCGTCAGCGCTTCCTGAATCCCCTGATCAATCGGCTTGATGTATTCCTTCGGAACCGACCCGCCCACGATCTTGTTCTCGAATAGGTAGCCACTGCCCGGCTCCAGCGGCACGAGATGAATCTTCGCCTCACCAAACTGGCCGCGTCCACCCGTCTGGCGGATGAAGCGCCCATGACCGTCGGCCGACTGGGTCAGGGTCTCCTTGTAGGCAACCTGCGGCTTGCCCACCGTCGCCTCGACGCCAAATTCACGCTTGAGGCGGTCGACGATGATTTCGAGGTGCAACTCGCCCATCCCGCGGATGACCACCTGGCCAGTCTGCTCGTCGGTCGCCACGCGGAACGTGGGATCTTCGCCCATGAGCTTGCTCATGCCCTGGCCGAGCTTTTCCTGGTCGGCCTTGGTCTTCGGCTCGATGGCCAGCGAAATCACTGGTTCGGGGAACACCATCGACTCGAGCACGACCGGTTGCTTGTCGTCGGCCAGCGTGTCGCCGGTCGTCACCGACTTGAGGCCCACGGCGGCAGCGATGTCGCCCGCGTGCACTTCCTTGATTTCCTCGCGCTTGTTGGCGTGCATCTTCAGCAGACGCCCCACGCGCTCGGTCTTGCCCTTGGTCGTGTTGAGCACCGACGACCCCGCCTGCAGCGTGCCCGAGTACACCCGGAAGAAGGTCAACTGCCCGACGAACGGGTCGGTCATGATCTTGAAGGCCAGCGCGCTAAACGGCGCCTCGTCCTTGGCCTCGCGAGTAATCTTCGGGGCATCTTCCGACGCGTCGGGATTGGTGCCCTCCACCGCCGGAATATCCAGCGGGGACGGCAGGAAGTCGACCACCGCGTCGAGCATGGGTTGCACACCCTTGTTCTTGAACGCGGTGCCGCAGACCACGGGCACGAACGGGGCGTCTTCCTTGCGCACCGATTCGATGACGCGCTTGCGCAGGCCGGCCTTGATCTCGTCGATCGTCAGGGCCTCGCCCCCGAGGTACTTCTCGAGCAGGCGATCGTCACCCTCGGCCACCTTTTCAACCAGGATGTCGTGGTAGCGCTTGGCTTCATCCAGCATGTCGGCCGGAATGTCGCCCACGACATACTCAGCACCCATGGTGTCGTCCTTGTAGGTCAGCGAACGCATTCCCACCAAATCGACGACACCCTTGAAGCGGTCTTCAGCCCCAATCGGCAACTGAATCGCCACGGCATTGCCCTGCAGCTTCGAACCAATCTGCTCAAGGCAGGCCGCGAAGTCAGCCCCGATGCGGTCCATCTTGTTCACAAAGCAGATGCGGGGCACGCGGTATTTGTCGGCCTGCCGCCACACGGTCTCTGACTGAGGCTCGACACCGGAGACGGCGTCGAACACCGCGACCGCACCGTCAAGCACGCGCAGCGAACGCTCGACTTCGACCGTGAAGTCGACGTGCCCCGGGGTGTCGATGATGTTGATGCGGTGGTCGCGCCAGAAGCAGGTGGTCGCCGCCGACGTGATCGTGATGCCGCGCTCCTGCTCCTGCTCCATCCAGTCCATCACGGCCGTGCCTTCGTGTACTTCACCAATCTTGTAGGTGATGCCGGTGTAGAACAGGATGCGCTCGGTCGTGGTCGTCTTCCCGGCATCAATGTGGGCCATGATGCCGATGTTCCGCGTCCGTTCCAGTGGTGCCTGTCGAGCCATTGCTGCTTCAGTCGCTTTCCGCAGTATCGTGCGTTGTTCGTTGCGCCGTGCGCCGACCGGCGCCGTCAGGCGCCAGGGTCGGACGTGTTACCAGCGGTAATGGGCGAATGCCTTGTTGGCCTCGGCCATCCGGTGCGTATCCTCGCGCTTCTTCACCGCGCCACCGCGCAGGTTGGCCGCGTCGAGCAGTTCGTTCGCCAGCTTCTCCTGCATCGTCTTGCCGTCGCCACGCGACCGGGCGTAGCTCACGACCCAGCGGATGCTCAGCGACAGGCGGCGGTTCGGATTGACCTCGATCGGCACCTGATAGTTCGACCCGCCCACGCGGCGCGACTTGACCTCGAGCGCCGGCTTCACGTTGTCGAGCGCCTTCTTGAACACCTTCAGCGGGTCGTCTCCCGAGCGCTCCTTGATGATGTCGAAGCTCTCGTACAGAATCCGCTGCGCCGTCGACCGGCGCCCCTGCAGCATGATGGTGTTGATGAACTTGGTCACCAGCGGGCTGCCATAGAGGGCATCCGGGGCCAGTTCACGCTTCGCGATTACTCGTCTACGCGGCATATCTCGTCTCGCTCTCGCTTACTGCTTCGGACGCTTGGCGCCGTACTTCGAACGCCCCTGCTTGCGCCCCTGGACACCCACGGCATCGAGCGTCCCACGCACCACGTGGTAGCGCACACCCGGCAGGTCCTTCACACGACCGCCACGCACCAGCACCAGCGAGTGCTCCTGCAGGTTGTGACCTACCCCGGGAATATACGTGGTCACTTCGAGCTTGTTGGTCAGGCGGACGCGCGCCACCTTGCGGAGGGCCGAGTTCGGCTTCTTCGGTGTCTGGGTGAACACGCGCACGCAGACACCCCGCTTCTGCGGGCTCTCCTGCAGAGCCGGGCTCTTTGTCTTCCAGAGAATCTGTTCGCGTCCGTTGCGGACAAGCTGACTGATCGTCGGCACGCTTCGCTCCACTCCAAGCGACAAAACCACCCACTACCACCCTGCGGTGGCCGTGGCGCCTGAGGCCTGAAAGTCTTGCGACTTGGCACCCCTGGCAATCCCCTACTGTTTATGGTGTCCGGCACCGGCGGACGCTCCATACCGATGGCGTCACGATGCAAATGAGACTAGATAGGGTGTCCTAGTCTCACGAGAACCGGTCGAGCATAACACGGGCCCACAGGGCCTGCAAGCACTTTGCGGCGCGAGAACGGACGGCCGACCGGACGCCCCCTGTGCAGTTGCGTGCACACTATCGGCACGTCGGCCCGGGTGGCATCTCACGACAGAGGCTCGTATAGTGGATCCAGTATGCCCCAGGAAGTCCCGCGCCTTCATCTCGTCCTCGGCGACGATGCGCGCCGTGTTCGTGACGAGGTGAGCCGGGTGGCCCGGGCCCTCGCCGACACGCACGGACTGACCGAACTCCCGCTGCCGTCGGCAGCCTCCTGGCCCTGGCACTGGCCACGCCCGACGCCAGCCGCAGCCCTCGTCCTAACCGTGACCGATCTGCATCTCGCCGTCGAGACGGCGCAGACCGGGTCGACGCGGCTCGTCACGACGCAACTGCCCTTCCTGCTGGCCGAGTGGCTGCTGGACGCCGGGCAGCGACCCCCAGTTGTCGTCGCCGGCGGGCACCATGCCACGCTGGATGCACACACCCCCGAGTTGCTCAAGCGCCGGGGGCTGTTCCGCCAGGCCGCCGTGACCTGCCTCGACCCGCACCCGGACGACGCGTGGCCACCACCTGACGAGCATCACGCACTCGCCGCGGCGATGCGTCTCCCCACGGCCGAGACGCGCCTGCAGGCCCTGGTCGCCTGCCTCGCCGATGGCCGCACACCTCCGCGGCTGCTGGCTGTGGCCAGCGCCTGCCAGGAGGTGAACGACCTCGACAGCGCCGGACGTGACCTCGACGAGGCCTGCCGACAGGCTCCCGACTGGGCAGCGGCGTGGTTCGAACGCGGCAAGGTCTGGCTGCGCGCCGACGACATGGCGCAGGCCGCCCGGTGTTTCTCGGAGGCCGCACGGTGCCTGCCGGCGTTTGCCGGCGCCTGGGGCAACCTCGGCGCCGCCCTCGGCGAACTTGACCGCACATCGGAAGCCCTGCAGGCGTTCACCCACCTGCTGCAACTCGACCCCCTGAATCCGCAGGCCCATAACAACGTCGGCGTGGTCACGCGCGAACTGGGCCGGCTCAGCGAATCCGAAGCCGCCTTCCGCACCGTCACCACCCTCGACCCCGAACGCCCGTACGGCTATTACAACCTCGGGCACACGCTCTTTCTTCAAGGGCGGTTCCGCGCGTCGGTCGCCGCCTACGAGGCCGGACAGGGGCGCGACCCCGAACGGAATCCGGTCCAGGGCACACGCCTCGGCCTGGCCCTGCTCGCCGCCGGCGACCCGATTGCCGCCTTGACCCTCATGCAGTCATCGGCCGCGCAGCTGTCCGGAGCCTATCGGGAACAGGTCCTGGCCGATACCAGCGCCATCCTGTGGGCCCTCGTGTCCCAGCAGCCCGGTCTCGCCGGCTGGGAACCCGTGCAGCAGTGGCTCCAGCGTCAACTGCCCGCGCGTCACGCCTGAGCACCAGGAGCGAATTGCCATGCGCCTCAACCCACGACCGTGGTTCAGCCCCCTCTACATCGCCGACCGCGGTGTCCGGCTCGCGCTCAGCCTCGCCGTGGCGGTCGCCATTCCGGTGGGCGTGCTGTTTGTCTTTCAGTACCGCGCCCTCGCCTCGCTCGAGTCCACATCCGCCGTGGTGCTGCGCCAGCTCAGCACCGACACCGTCGATAATGCCGCCCGCACCATCGAGAGCGTATTGAAGGAACCGCACATCAAGGTGCTGCTCGCGCTGCCCCAGGCACGCGTCGAACCGCTCGACCCCGGGTTTGTCGCGCCCGTCCTCGCCGACGGCCTGCAAGCCAGCCCGTTCGTCGAAGCGTTCTACGTGTGGACGCGCCCCGCCGCCGGTGACCCGCTGTCAGGCCGCTGGCTCACCTACGATGCGCAGTCCGCACGCCTCCAGACGACCGTGGCCGCAGACCGATTCAGGGACGAACCGACCACCCGACGGGCCCTGCTCGGGAAGCTGCAGCAACTCGCCTCGCTCAAGCGTGCCATCGTCGCCTTCAGCGACACCATCGATGGGCGCCCACACTATGTGCAGGCCCAGCTGCGGTGGTCCTCGCCGGCGCGTGACGAACTGACCAGCCTCGTCGCATTTGCCGTCGATGCCGAGCGGCTGCGGTCGGAGTTCCTTCCGGCCCTGCTCGCCACGCGACTGCAGTCGCTGCAGCAGCCCTCGGGATTCCCCCCCTTGCGGCTCGCGCTGGAAGACGGGGACGGCAGGCTCGTCGTCTCCGGCCATGGCCCGGGCGACACCTTCCTCGATACCCGCTCCTTTCCGCTGGTCTTCTTCGACAAGGAACTGCTCGAATTCGCCGCACCCTACGAGGCGCGTCGTGAGACCTGGCAGCTGCGCACGACCTACGGCGCCAACGACATTCTCCACGTCGTCAGCGCTAGCACTCAGCCACAGAAGATGCTGCTCGGCCTGGTGGGCGTGCTGATGTCCATCGGCGTGTTCCTGGTCATCCGGGCCGCAGCCCGCGAGGTGCGACTCGCCGAGCTCAAGTCGAACTTCGTCGCGTCGGTCTCGCACGACCTCAAGACCCCCCTGGCACTTATCCAGCTCTTCGCCGAAACCCTCGAACTGGGACGCGTCAGGAACCCCGATCGGGCGCACGAGTATTACCGCATCATCAATCTCGAGGCCCGGAAGCTCACCAGACTGATCGAAAACATCCTCGACTTCTCCCGCATGGAGGCCGGCCTGCGCCCCTACACGCGCCAGCCCGAAGACATTGGCGCCATCGTCGATCGCGTCGTCGACATGATGGCACCCCAGTTCACACAGGGAAAGTTCTCGGTGCAGGTGCATCGCGACGACCCGCTGCCAGCCGTGATGGCCGATGTGCTGGCCGTCGAGCGTGCCGTCGAGAATCTGCTGACCAACGCCCTCAAGTACTCGGGCGACGCGAAGCAGATCGACATCGCCGTCGTCGCCGCAGACCAGCAGGTGCAGGTGCGCATCAGCGACCACGGCATCGGGATCCCCCGTCAGGAACTTCGCCGGATCTTCCGGAAGTTCTATCGCGTCCAGCAGGAACTGGGCGGCGGACCGCAGGGCACCGGGCTCGGCCTGGCCATTGTCGAGCACACCATGCGGGGGCACGGCGGCTCAGTGACGGTCGACAGTACGCCAGGGGTGGGCAGTCAGTTCACCCTGCATTTCCCCATCGATGGCACACTGACAGACGAGGACGTTCGCAATGAAACGGATTCTGGTGATCGAAGACGAACCGCAGATGCTGCTGGGCCTGCGTGACAACCTGGAGCTCGAAGGCTACGACGTCCAGACGGCCGCCGATGGCGACGAAGGCCTGCAGAAGGCCTCGTCAACCGCACCCGATCTGGTCCTCCTCGACATCATGCTGCCCAAGCGGAACGGCTTTGATGTCTGCCGCGAACTGCGCGCCCGCAATGTCTCGACGCCCATCGTGATGCTGACGGCCCGCTCGGCGGAAACCGACAAGGTCCTCGGCCTCGAGCTGGGCGCAGACGACTACGTCACCAAGCCATTCTCGATCACCGAACTGCTCGCGCGGGTGCGCGCCGTGCTGAGGCGGTCGAACCCGCAGCGGCCCGCCACCGACACGATCCGCATCGGCGACATCGACTTCGACTTCCGGCTGCACCAGGCCCGCCGCGGGTCGGCCCGCGTCGAGTTCACCGCACGGGAATTCGAGCTGCTCAGGTATCTGGTGCAGCGCGTCGGTCAGGTGGTGACCCGCGAGCAAATCCTCAATGACGTCTGGGGATATGAGGAGTACCCCACCACCCGCACCATCGACAATTTCGTGGCCAAGCTCCGGCAGAAAATCGAGAAGGCCCCCCACGCCCCTGAGCACATCCTCACAATTCACGGGTCTGGCTACAAGTTCGTCGGATAGAATCGGGCACCTATGGACCCCAAGACCCTCCTGCTTTCGGCCCTGGTGCTCATCACCATCGGGTATCACGCCTTCTGGTTCACGTCGGTGCGGCGCCGGCAGGGACTCCTGGGCCCGGCCACACCCACCCCGGTCGGCACGGCCATCGGGTTCATTGCCAACTTCTTCGACACGCTCGGCATCGGGTCATATGCCACCTCGACCGCGATGCTCAAGCTCTGGAAGATCGTGCCTGACGAAAAAATTCCCGGCACCCTGAACGTAGGCTACGTGCTGCCGACCGTCGTCCAAACGCTCATTTATGTCACCATCGTCGAGGTCGAGTTCACCACACTGGCCGCCATCATCACGGCGGCCGTCGTTGGGGCCTACCTCGGCGCCGGCGTGGTGGCTCGACTGCCGCGTCGGGGCATTCAGCTGGGCATGGGTACAGCGCTCATCGCAGCGGCCACGCTGATGACGCTGTCCTATCTGGGTATCGGGCCTGCGCCGGGTGTTGCCCTGGGTGTGTCCGGCCTCAAGCTGGGCATTGCGATTGGATGCTCGATGGTCTTCGGCGCCCTGATGATGCTGGGCATCGGCTTTTATGCCCCGTGCCTCATCATGATCAGCCTGCTCGGCATGAACCCCACGGCCGCCTTCCCCATCATGATGGGCGCTTGCTCGTTCCTGATGCCGACCGGCAGCATTCAATTCGTGCGCGAGAACAAGTACGACCTGCGCACGGCGGTGTCGTTCATGGTTGGCGGTCCCGGAGCCGTGCTCATCGCCGCCTTCATCGTCAAGTCGCTTCCGCTCGATACGGTGCGTCTGCTGGTCGTCTTCGTGGTGCTCTACACCGCGTATAGTCTGCTGCGGTCGGCCTCCGTGGAACGGCGCGCCGCTGCAGCCGGCACTCAGGGCTGAGCCCGGCGGGCCTCGCCGTCAACGTCAGCCTCCCACGCCGCGATTCGCTCACGCAGGGCACGAACGCGTGCCGGATCGCGGCTGGTGAGATCGTCCCGTTCACCAGGGTCGGCGCGCACATTGAACAGGAACCGCTGACCGCCATCTTCGACGTACTTGAAATCGCCGGCGCGTATCGCGCGTTGCTGCACATTCGGGCGGATTACTCGCCACAGCAGCTCGCGCTCCACCATGCGCCCACTCGCCAGCAGTGCCACCAGATCCATTCCCTCGAACGCCAAATCCGTCCGGGCCACACCGGCCGCCGCGACCACGCTGGCAGAGATATCCATCGTGATGCCCACCTGACTTGACACCGTGCCGCGTGGCAGACGCGCGGGCCACCTGAAGATAGCCGGCACCCGCACGCCCCCCTCCCACACGGTGTCCTTGCGATGAAAGAGCGGACTGTTCCGTGACAGCCACTCACCACCGTTGTCGCTCATGAACACCACCAGGGTGTCGCGCTCAATGCCGTGGTGACGGAGCCGTTCCAGCAGCGTCCCGATTTCCGCGTCGAAGTCCTCCACGATGGCCACATAGTCTGCACGCGTCGCTGCATTGGCGTCGGACGGGTCGGGCGTCATGGAGTTGTTCCGGCGTTCGGCCACCGACGGCACCCTCGGCGACTGAAACGGCCAGTGCGGCGCGCCGTAGGCCACCTCGAGGAAGAACGGCCGACCGTCAGCGACGCTGCGGTCAAGTTCGGCCTGCGCCCGTCTGGTGGTCTCGTGGTGGAAATAGCCGTCAACGTGCACGGGGGTTTCGTTCTCCCAGACATCATGCTGGCCGTCCCCGCGCACGTGCGTGTACCAATCGAGATAGCCCGACAGGAATCCCCAGAAATAGTCAAAGCCGTGGGCTCGCGGTCCTGAGGCGGGCTGGTAGCCCAGATGCCACTTTCCGATGAGCGCTGTGCGGTAACCGGCGTCCTTCATCAGCTGCGGCACTGAGCGCCCCGTCACGGGAAGGACGGCGTCGAGGTCTGCGCCGACGCTCGCCAGCGGTCGCTCGAGCATCAACCGTTGCTGATAGCGGCCGGTCATCAGGGCGGCCCGTGTCGGGGTGCAGACTGGCGCGTTGGCGTAAAAGTCAGTCAGGCGTACGCCTTCGGCGGCCAGCCGGTCGAGGTTCGGCGTGCGCGTGTCTGTGGCGCCATACGCGCCGATGTCACCGTAGCCCATGTCGTCGGCGATGATCACCAGCACATTGGGACGCCGCACAGACGGGGGCTGCGCCACGGTGGCCACGGCGAAGACGACTCCCACCACGAGACCGACGGCGAACACCGGACGCAACCAGGCAGCTGACGACATGCACGGTATTCTGCCCCAGAATGCCAACGGGCACGCCCCCAGCGGTAGAGGCGTGCCCGTGATGGCAGGAGCTGAGGGAAGCCGAGCCGGTTACGACTCGGTTTCCACGATGCCGCGGCTGAGGGCTTCTTCGGGTTCGACGAGATACTCCATCTCGCGTTCGAAGTCGCCGTCCTCGTCGCTCGGCTGCTGAATCGGCGGCGGCGGCGGAGGTTCGTCCGCCGGGATCTCGACGTGCCGGTACCACCAGAAGCCGGTGCCTGCCGGGATGAGACGTCCCATGGTGACGTTCTCTTTAAGCCCGCGCAGGTAGTCCATCTTGCCCGAGATCGCCGCCTCGGTCAGCACGCGCGTCGTCTCCTGGAAGGAGGCGGCCGAGATGAACGACTCGGTCGACAGCGACGCCTTGGTGATCCCGAGCAGCAGCGGCTGCGCCGATGCCGGACGACCGCCGGCGGTGATGACGCGCTCGTTCTCTTCCATGAACCGGAAGCGATCGACCTGCTCGTCCACCAGGAACTCGGTATCACCCACATCCTCAACGCGCACCCACCGCATCATCTGGCGGGTGATGACCTCGATGTGCTTGTCGTTGATGTTCACGCCCTGCAGGCGGTAGACCTCCTGAATTTCGTTCACGAGGTATTTCTGCAGTTCCTTTTCGCCGAGCACCTTCAGGATGTCGTGCGGGTTGCTGGGGCCATCCATCAGCGGGTTGCCGGCATGCACCCGCTCGCCTTCCTGCACGTTGACGTGCACGCCGCGGGGAATGCTGTATTCGCGGGTCTCGCCACCGTCCTCAGGAACGATGAGAATTTTTCGCTGGCCCTTGACCACGCCGCCGTACTTGACGGTGCCGTCAATTTCACTGACGACCGCCGGGTCCTTGGGCTTGCGGGCCTCAAAGAGCTCAACGACGCGGGGCAGACCGCCGGTGATGTCCTTGGTCTTGGTGGTTTCACGCGGAATTTTTGCCAGCACGTCGCCGGCGCGGACCTCCTCGCCATTGGTCACCATGAGGTGCGCACTGACCGGCATGATGTAACGACGGACGACATGGTTGCGCGCGTCACGGATTTCCACCGTGGGCTGCTTCTTCTCGTCCGGCGAATCAATGATGATGTAGCGCGACAGGCCCGTCACTTCGTCGACGGCATCGTGGACGGTAACGCCCTCAATGATGTCCTTGTAGTGAATGGTGCCCTTCTCTTCCGTTAGGATGGAGAAGGTGTACGGATCCCACTCGACCAGCACGGTGCCCTGTTCGACCCTGGCACCATCGGCCACCTTGATGTGGGCGCCGTAGACCACTTCGTAGCGTTCGCGGTCGTGCCCCTTTTCGTCCATCACCACGATGTGACCGTTGCGGTTCATCACGATGAGATCGACCCCACCCTGCTTGTTACGGCGTTCGACGTAGGAGAGATTCTCGAACTTGACCGTACCATCGGCCTTCGCATCGAGGGCTGACTGGTCGGTGATGCGCGACGCCGTGCCACCGATGTGGAACGTGCGCATCGTCAACTGCGTACCCGGTTCGCCGATCGACTGGGCGGCCACCACGCCGACGGCCAGTCCCAGTTCCACCAGTCGGCCCGTGGCCAGGTCGCGGCCGTAGCACAGCTTGCAGACACCGCGGCGCGACTCACACGTCAGCACCGAACGGATACGTACCTTCTCGACGCCGGCATCCTGCACCTTCGACGCTAGGTCCTCGTCGATCATGCCGTTCTCTTCCACGATCATCTCGCCGGTGATCGGGTCGACGATGCGGTCGAGCGTGACGCGGCCGATGATACGGTCGCGCAGCGGCTCGATGACTTCACCGCTTTCCACGATCGCGCGGGCGTCGATGCCGTTGGTGGTGCGGCAGTCCTCATCAGAAATGATGACGTCCTGGGCGACATCCACGAGGCGACGCGTGAGATACCCCGAGTCTGCGGTCTTGAGTGCCGTGTCGGCCAGCCCCTTGCGTGCGCCGTGCGTCGAGATGAAGTACTCGAGCACGGACAGCCCTTCGCGGAAATTGGCGCGGATGGGCGTCTCGATGATTTCCCCCGAGGGCTTGGCCATCAGGCCGCGCATACCCGCTAGCTGGCGGATCTGCTGCTTGCTGCCGCGGGCACCGGAGTCGGCCATGATGTAGACGGGATTGAAGCTGCCTTCCTTGTCGCGGCGCTCCATTTCTCCGAACATCGCATCAGCGATTTTTTCGGTCACATCCGACCACACGGCAATGACCTTGTTCAGGCGCTCGCCGTTGGTGATGGCTCCTTCGAGGTACTGCTGTTCGACCTTGATGACCTCGTCGCGCGCCTTGCCCACGAGCTCGGGCTTCGACTTCGGAATGATCAGGTCTTCGATGCCAATTGACATACCCGACCGCGTCGCGTAGGTGAAGCCCATCTGCTTCAACCCGTCGAGCATGCGCACGGTGGTATCGAGGCCCTCGGTGAGGTAGCAGCGCTGCACCAGCTGCTGAAGGCCCTTCTTCTTGAGCATACCGTTCACAAACGGCATGCCGGATGGCAGGGCGGTATTGAAGATGACGCGGCCGACGGTCGTGTTAATGAGCTTGCCTGCGACGTGCTGCACATCGGTATGCAGTACATCCTGGTCGTCTCGCGACGCCGTCAGGTCCTGCAACGGCCCCGTGTAGCGCAGCCGAATGGGCGTGAGCGTCTCGACTTCCTTGGCTTCGAGCGCCAGCACCACCTCGTCGAGCGACGCGAACGCACGTCCCTCGCCGCGGGCGCCCGGCTTGGCCTTGGTCAGGTAGTAGCAGCCCAGCACCACGTCCTGTGACGGCACCGCGATCGGTGCGCCGTTGGCTGGCGACAGGATGTTCTTCGACGACATCATCAGCTCGGTCGCCTCGATCTGGGCTTCCGGTGACAGCGGGATATGCACGGCCATCTGGTCGCCGTCAAAGTCGGCGTTGAAGGCCGTGCAGACCAGCGGATGGATGCGGATGGCTTTGCCTTCGACGAGCACCGGCTCGAAAGCCTGAATGCCCAGACGGTGCAGGGTGGGCGCGCGGTTCAGCAGCACGGGATGCTCGCGGATGACTTCCTCGAGCACGTCCCACACTTCACTGACCTGCTTCTCGACCATCTCCTTGGCCTGCTTGATGGTCGCGACCAGGCCCCGCTCTTCCAGCTTGTTGTAGATGAACGGCTTGAACAGCTCGAGCGCCATCTTCTTGGGCAGCCCGCACTGGTTCAGCTTGAGCTCGGGGCCGACCACGATCACCGAGCGGCCCGAGTAGTCGACGCGCTTGCCCAGTAGGTTCTGACGGAAGCGCCCCTGCTTGCCCTTCAACGTGTCGGACAGTGACTTGAGCGGGCGGTTGTTGGCGCCCCGCAGCACGCGGCCGCGGCGGCCGTTGTCGAACAGCGCATCAACGGCCTCCTGCAGCATGCGCTTCTCGTTGCGGATGATGACATCCGGCGCCTTTAACTCCATCAACTTCTTCAACCGGTTGTTGCGGTTGATCACGCGACGATACAGGTCGTTGAGGTCAGACGTCGCAAATCGGCCGCCATCGAGCGGCACTAGGGGGCGCAGCTCGGGTGGAATGACCGGGATCACGTCGAGAATCATCCACTCGGGGCGGTTGCTCGACTTGCGGAACGCGTCGACCACCTTCAGGCGCTTGGCAAACTTGAGCTTCTTCTGCGCCGAGGTCTCGACGCGCATCTTCGCGCGCAGTTCCTCGGCCAGCGCGTCAATGTTGACGCGGCGAAGGAGATCCTTAATGGCCTCAGCGCCCATCTGCGCCTTGAACTTCGAGTAGCCGTAATCTTCGCGGGCCTTCCGGAACTGGTCCTCGTTCAGCAGCTGGTTCTGCACCAGCTTGGTGTCGCCGGGATCGACGACCACATAGGCCTCGAAGTACAGCACGCGCTCGAGTTCACGCAGAGGAATGTCCAGCAGGTGCCCGATGCGGCTCGGCAGGCCCTTGAAGAACCACACATGGCTCACCGGAGTCGCTAGCTTGATATGGCCCAGACGCTCGCGACGCACGCGCGCCTGGGTGACTTCGACGCCGCACTTGTCGCAAATCACGCCGCGGTGCTTCATGCGCTTGTACTTGCCGCAGATGCACTCCCAGTCGGCGATCGGCCCGAAGATCTTGGCGCAAAACAGTCCATCGCGCTCGGGCTTGAACGTCCGGTAGTTGATCGTCTCAGGCTTGGTCACTTCGCCGAACGACCAGTTCTCGATTTTCTCGGGGGAGGCGAGTCTGATTTTGATCGCATCGAAATCCGCCCGCAGCGGTGCCTTGTTGTCGGTGAAGCTTGGTCTCATCACGTTCTCAGCCCTCCAGCACCGGCTGTTCGATGACAGCGCCCTCGACAAATTCGTCGGTCGGCTCAGCCAGCCGCTTCTTCGTCGGAATGAGCTCGATGTCGAGACACAGCGACTGCAGTTCGCGGATGAGCACGTTGAACGACTCGGGCAAGCCGGCCGTGAAGGACGCATCACCCTTCACAATCGACTCGTAAATCTTCGCGCGGCCCGTCACATCGTCTGACTTGGCGGTCAGCAGTTCCTGCAGGATGTGCGCGGCACCATACGCTTCGAGCGCCCACACCTCCATTTCGCCGAAGCGTTGGCCGCCGAACTGCGCCTTGCCGCCCAGCGGCTGCTGGGTGATGAGCGAGTACGGCCCAATCGATCGGGCGTGAATCTTGTCGTCGACCAGATGCGATAGCTTGAGCATGTAGATGTAGCCCACGGTCACATCCTGCTCGAACCGCTCGCCGGTCATCCCGTCGAACAGCATGGTCTTGCCGCTCGACGGCAGGTTCGCCTGCGCAAGCCACTTCTTGATTTCCGGCTCGAGCGCGCCGTCAAACACCGGCGTGGCGAAGAACAGCCCGAGGGCATGCGCGGCCCAGCCAAGGTGCGTCTCGAGAATCTGGCCCACGTTCATACGTGACGGCACGCCAAGCGGGTTGAGCACGATTTCCACAGGCGTGCCATCGGGCAGATACGGCATATCCTCTTCGGGGAGGATGCGCGCGATCACGCCCTTGTTGCCGTGGCGACCGGCCATCTTGTCGCCGACCGACAGCTTGCGCTTCATCGCCACGTAGACCTTCACCAGCTTGATCACGCCCGGCGGCAGCTCGTCTCCGCGACGAATCTTCTCCTTCTTCTCCTCGAAGGCGTTGCGGATGACTTCCACCTGGCGCTCCGTGCGCTCTTCGACGCGGCGCAGGTCCGTCTCGAGGGCGACGTCGTCGGTCTGCACCTTGGCGCGGACTAACGCGCTGAACGGCAGCTCGGCCAGTACCTCGGCCGACAGCACCGTCCCCTTGCGGGCCAGCTTGTCACGTCCGTAGTCGTCAAACAGGTCGGCGCGCAGCCTCTGCCCCTGCAGCATCTGCACGACACGCTTCTTGGTTTCGTCGTGCAGGATTCGGATTTCGTCCTGCAGGTTCTTCTCCATAATATCGAGCTCGTCCTGCTCGATGGCCTTCGCTCGGTCATCCTTTTCGATGCCCTTACGGGAGAAGATTTTCACGCCGACGATGATGCCCTCGATACCCGGCGGGCAGACGAGTGACGCATCGCGCACATCCCCGGCCTTTTCGCCGAAGATGGCCCGCAGGAGCTTCTCTTCCGGCGTCAGCTGGGTCTCACCCTTCGGGGTGACCTTGCCAACCAGAATGTCACCCGGCTTGACGGAGGCACCGATGCGGATGATGCCGCTATCGTCGAGATCCGCGAGATACCCTTCCGAGACATTGGGAATGTCGCGGGTGATTTCCTCGGGCCCCAGCTTGGTGTCGCGGGCCTCAATCTCGAATTCTTCGATATGGATCGAGGTGTAGTAATCCTCGCGCACCAGCTTCTCGCTGACGAGGATGGCGTCTTCGAAGTTGTATCCGCGCCAAGGCATGAACGCCACCAGCACGTTGCGTCCGAGGGCAAGCTCGCCCGCCTCGGTGCACGGGCCATCGGCCAGCACCTGTCCCTTGGCCACCTTCTGCCCGACGCGCACCAGCGGCTTCTGGTTGATGCACGTGTTCTGGTTCGACCGCTTGAATTTGGTCATCGGATAGATATCCGCGCCCATTTCCTTGCTGGTCCCCGCCGCCTCCGCGCCTTCGACACGCACGACAATGCGTGTTGAATCGACGAAGTCGACCGTGCCCGACCGGCGCGCCACGGCCACGGCGCCAGAGTCGCGCGCCGTGATGTATTCCATGCCGGTGCCCACGTAGGGCGCCTGCGCCCGCAGCAGCGGCACGGCCTGACGCTGCATGTTCGATCCCATCAGCGCGCGGTTGGCGTCGTCATTCTCGAGGAACGGAATGAGCGAGGCCGCGACCGACACCAGCTGCTTGGGCGAGACGTCGATGAACTGCACCTTGTCGCGAGGGGCGAGCATGAAATCGCCCCGCTGGCGTGCATTGACGCGGTCCCCCTTGATGCGACCGTCTTCGTCGAGCTCGACGTTGGCCTGCGCAATCAGGTACTGGTCTTCTTCCCACGCAGACAGGTAGAAGCAGTATGGTTCGAACTCGACCCCTGCGACCTTAGCGCGGCCGTCGGCACGCATCAGCTTCTCGGCTTCGACGACGTCGCCATTCTTGAACTGGGCGTGTCCACCCGCGTTGGTGACGAGCACATAGTCGACTACCTGCCCATTGCGGACCTTACGGTAGGGCGACTCGATGAAACCGAACTCGTTGATGCGCGCGTAGCTGCTGAGCGAGCTGATGAGGCCGATGTTCGGACCTTCAGGCGTCTCGATCGGGCAAATCCGGCCATAGTGCGTGGGGTGCACGTCGCGCACCTCGAAGCCGGCGCGTTCACGCGAGAGCCCACCCGGCCCGAGGGCCGACAGGCGACGCTTGTGCGTCACTTCCGAGAGCGGATTGGTCTGATCCATGAACTGCGACAGCTGCGACGAGCCGAAGAATTCACGGATGGCCGCCATGACCGGCTTGGCATTGATGAGGTCGTGAGGCATGGCCGTGGCCATTTCCTGATAGACCGACATCTTCTCCTTGATCGCCCGTTCCATGCGGACCAGGCCGATGCGGAACTGATTCTCGAGCAGTTCGCCCACCGAGCGAACGCGGCGGTTGCCCAGGTGATCGATGTCATCGACCGCCGCCGCATTCTTCTTGAGCTTGAGCAGGAACTTGATGACTTCGTAGAAGTCCTGGGGATGCAGAATTTTTTCTTCGAGCGGCGTGTTGAGACCGAGCTTCGTGTTGAGCTTGAGACGGCCGACGCGCGAGAAATCGTACTTCTGCGCATTGAAGAACATATTCTCGAACAGCGTGCGTGAACTGTCGAGCGTCGGGGGATCGCCCGGGCGGAGGCGGCGATAGATTTCAATCAGCGCCTCTTCATGCGTGCGAATCGGATCCTTCTTGAGTGTCTGGGCCAGAATGGGCCCCAGGTCGTCCTTCTCGGGGAAGAACACCGAAAGGACCGTGATGCCCTTCTCGTGCGCCAGCGCCACGGTGCGCGGCTGCAGTTCCTCATTGGCCTCGATCAGCACCTCTCCGGTGGACGGATCAACCAGGTCAGTGGCAGTGAAGGCCCCCTGCAGGGCCTCGTCGGTCACCTCGACGTCGGTCACGCCAGCCTGGCGCAGCCCGTCGATGTGGTTGCGGGTAACCTTCTTGCCTTCGTTGATAGTGACGGTGCCGGCCTTGACGTCGCGTCGCACCCGCTGCCCCACCAGCGAATCGCCGACGGGCCAGAACACGCTGTTCCCGCGCAGGGGCAGGGTCTCGACGCCGTAGAACGTCCGGATGATGTCGTCGATGGCCCGGAGCCCGAGCGCGCGCAGGAAGACTGAGCCGAGGAACTTACGCTTGCGGTCGATGCGCACATACAGCAGGCCCTTGGCGTCGTATTCAAACTCGACCCACGACCCGCGGTACGGGATGACCTGCGCCACAAATAGCGACTTGTCTTCCGAGTGGAAAAAGGCGCCGGGCGACCGGTGCAACTGCGACACGATGACGCGCTCGGTGCCGTTGATGATGAACGTCCCGTTGTCGGTCATCAGCGGGATGTCGCCGAAGTAGACCTCCTGCTCCTTGATGTCGCGGATGGTCTTGACACCAGTCTCGGGGTCCTTGTTCCAGACCACGAGGCGGATCGTCACCTTGAGCGGCACGGCGTAGGTCATGCCGCGCTCCTGGCACTCGTCGACGTCGTACTTCAGCTTGAGGGCGACCGTGTGGCCGCAGATGTCACAGACATCGCCGCGCGCGTGGTTGCCGTCACCGCACCGCGGGCAGAGCACGTCCTTATCGGTGTAGGGATCGCAGACCAGCGTGTGTCCGCAGGTTTTGCAGGGCTGCCGCAGGTGCTGGAGCCCCTGCAGCTTGGCGCACTTGCACTCCCAGTTGCCGATGGAATACTCGATGAACTCGAGCGCCGAGTTCTCCCGGAAGTCGCTAATCGGAAACACCGACTTGAACACCGACTGCAGGCCCTGGTCCTCGCGCTCGGCGGGAAGCCAGTTCATCTGCAGGAAGCGCTCGTAGCTCTTCCTCTGGATCTCGATCAGGTTCGGAATCGGAACCGTGGTCTTGATCTTCGAGAAATCCCTGCGTTCACGGTAGACGTTCTTCGGAAGGCTGTACATGCTGTGCTCAAGGTTCGGGGCCACGCCAAAGACACGCCGGACACCGGAGCCCTTCCCGGTGCCCGTATCTCACGTTCGGACGGTCGGAGGCTACTTGACCTCGACCTTGGCGCCCGCCTCTTCGAACTTCTTCTTGATGGCCTGCGCCTCGTCCTTCGTCACGCCTTCCTTGATGGCCTTCGGCGCGCTCTCCACCAGGTCCTTGGCTTCCTTGAGGCCGAGGCTGGTCACTTCACGCACGACCTTGATGACGTTGATCTTGTTCGCGCCGGCATCGGTCAGCGTGACCGTGAATTCGGTCTGCTCCTCAGCCGCCGGCGCCGCGGCGCCGCCACCGGCCATCATCGGCATGCCCATCATCGGCATCGCGGCCGCGGCGGTCACGCCCAGTTCGCTCTCGAGCGCCTTGACGAGATGCGAGAGCTCGATCACGCTGATGCCCTTGATGTAGTCGATCACCTGCTGCTGGTTTACTTCGGCCATTGCACTCTGCTCCTTAAGAACTGCTACCCACTTCACACCTGTTTGCCGGCGCCGGACGGCCGCCGGCCTCCTGCTAACCCTTGCGCTGCTGCTCGGCCTGCGAGAGCACGCTCACCAGATCCCGCGGCACCGCGCTCAGCACCCGCACCAGACTGGTGGCCGGGCCCTGCAGCACGGAGAGCAGCTGCGCGTACAGCTCGGGCTTGCCCGGCATGTTCGCAAGGTCGGTGACTTCGGCAGGCTTGATGGCCTGCCCCTGCACCACCGCCGCTTTGATCTTGAGCGTCGGGGCGTTCTTCATGAAGGTCGTCAGCGTCTTGGCCAGCCCGACCGGGTCTTCTCCGGTGTAGGCGACCGCCGTCGTCCCCTCAAAGTGTGCCGACAGGACGGCATACGGCGTCCCTGCCAGTGCGCGCCGGGCCAGCGTGTTCTTGACCACGCGATATTCGGCCGTGGCCTTGCGCAGTTCGCGTCGCAGTTCGGTGACCTGCGGCACGTTGATGCCCGTGAAGTCGATGAGCACTGCCGCGTCGGCCCCCTGGAAGAGACCCTCCAGCGCGGCCAGCTCGGCTGCCTTGTCGGCTCGTGTGACTGCCATGATTATTGTCGTCTCCCCCCGCGGCTAGCGCTTCGCGGCAGCTTCCACGCCGGTCTCATCGATGCGCACCCCGGGCCCCATGGTCGAGGACACCGTGATGCTCTTCAGAAACTTACCCTTGGCGGCCGAGGGCTTCGCCCGGACGATGCTATCGAGCAGCGCTGAGGCGTTTTCAATCAGGTTCTGCGCGGGGAACGACACCTTGCCGACCGGAGCGTGCACGATGCCGGTCTTGTCGACGCGGAACTCAACCTTGCCGGCCTTGATTTCCGTGACGGCCTGCGCGACGTTGGGCGTGACGGTGCCCGTCTTCGGGTTGGGCATCAGGCCACGGGGCCCCAGCACCTTGCCGAGCTTGCCGACGGCACGCATCATGTCGGGCGTGGCGACCACCGCCTCGAAGTCGACCCAGCCACCCGCGATGCGGTCGACCAACTCGTCGCCGCCGACGACGTCGGCTCCCGCCTCGAGCGCGTCCTTCTGCTTGTCGGGGCTGGCGATCACCACCACCCGCTTCGACTTGCCGAGACCGTGGGGCAGCACGACCGTGCCGCGCACCATCTGGTCGGCATGCTTGGGGTCGACCCCCAGCCGGATCGAAAGCGCGACGGTCTCGTCAAACTTTGCAAACTTGAGCTTCTGGACGAGCGGTAGCGCTTCGTCCAGAGCATACGGGCGGTCCTCAACCTGCTGCTTGGCCGCCGAATACTTCTTGCCGTGAGTAGCCATATACGCCTTACTGGATGACGTCGAGTCCCATCGACCGGGCCGTGCCCGCCACGGTCTTCACGGCGGCCTCGAGAGACTCGCAGTTCAGATCGGGCATCTTCAGCTTCGCGATCTCCTCGACCTGCTTCGCCGTAACCGTGCCTACCTTGTTTTTGTTCGGCACCGCCGAACCCTTGGCGATGTTGGCTGCGCGCTTGAGCAGCACCGGAGCCGGCGGCGTCTTGGTGACGAACGTGTACGACCGATCGGAATAAATCGTCACCACCGCCGGAATGATCAGCCCTTCGTCCTTCGCGGTGCGCGCGTTGAACGCCTTGCAGAAGTCCATGATGTTGACGCCGTGCGGCCCGAGGGCCGTGCCCACCGGCGGCGCCGGCGTGGCCTTGCCGGCCGGAATCTGGAGCTTCACGAAGCCTTGAACTTTCTTCGCCATAATTTACTGTTCGCTTTCAGCCCGCGCCGGGGCTCAGAGCTTCTCCACCTGGAGGAAATCGAGTTCCACGGGCGTCGAGCGGCCGAAAATAGTCACCATGACCTTCAGCGTGTTCTTGTCGGGGTTAACCTCGTCGACCACACCGCTGAAGCTCGCAAACGGCCCCTCGTTGATGCGCACCTGATCGCCCCGATCGAACGAATACTTGGGCTTCGGTTTCTCGGCCGCCGTCCGCACCTGTTCGAGGACGTGTTCGACCTCCTCCTTGGTCAGCGGATGCGGCTTGGACCCGGGCCCGACAAATCCGGTCACCTTCGGCGTGTTCTTGACAACATGCCACGCGTTGTCGGTCATGTGCATCTCAACCAGGATGTAGCCCGGCAGGATGCGCTTGTTGGTCACAATCTTCCGGCCGCCGCGCATCTCGATGACGTCTTCGCTCGGCACCAGAATCTCGCCGATGTCGTCGGCCAGACCATACGCTTTCGCCCGATCGGCCAGCGACTCGGCCACCTTCCGCTCGAAGCCGGAATAGGTGTGCACGATGTACCACTGCTTGCCGCTCTCGCTCATGCGCCACCTGCCCCGAAGCGCTGCAGCACCCACTGCACGCCGCGGCTGATGAGCAAATCGACCCCGAAAAGATACAAGCCGAACACCACCGACGTCACAATGACGACGATCGTGGTCGCGCTGACCTCGCGCTGCGACGGCCAGGTGACCCGCTTCATCTCCGCCTGTACGTCGGCGAAGAAGCCGCCGACGCGACCCTCCTGGCCCGCAGGGCTGCCCGATCCGTCGTGTGTCTGTTCTACCGTCTCAGTTGCCAATGCCCTGGTCCTCAACCGCGATGAAGTGTGGCAGGCCAGGAGGGACTCGAACCCCCAACCCCCGGTTTTGGAGACCGGTGCTCTACCAATTGAGCTACTGGCCTACACCTCGGGGCGCCCGCCCCGACCGTCGCACGCGTCGCCTTACTTCTGTTCTTTGTGCGGCGTATGCTTCCGGCAGAACCGGCAGTACTTGCTGAGCTCTACCCGCTCGGTGGTCTTCTTCTTGTTCTTGGTCGTGCTGTAGTTCCGGCGCTTGCAGTCGCCGCACGCCATCTGAATGATGTCTCGCATGGGGTATATCCCAAAGACCCGCGCCCGAGCAGCAGGGCACCAGCCAGAGGCCGGTGCCCGCCACTGCGCAGCCTGATTACTCGATAATCTCGGTCACCGTGCCCGCACCCACCGTGCGGCCACCCTCGCGGATCGCGAACCGGGCGCCCTGCTCAAGGGCCACCGGCGCAATCAGCTCGGCGGTAATCTGGGTGTTGTCGCCCGGCATGATCATCTCGACGCCGTCGCCGAGCTTGAGCGTGCCGGTCACGTCCGTGGTGCGGATGTAGAACTGCGGGCGGTAGCCGTTGAAGAACGGCGTGTGACGGCCGCCCTCTTCCTTCGACAGCACGTACACCTCGGCCTTGAACTTGGTGTGCGGCTTGATCGATCCGGGCTTGGCCAGCACCTGGCCACGTTCGATGTCGGCCTTTTCCACGCCGCGCAGCAGCACGCCGATGTTGTCGCCCGCCACGCCCTCATCGAGGAGCTTGCGGAACATTTCGACGCCGGTCACCACCTTCTTCTCGGTGGGCTTGAAGCCGACGATCTCGATTTCCTCGCCGACCTTCACGCGACCGCGCTCGACACGGCCGGTCACCACGGTGCCACGACCCGAGATCGAGAACACGTCTTCGATCGGCATCATGAACGGCTTGTCGACTTCGCGCTCCGGCAGCGGGATGTAGGCATCGAGTGCCTCCATCAGCTTGACGATGCTTTCGACGCCGTCGGCTTCGCCGTTGAGGGCCTTGAGGGCCGACACGCGCACGACCGGCACCGAGTCGCCAGGGAAGCCGTAGCCGTTGAGCAGCTCGCGCACTTCCATCTCGACAAGGTCGACCAGTTCGGTGTCTTCGACCGCATCAACCTTGTTGAGGGCCACGACGATGTAGGGCACGTTCACCTGCTTGGCCAGCAGCACGTGTTCCTTCGTCTGAGGCATCGGGCCGTCGACGCAGCTCACCACGAGGATGGCGCCGTCCATCTGGGCCGCGCCCGTGATCATGTTCTTGATGTAGTCAGCGTGGCCTGGGCAGTCGACGTGCGCGTAGTGACGGTTGGCCGTCGCGTACTCGACGTGGCTGCTGGCGATCGTGAGGATCTTGGTGTCGTCACGGCGCCCCTGCGACTCGGACGCCTTGGCGACCTCGTCGTACGGCACGAACTTCGCCCACCCCTTGTCGGCGGCGACCTTCGTCAGCGCCGCGGTCAGCGTGGTCTTTCCGTGGTCGATGTGGCCGATGGTGCCAACGTTGACGTGTGGTTTGGACCGATCAAATTTCTCTTTCGCCATGACTCGCTCTTCGCTTCCTCGAGGACTGACGGCTCGGCACCGTGCCGGCGTCGTGACTGTTCACCCGGGTGCCCTGCCTTCCGCAGTAAGGCACCCGGACGCCTTACCGCAACACACTGGAGCCGATGACCGGGATCGAACCGGTGACCTCGTCCTTACCAAGGACGTGCTCTGCCAACTGAGCTACATCGGCATGGAGCGGGAGACGGGGATCGAACCCGCGACCAACAGCTTGGAAGGCTGTGACTCTACCACTGAGTTACTCCCGCCTTCGCACCATGCCCGACCGGGCGCGGCTGCGCACCCGACCACGCGTCTCACTCCTGTCCGTCTCGCCTGCCTGACGCTCGCACACACCGGACAACTGCCGCCCGCCCGAGGCCGGCGGCTGCCGACCTGTCACGAAAGACCTGGCTTCATGGGACCAGACGTTGGTGGGCAGGGGAGGATTCGAACCTCCGTAGCCCATGGGGCGGCAGATTTACAGTCTGCTGCGATTGACCGCTCCGCCACCTGCCCGACACCTGAATCGCCCGTCGTGCTGCGAACCGCTCCCTGCCGACCCTCCGTCTACCTGTCCCGGCCCCCGAAGTGACCGGCACCGTCTGTATCGCGAAGAGCCGGTGGAGCTGGCGGAGGGATTTGAACCCCCGACCGGCTGATTACAAATCAGCTGCTCTACCGGGCTGAGCTACGCCAGCCAGACAAAGAAGGGAAGAGTAGCACGTCCAGAACGGACGCGCAAGCTGCAGGGCTTACGTCAGACAGACACCTCCTCCGGAGTCGAACGGCCCCGTCCCTGCTGTTCCGACGGCCCCTGCGCGCACTGCGCAGCCGCCACGGAGTTCAGGGCCGGGTTACCTCCCCCGGCTTCGCTGGCGCAGCGCCTCGTACAACACGACCGCTGCCGCCGCCGAAACATTCAAACTGCCCACGTGGCCCCGCATCGGAATGCTGACCACGCTGTCACACCGTTCCCGCACGAGCCGACGCAGCCCGTGCCCCTCGGCGCCCAGCACGAGCGCCGTTGGAAGCGTGAGATCCCACTGATGATACGGAATCTCCGCCGACGCGTCCAGTCCAATTGTCCAGACCCCCGCGGCCTTCAGCTGCTCGACCGCCCGCGCGATGTTGACCGTGTCCGCCACAGGCACATGGTGCACCGCGCCGGCCGAGGCCTTGGCGGCCGCCCCCTCGAGCGGCGCGGCGCGGCGCGTCTGACGCACCAGCCCCGTGGCACCCACCGCATCCATCGACCGCAGGATGGCCCCGACGTTCTGGGGATCTTCCACCTCGTCAAGCACCACGATGAGCGGCGGCGGGTCGAGACGGGCCGTGAAGGCGTCGAGGCTGCCGGCCGGCAGTGCGTCGACGTCGGCGGTCACCCCCTGATGCACCCCGTGCTGCGACTCGCGGTCGAGCACGTCTCGCGTCGTGCGAACGACGGGCACGCCGCGCGAGGCCGCCAGGTCCAGCAGTTCGCGCATCCGGGCATCATCCCGGTCAGCCACCCGTACCCGTCGCACCCGGCCGGCCCGCAGGGCCTCGATGACTGGATTCACCCCATGAATTCGCACGGTGCCGACGAGTATAGCGGCCCGGTCGCGGCCGCATGCCCTGTGCTATGCTTCGCGCCATTCGGCAGCCCCTCCGGGCCGCAGATGGCCGGTATGCGTCCGTCTGTAGGACCTGTTGCTCTGCAGGGGATGTGTCATCAGGGGCTGTGCCCTGGGGGAGTGCCCATCGGAGGAGGTTGTATGCGAAATCGTGTGATGGCAGGAATCGTGGCGCTGCTGCTGGGCGTGGGCGTCGGTGTGGCCGCCGCCCAGGAGGCCACGCTGGTCGGGACCGTGACCGACGACACCGGTGGTGCCCTGCCGGGCGTCACCGTGACGGCCACGGGACTCGACACCGGTCGCGTGTTCTCGGATGTCACCGACGAACGGGGCGAGTACCGGCTGCGCGGGCTGCCTCCGGCCCGCTACAAAGTGACCGCCGAACTGGCCGGCTTCAACACCGTGCTGATTCCCGATGTGGAACTGCTGGTGGGCCAGTCGCGCACCATCCCCTTCTCGCTGAAGGTCGCCACGCTCCAGGAGACGGTCACCGTGACCGGTGAAGCGCCGCTGGTCGACATCGCCTCGACCCAGGTCGGCGGCAACGTCGACCGCCGCCAGATGGAGGAACTGCCGCTGCAGGGCCGCAACTGGATGGAACTGGCCATGCAGGTCCGCGGTGTCGTGGCCAATGCCATCGACAACAACCCCGGCGTGCGTGACCGTGCCTTCCAGCTGAACCTCGACGGCCAGGAAATCACGCAGCAGGTCGCCGGCGGCGGCTTCGGTCAGCCGCGCTTCAGCCGCGAGGCGATTGCGGAGTTCCAGGTGGTTACCAACCTGTTCGACGTCACCCAGGGCCGCTCGCTCGGCATGCAGGTGCAGGCCATCTCACGCTCGGGAACCAACAACGTCGATGGCGCGGTCTACGGGTTCTTCCGCGACGACAAGTTCAACGAGAAGGACTTCGTGGCCAACCGCGTGCTGCCCTACTCGAACCAGCAGATGGGCGCGGCCATCGGCGGCCCGATCATCCGTGACCAGATGCACTACTTCCTGTCGTACGAGCGCGAGAACGAGCCGAACACCATCATCACGGCGCCCCCGGGACTGCCGGGGCAGAACTTCTCGTTCGACACCAAGACCGTGCAGAACAGCTTCCTCGGCCGAGGCGACTGGCAGGTCAAGCCGCAGGATCACCTGACCGTGCGCGGCTCGTACTGGGACCGCAAGAACCCCTTCACGCAGGTGTCCGGCATCGAGCATCCGTCGCAGGCCGCCAACCGTTCGCAGCGCGCCGGCAACGTCGTGGCCACCTGGGCCAAGGTGCTCGGACCCTCGACCCTTCAGGAGGTGCGCCTGGGCTACACGCACTTCAACTGGCGGAACGATCTGGCGGTCGATGCCCTGCGGAACACGCCCAACTACGTGTTCCCGGCCCTCACCGTGGGCCAGCGCCGCAACTATCCGCAGCGGTTCAACCAGAACACGTTCAGCGGTCGCTACGACCTCAACCTGACGCGTGGCAAGCACGACATCAAGGTCGGCGCCGAATATCTGCGGTGGCGCGATACGGGCGAGTGGCAGCTGCTGTCACGCGGCGAGTTCATCTTCACACGCAATCCCGACGACCTCAACCGCCGGTTCCCGGCCAGCGCGTGGAACGATCCAAGCAAGTGGGACGTGACGGGCCTCGACGGCTTCGTCCAGCGCTTCGACCTCAACTTCGGCGACTGGACGATCGAGATTCCCCGTCCGACCGTGGCCCTCTGGGCCGGCGACACGTGGCGGATGACCAACACCTTCACGGTGAATTACGGCATCCGGTGGGACGCTGACTGGGGCGCACTCGACCCGCCGTACGTGACCTCGCAGCTCACCTTCAATCCGCGCACAGGCAACCAGTACACGGACATCCCGCTCAACCCCGGCGACAAGCTCTATCCGGGTGGCCTGCGCGACCTCCGGAATGTGGCGCCGCGCGGGGGCTTCAACTGGAATGTCGGCGGCAAGGGCAACCTCGTGGTGCGTGGCGGCAGCGGCCTTTACTTCAGTATTCCCGATTCGAACACCACGTTCAGCCAGCAGTCGTTCAACGGACAGCGTATTCTCGTAAACTCGTTCCCGTATGACGGACTGCCGAACTTCGTGCAGGATCCGACCCGTGGCCGCACGGCGCAGGACTACATCAGTGGCAAGTTCCCGCTGCCGGCCCAGTCGCCGCGCGTCATCGCGCACGACTACCGCATGCCGTATACCTGGCAGAGCACCCTGGGTGCCCAGGGGCAGCTGGGCGATGTGATTGGCGTCGAAGCCGACTTCACCTACTGGAAGGGCTACAACTTCGCCCGCCAGCGCGACCCGAACCTGTTCTTCAATCCCACCACCGGCTACAGCCTGAATCCGACGACCGCGGGCCGCCCCGATCCCAGGTATGGGGTCATCCAGTGGCTCGAGTCGAATGGCAAGGCCGACTACGCGGCAATTTCGTCGGCCATCAATCGCCGCTATCGCAACAACTGGCAGGCGTCGCTCTCGTACACCTATCTGCTGTTCCAGCATGACAACACGAACAGCTTCCAATATCAGGGCGACAACCCGTTCAACCCGGACGCCGAGTGGGCGCGCTCGACCGACTTCCAGCGCCACACGCTGCGGCTGAACGCCATCTGGCGCATGAAGTGGGGCATCAATGTGTCGGGGGCCTATCTGTTCGGGTCTGGCAACTATTTTCAGACCAACTATGCGGCCAATCCGTTCGGCCACGGCGGCGTCACCCGCTATGTGACCGCGCCAGTCACCATTCCGGCCGACGTCGCCGATCGTTTTGACGGGAAGACGTCGTACGGCATCGGCGAGGTCATCCCCCGCAACGCGCTGCGCGGATTCCCACTGCACCGCGTCGACGCGCGACTGTCGAAGGACATTCCGCTGGTCGGCGGTTCGCGCATCACGGCCATCGCCGAAGTGTTCAATCTGTTCAACCACGCCAACTACGGCACCTACAACGGCCAGGTCAACTCGGCGACGTTCGGCCAGCCGCGACAGAATCTGCTCAACGCCTATCAGCCGCGCGTGATGCAGTTCGCCTTCCGCCTGGCGTTCTAAGCGCCCGGCCCTGCCCGGCATCCCGTCCTGGGGTGCCGGGCTGTTCTTCCCCCAACTCATCTCCGGAGGACCCCATGCCTCATCCCCGTCGTTCCCGTTCGCGTTCCGTGCTGGGTGCCCTGCTGGCGCTTGGCCTGGGCACCGTTGCCGTGCTGACCGCACAGACCCCGACCCCGATTCCCATGCAGGGCGGCTCGCAGCAGCAGCAGACCCGAGGGGGCCAGCGCCCCTACGCCGCCGCCCGCACGGGCGACAATTACATGCACAATTTCTATCTGCCCCCTGCGGTCAGCTCCACGCCGTGGTGGCCCGAGTGGGCGCCCGACGGCACCTGGCTCGCCGTCGCCATGAGCGGCTCGATCTGGAAAGTTGATCCTGCCACCGGTCGCGCCGAGGAACTCACCACCGGCACGGCCTATCACTCGTCTCCGGACATCTCGCCCGACGGCAAGTGGCTCGTGTACACCGCGGATCACGACGGCCAGAAGATTCAGCTCGAGATGCTGAACCTGGCCACGGGTGTGTCCACACCGCTGACCTCGGACGACCACGTCTATACCGACCCGGTGTTCTCCCCCGACGGCACACGCCTCGCCTATGTCTCGACGGCGCCGAACGGATTCTTCAACCTGAAAGTACGCCCTGTCCGTGATGGTGCCTTCGCCGGGCCGGAGATCGCGCTGACGACCGACAACACCTTCCCCAACGACCGCCTGTACTTCGGCAACACCGACGTGCACATCGCGCCGTCCTGGATGCCGGACGGCCGCGAGCTGCTGGTGATTTCGAACCGGAATGTCGCCCTCGGATCGGGCAACGTGTACCGGGTGCCCGCGGAACCCCGGGCGATGGAACGCGGCACGGTCGTGCTGGCCGAACAGACGCTCTACCGCACCCGACCCGATGTCTCGATTGACGGCGCCAGGTTTGTCTACACATCGACGCGCGGTTCGGCCGACCAGTACAACAATCTCTATGTGCAGCCGACCAAGGGGGGCGAGCCTTACAAGCTGACCTTCTTCGAGCACGATGCCTTCCATCCCCGCTGGTCACCCGACGGCGAATGGATCGCCTACATCTCGAATGAGGAAGGCCTGCCGCAGCTGGCCCTGCTCGAAGTCTACGGCGGTGCCCAACGCACCGTGCACATCACCGAACGTCGCTACAAACGGCCCATGGGCACGCTGTCGGTGCGCGTGGTCGACGATCAATCCGGGCAGATCATCGGGGCCCGCACACATCTGACAGGCGCCGACCGCAAGCAGTGGGTGCCCACCACGGCCTACGCCCGCGTCAGCGGCATCGGCGACCGCATCTTCCACACGCCCGGCACGTTCACCGTCGAGATGCCGATCGGGCCGTCGGAGATGACCACCGTGGCCGGATTCGAGGCTGCCGTCGATCGGCAGTCGTTCGCCATCCGGGCGAACGAAGTGACGCATGTCACGGTCCGCATGAAGCGCATCGCCGACCTCAATGCACGCGGCTGGTACAGCGGATCAACGCATGTGCACATGAACTATGCCGGCAACCTGCACAACACGCTCGACAACCTCATGATGATGTCCGCCGCCGAGGATCAGGACATCGTCAACGAGCAGGTGGCGAACAAGGACAACCGCGTGCTCGACTACCAGTACTTCATCAAGGGCGGTGGCCCGCATCCCCGGTCGCAGGCCGATCGGGTGCTGGTCGTCGGGCAGGAATATCGTCCGCCGTTCTACGGGCATGTGTTCATGTTCGGCATGCGCGATCACCTGCTGTCGCCGTTCACCACCGGCTACGAAGGCACAGCCATCGAGAGCCTGTATCCCAGCAACACCGACATGCTCAGGAAGGCCCGGGCGCAGGGAGCCACAGTCGGCTACGTGCATGCCTTCGGCGGCGACAATGACCCGCTGCAGTTCGGTCTCGGTGGCGGGAAGGGCTTCATGGTCGACGCTGCCCTCGGTACGACCGATGCGGTGGAGTGGTCGGACGCGGCACGGGCCGGGTTTTCGCCCTGGTATGCCGTGCTGAACAACGGCTTCAAGGTAACCGCGGTCGGTGGCGAAGACTCCATCAGCAGCATGCACGCCAGCAAGCTCGTGGGCTCGGTACGCACCTACGTCTACACGGGCGAACGCGGGCTGACGATGCCTGCGTGGTTCGACGGATTGCGGGCAGGACGCGCGTTTGTCACCACCGGTCCGCTCGTGACCATGACGGTCAACGGCCGTGGGCCTGGTGAGGAGGTGGCGCTGCCCGTGGGCGGTGGCCCCATCGAGCTCAGTGGATGGGCCCGGTCGATCACGCCAGTGGCCATGGCGCTGCTGGTGCACAACGGTCAGGTGATCGAGGAGATACCGTTCACGGGTGATCGCATGTCCCTCGAATTCACACGCACGCTGAAGGTGACGCAGAGTGGCTGGTATCACCTGCGCATCGAAGGCGCGCGCAGCGAGCGCTTTCCGCTCGATGCCGGGTTTGCCCAGGCGTTCACCAATCCGGTGTGGGTGACCGTGGGTGGCGCGCCAGTGAGAAGCGCCGAGTCAGCCGCGTACTCGGTGAAGTGGATCGACACGCTTCGGCTCATGGCCGAAGCGTGGCCAGGCTGGCGCTCGCAGAAGGAACGGGCTCACGTCTTCGCACAGTTCGACGAGGCCAAGAAGATCTACCAGCAGCGCGGCGCTGAAGCGACGGCTCCTCGTCGACCCTAGAGCCGGCACCACACAACGGGCGGAGCCACCTTGTGGCCCCGCCCGTGTCCTTTCCGGTTCCGTTCCGCCCTAGCGGCGACCCGCCGCGGCCCCGCCCTTCACCAGATCCGACACCGCATGGTAGGTGCCGTTGGCCACCACGCCGGTCACGCGCGTGGTGTGGGCGATGTTCTCGAGCGGGTTGCCGTCGAGCACGATGATATCCGCCAGTTTGCCGGCCTCGATCGTGCCCCCGTTGACGTTCAGGGCCCGCGCCGGGTTGACCGTCGCCGTCTTCAGCGCGTCGAAGTTGCTCATGCCCGCCATGGTGTAGGACATCAGTTCGCCGTGCAGGTTGACGGCGTTCGGCGTGTCCGTGCCCGCCACCACGAGGCCACCGGCCTTCATGATGTCCACCACCATCCGTCCGCTTCCGCCTCGGGGATCACCGCCGCCACCGGCGTTCATCGTCACCGGCTGCGCCGCCACCTGGCGCTGAATCCAGCCGGGATACAGCAGGAAGCGGGGATCGGCCTTCAGGGCCGCATCCTGCTCGAACAGTTGCCGCGTGCCGCCACCGGAGATCATCGGACAGAAGATCCGCTGGCTCTGCCCGAACAGCTGCACGACGTCCTCGTACGACCGCTGCAGCGTCGCCATCTTCGGCGAATAGCCGCGACGGCTCGAGGCCGCGGTGTGCTCGGTGTTGTCGACCCCGACGAAGGCGGCGGGGAAGATTTCATGCGTCGCCACTGGTACGCCGATGCTGTGGGCAAACTCGACCATGCGCTTCTGCTGCGGATCGGGCAGGCGCACATAGCTCTTGATGAGATCGTGCTCGAGCACCTTGGCCCGCTGCAGCTCCATCTCGAGATGGCTCACGCTCGAAATGGCAATGCCCATCTTGTAGTAGACCCGGCCCCACTCCATCAGGTAGCCGGTGCCGAATACGCGCGGGCCCGGGCGCACACCGGCCTCGACGGCCTCGCGGTCTTCGACCGCTTCGTACGGAGTGTTGCCGGGGCTGCGCACGGTCGTGATGCCGAACGCCAGCCAGGCACGCCCCTGTGCGGCGCCGTAATCCTTCTGCAGGTGCGAGTGGAACTCCGTCAGCCCGGGCATGACGGTCTTGTCCGACGCGTCGATGAACTGTCCGCGTCCGCGGTTGCTCTCGGAATGCGGCACGACGCGCACAATCCGATTTCCCTCGACAATCACATCGACATTCGTGCGCGGGGTGGGCGACGTCATGTCGATGAGCCGCCCGGCGTGAATCACGAGCCGCGAGGTCGGCACGGCCGGCGTCCACTCGAACGACATGGGCACGGCGCGCGTGGCTCCGGTGATCGTGTCGAGAATCATGAGCGTGTCGTACGACTGATACAGAATGTGCCGCGAATCGCCCTGCCACGAGGGCGCGTGCGCCAGCTCTGACGTCACCGCACGGGGCGGGCCCAGCGGCGCGCCGGTATTCGACACCGGCCATACGTGCAGCAGGCCGCCGTATACACCCGCCATCTTCGTGCCGTCGGGTGACCAGGCCGGGCCGCCACCACCGCGCGAGTCAATGCCCATCATGGGAATGGGTGCGTGCCATTCGACCGGCCCACCCACCGTCGAAATTGTCATGACCTGGTTGGTGCCTTCCCGGAAGCGCGTGCTGAGGGGCGCCACGCCGCCGATGGCGACGCGCATGCCGTCGGGAGACCACTGCGGGCCGCCCGGCTGCGGCAGCGTGTTGTGAATCTGGGTGACCGCGCCCGTGGCAATGTCCAGCACAGAGAGGGGCGCCACACGCCACATGCCGTCGATGTTGATGAACGCCAGCCGCTTGCCGTCCGGCGAAAAGACCGCGGCCTGCGGTTGCGTCTCGAGGTTCGTGACCTTGCGCGACTGCCCGGTCGTCATGTCCCGAATCCACAGCTGCATCTGCGGGCTGTCCTTGTCCGACGAATAGACGAGGCTCTTGCCGTCAGGCGACCACGCCGGGTCGGTGTCGAGCGCCGAGTCGCTGGTGAGGTTGACCGGCGTGCCTCCGGTCGAGGGCACGACGTAGATGTCGCCAACGGCCGCGAAGGCGATCTGCGTGCCATCGGGTGAGATCATCGGCCGGACAATGCCGAGTGCCCTCCGCGGACGCGTCGAGGTGAAGTCGCGCGTCCGTCGCGGATACTGGGCCCGCGTCACCTGCAGTGCGGCGGTGAACGGCACGGTCGCCGAAGACGCCTGACCGATCGTGCGTCGACGGATGCGGCCGTCCGACACGTACACCAGTTCGGTGGGTGATGCCCAGGAGGCCCTGAAGGCGAACACGTTCTCGTCACCGCTGATCGGCGCACCGTTCACCAGATACTGGCTCGTCGTCGGCGTGGTCGCGTGATAGACCAGTGTGCCCGAGGGGCTGTACGACGGCGCGTCGAGACGGGCCGTCTCAGACGTGACCACCTTGCGCTGCTTGAGATCGGCCACCGACACAGCCCAGATGCTGCGGCCGCCTTCGCGTGTCGATGCGAACGCGATCTCGCGATCGTCGGGCGACCAGGTGGGCATGTAGTCTTCCGACGGGTCGTTGGTCAGCTGGCGCATCTCTCCCGTGCGCACATCCAGCACCCAGATGTTGTAGTCGCTGCCCAGGTGATCACCGCGGTCCGACGAGAAGGCGACCCGCGTGCCGTCATGCGACCACATCGGTTCGCGATCATCGAATGCTCCCCAGGTCAGCTTGCGGCGGTGGCTGCCGTCCGGCGCCACGCTCCAGATGTCGTAGTTGCCCTCGGCATACGAGAAGTACGTGATGGCCGTGCCGTCGGGCGACCACACCGGCTGCCTGATGTCTTCGTAGATGTCTGAGATGCGGGTGGCCGCACCACCTGCGACAGGCACGGTCCAGAGTCCGCCCTGCAGGTCGATAGCGAGCATGCGGCCATCTGGTGAGATGGCCACCGCCATTGAGGTGCCTTCCTGCACCGTGAGATCAATGACGGGCGGCGCTGAAGGCGCCGCCGCCTGGCGCGACTGCGCCTGTAGCACTGCCACTGACACCAGCGCCAGCAGCAGCGCCGAACACACACCAGCCTTCATCGACATCAGCACTCCTCCGGGAGACGATGCCGTGCCGCAGGCTCCCGCGGGGGGATTCTATGCCGAATGCCGGGTCAGCCGTTCGGCGATCGCGAAGGCACGGCTCCGGCAGCTGACAACCGGAGACAATCCGGCATCCGCCGGCAGTACCGCCGCCCGATCAATGGCCGGCACCAGCAGGTCAAGCTCAGGCCCTTCGGCCGCCCCGGTCAGCACGACACGGATCGGGTGGAACAGCGCCTTCCCCTTCTGACCCGTCGCGTCCCTGACCTGCGTCGCCAGCGCGCGGAACTGTTCACGCGTCTCGAGCGGGCCGGTCGTGTCGAGCAGGCGCGCCAGCGCCAGGGCCACCGATCTCGCGGCCGGTGCCGTGAGCTCGTCGGTCAGCGCCGGCGTATTGAACACGGCATCAGCCGTCATGTGAAAAATGGTCGTGAGTCGATCGGGAATCTGAGACAGTCGGTCAACTGATGCGACCGTCGGGGGCAGTACCTCGCGCAGCCATGCATCGGCTGCATCCGACAGCAGACCGGTCACCAGTCCTGCCTGCCTCAGGAACGGCAACGCCTCGCGCACAAGCCGCTCGGGCTCGCAGCCCTTGAGATAGTGCCGGTTGACCCACGCCAGCTTCTGCTCGTCAAAGACGCCAGCACTGTGCGACACATCCGACAGGCGGAAACGACGGGCCATCTCGGCTGCCGGCACCAGCTCGTCAGACGAGGGCTCAGTCTGCTCGGAAATACCGCCATCGGGCAGGCGCCGCGGCGACCAGCCGATGAGTGCCAGATAGTTGACGAGTGCCTCGGGCAGGTAGCCTTTCTGGCGGAACTCGGCGACGGACGTGGCCCCATGTCGCTTGGACAAGGGGGCGTGGTCGGGGCCAAGCACCAGCGACAGGTGTGCGAAGGCCGGCGGCGTCCACCCGAACGCCTCGTAGATCAGCACCTGCCGCGGGGTGTTCGAGATATGGTCTTCACCTCGAATCACGTGCGTCACATGCATCAGGTGATCGTCGATGACCACGGCATAGTTGTAGGCCGGAACGCCGTCTGACCGCACCAGCACCGGGTCGCCGATTACATCGGTATGGAAGGTCACGCGCCCGCGCACCTCGTCATCGAAGTGCACCTCTCGATGGGCCGGTACCCGCAAGCGCACGACCGGGGTCTGCCCGGCCCCGAGCCGGCGCGCAACCTCATCGGCCGGCAGCGTGCGGCACGTGCCGCTGTAGCGGGGTGGCACCCCTGCGGCCAGCTGGGCACGCCGATCGGCCTCGAGCGCCTCTTCCGAACAGAAGCAGTGATACGCCGCACCACTCGCCAGCAGTCGCTCGGTGTGGGCGCGATAGATGTCGAACCGCTCGGTCTGGCGATACGGCCCCGTGTCGCCGCCACACTCGACCCCCTCGTCCCACTGCAGCCCCATCCACCGCAGGTCGTCGAGGATGCGCTGTTCCGACTCGCGCGTCGACCGTTCGAGATCGGTGTCTTCAATGCGGAGAATGAAGGTGCCGCCGTGCCCGCGGGCCAGCAGCCAGTTGAACAGCGCCGTGCGCGCATTGCCGACATGCAGGTGCCCGGTCGGCGACGGGGCAAAGCGTACTCTCATGACACCACCATGGCGACCGCGTGGCAGGCCATCGATTCCCCCCGCCCCATGCTGTCGACCTGTTCGTTGGTCTTGCCCTTGATGCTGACTGACGCGATGGGCACCTGGAGGGCCGATGCCAGACGGCCGCGCATGGCCTCGAGATAGGGCAGCAGCTTTGGCCGCTGCGCAATCACCGTGACATCGACATTGCTCACATGAAATCCGCACTGGTGAAGATGAACGACGGCGGCTTCAAGGAGCCGTACGCTGTCAGCTCCTGTCCACTGGGGATCGGTGTCGGGGAACAGCCGGCCGATGTCTCCGGCCGCCGCCGCCCCAAGCACCGCATCGGTCACCGCATGACAGACGATGTCGGCGTCCGAGTGACCGTCGAGGCCCCGGTCGAAGGGAATGTGCACGCCGCCAAGGATCAGCGGCCGACCCTCCACCAGACGATGCAGGTCATAGCCGGTGCCGACCCGCATCGTGCCGGTGCGCGCCACGTGGTGCCGCGCCCACTCAAGGTCGTCCTGTGTGGTGATCTTCACGTTGGTTGCTTCTCCTGGAACGAGGAACACCGCCTGCCCCTGCGCTTCCACCAGCATCGCTTCATCGGTGACGTCCGGGCCGTGTCCAGACGCCAGCGCCCGCGCCAGCACCTCGCGACGAAACGCCTGCGGCGTCTGGGCCAGAAAAATGTCTTCGCGAGGCAGCGTCCCTGCCACCGGACGCGAAGGGGCCGTCCGGTCTCCCCGCGCCTGCTTGACCGTGTCGCGCACCGGCACGGCCGCAATGACCGCCCCATGGGTCACGGCCGCCTCGATGGTGGCCTCAATCAGAGACGCCGAGACAAAGGGACGGGCCGCGTCGTGAATCACGACCACCTCGGCGTCGGTCTTCGCTGCGGCGAAGGCCGCGGCCACCGAATCCTGTCGCCGCGCCCCACCCTCGACGCAGGTCACCCGGTGCCAGCCCCTCTCACGGCAGCGGGCCGCCACGCCGTGCACCCGATCCGCCGGCACGGCGACGACCACCTCGTCGACGCCGGGATGCACCAGCAGCCGCTCGATGCTGTGCTCAAGGATGGTCTGGGCCCCGAGGACGAGGAACTGCTTGGGCTCGGGCGCACCGAGCCTGAGCCCCTGCCCTCCGGCCGCTATCAGTGCAGACACCCTCGGACGCGGCATCACGCCATCCACCGTCCGGCCTCATGCCCTCCGCACACCCGCAGCAAGCGCCCGGCGGTGAGATCAAGCACCTGCGCCAGTCGACGCTCGCTCACATCAGCTGGTGCATACACCACCACCAGCGCATCAACCGTCGCCGCCGTCACCATCGTCCGGGCCGAATCGGAGGTGGGATTGCCGAAGGCTCCCTCGGCGTCGGCCACGACCAGTCGTCCCCCCACGTGCACCGTGTCCTTCCGGATGCCCGCGTACTCTTCTTCCGGCGCCCCGAGGCGCAGCGTCACGGGCGGATGCATCAGGACCCGATCGTAGAGCCCATAGGGCAACTGCATTTCGACCGAGCACCAGTTGATGACATCGACCATGGTGTTGATGCGCGGCAGGCGATCACCCTTCCGCAGGCGACGCAGCAGTGCCTCGTTCGAGGGGCGGGTGCGGGTCGGATCGATCCCGATGCGCTTGTACATCGTGCGCACGGCTGCGGTTTCTTCGGGAGGCATCGTGCGGACGCGCACCTCGGCCTCCGGCAATTCCCGGTCGAGCACCTCGGACTGATCTGTCACGCGTGCGCCGTCCCACCAGAGCACCGCGGGACGCACAATCGCCGTCAGTGCCGCGTCAACCGTGAACTGGGGCAGGGCCGTCATACCCGGGTATTGTACCCGCCGGTGCGTGTACACTGGTCGGCTGATGCTTGACCTGCTGCTGCACGCCGACGAACAACTCGCCCTGTGGGCCAGCCAGTACGGCACCGTGCTCTACGGCATCCTGTTCGCCATCATCTTTGCCGAAACCGGTCTTGTGGTGACGCCGTTCCTGCCCGGTGACTCGCTGCTCTTCGCGGCAGGGGCACTGGCGGCGACAGGAGCGCTGCGTCTCGACGTGCTGGCCGTCCTGCTGATCGCGGCGGCGATTCTCGGCGATGCCGTCAATTACGCCGTTGGACGACGGCTGGCGCATCAGTTCCTGTCGCTCGATACGCCCCGCACCGGGTGGCTGGCACGGCTCGTCAAACGCGAGCATGTGGCACGGGCTCACGAGTTCTTCGTCACGCACGGCGGGAAGGCCGTCATCCTCGCCAGGTTTGTGCCCATCGTGCGCACGTTTGTGCCCTTCGTCGCCGGCGGCGCCGACATGCCGTATCGCACCTTCGCCGTCTTCAATGTTGTCGGCGCGGTGCTCTGGGTGACTATCTGCGCAGGCGCCGGTTACGCCTTCGGCAACATTCCCATCGTCAAGAACAACTTCGAACTCGTGGTGCTGGGCATCGTCGGCGTGTCGGTGCTGCCGCTGGTCATCGAAGTGGCCCGCAGCCTGCGGTCGTCGCGCTAGCGGCTGGCTTCGGCGTCAGGGCCCGCCCTGATGACCTGCCGCACCTGCTCGGCCAGCGCCCTCACCTCACTCGCCGCCGGAGCATCGCTCTGCCGGGTGTGGATGGGCGGATGAATCACGAGGGACACCCGCCCGGGACGCGCCGTCACTTCTCCCTTCCGCATGACGTGCCGACTGCCCACCACCGACAGCGGGACCAGGGGCAAGCCAGCCTGCATGGCCAGGTAGAAACTCCCCCCCTTGAATGGCTGGACCCGGCCATCGCGACTGCGCGTGCCTTCCGGAAACACGATGAGCGACAGACCGTCACGTGTCAGCCGTCCCGCCCATCCGAAGATGCCGGCTCGGTCCGGCCGGCTGCGATCGACCAGCATGTGCCCCGACCGCTTCAGGTGGGCCCCGATCACGGGAAAGCGGCCCAATGATTCCTTCGCAATGATACGCAACTGGAACGGCAGCGACCAGAAGAGCACGGGAATGTCGAACAGGCTTTGATGATTCGCCACGAACACATACGTGCGGCCCGGTTCGAGGTGCTGCAGACCCTCGACGGTCACGCGCACACGTGTCACGACGAGAATGAGCCGTGCCCAGCCGCGTGCGATGGCATGGGCCGTGTATCCGCGCCGATCGACCAGCGTCGACAACAGCGACACGGCTCCGAAGACGATGGTGCTGATTCCAATCACCGGAATCAGGAAGGCGACCGTCCAGATCAGATGAAAAAGGTCGGGCATCACTGCCCGCCCGCTGATGCCACGACCGCCACGGGGCCCGGTCCCGCCGCACTTTCGTGGAGGCGCCCGAAGATCATCTTGCCCGCCGATGTCTGCAGCACGCTGGTGACGCTGATGTCGACCGTGCGTCCGACGAGACGCCGGGCGTGGTCCACCACCACCATGGTGCCATCATCGAGATAGGCCACCCCCTGGTTGGGTTCCTTGCCTTCCTTCAGGATGGCGACGCGCATCAGCTCGCCGGGCAGCGCCACGGGCTTCAGCGCATTAGCGAGTTCGTTGATGTTGAGCACCAGTACGCCGCGCACCTGCGCCACCTTGTTGAGGTTCAGGTCATTGGTGACGATGCTGCCAGGCATACGGCGGGCCAGTTCGACCAGCTTCAGATCGACCTCGCGAATGTCGGGATAGTCGATATCCGACACCAGCACCTCGCGGTCGGACATCTTCTGCATCTTCTGCACGATGTCGAGTCCCCGGCGTCCACGGTTTCGTCGTGACGCATCGGCCGAGTCGGCCACATTCTGCAGTTCCCTGAGGACACACTGCGGAATCACCAGCGTGCCTTCTAGAAAGCCGGTCTGGCACAGGTCCGCGACCCGTCCGTCGATGATGACCGATGTGTCGAGAATCTTGTAACGGCGATCGGACGGCGCGGTGCGTGCGAGGCCCAGCCACCGCGACGGTTCAAGCCAGTGACCGGGACGCCACCCGAGACCCGCCCCGAGCCACGGCCCGGTCAGCAGCACGACCGCCTGCGCGAAGGACGCACGCGGGCTACCTCCACCGATCGCGACCAGGGCCTTGCCTGCCGCACCCGCCACCGCGAGTCCCAGCGTGCCGCCGATGACAGCACCCGCCAGACCAGGGAGTGGAGCGGTGTGCACACGACGTTCGGCCCAGAGCAACGCCAGCGCCATGGTGACGCCGAGCACGAGGTCGGCCCATGCCCCTGCGCCGGTCGGGTGCCAGATCAGTGCCGTCACCACCACAGCGATTATTCCTGGCACACGCATCAGCAGTGACCACGTCATGCGGCGATTCCTGTGCGGCGCGGCCGACCGGCGGTAACCTCGTGCGCAGCGATCAGCCCGTGACCTCGCGG
>VFZN01000005.1 GCA_016871195.1 Acidobacteriota bacterium | reverse complement strand
CCGCCTTCCGGAAGACCTTGCCAATCAGATTGCGGCCGGTGAGGTCGTCGAGCGGCCCGCCTCCGTCATCAAGGAGCTGGTCGAGAACGCCATCGATGCCGATGCGCATCGCCTGACGATCACGATCGAATACGGCGGCAAGAAGCTCATCCGCGTCGATGACGATGGGCACGGCATGGACCCGGATGATGCGCGGCTGTGCCTCGATCGGCATGCCACCAGCAAGATCAGGCACGCAGACGATCTCGGAGCGATTACGACGTTGGGGTTCCGCGGCGAAGCGTTGCCGTCGATGGCGTCTGTGTCGCACTTCCGTCTGCGCACGCGTCTGCGCGGCGAGGCTGCGGGCACCGAAGTACGCGTGAACGCCGGCGTAATCGAATCGGTGATGGCGACAGGTGGTCCCGAGGGCACGTCGGTCGAGGTAGCCGACCTGTTCTACAACCTGCCCGCGCGGCGGAAGTTCCTGAAGGCCGATTCGGCCGAGAGCGCCCAAATTTCCAAGACCGTCACGCAACTGGCGCTGTGCTATCCGACCGTTGGCTTCACGCTGATCAACGGCGGACGCACGGTGCTGTCGTGCCCGCCGGTGACGTCGGTGGCCGATCGCCTCTATCAGCTCTATGGCGACCGGCCCGATCTGGTGCCCGTCGAACGCGAGTCTGCGGGGATCCACATCTATGGCTTTGTCGCCGCGCTTGCCGATCAGGGGCCTACGCGCGGGCCGCAGCATGTGTTCGTGAATCGGCGCATCGTCAAGGACAAGACCATCGCGCACGCCATCTTCGATGCCTATTCCGTCGCGGGGACGAAGGAGCGGAGCCCCGAGGTGCACTTGTTCGTCGAAACGGCCCCCGACCGGCTAGATGTGAATGTGCATCCGACCAAGGCCGAGGTGCGGTTCCGTGAGCAGTCCCTTGTCCATGAGGCCATGCGTCGCGCGCTCGCCGATGCCCTGGGACGTGCAGCGGCGCCGGAACTGACGCTGCGGCACTCTGACCTCGTGCCGGGACGTCCGCTGCCGCAGACGATTCCGGATGTGCTGACGGGCGGGCAGTTCGGCAGTCGCTGGCTGCCGCAGGCCAGTCGGCGGGCCTCGGGTCCGCCGGGCAGCGTATATCACGAGGCCGTGGCCCGCGCCGCGGGGATGGACGGGGCGTCACCGCATATGGACGCCGCGTCGGCGGGGCGAGAGGTGCTGGATGTGCGCACCGGCACGCCCGCGCCGGTACCAGCGATGCGGCCGCTTATTCCGCTGGGACAGTTCCGCGACACGTTCATCATCGCGGTCGACGATGAAGGACTGGCGATCATCGACCAGCACGTCGCCCACGAGCGCGTGCTGTACGAGCGGGTCATGCAGCAGTTGACCGAACGACCGCTCGACAGCCAGCGCATGCTGGTTCCGCTGCTGCTCGAACTGACACCGGCCGAGCGCGAGGCGCTGCTCAGCCGGGCCGAGGCCCTGCAGCGGATGGGTTTCGAGGTGGAAGACTTCGGCGGTGACGCGGTGCGGGTGTCAGCGACGCCGGCCCTGCTGCCGAGGGACGAGTGCGAGGCGGCCCTGCGCGCGCTGGCGAGCGACCTCGAGGGACTCGACCGCGGCCTGAGTATCGAGGAGGGGCTCAAGCGCATCGCCGCGCTGACGGCCTGCCATGCGGCCGTCAAGGCCAACTATCCGTTGACCTACGAGAAGATGGTGCACATTCTGGAGGAGCTGCGGGCGACAGCCTACTCGACGGTGTGCCCGCACGGGCGTCCTGTCATGCTGCGCCTGACGCGACGGGAAATCGAAAAAAACTTCGAGCGCATCTAGTCGGTGCCCGAGGTCCGTCGGCGGCGCTTGATCTCATCCCAGCCCTCGAGGCGTCGTTTGATTTCCTTTTCGAATCCGCGTTCGGTCGGCGTGTAGAAGCGCCGGTCGGCCAGATGCTCGGGCAGGCACGACATCGTCGTCACCGCATCGGGCTGGTCGTGTGCGTATTGATAGCCGGCACCAAAGCCCAGCGACGTCATGAGGGCCGTCGGTGCATTGCGCAGGTGCATCGGCACGGCGGCATCGGCATCGCGCGTGGCGCTTTCGGCGGCGGCCGTGTAGGCCGCATACGTCGCGGCGCTCTTGGGCGCCGTGGCCAGATAGATCACGGCCTGGGCGAGTGCCGTGTTGGCCTCGGGCATCCCCAGCAGGTGCGCTGCGTCACGCGCGGCCACGGCCACCAACAGCGCCTGCGGGTCGGCGTTACCGATATCTTCTGAGGAGAACCGGATGATGCGGCGTGCGACATACATGACATCTTCGCCGGCCTCGAGCAGACGGGCCAGCCAGTAGACCGCGGCATCAGGATCGCTGTTGCGCATCGACTTGTGCAGCGCCGAAATCAGCTGGTGGTGCGCGTCGCCCGACTTGTCGTGCCGCAGGACGCGCCGCTGCAGCGTCTGCTGGAGCAGCGCCATGTCGAGGCGCGGATGTCCCGCCGCCTGCGGGGCCGCCGACACCAGCAACTGCAGCAGATTCAGGGCGGCCCGCGCGTCACCTCCCGACAGTCGTGCCACCTGTTCGAGCACAGGACCGTCGACTTGGGCCTGCTGTGCGCCCAGGCCGTGTGCCGCATCGGTCAGCGCCCGCGAGAGAATCGTCACGAGGGCCGCTTCGGTCAGGGGCTGCAGCACGAAGACCTTCAGGCGTGAGAGCAGCGCCGCATTCACTTCGAACGAGGGGTTTTCCGTGGTGGCACCGATGAGGACAATGTCCCCGGCTTCCACCCGCGGCAGAAACGCGTCCTGTTGAGCGCGGTTGAAGCGGTGAATCTCGTCGACAAACACGATGGTGCGCTGGCGGAGTCGGCGGCGGCGCTCTTCGGCCGCCGTCATCACGTCCTTTACGTCACGAATGCCCGACAGCACGGCGCTGAACTGGACGAACTCGGCCCGGGTGGTCTCGGCGATGAGGCGGGCGAGGGTGGTCTTCCCGGTGCCGGGCGGGCCCCAGAACAGCAGCGACGGCAGCGCATCACGGCTGATGAGGACGCGGAGCGGTTGCCCCGGTCCCAGCAGCGCCTCCTGCCCGACGATGTCGTCGAGTGTGCGGGGGCGCATCCGCTCGGCAAGTGGCCCGTGCAGCGGGCCGGTCGTGTCAGAGGCCTCAGCGGCGGGCTCGGGGTGGTCTTCGAAGAGCGTCATGCGCCCCCCAGTTGCTGCCGTTGTCGTGCAGCCTCGAACGCCAGCAGGGCGCCGGCGATGGCGACGTTGAGTGATTCGACGCCTCGGGCCATCGGAATCTGCACGAGGCTGTCGGCGCTGTCGAGCAGGTCTGGTGACAGCCCCGCACCTTCGGCGCCGAGCAGCAGACAGACCGGGCCGCGCAGGTCGGTCTCGTACAGCGATGTTCCGCCGTGTGGGGTTGTGGCACACAACCGCAGGCCCAGGCGGCGCAGGTGCGTCAGGTGTGCGTGGGCGTCGGTGTCGCGTCGCACAGGCAGGCGCAGCGCCGCGCCCATGGACGCGCGCAGGGCCTTCCAGGAATAGGGATCCGCCGAGGCGGCATCGAGCAGCACGCCGGTCGCGCCGGCGGCATCGGCTGAGCGGATGAGCGCCCCGGCGTTGCCCGGGTCCTGCAGGCCGAAGGCGGCCAGCACCAGGGCCGGGGCGGGTGACAGCAGGTGGGGCAGGGCGACGTCGGGACGCCGACCAATGGCCACGACGCCTGTGGACGTCTGCACGGGGGAGGCCGCAGCCAGCACGGGTGCGGTGGCCGTGACCACGCACGCGCCGGCGGCGGAGCAGCGGTCGAGGGTCGCGGCGTGAGCGTCCGCGACGTTGACGTCGACCAGCACCGTGTCGAGTACCAGTGCGGAGGCGAGTGCCTCGTCGAGCAGATGCCAGCCATCGAGGAGCAGCCGTGCCTCGTCTCCTCGGACCATGCGCCGGCACTGCTGGACTAGGGGATGCTGTCGACTGCTGATCGAGGCGGTGGGCACGTCGGTTCCTATGCTAGAGTGAGAGCGGAAATCCATGAAGGAGAAACTGCTCAAGCGATTTGAAGACGAGGTGTCGGCCCTGGAGCGCGAGCTCAAGATGGAACTCCCCAAGGAGATCCAGCGGGCGCGCGAACTGGGCGACCTGCGTGAGAACGCGGAATATCAGGCGGCGAAGGAACGCCAGACCTACGTCAATGCCCGCATCGGCATGCTGCGGCGGCGCATGAATGAAATCGCCATGATGAACATGGACCGCATTCCGCACGGCAAGGCGGGGTTCGGGTCGACGGTCACCCTGCGCGAGTCCACGGGGCAGGACGTCGTGTATCAGCTCGTGATGCCGGAGGATGCCGACGGCGACAAGGGGCTCATCTCGACGTCGTCGCCCATTGGCCGGGCGATCCTCAACCGCGAGGAAGGTGACGAGATTGCGGTGACCACGCCCGCCGGGGCCCGCACGTTCGAAATCATCAAGCTCGTCACCATCCACGACGAGTAGTGGCTGACTCCTACGTCCCCGAACGCCGTACGGCACTGGTGCTGTCAGGCAGCGGTGTCGACGGGGCGTATCACGCCGGCGTGCTGCGGGCGCTTCACGAGAGCGGCATCAAGATCGACATTGTGGCGGGTCGTGGCGTGGGCGCGCTGGGCGCCGCGCTGTATGCCGTCGATGGCGGGGTGGTGCTGTGGGACCAGCGCAGTCCCTGGATCGAGGCCCGCAGTGGTCGACTCTATCCGTTGCGCTGGCCCTTCCGGGTGGTCAGGCGCGCGGCACAGGGAGCCATGGGCCTGCTGCTGCTGCCGGTCGCGGTGGCAGCGATCTTCGCGGTGGGCTATCTGCTCCTGCTGACTCTCGGCAGTACCGGGGCACCGGTGTCGGCTACCTGGGCCGCATCCGGGCTGACCTGGGTGGCGTCGTGGCTCAGGCCCGACGCTCTGCCCACCTGGGTGCCGCGGGCGCTGCTGCTGGTCGTGGTGGCGGCTGCGGGTGCCCTGCTGCTGGGGGCCCTTCGCGAGCCACGCCCGGTTCGTCGTCAGCCCGGGCGGCTGGGAGCCCTGTGGGCCCTGATGGGGCAGCCACTCGATGCGTCGGGCGCGCGCCGGACCGTGGCCGACACCCTCTGGACACTGCTGCGCGGTGGGTCGACACTCGGCCTGCCAGACGCGCACGACCTTAGCCGTCGATATCTCGAGCTGCTCGGGGACAATCTCGGGCAGCCTGGTATCCGCGAGTTGCTGGTGGCCGTGCATGATGTCGACGTACGGCGCGACCACGTCTTCGGCCTGCTGGCTCCGCCGTATCAGCAGGCGCTCTTTGGTGCTGCTATGGCGGCCGACAGCCGCCGGGCCGAGGCGCACGACCTCACGGCCGACGCGCGGCAGCACGTCACGACGGTCCTCGGGGCGGCGATGACGCTGCCCTCCGTGTGCCCGCCCGTCCCGGTCCCGTTCGGCACGACCACGTTCTGGCAGGGTGAAACGCATCGGATGACGGACCGCCCCGGGCTGGTCTCGCGCCTGTGTGAAGAGGCGGCGGCGGCCGGCGCGGCGCAGGTGATTGTCGTGACCGCGGCCCCCGAGGCCGATGGCCCGCACCGGTTGCGCCCGCTCCGTCGCGACTACCGTGGCACGGTGGGTGAGCAGCTGGCCGCCGCCGAGCGCATCGCGGTCGACGATGCCATCCGCTATGTGGGGCATCGCTTTCAGGCGGTGTATCAGATTCGTCCGACGCATAACCCGTGCACGCCTCTAGACACGCAGGGGGCCGACGATGTGCAGTCGGATCGGCGGATGACGCCGGACGAGCTGATGCAGCGCGGGTACGAAGACACCTTCCGGCAGTTCATTGGACCGATGGTCGGGGCATCCCCCGACGGTGAGTAAGGGAGACATCGATGGGCATCCGAACTCGACTGGTGCAGGTGGGCGAGCATGTGACGGCGGGGGACACTCCGGCGCTGACCCCGGCCATCTACGAGACCACGACGTTCTCGATGCCGTCGGCGGCGGCGCTGCAGGCCTATCAGGCCCGTGAGCGCGAGGGCTATTTCTACACCCGCTACGACAATCCCACGGTGGTCGGCGTCGAGCAGAAGATTGCGAGCCTCGACGGTGCGGAGGCAGCGCTGCTGTTTAGCTCGGGCCAGTCCGCGACGACGCATACGTTGCTGAGCCTGCTGAAGGCGGGCGACGAGGTCGTGTGCAGTGCGGCCATCTACGGCGGCACGCATCATCTGCTGACCGACCTGCTGCCCCGACTCGGTATTGAGCATCGCTTCGTGCCGGTCGATGACCTCACCCGTGCCGACCGGGTGATCGGCCCGCGCACGCGCATGGTCTGGTTCGAGTCGCCCATCAATCCCACGCTGCGCTGCGTCGATGTGCGGGCGGTGGCGGCGCTGTGCCGCGCGGCAGGCGTGATTTCCGTGGCTGACAACACGTTTGCGTCAGCCATCAACCAGCCGGTGCTGGCCTATGGCGTTGACCTCTGCATGCAGAGTGCAACCAAATATCTCAATGGACACAGTGACGTCACGGCTGGTGCCGTGTCGGGCAGCACGGCTATGCTGGCCCCGATCTCGCACATGCGCCGTCTCATCGGTGGCGTGCTTGATCCCATTGCGGCCTACAACCTCGGCCGGGGGATGAAGAGCCTGTCGCTGCGCGTGATGCAACAGAACGCCACGGCCCTTGAAGTGGCCCGTGCACTCGAGGGTGACCCGCGCATCCGCCAAGTGTATTACCCCGGACTCGAATCGCATCCCGATCACGCCGTAGCGCGGGCGCAGATGTGCGGCTTTGGCGGCATGGTCACGCTTGATCTCGCGGACGGGGAAGCGGCGGCGTTCCGCTTCTTCGATCAGCTGATGCTCATTCAACGGGCCGTCAGCCTCGGCGGCGTCGAGAGCCTGTGCAGCCTGCCGACGCTGTCGTCGCATGCGGGCCTCACGGACGAGGCGCTGGCACTGGCCGGTGTGTCCAGGGGCATGGTGCGCCTGTCGCTCGGGCTGGAGGAGGCCGACGACATCCTCGCCGATATCCGGCAGGCCCTGGGCTGAGCCTGCCCAGACGAGTCGCGCCATCAGGTGCGACGTGGAGCAAGGCGGTCAGCGACGCGAGTCCGCGCAGGGGACCCGCGCCGATGACCCGCCGGAGGCTCGCGCTAGGACGCCGACCTGGGGTGGTGCCGTGTCTCGTGCAGGAACTCGATCAGCAGTTCGTGCACGCGCGCGTTGATACGGGTCGGGTCGTCGGTGCCGAGCTTGTCGGCAAACGCGGAGAGGGGCACGACGGCCTTGGCCATGGCGCGGTGACCGCCTGCGCTGCCGATGTCACTGAACCAGCGGCGCACAAAGTCGCCTGCGTGACGCGAATCGCCCATGTTGCGCACCGACACGACGAATGCACCCTGCACGATGCCCGACACCACCGCCCATTCGACATCCTCGAGATGCATGTAGAAGTCGGCCACGTACGGAATGAAATCTTCGCGCGGCGGTGTTCCCAGAAACGTGCAGAATACATGCTCGCGCACCTGGCCTGACTGCCACGCTCTGATCACATACTCGAGCCGCTCGGCCGTAATCTCGGCCCCTTCCATCCTGCGGATGAGTGACGCATCGGCCCGCGGATAGAGATACGAGAACGCCTCGAGATCGGCGCGATTCGCCTGTCGATTGAAGAACATCGTGTCCGATTTGACTGCGTACAGCATGGCTGTCGCGATGCGTTCGGAGATGTCAACGTCGGCCGCCCGCAGGTGCTCTGTGAGAATCGTGCACGTCGATCCGTACGACGGACGCACATCGCGGAAGAGCGACCCGGCCGTACCCTGATCCGGATGGTGGTCAATCACCAGGTCGGCACGCGGCAACTGCCCGCCAAAGTACTGCGGCTGCACGTCGACGAGGGCAATCTTGTCGAAGTCATGAAACTGCTCGGGCGTCACCACTTCGTAGACGAGGTTCAGCGCCTTGACCATCCTGAGGTTCTCTGGTCGGGTCACCCCGGCGAGGCACCCGATAATGGCGGTCTGTCGCGTACGCCGCAGCAGTGCGCGCAGGGCCAGACCCGAGGCGAGGGCGTCGGGGTCGGGGTCGTTGTGAGTGAGAATCAGCACCCGGTCGGCATCGCGGAAGTAGTGCTGATACTGCTGGACCTTCTGGCGCGTCATCGAGCGGGCCAGCTCGTCCATGAGAGGCGGGCCTGTCAGCTCGGCCAGTGTGAGGGTGTTGACGTCGGGAAAATCGGCCTTGAGCGCATCGGCGCGTTTGAGGTCACGAGGGCGTGCCCCCAGCACATACACCAGCGTGCCCCCAGCGCCAACGACCGCCTCGAGCACTTTGCGCAGCCCCTTGCGGCCGGTGTCTTCCACCAGCACAACCGTGCCCGGTGTCAGGTCGGCCTTGACATAGCTGTCGATGCGCTGCGCGTCGGCAATCCGCAACGGCAGCGGCAGGTCGTGCAGGCGGCGGGCCAGCGCCGCCGTCTCGACCATCAGCTCAAGCTCGGCCTGGGAGGCGAGCACTGCCTCGAGCAGGCGCCCGACCAGTTCCGTGTGACAGACCGCGAGGCAGCGCACAGCGCCTGATTATATAGAACCAACGTGGTACCATCCCGTCTGGCTGTGCCCCTCATGTCTGCCAGTGCCGATCGCTTCGTGCTGACGTCCGAGTTCGAACTGCGCGGCGATCAGGTGCACGCGGTCCCCGAACTGGTCGATGGGCTCACGCGTGGCGACCGCCACCAGGTGCTGCTCGGCGTCACTGGCTCGGGCAAGACCTACTCAATGGCGCAGGTCATCGCCCGCCTCAACCGGCCGGCTCTGGTCATGGCGCACAACAAGACCCTGGCCGCCCAGCTCTTCCAGGAGTTCCGCCGCTTCTTTGCCGGCAACGCGGTCGAGTACTTCGTCAGCTATTACGACTATTACCAACCGGAAGCCTACGTGCCGGCCAGCGACACCTACATTGAAAAAGAGTCGACGATCAACGACGAGATCGATCGCCTGCGCCTGTCGGCCACCCGGTCGCTCTTCGAGCGCCGCGACGTCATCATCGTCGCCAGCGTGTCGTGCATCTATGGCCTCGGGTCGCCCGAGGTCTATTACGGCATGGTGCAGCCCCTGGCGTGTGGCGACACCATCTCGCGCGACGACCTGCTGCGCAAGCTCGTCGAAATGCAGTACGAGCGCAACGATATCGAGTTCGGGCGCGGCATCTTTCGCGTGCGTGGCGATATCGTCGAGATTTATCCGTCGTACGACGAGTCGGGCATCAGGGTCAGCCTTTTCGGCGACGAAGTCGATGAGCTCACTATCTTCGACCCGGTCACCGGTAAGACCCGCCGGCGCCTCGAGCGCCTCACGGTCTATCCCAAATCGCACTTCGTCACCAGCCGCGATCGCCTCAAAGAGTCGGTCGTCACCATCAAAGCCGAACTGGAAGAGCGCCGCAGCGAGCTCGAGCGCGAAGGCCGCCTGCTGGAGGCCCAGCGCCTGCACCAGCGGACGATGTTCGATCTCGAGATGATTCGGGAAATCGGCTACTGCCATGGCATCGAGAACTATTCGCGTCACCTCACGGGACGCGCACCAGGGCAGCCACCTCCGACTCTGCTCGACTACCTGCCCGAAGATGCCCTGGTCATCGTCGACGAAAGCCACCAGACCATTCCCCAGATTCGCGGCATGTATCACGGAGACCGTTCGCGCAAGCAGGTGCTGGTCGACTACGGCTTCCGCCTGCCGTCGGCGCTCGACAACCGTCCGCTCAATTTCGAGGAGTGGGAAGCACGCACGCCCCAGCTCATTTACGTGTCGGCCACCCCAGGGTCCTATGAACTGCGCGCCTCGGGCGGCGTCATCGTCGAGCAGGTGATTCGTCCGACCGGCCTGATGGACCCACCCATTGAGGTGCGCCCGGTGGTCGGTCAGATTGATGACCTGCTTGGCGAGATTCGCCAGCGCACGGCACTGGGGCAGCGCGTACTAGTGACCACCCTGACCAAGCGCATGGCCGAAGACCTGACGGCCTATTACCACGAACTCGGGGTGAAGGTGCGCTACCTGCATTCGGACATTGACACGCTCGAGCGGACCGAAATCCTTCGGGACCTGCGGCGCGGGCAGTTTGATGTGCTGGTGGGCATCAACCTCCTGCGCGAGGGGCTCGATCTTCCGGAGGTGTCGCTCGTCGCCATTCTCGATGCCGACAAGGAAGGCTTTCTACGGTCGGCCGGGGCGCTCATCCAGACATCGGGCCGCGCGGCCCGTAACGTCGACGGCCGCGTGATCATGTATGCCGATGTGATGACCGATTCGATGCGTGCCGCCATCGCCGAGACCGAGCGTCGTCGCACCCGCCAGTCGGCCTACAACGCCGAGCATGGCATCACCCCGACCTCCATCGTCAAGGCTATCGATGAGGTGATGTCCAGTGTGTACGAGCGCGACTATGGCACTGCTACGCCAGAACCGGCCGGCCCCGCACGTCCGCGCACACAGGCCGAGCGCGAGGCCCGCATTACTGAACTTGAGCGCGCGATGAAGGCTGCGGCCGCCGAGCTCGACTTTGAGAAGGCCGCCACCCTACGCGATGAACTGCGGGCCCTGCGGACGCAGGACCTGGGCCTGGGCCCGGTCGAGGCCTGAGGCCGATGGGCTGTACGTGCGCCTTGACGACCTGACGCGGGGCCTCGATGAACTGACGCGCAAGCTCAAGTCCCCCGAAGGGACGGCCGGCCGTCTGCTTGAAGACGCCGCGTTGTATGAGAACATGAGGGATGCCGTCGCGGATGTGCGCCTGCTGATCCGCGACATCCGCAATGACCCCAAACGCTACTTGAACGTCAAGGTCAGCTTGTTCTAACTGTCAGAGTAAGTTTGTGCTCAGGGGAGGTTCGTCATGGCACGCGACAATGGAACCGGCGCCGGCGGAGTGATGCTGGCGTTTGTAGTGGGGGTCCTGACCGGAGCTGCCGTGGCGCTGCTGTTTGCACCCACCTCGGGCGAGGAAACCCGCGAATATCTCGGCAAGAAGGCCCGCGAGGGTCGCGACCGGGCGCGTGACCTGGCAGACGAGGGCAAGGAATTTCTCGACGAACAGGCCGAGGCCGTCAACCGTGCGGTGGACGAGGGTGTCGAGGCGTTCCGTCGGGTGCGCCAGCGCGGAGAACGCGCATGAGTTCCCCGACCGAGATGCTGCTGGCGCTCATCGCCATCTCGGTGCTGGTCATGGCGATTACCCAGCTCATCGCCATCAGGGCTGCGCTGCAGATGGCGCGGCGCATCGACAACAGGCTGTCCGACCAGATGGAGAACGACGCCAAGCCGCTGCTGCAGAGCCTCACGCGTCTCACGGACGAGGCCTCTCGCATCGCCGCCCTGGCGACCCGTCAGGTCGAGCGCTTTGATCGTATATTCGGCGAAATGGCCGCGCGCATCGACGAGACGCTCGACGTGGCGCAGTCCTTCATTCAGGGCCCGGCCCGCAGCGGCATGGCCCTCGAGTCGGGCATCCAGACGGCGGTGTCGGCGTTCCAGGGGATTCGCGAGGCCTCGCGGCGTCGCCGGACCGCCCGCACGCCCTCGGATGACGAGGACGAATCGCTCTTCATCGGATAACGCAGTGCAGCAGCGGCGGCCGCCGGGCCGCCGCGGGAGATCCCACATGACCCTTCAATTCCGAAGCGCGGCCCTGCTGGCTGCGCTGCTCTGCACCGTGGCTAATGCGGTGACGGCCCAAGAGTCGCGCCCGCTCTGGTCAGGCCGCTTCGACGTCGAACCCAGCAAGGCCCTGCTCGCCTGGGGCGCGTCCTTTTCCTTCGACCGTCGCCTCTTCGAAGACGATGTGCTCGGCAGCCTGGCCTGGGCCGAGGCCCTCACGCGCGCCGGGGTGCTGACCGCCGACGAGTCGACCGCTATCACCCGCGGGCTCAACTCGATTCTGGAAAGCGGCCGCGCCAATCCCGCGTTCCTGGCCGGGCCAGACGAAGACATTCACTCATTCGTCGAACGCGTGCTCATCGAACGCATCGGCGACCCGGGCCGCCGCCTCCACACGGGCCGGTCACGGAACGACCAGGTGGCCGTCGACATGCGCCTCTATGTGCGTCGCCGCATTCCCGACATGCAGCGTTCGCTGCTGACGGTGGTGGATGCGCTGGTGGCGCAGGCCGGGGCCGCGGGCGATGCCCCGATGCCGTCCTACACGCATGTGCGCCGCGCCCAACCCGTGCTGGTGGCCCACTATCTGCTGGCGCACGCGCACGCCCTGCGGCGCGATATCGACCGGCTCGATCTGGTGCGCCAGGAAGCCGACGCCATGCCCCTTGGCGCGGGCGCCATTGCCGGGACCAACTATGCCGTCGACACCGAGTTTCTCGCCCAGCGCCTCGGGTTCTCGCGCGTCGTCCGCAACAGCATCGATGCCACGTCAGACCGCGACTATGTCAGCAGCTTCCTCCATGCCACGGCCTTGGCCATGGTGCACCTCAGCCGTCTGGCCGAAGATGTCGTGCTGTTCACGGGGGAAGAGTTTGGTTTCTTTGTACTGTCAGATGCCGTGGCCACCGGCAGCAGCCTGATGCCGCAGAAGAAAAATCCCGATCCGATGGAACTCGTGCGCGGCAAGGCCGGCCGCAGCATCGGGCACCTGACTGCCTGGCTGTCGATCATGAAGGGCCTGCCCAGCGGCTACAACAAGGATTTGCAGGAGGACAAGGAAGGCCTCTTCGACGCGGAAGACACACTGATGGGCTCGGCCGGCGCCGCCGCCACGGTGGTGCGCACCCTTGCACTCGACCGCACCCGCACGACGCGCGGCGCGTCGGGCTTCCTGCTGTCGACCGACGTTGCCGACTACCTCGTCTCGAAGGGCGTGGCCTTCCGCACGGCCCACGAAGTGGTGGGCGCCATGGTGCGCGAGCTGCTTCGGCAGGGAAAGGAATTCGAGCAGCTGACCCCCGCCGACTGGAAGCGCTTCCATCCGCAGTTTGGCGACGATGTGATGAAGGTGGTGACGGCGCAGGCCTCGGTGCGGTTGAAGAAGACGCCGCAGTCGACGAACCCTGATGCCGTGAAGGCGCAGCTCGGCGAACTCAGCCGCTGGGCCACCGACCGCCGGGCCGCACTGCGGTAGACGCCGGGGCCTCGCATCCGCGGTGCGGCAAGGGGCGTCTCATCGGTATGGCTTCAGGAACCGTCATCATCTATGGGGCGACCGGCGGCGTAGGAAGCGCCGTCGCCCGGCGTCTGCATCAGGCCGGCGTGCCCCTGCATCTTGTCGCGCGTCAGTCTGCGGCCCTCGAATCGCTGGCGACCGAGACCGATGCCACCTGCACGGTGGGCGACGTGCGCACACCCGAGGTGTTCGCACAGGCCACAGCCGCCGCCGGTGAGTCGCTGGCCGGCCTGGTGTATGCGGTGGGGACGCTGTCGCTCAAGAGTCTGGCGCGTGTGACCGCCGACGACATTCTCGACGACTTCCGCGTGCATGCTCTCAGTGCCGCCCTCGCGGTGCAGGCCGCGTCCGCGGCACTCAAGGCCCACGGGGCGGCGTCGGTGGTGCTGTGTTCCACTGTCGCGGTGCAGACCGGCTTCTCGAATCACACTGCTGTGGCGATGGCGAAGGGCGCGGTCGAGGGCCTCACGCGCACGGTGGCCGCCGAACTTGCGCCCGCCGTGCGCGTCAATGCCGTCGCGCCGTCGCTGACGCGCACACCTCTCACCGCTGGGCTGCTGGGCAATCCGCAGATGGTGGCCGCCATCGAGAAGGCCCACCCGCTCGCGAGGCTTGGCACGGCCGAAGATATCGCCGCCGCGATCACGTTCCTGCTGAGTGCCGATGCCGCCTGGGTGACCGGACAGGTCATCGGCGTCGACGGCGGACGTGGGCGCGTGCAGGCCCGCTGAGCTGATCGCGCCGTGCAGACCACACGCATCGCGAGCCGCAGCGTCTGGGCCGGTCTGGCCTTCGCGGTGCTCGTGGGCGGCACGGGTGCGTGTGCTCGGGAAGACCCCTACGAAGGTGCCGATGCCTATCGCGAGCAGCAAGTGGTGCTCGAGCGCGAAGTACAGGGCCTGCGCGACATCATCTCGCGCCTCGATGCGGGCGACGCCCTTCTTCCGGCATCCGACATCATCGTCGCGGTCGACGACACGTTTGTGCAGGAGCTGCTGTCGGCCGAGCTACCCCTCGAGATTGCGGTGGAATCATTCCGCATCTCACTCACTGGCGTGAAGGTGGCCTTTGCCGGCGCGCCGCTGGTCGAGCTGCGGGGTCATGTCGTGCGCGAAGGGGTCGTCGCTGTGGAAGGTGACGTGCGCGTCATCGGAGCGCTCAGCGAACTGGTGATTTACACGGAGAGTTCGATGTTGCGGGCGTCGGTTGCGGTCGACCACATCGCGATTGATCGTGTATCGGGTCTTGACGCCTTCGTGAGCGGGTCAACGCTCGATGAAGTTGCACGCACCATCCGGCTGCAGATGGCGAGCCGGCTGCCCACGCTGAAGATTCCCATCGCGGTGCAGCAATCGGTGAGTGTGCCGGGCCTGACCGAGGGCCCGGTCACCATCAGCCCGGCGCGACTGCCCCTCAACGCGTCGATCTCGCGCACCCTGGCCGGTCGCGGACGCCTGTGGGTCGCTCTGCACGTCGAGGTGGGTGTCGTTGAGAAACAGCAGGGCGCTGCACCCGTCAGGGGGGTCGTCGATCTCAGCCGCAAGAGGAAGGCGCGATGAGCCGCCGCGCCTGGTGGCTGGGTGCGCTGTTCGTGACGCTGGGCGCGCTGGCGGCAGGAGGCGTCGCAGGCTGGCAGCGCTATCGCGAGTGGCGCGAGCAACCCGACCGCAAGACCATTGATCAGTCGCAGCAGGAGATTGCCGCACTCACCGAAGAGCGCGACCTCCTGCGGGCGCGACTTGATGCGGGTCTGCAGGCCGACCCCCGGGCGGTGGGATTGCCCGAGCAGCCCGTGCGCATTGGTGTGCCGACGGCACTGACCCGCACGCTGGTGCAGCGGCTTGTCACGGGTATGGCCGATCAGGTGGCGCTCGAGCTGCGCAACATCTCGGTTCGCAAGCAGGGCAGCATTCGCCGCGTGGTGCACCTGGGCGATTATGACCTGCGCCTCAACGTGTCGAGCGTGCGCGCACGCATCACCACGGGCACACCGACCGTCACGTTCGGACGCAACCGCATGGCGCTGGCCGTGCCGGTGCGGCTCGCATCGGGCACGGGGGAAGCCGACATCGACTTCACGTGGGATGGCCGCAACGTCAGCGGACTGGTGTGCGGCGACATGACGGTGAAGGAAGTAGTCACCGGCTCGGTGACGCCCATCAACGAACGGGTGACCGGGGCGCTGACGTTCTCGACGACAGGACAGCGGCTCGTGGTCGCTCCACGACTCAGTCCGCTCAAATTGCACCTCAAGGTGGTGCCGTCCGAGGCGTCGTGGGCCACGGTGCAGCGCATCCTCGACAGCCGGAAGGGCGTGTGTGGCATGGTGCTGAGCCGTGTCGATATCAGGGGTGCGCTCGACCGTCTGCTCGAGAAGGGTTTTGATGTGACGATTCCCACGGGGAAGGTGAGGCCCGTGTCGTTGCCCGTGGGAGTGCACTCGGTGCTCACGGTCAAAGGACGATCGGTGCCGGTCTCGGCGCGTGCGGGCACGATTGCCATGACGGCCGACATGATCTGGCTGGGGGCCGAGGTCGACATCGACACGCGCGGTATAGTGTCGGCACGATGAGTCTCGCCTCCGTCAAGGCCTTCCTGCTGTCGCATGCGCCCGACCTGCAGGTGGTCGAGGTCGACACCAGCACCGCCACCGTCGCCCTCGCGGCGGCGGCGCACGGCGTTGAACCCGGGCGCATTGCCAAGACGCTGTCGCTGCGCATCGGCGATGAGGTGATTCTGCTGGTCATCAGCGGCGATGCCCGGCTCGACAACCAGAAATTCAAGGCCACGTTCCGGGCCAAGCCTTCGATGCTGCAATTCGATGATGTGGAAGCGGCCACGGGCCACCCGGTGGGTGGTGTGACGCCGCTGGGCCTGCTGCAGCCGCTGCGGGTGTTCTGCGACGAATCGCTGCGGGCCTACGACGACGTGCTGCCGGCGGCCGGCGCGATGCATGCGGCCGTGCGGCTGTCGCCGGCGCGGCTGGCCGAGCTGTCGGGGGCGACGTGGGTCGACGTCACGCGGCGTTTCGAGGCAGATACCGCCGGGGGGGCTGGGGCTACCCCGGCAGCAACCGCGTAACGTCACGCGTCGGCGCGACGCCCTTACCGCTTCGAATATTTCGTGAAGGCCCCGCCGGCCTGGCGGATCGAGTTCGGCCCCTCGGCCGCGAAGATGGTGCCGTCGGCATCTACTGCGATGCCTTCTCCTGCGGTGCCCTGATATACGCGATCCTCGCGCTCAAACGGCGGCACGAACCCGACGATGCGGTCTTCGTCGAGGGGACCGATGCGCACGCCATTGCGCCAGTTGACGTGATTGTAGGGACCCGACTCGGAATCGATCGCATACACCTGCCCGTTGGCGATGGTGAAGCCGCTGATGCGGCCGTACATGTAGCGCGACTCGAGATACGTGCCGTTCCGATCGAAGATCTCGAGGCGGTGATTGCCGCGGTCGGCGACCCACAGGCGGCCCTTCGCATCGAACATCAATGAATGCGGCGTGCGGAACTCGCCGTGCTTGACGCCGATGCCGCCCCAACTCTTAATGAACGTGCCATCGGGCGAAAACTTGCTGATGCGCGACGTGGCGCCGCGCTTGATGCCGTCGGCCACCTGCTGCGCGGTGATGAAGCCCTGGGCGTCGTGGCCGTCCGACACATAGATGCTGCCATCCGGCCCGACGACCACATCGTTCGGCTGGTTGAACTCACCGTCGGCATTGCCGGCCTTGCCGGCGACGCCGAGGCTCATCAGCTTCTCGCCCTTCGGGCTGAACTTGTGCACCTGATGGCCGCGGGTGCCGGCCTTGTTGCCGGCAAAATCGGCGATCCACACATTGCCCTGGCGGTCGACATGAATGCCGTGGGGCGTGACCATGACGCCCTTGCCGATGTTGGCGAGAATGGCGCCGGTCTTCCGGTCGAACTTGAACACGGGGTCGACTGCGTTGTTCTCGCAGTCGACGGGCCCGCCACCGGCGGTGCCGGCGCCGCAGCGTTCATAGGCCCAGACGTTGCCGTCGGTGGGATCGATTTCGATACCGGCACTGGTGCCCCAGGTGCGGCCGGCGGGCAGGGTGCCCCAGTTGCGGGTGACGACCGGGGTCGGGTTGGGGAAGCCCTCGCCGGTGATGGGATTGGCGACCTTGCCGGCCTGTGCCAGCGCCGGAGCGCCGGGATGCGACAGGGCCGCGACGAACGCGACGGTGAGACCGAGACCTGACACGAACAGTCGGGACATGGACATGGGTGGCTCCTGAAGACGGATGGTTCAGTAGACCCGAGAACCGGGCGCCGGTGCAAGGGGAGAGGGTTGGATGCCACCGGGCAGTTGGCTTCAGGCCTGAGAGACGACAGGCATTCCAGAACGCGATTGCTGGGAAGGGGCAGTGGCGGTTTGCGACCGCGTCGTGGACGGCGCCGCGTGTGCCCGCGTTATAGCACATCAGCTTGAGCAGGGCGTGGCCGCTGAACAGCGCCACCGAGGTCTGACTGTGACGTTGCCAGACTTCCTGCGGGGAAGTGCTTACGGGTCCTGGCGGGGATGGAGCCGGTGATGGTCCGGCGTGCGACCGAGCCAATGAACGCCTAGATGCGCTTGCAGCGGACGACCTGCTCGACGTGAAGCGCGTGGCCGGCCCTAGGCCGGCCCCAGTCACGGTCTGAGGCTGAGGTCGTCCTTGACTGCCCATGCGCCATCGTCGGCCAATGGAGGTTGTGGAAGTTGGCCGCGACACCCCCTGACCTGAGTGGCCGCGAGCGCCATGCGCAGTCGTGTGCGAAGGACACGTGGGCGGGCGGAACCCGCAACGACGGATCCCGGATGTCGATACGGGGTGTTCGCCGCCGGCATGTCCACCATCGTCTCAGGCGGCACTGGCGTCAGGGACGCGCCGCGGCAGTATCCTGCCGCGACCAGTACCAGTAGAAGGGTAGACCCATCGCGACGAGGCCCAAGCCCGCAATCGACGCACCGGGCCGCTCCATCAGGGTATTCCACACCAGAGCCACTGAGCCCAGCACATACAGCGCCGGCACCACCGGATAGCCCCACGCCCGAGATGGTCGCGGCGCATCCGGGCGCCGCGCCCGCAGCACAAAGATCGCCGCGCCGCCGAGCGCCCCGAATAGCACCGACGCAAAGGTCACATACGTGAAGAGCGTTTCATAGCCGCCGGTCAGTGTCAGAAACGCCGACCACGCGCTGGTGACGATGAGGGCGACGTGCGGGGTGCGATAGACAGGGTGCACCCGGGCCGTGATGGGAAAGAAGCGACGGTCGGTCGCCATCGCAAAGCACGTGCGCGAGCAGGTGATGACCGCCGCGACGTTGCACCCGAAGGTCGAGATGACGACACTGGCGGCGACCAGCGCCGCACCCGCCGGGCCGATCAGCACCGTGGCAGCCTTCTCGGCGATGCGGGTCACGCCCGACATTTCCTCTACCGACAGCGTGTAGACATAGGCCAGATTCACGGCAAGGTAGATGAGCGTCAGGGCCACGGTGCCATAGATGAGCGAGCGGGGCACATTGCGGGCGGCATCCTTGATTTCGCCGGCGGCGAACGCCACGTAATACCAGCCTTCGTACGTCCACATCACCGCAATCATGATGATGCCGAACGAGGCGAGCGGCCGCGCGGTGTCGGGCGGCACGACCGGCACGTACACCGGGTCGATGCGCAGGGAGGCGAGCGCCAGCAGCGGCAGCAGCACCAGCAGCCCGATCTTCGCCACGGTCAGGACGGCATTGAGCACATTGCCGCTGTTCACCCCGACATAGTTGATGGCGGCGATGACGGCAATCGATGCGGCCGCCACCAGCTGACCCGCGCTGATCGACCAGGCGCCCCAGGACATTGGCACGCTGAAGAGGATGTTGGCGGTGCTGAGTGAGGGGAAGAAGTAACTGAAGTACTCGGCGAACCCCACGGCGACCGTGCCAATCGAGCCGGTGAGAATCACCAGCATGCAGGCCCAGCCGAAGAGGAATCCGACGGCCGGCCCGTAGGCTTCGGTGAGAAACACATACAGACCGCCCGAGCGCGGATACATCGCGCCCATCTCGGCATAGGTCAGGCCGCCGGCCATCGCCAGCAGGCCGCCCGCCACCCAGGCCGTCAGCAGCAGCGTCGTCGACGGCAGCTCGGCGATCATGCCGCCGGTCGTCAGGAAGATGCCCGACCCGATGACGCTGCCAATGACAAGAAACGTGGCCCCCCAGAGGCCGATGCCCTTGACGAGCTGGTCATCGGCAGAACCGGCAGGGGTTGGGGAGGGCGGCGCGGGCGTATTCATAGGTGTATCGTGGCCGCCACCGCGGCCCCGCAGAGTCTACAGGGGTTTGCGGCTTGGGGGTAGTGGCCGCTGGCGCGGAGCGGACGGTGTGTTCGGTGAACGGTCCTGTGCAGGCGATCGGCCTCGGCCCTGTGGCGAGGGGGCTTGCACGGTCTGCGGCAGGGAACAGGTCAGGCCCCGTTGCCTCGGGAGGCCGCGCGTGTCTCCCATCTGCACGGTGCCGGGGTTCACGACCCCTCGAGCATCGGACCAATCCGTCTGGCGATCGCGTGCGTGGCCTCCGCGTGCAGCAGGCCCGCACGAGTCCGTCGATACAGCAGGTCGTCCACCGAGTGTGCCTGCTCGTACCGCAGGCCCCACCAGAGCGCAGCGCCGGTGTACGGCAGCGCAGGATGCAGCGGCGCGGCGAGCGCAGGCTCTCGGGCCATCAGTGCACCAAGTGCGTCGGCCTCTGACCCGTAGGCTTGCAGCCAGTCCTCGGCGGGCCACCGCGGGTCGGTCCGTGCAATCGCGCCGTGCACGGGCAGCGTTTCGGTAACACACGGTCCGGCCGGCAGGTCGGCGACGGCGACGGCGCGGTCGACGCCGTCCTGGGCCATCTTCCGGTAGGTCGTCCACTTGCCACCCATCACGCTCACGAGGCCAGTGGCGCCCACCTGCACCACATGACTGCGGCTTACCACCTTGCTGGCGGTGCCATCGATGCCGCCCTCATGCACGAGCGGTCGCATGCCGGCGAACGCAGCGCGCACGTCGGCCCGTGTGGGCACGCGCTGCAGATACCGGCCCGCGTTGTGCAGAGTGAAGCCGATTTCCTCTTCGGTTGGCTGCGGGTCTTCCTCGGGCCGCGGTCGTGGAATGTCGGTGGTACCGATGAGCGTATGACCGTGCCATGGAATCACAAACAGCACACGACCATCGTCAGTGTGCGGCACCATGATCGCCGTGTCGCTCGGCTGGAAGGAGCGATCGAGCACCACATGCACCCCCTGTGCGGGCTCGATCATCGGCCGTGCGTCGGGTGACTCCATTGCGCGGATCGAGTCGGTGAAGATGCCCGTGCAATTCACCACGGCGCGCGCGCGGATGCAAACCGTGCGGCCCGTGATGCCGCAGTGCGCCTCTGCGCCCGCGACCCGGCCCCCGTCCTGCACGAGTGCGTGCACCCGCATCGAACGGGCGGCCACCGCCCCGTGCGCCTGCGCCGTGCGCAACAGGCTGATCGCCAGGCGCGCGTCATCAAACTGCCCGTCGTGGTACTCGACGCCGCCCCGCAGCCCGTCGAGGTGCACGTTGGGGATGCGCGCAATGACCTCTTCGCGGCTCATGAACCGGCTTGGCGTCAGGTTGAGGTCACCCGCGAGCGCGTCGTAGAGCCTCAGGCCCGTCCCGTAGAACGGGCCCTCCCACCACTTGAAGCTCGGCACGATGAAGGGCAGCGGATGCACGAGATGCGGCGCATTCATGTGCAGCAGGCCACGTTCGTGCAGGGCCTCGCGCACCAGACCGAAGTCCATCTGCTCGAGGTAGCGCACGCCGCCGTGTACCAGCTTGGTGCTGCGGCTGCTGGTGCCTGCGGCCCAGTCGAGGGCCTCGACAACCGCCGTGCGCAGGCCGCGTGACGCGGCGTCCACGGCGACGCCGAGTCCCGTCGCGCCGCCACCAATTACCAGCACGTGAAACGCATCGGTGTCGAGACAATCGAGCACCCCGCTGCGTTCGGCGTGCGCGTCAGACCTCGCCTGCCGAAGCAGCTCTGACATCCGCTGGTCTGGTGTCATCGGCACTCGTCCCGACGCGTCAGCACGCCACCGTGGCGGGCGTGTTGTCTGTGCACGGTGGTGACCCTACATGAGGCGCAGGCAGGCAGCAGGGGAGCAGGCCGCTACCCCGTCCCCCTGCTGACATTCCGGCTGCCATGTCCGTGATACCCGGGCGTTACGCCGGCGTCGGATCGACGCCACGCCACAGGTTGCTCGTGCCGAGCTCCTCGCGGCCGCAGGCCTTGAGGTAGCAGAACAGCTGCGTGCGATAGGCCGCGTGACCGCCCAGCACCATGTTGACGATGAACGCGCCGCGTGTGGTCTTGTTGCCGAACATGTCGAGCTCGGCGCGGAAGTCGGCGTCACTGAGGGGGCCAAGCGTGTCGGCGTAGAACGTCTTCTGTGCCTCGATTTCGTGGATGAGCTCAGCCAGGCTTTTCGACTCGGCGGCCTTGGCCTTTGCACCCCAGGCTTCACGATCGAACGTGCCGGTCACCGCGGCCGACAACAGCCCTGGCCCCATCAGGGTGAGATAACGCAGCAGTTCGATGGAACTCCGCTGCTTCGCCGTGGGCCGATAGTCCACGGACGTGGCGTCGAGCTTGCCGGCGAGGTGGACGAGGATCTTGACTTCGTGCTGCAGCGCGCCGATGAGTTCGGCGTTTGTGAGAACCATGAGACACACTCCGAATGCGATAGGAACACTAGTCTTCTCTATTTTAGACTGCCAGCTGGCCATCGCGTGAGAGGCAGCAGAGGGCGTGCTGGCACTCTCGGGTTGGGCCGGCGGTGGCCCGACGATTCCGTCGGCACACGTACGCGCTCGACTCTGCCGAAAAACTATTCGAGTGGGATGGAGAGATGGTGCGCGCTCAAGGATTCGAACCTTGGACCCCCGCCGTGTGAAGGCGATGCTCTACCACTGAGCCAAGCGCGCAACCGGAACGACTTGGAAGTTTACCACGAGTTACGTGGTGCCGTAGAGGCGGTCGCCAAAGTCCCCCAGTCCCGGGACGATGAATTTCCGGGCGTTGAGCGCCGTGTCAATCGTGGGGCAGTAGAGCGGCACGTCGGGGAAGGCCGCCTCGACTGCCTGCACACCCTCGGGGGCCGCCACAATGCACAGCAGGCTGATGTGGCGGGCGCCCGCTTCCCGCAGCAGCCGGATCGCGTCGATGGCACTGCCACCCGTGGCCAGCATCGGGTCAATCAGGAACACATGGCTGTCGGCCAGGCCCTCGGGCAGGCGCTCGAAGTAGCGCGAGGCGACTGCCGTTTCCTCGTTCCGCTTGAGGCCAATGAAGCCCACCCGCGCCTCGGGCACCAGCTGCAGCAGGCCCGGCAGCATCGCCAGCCCCGCCCGCATCACGGGCACCACCACCACATCGGCGCCAATCCGCTGGCATGTCGTCTGGGCCAGAGGGGTGGTCACCGGTACCGGGCGGGTCGGCAGCGAGGCCATGGCCTCGGCCGCAATGACAAGGCTGATGCGCTCGGTCAGCAGGCGGAAGCGGTCAGCCGGGGTTGAGACGTCACGCAGCTGCGCCAGGCAGTCGTGCGCCACGGGATGCGAGACAAGATGCAGCACGGGCGACAGCATAACGCAGCCGGCCACCGCCTGCCGGCCGCGCTACAATGTCCTATGCGGACATCACGTCACCGTGTCGTCCTGTGTGCGATTCTCATAGCAGTCAGTGCCTGCCGTGCCGCCCCCCCGCCCGCCCCTTCTCCCGACAGTCGCGCCCCAATCGACCTCCTCATCACCGGCGGCATCGTCGTCACGATGAACGGTGGGCGGCAGGTGCTGAATCCCGGGGCCGTGGCCATCGCCGACGGCCGCATCACGGCTGTCGATAGCCCCGAGCGCCTGGCAGCCGAGTTCAGGGCCAGCGAGACCATCGATGCCGCGGGGCACGTGGTGATGCCCGGGCTCATCAACACGCACACGCACGCGCCGATGGTGATGTTCCGGGGGCTGGGCGATGACCTCGCCCTCATGGACTGGCTCAATCAGTACATCTTCCCGGCCGAAGCGAAGACCGTGTCGCCCGAGTTCGTGCGCGCCGGCGCCGCGCTGGCCAGCCTCGAGATGATTCGCTCGGGAACGACGACCTTCGTCGACATGTATTACTTCGAAGAGGAAATCGCCGATGTCGCCCGGCAGGCCGGGCTGCGCGGTGTGCTCGGGCAGACGATCATCCAGTTTCCCGTGCCCGACGCTCCGACACCCCAGGCTGCGCTCGCGCGGACCGAGGCGTTCATCACGCGCTTCAAGGGCGACCGCCTCATCACGCCCGCCGTGGCACCGCATTCGATGTACACGCTCGACGCCGACACGCTGAAGGCCACACGCGCCCTGGCTGCTCGTCACGGTGTGCCACTGCTGATTCACCTGGCCGAGACGCGCGACGAGGTGACGACCGCGCGCGAACGCTATCAGACGACGCCGACCCGCTGGCTCGACAGCCTCGGGTTCTGGGGCCCGCAGACCCTGGCCGCTCACGGCGTGTGGGTGCCGCAGGCCGACATCACTCTGCTGGCCGAGCGGGGCGTCGGCCTCTCGCACAACCCCGAGAGCAACATGAAGCTGGCGAGTGGCACGGCACCGGTCCCGGCCTATCTGAAGACGGGTGTCGCGCTGGGCCTTGGCACCGATGGCGCGGCCAGTAACAACGACCTCGATATGTTCGATGCGATGCGGCTGGCGTCATTCCTCCACAAGCACGCCACGGGCGACCCCACAGTCATTCCGGCACGGCAGGCCCTCGAACTGGCCACGCTCGGTGGTGCCCGCGCCCTGGGCATGCAGGGCGAGCTGGGCAGCCTCGAGATCGGGAAGCGCGCCGATGTCATCGTCGTCGGCATGGACCAGGCCAGGCAGACGCCGATGTACGACCCGGTCTCGCACCTCGTCTATACGACCGACGGAGACGATGTGCGTGACACGGTGATTGAAGGGCGCGTCGTGATGCGGAACCGGCAGGTGCTGACGCTGAAGGAAGCCGACGTGCTGGCGCAGGCCCGGCAGATGGCCGGGCGCGTGCGCGAGGCAGTCGTCCAGACTCGGGCACAGGCGGGGGCCCCGGCGGTCGGGACGACGGCCGCCCCGGAGGCAGCAGGCGCACCCTCGGGCGCGGCCGCGAAGGCCCGTCCCTAGCTAGCCGTCGAGGCAGCCGATGTAGGGCAGGTTGCGGTACTGCTCGTCGTAATCGAGGCCATAGCCCACGACAAAGCGGTCGTCGATGGTGAAGCCGATAAACTCGACCGGCACATCGACCTTCCGTCGCGAGGGCTTGCTGAGCAGGCACGCCGTCCGCAGCGACTTCGGATTCCGCAGCCGCAACAGCTCCTGCAGGTAGTGCAGGGTGAGTCCCGTGTCGACGATATCCTCGACGATCACGACGTGGCGGCCGTCGAGGCTGGCATCGACATCCTTGAGCATGCGCACCTCGCCCGACGAACTGGTGCCGCTGCCATAGCTCGACACCGCAATGAAGTCGATGGTGACCCCTCCGGGCACGGCGCGGATGAGGTCGGCCATGAAGGGCACGGCGCCCTTGAGAACGCCGACAAAGTGGATATCATCCTCGGGAACGGCGGCCCGAATCTCGGCGGCCAGGTCGGCCACTCGGGTGGCCAGCGTGGACGGGTCGAACAGCACACGGGGCGACAGCATGACGTCGGGCAGCGTACCATAGGGGCGGGAGAACGACAGGCGCCAATGAAGACGTTCAGCATCATCACCGAAGCCGACGCGCGGCTGCTTGACCGCGGCTCGACGGTGACGCTCGCTCCCGGCGGACACATCACGCCGCTGGCGCTCGACACCTTGCGCGAGCGGAAGGTCTCGGTACTGTCACCGGTGCCGGGCATCGACCTGGCCACCCTCGCTCCGCCGATGCCCGTGAGGCGCGTGGCGCTCGGCGGTGATCACACGTCACTGGCCCTCAAGGCCCGGCTGCTCGCACACCTCCGGCAGGAGGGGCTGGCGGTCGTTGACGTGGGCACGCACACGACCGATGCGGTTGACTATCCCGACATTGCGGCACAGGTGGCCCGCCTCGTGGCGCGGCGCGAGGCCGACGCGGGCATCGTCATTGACGGGGCCGGCATCGGGTCAGCGATGGCTGCCAACAAACTCGACGGCATCCGCGCGGCGTGCTGCCTCACACCTACACTGGCCCGCTATGCGCGCGAGCACAACGGCGCCAATGTCATGACGCTGGGCAGTACGCTCGTGACGGCAGACGAGGCCCTCGATCTCGTGCGCATCTTCCTTGGCACCCCGACCACCGAGTCGCGCTATCTGCGGCGCCTGCAGAAGCTGCAGGCCCTCGAACAGTCGCAGTAGCCCTGCCGCCCTGCCATGTCGACCGACTATCGCCGCGTCATCGAACTCATTCTGGAAGAGCTGGCCGCGGCCGGTGCTCTCGCGCCGACGCGCTGCACATGTCACGGGTTCACCTTCGAGTGCTGCCCCGACCGCGTGCGCGGCGTGCTCGATGCCGGGGCCACACGCCTCGGCTTGCACGCTCGCGAGGGCGGCGACAACGGCGTCGCCTCGGCCATCGATCACACCCTGCTCAAGCCAGACGCCACCGCCGACGACATCGACACGCTGTGTCGCGAGGCACGCGAATGGAAGTTCGCCACGGTCTGCGTCAACCCCACCTGGGTCGCGCTGGCTGCCCGTCGACTGCAGGGGAGCGGCGTGGGCGTGTGTTCCGTCGTGGGCTTTCCCCTCGGAGCCACCACGCCTGATGTGAAGCAGTACGAGGCGCGCCGGGCCATCTTCGACGGCGCGACCGAGATCGATATGGTGCTCAATGTCGGCGCGCTCAAGTCGGGTGACGTGCGGCTCGTCTCGGAAGACATTCGCGCCGTCGTCGCCGCGTGCACCGAACGGCAGGTGACGACAAAGGTCATTCTGGAAACCGCCCTGCTGAGCGACGAAGAGAAGGCCACCGCCTGCACGCTGGCGAAAGCCGCGGGCGCCGACTTCGTGAAGACCTCCACGGGCTTCGGGCCGGGCGGAGCCACGGCGACCGATGTGGCGCTGATGCGCCGGGTCGTTGGTGCCGAGATGGGCGTGAAGGCCTCGGGCGGCGTGCGTGACCTGCAGCAGATGCAGGCCATGGTCGCGGCCGGGGCCACGCGCATCGGGGCCAGCGCCGGCGTGCGCATCGTCAAGGAATCGCAGGGGGCGGCATCCGCCGCGGCGGGGAGCGGCTACTGATGCAAGCGTGGCGTGTGTCGGGACTTGTCGCCGGTCTGGTGCTCGGCGTCGTCGGCGCCGCGCGGGCTCAGGCGCCCGTTGAATTGCCTCCGCCGGACGAACGTCGGCCTGTCACGGGCGTAGTGTTTGACATACGGGGCATCATGGCCGCGCTGCCGACGGCTGAGGGCTGGGTGCCGTCGGCGCCCGAGTCGCCGCCGCTGCCCGGTCGCGGATTCGGTGGCGAGGTTGGCGCGCACGTCTTCGTCGCCTCACTGGGCCGCAGCCGTATTGGCCTCGGAGCCGCCGCAGGCGTTGGCCGCCGGTCGGCGAGTCCCGAAACCCCTGAGCAGGGGGTGACGCCCACGCCGCTGCAGGCGGCGGGCATTTCCGTCACGTCGCAGGTGCGCTATCTGGCGCCGCAGGTGTCTCTCAATTTCGGGCACTCGCGCGGCTGGAGCTATCTGAGCGGGGGATACGGACTCGCCCAGGTGCGCAGCGAGGCCACCGGGAAGGACGGCCGACTGCCTCTGGCGGTCGACACGGGGTGGGGACGTGCCATCAACATGGGCTTCGGCGCACGGTGGATGCGACGGCCTCGGCTGGGATTCTCAGTCGACCTCCGCTGGCATCGGGTGGCAGGAGGCCCAGGCGGCACAGGCGGCACAGGCAGCAGCACCGCACGGGCGGGTGCCACCCTGCTGAACATGGCGGTCGGCGTGGCCTTCCGCTGACGACCACACCCGTCACTCGCCGCAGTAACCCGCCGTCGCTACGTTCGGCGGGGCATCGGGCCCATCGGGCCCTTCATCGCGTTGTACAGGTCGATGTGGCCGTTGACGATGCGCTGGCGTTCCTTTTCGTTGACCTCGGGGGTCCACACGTCACGTTCAGAGGTGCCGCCCAGAATGATGCCGTCGCGCCGCGGCATCATGTGAATGCCGAGGCCGGGCTCAGCTGACTGCACGCGCGCCCCGCCGCTGGTCGAGTACTCGATTTCAGGCTGGGGCACCAGCACCGTGAGCTGACCCTTCAGCGGCACGAGCTGGTCATCACCGAACAGCGTCTTCGCGCCCAGGCCGGTGCAGTTGACGATGACCGGCTGCGGCAGCGCCGCGATCTCCTCGGCCTTCTCAAACTTCCGGACGATGATCGAGGCGCCGAAGATCTTCACGTCTTCGAGCAGGGCCTCGAGATAGATGGAAGGCTCGATGCGCATCTCGGGCCGCTGAATCGCAAAGCGCGTCGGGAAGGGATGCTCGCCCGGCTGCAGCAGTTCACGCGCACCCTGGATGTGTGTGGGCAGCAATGCGTTGCTGCCCCCGGCCATCTTGTCATCGTCGGTCGGGGCGTAGTTGGTGATCCACGTGATGCCGTACTTGGGGCCGACCAGCAGCTGCAGGCGGCGGTAGGCGATGTCGACAGCCTGCTGGAACTGCGCCGTCCACTCGGGCGTGCGCACATTGCCGCTGATAAGCCCCGAGGTCGGAGTGAAGCCGGCCAGTGACCAGTTCGAGGTGACCTCAGGCGGCAGCGCCGCCGCATAGATGGTGACGCCGAAGCCGCGCCGCTGCAGTTCGCGCGCCGTCGTAAGACCCACGACGCCGCCGCCGATGACGGCGACGGTGCGCTCGTTCTGCTGCAGGGCCAGATCGGCCGCCATCTGCGCCGTGCCCCAGGAGAGCGACATGCCCGACCCGCCGTGGCCATAGTTGTGAATCAGCAGCTTGCTGCCGAGCTTGTCGGCGCGCAGCACGAAGCCCCCAGGGCGATGGGGACGGAAGCCGACCGTGGTGCGGATGACGCGGTCCCACGACGCATGAATGCGCGGCAGCACGAGCATCGGGCGCCGCGCCGGGGTGGTGACCACCGCCGCTGAACGGGGCGCACACGCGGTGGCGGCCATGCCGAGGACGGCCAGACTTCCAGACTTGATGAGATCACGGCGCTTCACGGCAACGCCTCCGCACGAAATGATACACGAAAGCCGGGGCGGACAGCGTGACGGGAGCGTGTCATCAAGTGTCACGCGCGATGGTGCCGACGACGAGCGAGGGACGTGCGTGAGGCCGTGGGAGAACGGCGATGCCGGGGGAACGGCGACGCCGGAACGTGGAGCGGGAGACGGGGATCGAACCCGCGACCAACAGCTTGGGAAGCTGTGACTCTACCACTGAGTTACTCCCGCCCGTGGCAGCTACCTCGCCAGTGTAGCAGAACGCCCGGGTGGTCCTTCAACTGCCGGAGGGGGAGTGGCGAGGGGCCGCGCCCCGTCAGCAGGGGCACCGGGTGGCGCGTGAGCGACCACCCGGACCCCGAGTCGGCCTCAGCCGCGGATGATGGCCAGCACCTCGTCGCGGCGCCGTTCCATGAGCTCGGGCGTCTCGGCCTCGAGGTTGAGCCGCAGCAGCGGTTCGGTATTCGAGGCGCGCACGTTGAAGTGCCAGTCGGCAAACTCGACGGACAGGCCGTCAATCTCGTAGGTGTGTCCGTGGCCGTATTCGCGCTTGAGCAGGGCCAGCTTCGCAGGCACCTCGGTCATGCTCGCCACGCGCGTGTTGATTTCGCCCGAGATGAAGTAGCGCTCGCGCAGGGGCTGAAGCAGGTCGCGCAGCGACAGGCCCTTCTTCGACATCAGCTCAAGGATGAGCAGGGCCGGAATAAACCCGTTGTCGGCGTAGAAGTTGTCGCGGAAGTAGTAGTGTCCCGTGACTTCGCCCCCGAAAATGGCATCGCGCTCGCGCATCGTCCGTTTGATGAACGCGTGGCCGACGCGGTTCATGACAGCGGTGCTACCGTAGCGGGCCACCGTGTCTTTGACGGCGTAGCTGGCGCGCACGTCGTAGATGATGGTCGAACCGGGGTGCTTCATCAGGAACGATTCGGCCAGCAGGGCCGTGATGAAGTCGCCGGCGATGAACTCACCCGTGCCGTCGAGGAAGAAGCACCGGTCAGCGTCGCCGTCCCACGCAATGCCCGCGTCAGCCTTGAGGGCGATGACCGCCTCGGTGATGTCGCGGCGGTTCTCTTCGAGCAGCGGGTTGGCTTCGTGGTTGGGGAAGGTGCCGTCAACGTCAAAGCAGAGGCGCGTCGTGCGGCACGGCAGACCGTCGAGGAGCAGCGGCGCGACCATGCCCGCAATGCCGCTGCCGGCATCGAGCACCACATTGAAGGGGCGGATGACCGCAGGGTCGATGAAGCCCAGCACGTGCGTGCGGTAGCGGTCGAGGATTGTGCGTGTCTCGACCGTGCCAGGCTGCGCCGGCGGCGGGGGAATCGTGCCGGCGAAGATCATCTCCTTCATCTCGCGGATGCCCGATTCGCCGCTGAGGGGAAATGCTTCCTTCCGCACCATCTTGCAGCCGTTGTATTCGCCGGGGTTGTGCGACGCGGTGATCTGCGCGCCCCCGTCAAGGCCATCGGCCGCCACGGCGAAATACATCAGGTCGGTGCCCATCATGCCGTAGTCGATCACGTGGCCGCCCTGCAGGCGCGCGCCCTCAATGAAGGCGGCGGCCAGTTCGGGCGATGAGGTGCGCATGTCGCGCGAGATGGCATAGCGTCCCGGGCCGAGGAAGGCCACAAAGGCCCGGCCCAGCTGATGGAACAGCGCGGCCGTGACTTCAGTCGGATAAATGCCGCGGACGTCGTAGGCCTTGAATACGGAAGGGTCGAACACGTGCGTCTCCATCAGGCTTGCGTGAAATCGGTCAGTGAGGTCTTGTCGCCCAGCATGACGGTCGGACCGAGCCGGGCAAACCGTCCCACATGACAGCCCCGGCCCACGAGGCTGCCGTCCACCGTGGCGCTCTCGCCCACACGGGTGTTGGGCCAGAGGATGGCACCAGAGACGCGTGCCCCTTCCTCGACCACACATCCGCGCCCGATCACCGCGTACGGGCCAATGGTGGCGCCGGGCTTGATGTGCGCGCCTGCGTCAATGAAGCAAGGGCCTTCGAGCACCGCGCCGGCGTCGATGCGCGCCTCGGGCGAGACCACGGGGCGCGTGCGGTCAGCCGTGGTGAACAGGCCGCCGGCAAACTTCCCGTCAAACATGTCTCGGTGCACCTGCAGATACTTCTCGGGGGTGCCGATGTCGATCCAGTAACCGTGATGAATATGGGATACGAAGGTCTCGCCCCGTTCGACGAGCGATGGAAAGTAGGCGCGCTCGATCGAGTAGTTGACGTCTTTCGGAATGCGGTCGAAGGTCTCGGGCTCGAGCACGTAGATGCCGGCATTGATCGTGTTGCACGTAATCTCGTGCGCCGCCGGCTTTTCAAGAAAGCGCGTCACATGCCCGTCGGGCGAGGTTTCCACCAGGCCATAGGCCGTCGGGTTGTAGACCGGCGTCAGGACGATGGTGGCGCGGGCCCGGGCGTCGCGATGACGGGCCACGAGGGCCGGCAGATCGACGTCGGTCATGACGTCGCCGTTGAAGACCACAATCGTATCGGTGATGCCCTGCGCGGCATAGCGGATGGCGCCACCGGTGCCGAGGGGCGAGGGCTCGACCACATAGCGCAGGCGAACGCCCGTGCCTTCGCCGGCCCCGAACACTTCCTCGATGCGACGGGGCTGATAGTTGAGGCTGAGAATCACCTCATCGATCTCGGGAATCTGATGCAGCCGTTCGATCTGGTAGTGCAGGAATGCCCGGTCAAAGATGGGGACCACGGGCTTGGGCGTGTTGAGCGTCAGGGGACGCAGTCGCGTGCCCTTGCCGCCAGCGAGGAGAATGGCCTTCATGACAATCTTTCATGTTACATGAGGGCAGGGCTAAGATAAGGCGTTTCCCTCCGATGAACCTCCCGAACCTGCTCTCGGTCGCCCGCATCATCCTGGTGCCGCTGCTGGTGTCGGTGATGCTGACCAAGTTCGAAGGCCGCCTCGTGCTGGGTCTGCCGGTCGAGCTGGTCGCCGCGGCCATCTTCGGTCTGGCCGCCATCACCGACTGGCTCGACGGCTACCTGGCCCGCCGCCACAAGCAGGTGACCGCGTTCGGGCAGATGCTCGATCCGCTGGCCGACAAGCTGCTGATCTCCGCCACGCTCATCTCGCTGGTGCAGCTCGACATGGTGGCGGCCTGGATGGTGGCCGTCATCATCGGCCGCGAGTTCATCGTCACCGGCCTGCGGCATCGGGCGTTTGCGCGGGGGACACCGATGCCGGCCTCGCGGTCGGGCAAGGTCAAGATGATTTCGCAGATCGTGGCGATTCTGCTGTTGCTGCTCGGGGGCGAGCGCGTGCCGGCCCTCGTGTGGCTCGGTCGGGCCGCGATGTGGGTCGTGATGGGGACGGCCCTCTATTCGGCGGTCTTCTACTATCGCGAGTTCCTCAGGCTGACTCCATCGGGCGACCGAACGGCCGCGCCGACCCGCGAGGAACGGGGCTGACCGGCCCGCCTGCGCGAGGTGCATGGACAGCCGAAGGCGACGGTCAGCGCCCGGGTGGCGGAGCGGCGGCGGTCAGCGTCGCCTTGAGCTCACCAACGCGCTTCTGCGTCTCGACCAGATAAGGGCTCTGCTCGAACTCCGACAGCAGGCGCTCGAAATAGGGCAGCGCCTCGGCCTTCTTGTCGGTCGCGTAGAGCGACTCGGCCAGGTGGTAGTACACGGCGTCGCGCTGGGTGAATTTGGGATCCTTCTCGAGCACTTCCTTGAAGCGATCGATGGCCCCGGGATACCAGCGCGAACGGAAGTAGAAAAACCCGACCTTGTAACTGGCCTCACTCAGACGGTCGCGCGCGTCGCGCTCGAGGGCCCGCGCCTGCGGCATCAGCGCGCTGTTCGGATAGCGCTGCAGGAAGACTTCGATTTCCTTCACGGCATCACGGGTCGCGCTCTGGTCACGTTCAGGAGCCAGCATCTGCCCCGTGAATGACTTGGCCAGCTGCAGCTGGGCATGGTCGGCCCGCGGGTGCGTGGGGTAGAACGTCTGGAATTCGCGGAATTCGTTGGCGGCCAGCAGCAGGTTTTCGGCACCGCGCTGCGCCAGATATGTGTCGCCGAGTGCCAGCTTGGCGTCGGGACGGAACGGACTCTGTGGATAGTTGTCGACGATGTTCCGGAAGTATTCGCGGGCGTCGAGCCACTTGCGATCCTTGAAGGCGGCCTGTCCCCGGTCGTAGAGGAACTTGTCGGCGTCGACCGTGCCCGGCGGCAGCACCGAAGGTTTCCGGCCGCAGGCGGCGGTGGCCACCAGCAGCACAACGGTCAGGGACAGCAGTCGACGTGTCATCGGTGTGTGGTTTCCATCCAGGCCCACATCGCACGCAGGCCTTCCTCAAGAGTGACAGACGGGGCGAAGCCCAGATCGGCCCGTGCCCGCGTCGTGTCGGCATAGGTGTCGCGCATGTCGCCCTTCTGGGTGGGCTGTTCGTCGATGGCCACCGGCCGCCCGGTCACCCGGCCCAGCATCTCGAAGACCTCGCGCACCGACACCCGCGACCCTCCACCCACATTGTAGACCTGCCCCGGTACGCCGCGCACACAGGCCGCATGGGTCGCCGCCGCCGCGTCGGCGACGTAGGTGAAGTCGCGCGTCTGCAGGCCGTCGCCGTAGAGCGTCAGCGGTTGCCCGGCCCGGATGGCCGTCATGAACCGGTGGAAGCCCATGTCGGGCCGCTGCCGCGGGCCATAGACCGTGAAGTAGCGCACCGACACCGTGGGCACGCCGTGGTTCACGAAGTAGAGATAGCAGAGCTGTTCGGCGGCCAGCTTGGTCACCCCGTAGGGCGACACCGGATGCAGCGGCACCTCCTCGCGCATCGGCAGCGTCACATCGTCGCCATAGACGGATGAGCTCGACGCGTAAAAGAACCGGTGAATCGGACGACCGACGCAGGCCTCGAGCAGGCGCTGTGTGGCATCGACATTGAGCGTGGTGTAGACCTGGAAATCACGGCCCCAGCTCTTTCGGACACCGGCCTGGGCGGCTAGGTGGAACACGTGCGTGACCCCGTCGAGCAGCGTCGCCAGATCGGCGTCGGCAATGCTCGATTCGACCAGTCGATAGCGGGGGTGCGCCAGCAGGGCGGCCACATTGGCGTCCTTCAGCGCCCGCGGGTAATAGTTGGTGAAGCAGTCGAGGGCCACGACCTCGGCCCCATCGGCCAGCAGGCGTTCTGTGAGATGCGATCCGATGAACCCGGCGCCGCCGGTAATCAGGGCTTTCATGCGAGCAACTCCCGAATGCGCGCAGGAATCCGCACGGGGCGGCCTGCGGCGGTGGTGGTGGCGTGTTCGGTGTAGCCGGTGGCCAGGCACGCGGCATCGGCGACACGCACCAGCGCATAGTCGAACGCCAGGCGCGCCGGGGAAATCAGCCGACCCGCCGCGTGAATGTCGATGACATCGTCATAGCGGGCACTGCGCGCATATTCGCAGTGCGCGGTGATGACCGGCAGGTACACGCCGTCGGTCTCCATGTGGCGATAGTTCCACCCGTCACGGCGCAGCCATTCGGTGCGGCCCACCTCGAACCACGCCAGATAATTCGCGTAATAGACGACGCCCATCTGATCGGTGTCGGCGTAGCGCACGCGCACCTGCGCCACGGGTGGCTGCTGGCGGAGACGCTCGGCCACGGACACGTCGCTCATCGTGCAGCGGCCCGCAGAGCGGCGATCGCGGCCGCGGGGTGTCCGCCGCCGAACACGGACTGACCGGCCACGATGATCTGTGCGCCGGCCGAGACGACCGCGGCAATGTTCGACGCGTCGATGCCGCCGTCGACTTCGATGGGGGCGCGGCTGCCGAGCCGGTCGAGCAGCGCACGCGTGCGCCGAATCTTGTCGAGTGTGGACGGAATGAACTTCTGCCCGCCGAAGCCGGGGTTCACCGACATCAGCAGTACGTGGTCGACTTCCGAGGCGACCTCTTCGAGCATGGACACTGGCGTGGACGGGTTGAGCACGACGCCGGCCTTCACCCCGAGCGCGCGAATGGCTTCGAGGGTGCGGTGCAGGTGGGGCAGCACTTCCACGTGCACCGAGAGCATGTCGGCGCCCGCCGCGGCAAAGGCGTTCAGATATGCGTCGGGATCCTGCACCATCAGGTGCACATCGAGCGGGCGCGTCGCGACGCGCTTCAGCGCCTTCACGACGGGGGGACCGATGGTGATGTTCGGCACAAAGTGTCCGTCCATCACGTCGACATGAATCAGGTCGGCCCCGCCGGCTTCGGCGGCCGCAATGTCGCGCGCCAGGTGGGCAAAGTCAGCCGACAGAATCGAGGGTGCCATCTGGAAGCTCATCGCACCACCTCAAGGGTGACGGCATCGCCGACCGTGACGGCGCTCCCCGCGTTTGGCGTCTGGCGTGCAATGAATCCGGTGGCCGTCCCTTCGGGCACCGTCGCAGGGGCCACGGTGACGCGCAGGCCGGTGGTCCTCAGCAGCTCGGCGGCAGTGGTGCCGTCGACGCCCACGAGGTCGGGCATGACAAAGACCTGGCGACCGTAGCCGCGGTTCACGAGCAGATGGACATCGCGGCCGCTGCCACTGGGGGGCGGGTCCTGGGCCACGACCCTGTCGGCCTCGAGCGCGTTCGTGGTGACCTCGGCGATGCCGGCGACGGCGAGGCCGGCCTCGGCGAGGCGCAGTTCGGCCATGCGCTGTGTCTGTCCGACGACCGCGGGCATGCGCACGACCTGCGGTCCGGCCGAGACCCACACGCGGATGCGGCGCTGCCGTCGCGTGGTGGTGCCGGGCACTGGGTCCTGTTCGATGATGTATCCGGCGGGCACGGTCGGGTCAGGGCGCCGCGTGGTATCGACCGACAGCGGCAGCTCCACGGACGCCGCCTGCCGCGTGGCGTCGTCCACCGACTGGCCCACAAAGGCTGGCACCGTCACGTCGCGGCTGCGCGTGACAATGCGGGCCGACAGCACGGCGAAGACGACAAAGGTGGCCCCGAGCGCGCCCGAGAGCACCAGGAACCGGCCCACCTTCCACACCCAGGACGTCTGCGACATGACTAAGCGGGAAATGGTACTACAGGGCGCGGGTCAGCACGGCGCCGGCAAAGGCCTCCAGCTGGTCGTCTGGCGGGCAGGTGCGGTGCGTGTCCGTGGGGGTGAATTCGGGATGGGTGGCGAGAAACGCGTCGACCACCTGTTCGTTTTCATCGGGCTCGCTGGAACACGTCGCGTAGACAAGCTGACCGCCCCGGGCGACGAGTCGCGCGGTCCGCTCGAGCAGGCGCCGCTGCACGCCCGCGAGCCGGACGAGATCGGCCGGCACCACCTTCCAGCGGATATCGGGGTCGCGGCGCAGTGTGCCGAGTCCTGAACACGGGGCATCGACCAGCACCAGACTGAAGGCCTCGTCGGCAAAAGGCAGCGTCGTGTCGGCCGGCACCTGCACCAGCCGCACACGCGAGAGATGGCAGCGGCGCACGGTGTCGCGCAGCACACGCAGCCGGCGGGGGCGCACATCGCACGCCACCACAAGGCCTGCCGGACCGACACGCGCAGCCAGCGTCAGCGTCTTGCCCCCTGGCGCGGCGCAGAGGTCGAGCACGCGTCCACCCTCGGGGACGGCGCCGAGGTGCGCGACGAGCTGCGAGGCCTCTTCCTGAATGGCGCACAGACCGTCGGCCAGCGCCGCGGACTGGGCCAGCCCTGGCGCTGTGACATGCAGTCCGTCTGGCGCGCGGAGCGTTGGTGTGGTGGTGATGCCTTCCGCCGAGAGCTGTACCGCGAGTTGCTCGCGACTGACGTGACTGCGGTTGGCCAGAACCGTCAGTGCCGGTGGTGTGTTGTTGAAGGCAAGCCAGGTGCGCGTACGCGCCTCTCCCATCCGACCCAGCCATCGCTCGACCAGCCACTGCGGATGCGAGTATTCGGTGGCGAGGCGCGTGGCCAGTGGGCCGTCGGGCCACGTGAGCGGACGGGGCGCACGTGCCAGGGCGCGCAGCACAGCATTGATGTAGCCAGCGGCGCTGCTGACCTGCCCGGTGCGCGCGAGCCGGACCGCGTCGTTCACCACCGCCGAGGGGGGCACGCGGGTCAGATACAGCAACTGAAAGGAACCCAGACGCAGCAGGCGCCTGACTTCGGGGTCAAGGGTCTCGACCGCGCGAGCGCTGTGACGCCCGAGCTGATAGTCGAGGGCCGCCTGCATGCGGATGGTGCCCGAGACCAGCTCGGTGAGCAGGGCCTGGTCGCGGCGGTCCGTCATGGCGGCTCGGGCCCGATGCACGGCCGTGGGCAGGTCGGTGCCGGCGTCCATGGCACGCAGGGCCTCGGCGGCCGCACGCCTCGCGGGGGCGATCATGTCGTGCCCAGCCGTGTGCCGGGCGGCAGGGGATAGCCGCTGAGGAACACGGGGGCCTCGAGCACGCGCCCACCCTCACTCTGGAGGGCCAGCACCGCCAGAGTGCCGCGTCCGGTGGCCACCGTGAGTCCTTCCTGCGGCGATCCGGTCAGCACCGTGCCCGGGAGCTCGCCTGTCTCTGTGCCAGGCACGACTAGAGACGCATGAAGAATCAGGCGGCCGCGGGGGCCGGCCGTGGAGGCGCGGGGCCACGGCGTCAGGCCGCGAATGAGGTTGTGGATCACCTCTGCCGACTGCAACCAGTCGATGCGTCCGTCTTCCTTCCGGATGCGCGGGGCGTAGGTGGCTGCCGAATCGTCCTGGGCGACCTCGTCGACGGGGCCCTCGGCCAGTCGGTTCACGGTATCGACCAGCAGCGAGGCCCCAGCGGTGGCGAGGCGGGCTTCGACGTCTTCCGTGGTCTCGTCCGGCCCGATGGGCACCTGCGCCGTCGCCAGCATGGCGCCGGCATCGAGGGCCTGCACCACGCGCATGATCGTCACGCCCGTCTCGGTATCGCCGTGCAGCACGGCGTGGTGAATGGGCGACGCTCCGCGATAGCGGGGCAGCAGCGAGGCATGCACGTTGATGAGGCCCAGACGGGGAAGGGCGAGCAGCCACGAGGGCAACAGCCGCCCGTAGGCGGCCACCACTCCCAGATCCCACCTCGTCGCCTCGAGGTGTTGCCGAATCTCGAGGTCGCGGAGTGTCTCGGGCTGCACCACCGGGATGGATCCCGCGTCAGCACACTGCCGCACCGGGCCTGCGGTGATCTTCTGGCCGCGGCCGCGCGGGCGATCGGGCTGAGTCACCACCAGGACCACATGATGTGGCGAGGCCATCAGTGCCCGCAGCGTCGGCACCGCGAATTCGGGAGTACCGAAAAACACGATGCGCAGGGGAGCGTTCATGACCGCTCCCGTGGCTGGCGGCGCGTCCAGTCCCGCAGCAACAGCTGCCGCTGGATGCCTCGCAGCCGGTCAATGAACAGGATGCCGTCGAGGTGGTCGATTTCGTGCTGCAGGGCGCGGGCGAGCAGTCCATCTCCCGAGACCTCGACCGTCTCTCCCTTCAGGTCGCGCCCTCTCACGACGACGCGGGCGGGGCGGGCCACGGTGGCAGTGAGCCCGGGAAGGCTGAGGCACGATTCCTCTTCGAGCTGCATGCCCTCGCGGCTCACCCACTCGGGATTGATGAGCACCAGCAGGTCGTCGGGGCGTGCCCCGACAGACAGGTCGAGCGCCACCACGCGAAGCGCTTCACCGACCTGCGGGGCGGCCAGACCGATACCCGGTGCAGCGTGCATCGTCTCGATCATGTCGGTCACAAGCGTCGAGAGGTCGGGCGTGAATGCTGACACGGGGCGCGCTGTCTGCCTGAGAGCGGGCGCACCGTAGTGCAGAATCGGTCGAATCATGCGGGGCGCGAGGTGCGTGCCGCCACGGTCGCGCGGGCCAGGTCGACATGCCGCTGCACCTGCGAGAGCGAATCGCCGCCGAAGCGCTCGAGGACGGCGTCGGCCAGCACGAGGGCGACCATCGCCTCGGCGATGACTCCGGCGGCCGGCACGGCACACACGTCGCTGCGCTCGATGGCGGCCGGCGCCTCTTCGAGGGTCGTGAGGTCGACCGAGCGCAGCGGCTGCATGAGGGTGGCGATGGGCTTCATGAAGGCCCTCACCCGCAGGTCTTCGCCGGTGGTGATCCCGCCTTCGAGGCCGCCCGAGCGGTTCGTGGGGCGGCTGAGACGCCGGCCCTCGGCCGTGTGCGTCAGCACGATTTCATCGTGCACAAGCGACCCCGGACGTGCGGCACCCTCGACGCCGTCGCCGATGGCCACGGCCTTGATGGCGGGAATGGACATCACCGCCTGTGCCAGACGACCATCGAGCTTGCGGTCCCACTGCACATGACTGCCGAGGCCCACGGGAAGTCCGGTGACGACCACTTCCACTTCGCCGCCGAGGGTATCACCGGCCTCGCGGGCGGCGTCGATGGCGGCCACCATGCGCGCAGCCACCGACGCGTCGGCGCAGCGCACCGGTGACTGCTCGCCAGCGAGGGCTTCGTCTACCGAGACCACGCGCGAGTCGGGCAGGTGCACGTCGCCGAGGGCGCGCACGTGACTGACGAGGCGGATGCCGAGGGCCTGCAGCAGCTGGCGCGCGATCGCTCCGGCCGCGACACGCGCCGCTGTTTCGCGCGCACTGGCGCGCTCAAGCACATCGCGGATGTCGGTGTGGTCGTACTTGAGTGCGCCGGCGAGGTCGGCGTGCCCGGGGCGGGGGCGCACCACCGGGGCCCGGCGCGCACCGGGCGCATCGGGCGGACGTTCCGCCTCGATATACATCGTGGCCTGCCAGTTGTCCCAGTCGCGATTGCGAATCTGCATGGCGATGGGGCCGCCCGTCGTCTGGCCATGGCGGACGCCCCCGAAAAACTCGGCGGCATCTGACTCGATGGCCATGCGACGCCCGCGTCCATATCCGGCCTGCCGACGCCGCATGTCGGCGGCGAGAGCGTCAAAATCGATGGGAAGTCCGGCGGGCATGCCCTCGAGAATCACCGTCAGGGCCGGGCCGTGTGACTCGCCGGCCGTCAGAAAACGCAACATGGCCCGCTGATCTTAGCCGAACTTTCGGCCGCCTCCGGGTCGTGTGCCGTCGGGAACCCTCATCGATTTCCCCTCGGCCCCGTTCTTGCTTATCGAACGCGCATGACTCTCCAGGGTTGGTGCGAGCAGTCGGCAGGCGTGCTGACGGCATATGCGTCCCGTGCGCGATCGGGTGCCCCGCGCGAGGTGCTGCTGCCGTGTCCGGGGCCGCAGGCCCACCGTGCGCTGATCCGTACGGCGACGCGGGTGCTGGTCGACTTCGGGTATGTCGTGCAGACCGACGCGCAGTTTGCCGGGTTCGTCGAGCGCCATCGCCGGCCCGCTGTGCGCGACGCCGGCATTCCCACGCTGGCGGTGCTCGTCCGTACTCGTCCCGTCTCGGCGGCCGTGGCCGCAGGGCTGCAGTGGCTGGCCTCGGGCAGTGCACTGCCGCACCTGATCATTTCCCTCGTCGATGGACCCTATCAGGCTGCTGTGCCGCTCGTTTCTCTGCCCCTCGCGGTGGCCGAAGGCGCGGCCTCGAAGCCTCCCTCGCCCTCTGCCGAGTCATCGTCGGTCGTCGCGCTCGAAGTGGCCGAAGCCGTCGCACGTTGGGAGCACATGCTGGCGCCCTCGCCGGGAGCCGCACAGCCTGCGCTGCGCGCGCTCGGTGACGTCTTGCGGCGGCGGGGCCGTGTCTGGGAAGCCCGGGCCGTCGAGGCGTCGGCGCCGCCTGACGAGGTGCCGCGCCTCGTGGCCGATGATGTGCTGGGCATGCTGCGGATGAGTCACCTGGTGTCCGACCCGGTGGAAGGCATTGCGAGGCAGTTGTGCTTCCTGTGCGAGCGGCTGCGTGCCGATGCCGCCTGGGTCATTCCCGTCAGCCTGAGTCGAGAGGCGTCGCCGATCGGTGCTGAGGGGGGGCGGGCGTGGGCTCCGTCGGTGCGGTTGCGAGAGGCCGTGCGCAGTCGGGTGCGTTATCGCGGACGGCACGGCATCGCGGTCGAGTGCTGCCTGCCGCTCCACGTGGGCGAGGCGCTGGTCGGCATCCTCGCGGCGTGTTGGGATGTGGATCCCGACGTACGCATCGCCGATGCAGAGGCCCTGCTCGAGGCCGGTGGGCTGGTGCTGGCGCCCCTGGTGGCCGTGGCGGCAGGGGCGACCGGACCGGTGTCGGGCGCCGACGACCTGGTGGGCGACAGTGCCGCCATGCGACGGGTGCGCCTGGCCATCGCGCAGGCAGCGGTCTCGCCGTTCCCTGTGCTGATCGAGGGCGAAAGCGGCACGGGCAAGGAACTGGTGGCGCGGGCGCTGCATCGGCAGAGTGCGCGTCGCGACCGACGGTTCGTCGCCGTCAATTGTGCCGGGCTCACCGACGAACTCGCGGAGAGCGAGCTGTTCGGTTGTGTGCGTGGCGCATACACAGGGGCGCAGGCCGACCGGGCAGGCATCTTCGAATCGGCAAACGGCGGCACGGTCTTCCTCGATGAGGTGAGCGAGCTGTCGTTGCGCGTGCAGGCCACGCTCCTGCGGGTGCTGCAGGAACACGAAGTGCGCAGGGTCGGCGAGTCGCAGGTGCGGAAAGTCGATGTCCGCATCGTGGCGGCCTGCAACCGCCCCCTGCGTGATGCCGTGGCGGCCGGCCGGTTCAGGGCCGACCTGCGCTTCAGGCTCGAGGTGATTCACCTGCCGATGCCGCCGCTGCGCGAGCGGCTCAACGACCTGCCCCTGCTGGTGGAACATCTATGGGCGGCGCTGCTGAAACGTACCGGATCGAGAAGCGTGCTGGCGCCGGCGACGATCGCGACGCTGCAGCAGTATCACTGGCCGGGCAACATCCGCGAACTGCAGAACGTGCTGGCCATGACCATGGTGGTGGCCGACGGCGTGACACTGGTGGGGCCCGAGTGTCTACCGCCGGCGCTTGGCGATCCGATCGCAGGGGGGGCCGCAGGTCAGACTGGGCTGGTCGAGGCCCGTGCTGCGTTTGAGCGCCGCTGGATTGAGGCGGCGCTGATGCGCGCCGACGGGCGCATCAGTCAGGCGGCCAGCGAACTGGGCATCACGCGTCAGGGCCTAGCGAAGATGATGATTCGGCTCAAGGTGCGAGGGCCACGCGGGATCGAAGACTCGTAAGTCGTGCGTCGGTCTCGGTTGAGGGGGACGCCGCCGACTCGGACTGGGCCCGGTCAAACCACTTGCGTGCCCCTGGCAGGTCACCGAGGGCGAGGCAGAGTTCCGTCAGCCGAAGTGATACCTGCACGAGGGGGGCGCGGTCGCCGACCAGGGCGGCATACGCCTCAAGGGCGCCGCGCGCCGCGGCCGATTCTTTCTGGCGCTCGCGCACGGTGGCCAGCCGCAGGTAGGCGTCCGGGGTTACCGGCGACGTGGCGATGGCGCGCTCCAACGAAGCCGCGGCTCCATCGAGGTCCCCCTGCAACTGACGGATGCGCCCCAGATCACTCAGCGCCACACTTGAGGGCGATGGCTGGGTCGTGGCCAGGGCGACAAACGTTGAGGCCTTCTGCAGGGCCTCCCGGTCAGCCGTGCGCTCGGCGCGGACGAGCCAGGCGTGGCCGAGCGTCGTCAGCACGTCGGCGTCGGACGGAAACCGGTCGCGGGCGCGCTCGAGCACGTCGAGGGCGTCGGCCTCGCGACCGACCCGCGTCATGGCGAGGGCGACGGCCACAGCGCGCGAAGGCCGTTCGGGTTCAAGCACGCTCAGGGCCGACAACTCGTCGACGGCGCGGCGATAGTCGCCGAGCGATTCGGACACGGCGGCCAGCGCCTCTCGGGTCGGGGTGTGACCGGGCTGCACGCTCGCCAGATCTTCGAGGGCGGCGAGAGCGTCGAGGTCCTGGCCGCGCGCCAGCAGCACGAGCGTCTTGACGTAGCGGGCCTCAGCCGATGCCGGCTGCAGGGCCAGCGCCCGGTCGATGGCCGCGAGGGCCTCGTCGGGCCGCTCGGACTGCAGATGCGCCGAGGCCAGCTTGATGTACAGGCGCTCATTGCGGTCCTCGATCGCGGTGGCCTTGCGGTAATAGTCGACGGCACGGACGGCACGTTCGTTGGCCAGGTGCCAGTCGCCAAGCCACTCGACCGGGCGTGTCGCCAGGGGGTCGAGTTCGGCGGCGCGTCGCAGATCGCGCAGCGCAAGGTCGGCTTGTCCCGTGGACTGATAGAGGCGGGCCCGCTTGAGGTACGGTGCCACCGCCTCGGGCAGCAGGGCCAGCGCCCCGCTGTAGGCCTCGAGAGCCTCGGCCTGTTCTCCACGCTGAACGGCGTCGTCGCCCGCCGCCACCAACCGCACGAACGCGCGATCGGCGGTGATGGTGCTATACGCCACGGCGAGGGCCAGCAGCAGACTCAGCCCCACCAGCAGGGGAGTGGCATAGCGTCGCACGCGACCATCCTACCAGTGGGCCGATGATTCCGTGTCGTGTCCCCGGCCGTTATCCGATACACTGGCGTTCAGAGAAGGTGCACCATAGAGCGACGGACCACGCTTGACTGGTCCCAACTCGAGACCTCAGAGGCCGCGTTCATCGCCCGCTGCCGGGCCGGCGATCAAGCTGCCTGTGAACAACTGGTGGCCGAGCATCAGGCCATGGTGTTCCAGCTGGGATGCCATCTCCTCGGCAACCGCGACGAGGCCTACGACCTCTCGCAGGAAGTGTTCCTGAGGGTCTTTCGCACCATCGACCGGTTCCGTGCCGATGCGTCCCTCAAGACCTGGATCTACCGCATCACGATTAACCAGGCGAGCAATCGTCGCCGGTTCTGGAGCCGCAGGAACCGCGTGGCCCAGGTGTCGCTCGATGCCCACACCGAAGTTCACGGTGAGCCCACGGCACCGAGCGAGGCCTCATCGCCGCACCGCATCCTGGCGAGCAAGGAACTGGTCGAGCATCTCGCCGGCGCGCTCGACGCCCTGCCATTCGATCAGCGCACGGTCATCATCCTGCGGGAAGTAGAAGGTCTGGCCTACGACGAGATCGCCCAGGCCCTCGACATCGCCATCGGCACGGTCAAGTCGCGTCTAACGCGCGGGCGCCGGTCGCTGCGTGCGCGGCTGGGCGAGGTGCGGTCATGAGCGCCACGACCTGCCGCACCATCGGCCCTCTGCTCGAGGCGTTCAATGACGGTGAGCTCGACCCGCGCGACCGCGCCCGGGTCAGGCGCCATCTTGACACGTGCGCCCGATGTCGGCGCGAGGTCGAGACCCATCGCACACTCGGGGCGCTGCTGCACATGACCCTGCGCGCCCGCGGCCAGCTGTCGCCCGAGCAGCGTCAGTCGCTGCCGTCACAGGTGGCCCTGCGCCGCAGCGTCGAACGTGATCAGGCGTGGTCGACATTCATTCAGGAGGGGGTGCAGGCACCGCCGCTGCGCTGGGCCGCCACCGGGGCCACCCTCGCCCTGCTGGCCTGTCTGATTGCCGGGGCTCTGACGCTGCGCCTGACCCAGCAGTGGCAGCCCGGCTCGCTGGCGGCGCTGATTGATGTGCTGGCCAATCCGGGGTCGAACGACAATCCGGTGCGTCTCGACGAGTGGATGAAGGCGCCCGAGTCGAAGCCCGATCTGTCGGCCTTCCTTCCGGTGGCACAGTTGCCCGGGCAGGACGCCACCGTGGCCCTGTCGGCGGTCGTCACACGCGAGGGCCGCGTGCGGCACCTGTCGGTCATCAACGGCAGGGGACGGCCGGCCGATCGCCTCAACGGACGGGCCCTGTCGGCCGTGCTGAAAGCGGCCGCGCACACCGAGTTCAGGCCGGCCACCGTGTCGACGGGCGCACCGGTCGCCGTCAGCATGGTGTGGGTGCTGGCACACACCACGGTGACCGGCGCGCTGCCCAGTGATGAACTTGGCGCAGCGGGCGCTGGCTCCTCGCACTGACGGGCATCAGCGCTGCGGGGCAGCGGGTGGCAGGGGAACGGCGACCGCCGTCGAGTTGCCGACCTGATCGGTAGCCCGGACCATCGCCTGTGTGGCCTGACCCGGCTCGGTCACCTCGATCACGACGCGCTCCGTGCGCGTATCGAACAACATGTCGGCTGCGGTGACGGTACGCCACCGCGTGCCGTCAATGCTGACATCCACCGATGCCACCACCGACTCGGCATCCGTCACGTCGAGCGTGATGACCACCCCCGTGCCGCGGCGGGTCGCCGACACGACCCGTACGGTCGGCGGGGCATGGTCCACCGGTACCGGCGTGCTCTCGAGCGTCCCTGTCAGCGCAGCGTCAACGGTCTGTGACGCCGTATCGCGGGCGTCGACCCGGGCCACGTAGCGGCCGCCGGGTACTGTGGTGGTGTCCCACACGAGCAACGGTTCGCTCAGCTCACGACCGATGGGCTGCCATCGGGTGTCGCCTTCACGCCTGATCCACACGTCGAAATGCAGCACATCACCGTCTGGGTCTTCGGCCTTCCACTGAAAGGTCTGCAGGCCCGGTTGCAGCACACGCTTGCCCAGCGCGGGCGCGCCTCCGGAGCTCGACCCAGCCGCGGCCAGACGCCGCTCATGTGGTTCCTCGGGAAAGCCGGCGATCTCGGTCTCGCCCGTCGAGTAGGGTTTCTGGAAGACCACACCAGGTGGATGCACGGTGATTGAGTCCACGCGCGGCCGCTGGTTCCGGCCGCGTGACGCGACCGTGACCGACGTGAGGGTCGGCGTGGCCGCCGCGGTGCCCGTGAATGCAGCACGCCACTGGAGATAACGCGCGGGCGGGCTGGTGACCGTGGTGCCGTCGGCGACGGCATACGGCGACGACCACGCACTCCACGTGTCATCGGGCGCGCTGCTGTTGCCGCTGCGGGTGCTGATGGCCACGGCCGTGCCGCCGGGCGTCTCGGCACGCCAGCTGATCGCGCCCCACGTCGCGAGGCGGCCGCTGTCGTACACCTTTGATTCCACCTGTCCACTTAGTGCGCGGGCCGATGTCAGGGCCGACACCCGACCAGGGTTGGCGGTGGCCACGAGCAACCGGTTCGGCTGCACGAGGGCGGCCGTGCCTTGCGCCGACGGCAGCTGGCCGAGCACGGTCGCCACGGCTGTGGTGCGGTCGATCGACAGCAGCTGTCCTTCGTGCGAGGTGGCGACCACCAGACCGCGAGCCTCGTCAATGGCCAGCATCAGTGGCGAGGCGTCATCTGATGACCAGAGGCGGTCCCACAGCCCGTCGGGCATCACGCGGAAGATGGCCCCCGACCCTCCCGACGCACCCGCCGAGCCCGCGCCGGTCGAGACAGTGGCGCTCGCGGTGCCCGCGATCGTCACCGACACCACATCGACCGAGACGCCGCCCGTCGAGGGAGCCGCCGCGACGGAGGGCGTGGGTTCGGGTGACGCTGACGTCGAGCTCCCCGGAGTGCCGTTGAGCGCGGCCACGAACACCTGCCCGGTGCGGTCGACCACCGGCTGGCGCACTTCCGTGAAGCCCGAGTCGAGCATGAGGAAGCCGCGACCATCCGTGCCGATTGAAAACAACCGGCCCGGTCCTGCGGTGGTGGCGAGCAGGGTGCCGTCGGCCCGCATCAGCAGTCCGGTGACGTGGTCGGCCTTCGGTGTGAAGAGAGCCTCGCCCTGACCTATCGTCGAGATGCGATATACGACGCCGCGGTCACCCGTCGCCGCATAGAGGCGTCCGGCAGTGTCGGTCGCCAGTGCCCAGATATAGCGTTCCTCGGGGTCGAAGAATGTCGTGGCGTCGCCAGTGGCTGAGACGCGGTAGATGCGTCCCTCTGGCGACGTCGCCACGAAGAGCCCGCCGCCCGGTGCCGCAGTCATCGCATGGACCTCGGCCTCACTGCTGTCGAAAAACACCGTGGGCGTGCCGGTGGCCGACAGCCTGTAGACACGGCCATCGTGCCCGGTCCCCGCGTACACGGTGCCCCCGGCGTCGGTCGCCAGGCTCCACACCACCGCAGTCGCCGGATCGGCCAGCGTCGTCAACGATGGGCCGAGCATGGCGCGGCCAAAGGCATCGACCGCAACCTGCTCAACCCGGCCCTTCAGCCATTCGGCCTGCGTGGCCGTCACCCAGAAGGAAGGAGCGGCCTGCAGAGCCAGCCCGAGGGTCGCCGCGATCACCAGACCGGCGGCGAGAGATGAAACGACGCGTGCGCGCATGATTCAGGGATGCTCGACGATGAGGGAGAGCTGGCGGGAGCCGGAGACGGCGATTCCCACAGGGTGCTCCCACTTCGCGCGAATCGCAAAGGGAAGCGACGTGATGCGACCTTCATCGTCACCGGCCTCGAGCACCGAGACGACGGAAGGAGGAAGTGAGGGCATGGGCTCGCCACTGACCACGGCTCCTGCACGCGCCTGCTGCAGTCGCACATAGAGCTGGTGACTGGGCGGCAGACGGTTGAACTGCCGCACCAGCTCGGCCGCCGGCTGCCAGTCGGTTGAGGGACGGGTGCGCCGGTCGTCAGCGGCGATGCGCGCGGCATCGGCCACGAGCAGCTCGACCGGACCGGTGATATCCGTGGGCAGCGTCACTGGAATCCGTTCGATACGTTCCTCGCCCATGGGGGTGCGGAGGGCCACCAGGACACGCGTGCGCTGCCCGGCACGGGGGCGCGGCGCGTCGAGCCAGACGCGCTCGATGCGCGCGTGGCGGGTCTGTTCAGACGCCGTCACGGTCAGCGTGATCTTTGAAATGTCGACCGGGGCTGCTGCATTGCGAGTGAGCTGGGTGAGCGGACCGGCGATGTAGAGCGACGCAGGCCCGATGGCCTGATCACCGACGAACGTGTCATCGAAGGCGAGGGTGCCCGCACCGATGACCTCGGCGGTGCCCGCGACACGGAACGACGCCGGGCCATTTGCACGCTCATACGATGTCAGCACATTGGCGAGGGCCAGATAGGCCAGCAGCGGAGTGAACGTCGTATCGCGCACCAGCTGGAAGGAAAACGCGCGGTCACCCAGGCGGCCCGATTTGAGCTGCACGGTCATGGGAATCAGGCTGGGACCGGCGCCGAGTTCCCCAGCGACGGCCGTCGCACGGTCCTGCGTGAGGGTACCGACCACAGCGCCGACGCTGGCCAGCTTGCTCGACTGCATCAGGCTCGGCAGCACCACGTGCACATACGCCGTGGTCATCGGAAAGCGGGTCGGCCCGAGGTTGTACATCGGATGGCCGAAGGCGTAGACGCGTGGACCGTCGATGTGCGTCACCGTGCCGGTGGCTCCCATCTCAAAGTCGCCTGACATCAGCGAGACGCCAACCGCACCGCCCGGTTCCAGCCGCGAGGGCGCATCAGGGCTGACGCTGGCGGGCTGTGCCGTGAGCGGCAGCAGGCCGGCCGCATCAAAGACTGGTGACAGTGCCGAGAGCAGTGACGGATCAAATCCGGCCGCTGACAGCGGCAGCGCCATCGGTCGCAACAGCGCGGCGCTGCCTGAGGCCACCTGCGCCTGGACGGGACGTGGGCGTCCGGCCGACAGGGCCTGCGCCCATGCGGAGGTGAGTGCGTCGTGCTGATAGGGCCAGGCCAGCGCGACCGGCGCCAGACGCGGGGCCGCGGCGCCCATCTGCGCGGCATCAGTCATTTCGGCAATCGGTGTGATGCCGGCAATCGGCTCGATGGCAAACTGCCCGAGTGAATACGACACAGCGCCAATGAGGCGGCCATCGATGGTGAGGGGACTGCCGCTCATGCCGGCAATGACCCCCGTCCTGGCCAGAGGCCCGCCCTCGAGCCGCGCGAGAATCAGGTCGCGGCCTGGAGCCAGCACGTTGCGGAGCACGCCGAGAATGTGTGCGCGGAATTCCTCCAGTTGCGTGCCGCTGAAGACGGTGCGTCCTGTGGCCACCATGCCCGGGCGAATCTCGGAGACGGCCATGAACCGTGTCTGGGCCTGCGGCACCGGCGTGAGGCTCGCCAGCGCCAGCAGCACAGCCGTGGCAGCGATGGGCAGGGAACAGCGTGAGGCGCGCATGACGGAAGGTTGTTCCCATACTACGCGATGTGGTAGTCTCCACCTCGTTCCCATGGCTGTCAGTGTCACGACTGTTTCGCACGCCGCGTCGACCGGAGTGATCCGGCCGGGTCGCCTCGTGCGTGGATGGTGGTGGTGGTGCTTCCACAGAGAGGCCGCCTGACCGTCGACCCGAATCGACCACTGGCACACCAAGGTTCTGCGCCTCTTCATCCCCCCGGTTGAAGAGGCGTTTTTCGTTTCACACTGTTCATGCACGGACTCTGCATCACCATCGCCGCCCCCACCATGGAGGCCCTGCGTGCCAGGCGCGACGCCTGGCCGGCCGGCACATTCACCGAACTGCGGCTCGATGCGGTCGACCGTCCCGATGTTGCCGGTGCGCTCGAGGGCCGTCGCGGGCCGGTGCTGGTGACCTGCCGTCCCCGTCGTCAGGGCGGCTGGTTCGAGGGCGACGAAGCCGAGCGCCTCGCCCTGCTGCGGCAGGCGCTGGCCCTCGGCGCCGACGCTGTCGATGTCGAGTTCGACACGGGCAGCCTCGACTGGTGTGCCCCTGCCGATCGCGCACGCGTCGTGTTATCGCATCACGACTTTGACGGAATGCCCGCCGACTGCGGGGCACTGGCGCGCGCGATGGCTGCGACCGGGGCCGGCACCATCAAGCTGGCGGTCACACCGGACCGGCTGGTACAACTCCTGGTATTGCGAGACATCGGACGTGCCCACGACGGTCGCGCCGTGCTGCTTGGCATGGGCGACATCGGCGTCATCTCGCGCGTGCTGTTCACGCGGATGCACTCGCGCTGGACGTATGCGTCCGACGATCAGGCCGTCGCGGCGGGGCAGCTGACGGCGCGTGTCATGCGCGATCACTATCGCGTGGCGCATATTTCACAGGCGACCGAGGTCTACGGCGTGATCGGACGCCCGGTGCGCCACTCGTGGTCACCGGCGATGCACAACGCGGCATTCGCCGCACTCGGGCGCGATGCCGTCTACGTGCCGATCACCGCGCCGTCCTTCGACGATGTGCTCGAGGTGGCGCCGGCGTTTGAACTGCGGGGGGCCAGTGTCACGGCGCCCTTCAAGGGCGATGCGTGGCAGGCGTGTGTCACACGCGACGAATGGGCGGTCGCGACCGGTGCCGTCAATACGATGGTGCGCACGTCGGCCGGGTGGCATGGCGGCAATACCGACGTGGAAGGATTCCTGAGTCCGCTGACCTCGCAGATCGACCTGCGCGGGCGCCGTGCCGTCATCCTCGGGGCTGGCGGAGCCGCGAGGGCCGTGGCGGTAGCCCTGCGTCACGCAGATGCAGAGGTCGCCATCCACGCCAGGCGCAGTGATGCCGCGCAGCGGCTGGCCGACATGGTTCACGGGACTGTGGTGACCGGCGTCGACGGCATGAGATGCGATGTGCTGGTCAATGCCACGCCAGTGGGCACGACCCCTGACGTGCACACATCACCCGTGCCGGCCTCATGGCTCGAGCGCGTGGGGCTCGTCTACGACCTCGTCTACAACCCCGCCGACACGCAGCTGCTCCGCGATGCGGCAGCCGCCGGGTGTCGCACCATCGGGGGACTCGACATGCTGGTGGCGCAGGCCGAGGCGCAGTGCCGTGTCTGGACGGGCATGACGGCACCGCAGGGTGTGATGCGCGCGGCCGCCGAGGCGGCGCGTTTCGAAAGCAGGCAGTGATGAAGCTGACGACCTACGAAGAGTTTGTGGCACTGGCGCAGCAGGGCACCTTTGTGCCGGTGTGCAAGGAAATCATGGCCGATTTGCTGACGCCGGTCTCGGCGTTCCTGCGCATCGCCGAGCATTCCGACTATGCCTTCCTGCTCGAGAGTGTGGAAGGCGGCGAGCATGTCGGCCGCTATTCGTTCCTAGGCAAAGACCCCTTCCTGCTGCTGCGCGGTCACCACGATCGCACCACCATCGAGGAGGCCGGTGTCACGACCGTCGTGCCCGGTCCGTTCATCGACACGCTGCGTCGGCTGATGAACCAGTTCCAGGCCCCCTACGTCCCCGGTCTTCCGCGCCTGACAGGCGGGGCCGTCGGCTACTTCGGGTACGACACGGCCCAGTGGTTCGAACCGGCGCTACCGGTGACCACCGCAGTGGACGATGCCACGGAACAGGCCGGCTTCATGCTGTTCGACACGGTGCTGGCGTTCGACCACGTGCAGCATCGCATCCTCATCATCGCCAATGCCCGGGTATCGGGTCACGATGACCTGCGGGCGCTCTACGACTTTGCCTGCACACGCATCGGCTTTCTTCAAGCCGAGCTCGAACGGGCGCTGGCGGTGCCGACACCCGTCGCACATCCGCCTGTCACGTTCAACTCGAACCTGACGCGCGAACGCTTCGAGACCATGGTCCGCACGGCCAAGGAACACATTGCGGCCGGCGATATTTATCAGGTCGTGCTGTCGCAGAGGTTCGAGGCCGAGGTCGACGCCGATGCCTTCACGGTGTATCGCGCGCTTCGGCACGTGAACCCGTCGCCCTACATGTTCTTCATCCGCATGGGCGGCCGTACCATCGTGGGGTCGTCGCCAGAGATGCTGGTGCGCGTCGAAGGCCGTCAGTCGGTCACGCATCCCATCGCAGGAACACGGCCTCGTGGTGCCACTGAACGTGAGGATCAGCGGCTGGCCGATGAGCTGCGGGCGAGCGAAAAAGAGAAGTCAGAGCATGTGATGCTCGTCGACCTGGGCCGCAACGATCTGGGCCGCGTGTCGACGTACGGTACGGTGGACGTCGCCAGGTACATGGCCCTCGAGCGCTATTCGCATGTCATGCATCTCGTGTCGGTGGTCAACGGTACGCTTGCAGAGGGGCGCGACCGGCTCGATGCGCTGATGGCCTGCTTCCCGGCAGGCACCGTCTCTGGCGCGCCCAAGGTGCGGGCGATGCAGATCATCGCCGACCTCGAACCCGATCGGCGGGGCCTCTACGCCGGGGCGATCGGCTACCTCGACTTCGCCGGCAATCTTGATTTTTGCATCGCCATCCGCACCGTGCTGATGGACGGGCGCCGCGCCCGGGTGCAGGCGGGTGCCGGGGTCGTGGCCGATTCCGATGCCACGGCCGAGTATCAGGAAACCCGTGACAAGGCGCGCGCTATGATGCGCGCCCTCGAACTGGCGCAGGCCGGACTCTAGGACATCGCCATGGTGCTTGTCATCGACAACTTCGACTCGTTCACCTACAACCTGGTGCAGTACCTCGGCATGCTCGGAGTCGACGTGCGTGTGCGCCGCAATAACGAAGTCACTCCGGCTGATGTCGTCAACCTTGCGCCGTCGCACGTGGTGATGTCACCAGGACCGGGACGCCCCGAAGAGGCAGGCGCCATGCTCGACATTCTGAAGTCGATCTCGCCGCAGACGCCGGTGCTGGGCGTGTGTCTCGGGCACCAGGCCATCGGCCTGGCCTTTGGCGGACAGGTGATCCGGGCGCCGATGCCCATTCACGGAAAGACATCGGTGATCGTGCACGACGGCCAGACGATCTTCCGAGGATGGCCGACGGAGGCGCAGGTCGGGCGCTATCACTCGCTGATCGTCGAGGCCGAGTCGATGCCCGCCGATCTGGAGATCACGGCTCGCACGAAGGCCGACGGGCTGGTGATGGGCCTGCGGCACCGCACGCGCCCGATCTTCGGTGTGCAGTTTCATCCCGAGTCGGTGCTGACCTCCGATGGGCTGCAGTTGCTTCGGAATTTTCTCGAGGTGTCAGCATGATTCCTCAGCTGATTGACCAGTTGCGTCGGCATGGTGATCTGTCGACCGCACAGGCGGCCGCCGCGATGGAAGCGATCATGTCGGGGCAGATTCCCCCCGCGCAGATCGCCGGCCTGCTGATCGCGCTGGCCATGAAGGGCGAGCGCCCGGCCGAACTCGTGGGGCTGGCCACGACGATGAGGGCCTACGCCACCCCGCTGGAACGACGCGACGGCGACGTGTTCGACACGTGCGGCACCGGAGGCGACGGCGCGAACACCGTGAACATCTCGACGGCGGCGGCGATCGTCGTGGCCGCTGCTGGTGTGCCGGTGGCCAAGCATGGGAATCGGTCCGTCTCGAGCCGATGCGGCAGTGCCGACGTTCTGGAAGCGTTGGGCATGCAGGTGGCCATGACCCCCGATACCGCCGCGCGGTTGCTTGACGCAGAGGGGTTCACATTCCTGTTTGCGCCCACGTTTCACCCGGCCATGCGCCACGCGGGCCCCGCAAGACGCGACCTCGGGGTCCGCACCGCCTTCAATCTGTTGGGGCCTCTCACCAATCCGGCGCGACCCGCGCGCCAGATCGTGGGTGTGCCGCAGGCCGAACTCACGGAAGTGATGGCGCGGACGCTGCTGGCCCTGGGTTCGACGCGCGCCTGGGTCGTGCACAGCGCCGATGGCCTCGACGAACTGTCGACGTCGGGACATACGAAGGTGTCGGAAGTGCTGCACGGCACCGTGCGGTCGTTCTATGTGCACCCGGGCGACTTCGGTCTGCCGGTGTCACCCGTCGACGCCCTGCGCGGCGGCGATGCGGCCGACAACGCCGCGATCATCCGTGCACTGCTTGGCGGCGCGCACGGGGCGGTACGTGATGTGGTGCTGTTCAATGCCGGGGCCGCCCTGATGCTCAGTGGATACGCCCTGACCGTCGCCGACGGCATCGCGCAGGGCGCCGAGGCCATCGACTCGGGTCGTGCGCTCGCGCTGCTGCAGCGCGTGGCGCTGGCGTCGCACGGAGATCCCGCGTGACGCATGTGGCACAGCCTGATGTGCTCGCCGCCATAGTGGCCGCGACACGAACGCGCGTCCATGAGGCGCGCCTGAGCACGACGCTCGACCAACTGCAGCGTGCAGGCGAGTGGTGGCGCCCTCGCGGGGCTGCGTTCATCACGGCGCTCACGAGTGACACCCGGCTGCCCATCATCGCGGAGTGCAAGCGGCGATCGCCGTCGCGCGGTGTGCTGCGGGCTGCCTATGACCCGGTCGCGATCGCCCGCGGCTATGCTGACGCCAGCGCGGCAGCGATATCGGTACTGACCGAGCCCGGCTTCTTTGACGGCGATCTCCGACACCTGCGCGCGGTGCGTGATGCCGTCAGCACACCCCTTCTCCGCAAGGACTTCATCGTCGATACCTATCAGCTGCACGAGGCCGTCGCTCACGGAGCCGACGCGGTGCTGCTGATCGTGGCCGCACTCGATGATGCCGCACTCAGAGCACTGCGCGAGCAGGCCGAGGCGCTGGACTTGGCCGTGCTGGTGGAAACGCATGCCGAGGACGAGGTGCGTCGCGCGATCGACACCGGCGCCACCCTGGTCGGTGTCAATAACCGGAACCTGCGCACGCTCGAGGTCGACGTCGAGCTATCTGCGCGCGTGGCGTCGTGGCTGCCGGCCTCAGTCATCGCGGTCAGCGAAAGCGGACTGCGCCACCCTGCCGAGGTGCATCGCCTGCGAGCCCTCGGCTACCGTGCGTTCCTGATGGGCGAACGCTTCATGACGACGCCTGATCCCGGAGCGGCGCTGAGGGCATTCCTCGATGAGGCACGGACCGATGCGCATTAAGGTCTGCGGACTGACACGCGCGCACGATGTCAAGGCCGCCGTCGCGGCAGGCGTCGACGCACTGGGGTTTGTCGTGTGGCCGCACAGTCCGCGCGCGGTCACACGCGCGCAGCTGTCATCACTGATGCGGGCCGTGCCGCCCTTCATTGCCACCGTGGCCGTCACTGTCAGTCCTTCGGCAGACGAGGTGCGGAGCCTGCATGATGCCGGGTGCGGCTGGGTGCAAGTGTACGGCGCGGTGCCCGCGTTTCCCGAGGGTTGCCGGCTGCTGCGCGCCATCAGTTGGAATGACGGGCTGGGCGCCTGGCACCCGGACGACGGAGGCGAGGCGGCGGTGCTGGTCGATGCGCACGATCCGGTGAAACACGGAGGAACCGGGCGCACGGCCGACTGGTCGCGTGCGGCAGCGCTGGCGGCGCGGCGCGCCGTGGTGCTGGCCGGGGGACTCACGGCCGACACGGTGGGCGAGGCGGTGCGGGCCGTGCGGCCCTGGGCCGTGGATGTGTCATCAGGAGTGGAAGAAGCGCCGGGCATCAAGAGCGCGGCGCGTATCGCGGCCTTCGTGGCTGCAGCAAGGCGGCAAGCATGAGTGCGGTGTGGTTTGGTCGACGCGACCCCGATGCGCGGGGCTACTTTGGCGACTTTGGCGGGCGGTTTGTTCCAGAGACGCTGGTGGCTCCCATCGAATCACTGGAGGCCGAGTATTTCGAGGCCCGTCGCGATCCGGCCTTCGCGGCCGAACTCGATCGGTTGTTCCGGCACTACGTGGGGCGTCCGACGCCGCTCTGGGACGCCCGTCGTTTCGGCGACCCCTGCGGACAGCTGCGCGTGCTGCTCAAGCGCGAAGATCTCACCCACACCGGGGCGCACAAGATCAACAACGCCCTCGGACAGGCCCTGCTCGCGGTGCGCATGGGCAAGGGCCGCATTGTGGCCGAAACCGGAGCGGGGCAGCACGGGGTCGCATCGGCGACGGCCTGCGCGCTGCTCGGCCTCGAGTGCGTGGTCTACATGGGCACCGAAGACATGCGCCGTCAGGCGCTCAATGTCTTCCGCATGCGTCTGCTGGGCGCTACGGTCGTCGGCGTCGACTCGGGCAGCTGCACGCTGAAGGACGCCATCAACGAGGCGATGCGCGACTGGGTCGCCAGACCGCACGACACGCATTACCTGCTGGGGTCGGCGCTCGGGCCGCATCCCTATCCGCTGATGGTGCGGGAATTCCAGAGCGTCATTGGCCGCGAGGCGCGCCAGCAGTGCCTCGACCAGACGGGCCAGTTGCCCGACGTGGTGGTGGCCTGTGTCGGCGGCGGCAGCAACGCGATGGGCATCTTTGATGCGTTCATCGATGATGCGCAGGTGCAGCTGGTCGGCGTGGAAGCCGGAGGGGAAACGATTGCCGCCGGGCGCCATGCAGCGCGGTTTGCCGGAGGCGCTGCGGGCATTCTGCAGGGCACACGCACATGGGTGCTGCAGGACGCACACGGCAACGTCGAGGCCACGCATTCAGTGTCGGCGGGTCTCGACTATGCCGCGATCGGCCCCGAGCATGCGTCGCTGCACGCCAGCGGGCGGGCCCGCTACGAGTACGCGGGCGACAGTGATGCGCTCGAGGCGTTCCAGACGCTGGCGCGGACCGAAGGCATCATTCCGGCGCTCGAGTCGGCGCACGCGTTCGCGTACCTGTTGAAGGGAGCGCACGGCCTGGCCCCAGGGACGACGGTGCTGGTCAATCTGTCCGGACGTGGTGACAAGGACGTGCAGAGCGTGGCGGCCCTGCTGCCGGAGGGACATCATGTCGCGCATCAGTGACCGCTTCGACCGTCTCCGCCGCGACCGGCGGACAGGCCTGGTGACCTACATTACGGCGGGAGATCCGTCGCTGGCGCAGAGCGCCGCTATTCTCAAGACGCTCGATGCCACCGGTGTCGATGTGCTGGAGGTGGGTGTGCCATTCTCGGATCCGCTCGCCGACGGTCCCGTCATTCAGCGCGCCACCGAGCGGGCCCTGGCCTCGGGCACGACCCTCGACGGCGTCCTCCAGATGGTGGCCGACATCAGGCCTGACATCGCCGCGCCCATCGTCCTGTTCTCGTACGCCAACCCGATCATGCGCATGGGGCTCGCGCAGTTTACGGCGCGGGCCGCAGAGGCAGGCGTCGACGGGGTGCTCACGCTGGATGTGCCCCCCGAAGAGGGGCGAGAGTGGCACCAGGCGTTCACCCAGGCGGGCATCGACATGATCTTCCTGCTGAGCCCGACGACCTCGACCGAACGGATGCGGAAGGCGGCCCATCTGGGGCGCGGCTTCCTCTATGGCATATCGCGGCTCGGTGTCACAGGCGCCCGCACCGACATCAGTGATGCGGCGGCCGAGCTCGCCCGACGGGTCAGGGAGGTCACTGATCTCCCGCTGGTGCTCGGCTTCGGCGTTTCGACGCCCGAACACATGCAGGCGCTGGGCCGCATGGCCGACGCGGCGGTGGTGGGCAGTGCGCTTGTGCAGGTCATCGCCGAGCAGGGCACCGATGGCGACCCGGCCGCAGCCGCGGCGACCTACGTGCGCTGGCTCCGAGGCTAACTCCATCGGGGAATCCCGAAGGGGGGCCGGGTGCGTCACAATGGTGCGGCACCAGTGAGGCGATGAGGCTGCGGTGCCCGAGAGGCCTATGAACAAACGTCTGAACAGCGCAGATGACGCCGTGGCGCTGGTCCACCACGGCGCCACCATCATGATGGGAGGCTTCGGCCTGGCCGGCATTCCGGAAACCCTGCTGGCCGCGCTCCGCCGTCGCGGCACGTCGGGCCTCATCATCGTCAGCAACAACGCGGGTGTCGATGACTTCGGTGTCGGCAGCCTGCTGAAGTCCCGGCAGGTGCGGAAGATGATTTCCACCTACGTCGGCGAGAACAAGGAATTCGAGCGGCAGTTCCTGCAGAAGGAAATCGACGTCGAGCTGGTGCCGCAGGGCACGTTTTCCGAACGCATCAGGGCGGGGGGCGCGGGCATCGGCGGCTTCTATACGCCGACTGGGGTCGGCACGGTCGTGGCCGAGGGTAAGGAGGTACGCGAGTTCGACGGACGCCTCTATGTGCTCGAACGTCCGCTGAAGGCCGACTTTGCGTTCATCAAGGCCTGGAAGGGCGACACCGCAGGCAACCTGGTGTTCCGCAAGACCGCCAGAAATTTCAGTCCGATGATGGCCACGGCGGCACGCGTCACCATCGCCGAGGTTGAGCATCTGGTCGAGCCGGGCGACATCGACCCCGATGTCGTGCATACTCCGGGCATCTACGTGCGCCATGTTCTGCAGGGCGGCCCTTACGAGAAGCGCATCGAGAAACGGACGGTGAGCCGTGGATAAGCGTGAACGTATCGTCTCGCGCATTGCCCGCGAGCTGAAGGATGGCGACTACGTCAACCTCGGCATCGGCATGCCGACCCTCGTGGCCAACTTCGTGCCGCCGGGTGTGGAAATCACCCTGCACTCGGAAAACGGCATGCTCGGCGTCGGCCCCTATCCGGCGGAAGACCAGATCGATCCCGATCTGATTAACGCTGGAAAAGAGACCGTGACCGAGCTGTCCGGCGCGTCGTACTTCAGCAGCGCCGAATCGTTTGCCATGATTCGCGGCGGGCATGTCGATGTCACGGTGCTGGGGGCCCTCGAGGTCGATCGTCACGGGAATCTGGCCAACTGGATGATTCCCGGCAAGATGGTCAAGGGCATGGGCGGTGCGATGGACCTGGTCGCCGGCGCACGCAAAGTCATCGTCGCGATGGAACACACGACCCGCGAAGGCGCGCCCAAGATTCTCGCCCGCTGCACGCTGCCACTCACGGGGCAGCACGTGGTGAGCGTCATCGTGACCGAGATGGCGGTCATCGATGTCACACCCGATGGTCTCGTGCTGCGCGAGATTGCCGACGACACTACCGAAGCCGAGGTCAGGGCCGCCACCGGGGCCCCGCTGCTGGTGCGGCAGCCGGTCGGGCGCTTCTAGGGCGAACACTCCACGGCACCCCATGCTGGGCCGACTCGCCATTCGCCTGACCGTCTGGGCCGAGCGCTGCATTCCGGGCGCCATGACCATCGCCGTCGTCCTCACGCTGCTGACGATGGTCGGTGCCAGCGTGGCGACGGACACATCACCGCTGAAAGTCGTGCAGGCCTGGGGTGATGGCTTCTGGGCACTGGTGCCGTTTGCCATGCAGATGGTGCTGGTGGTCGTGTCGGGCTTTCTCGTGGCCTCGGCTCCGCCTGTCGATCGCCTCATGGCGCGCCTGGCTGCGCGTGCCCGTTCCCCGCGAGGCGCCGTCGTACTGATGGCAGCGGTGTCGATGGCGCTCGCGTGGGTGCACTGGGGACTCAGCCTCGTGGGCTGCGCCATGCTGGTACGGCACATGGTGAGGGCGGTGCCCTCGGTCGACTATCGACTGCTGGTGTGCGCGGCGTACTTCGGGATGGGCGCCACGTGGCACGCGGGACTGTCGGCCTCGGCACCGCTGCTTGTGGCCACGCCGGGCCACTTTCTCGAGCAGACGATGGGTGTGGTGCCGATGCGCGACACGGTGTTCAGCGCGTTCAACCTTTCGCTGACTGCGATCGTCGTGATGCTGCTGCTCGGCCTGGTGTGGGGGTTGCATCCTGCACCTGAACACACGAGACCCGCGCCACCGGGTACGGTGGATCAGCTGGCGCGCTTCACGCCGCCTGCACAGGTGGGCAATGCACTCGCCGCGCGACTCGACCATCATCGCGCCTTGCCGCTGGTCATCGCCCTCTGCGGCGCCGTGTGGCTTGGCACGTACGCAGTGCGGGGCAGTGGCGGGCTGACGCTCGATGTGCTCAACTTCGCGTTCCTGATGCTGGCGGTCGGGCTGCACCCGTCGGTCGCGAGCCTGATGGCAGCAGCGGAACAGGGGGCACCGCTCGCCGCCGGCGTGATCCTGCAGTTTCCCTTCTACGCCGGCATGTACGGCGTCATTCAGGGGACGGGCCTCGCCACACTCATGGGTGAGGCTATCGCCCAGTCGGCATCGGCCGAGTCGCTGCCGCTGCTGTTGTACTGGTATTCGGGGCTCGTGAACTATCTCGTGCCATCCGGTGGCTCGAAGTGGGCCATCGAGGCCCCCTACCTTGTGGATGCTGCGCTCCGCCTTGGTGTGCCGCTGCCGCAGGTGGTGCTGTCGTATGCGTGGGGCGATATGGCCACCGACCTCATTCAGCCCTTCTGGGCCTTGCCGCTGCTGGCAGCCGCCCGCATAGATTTCCGGGACATTCTCGGATACGCTTCGCTCGTCTTTGTCGCGTACACTCTCGTCGTCAGTGTGGCGTTCTGGTTGTGGCCACGACTGATGTAAGTCGACGGGACGTTCCCGATTTTCACACTCACAGGTTGTTCTATGTCGCAGTCCTTCCATGTGCCCGAGGTTGTGTGTGCTGTCTCATCCGGTCCGATGCCCGAGGCCGATGCCCTCGTGGTGTGGGTGCCGTCTGACCAGCTGACCGAGGCCGTTGCCCAGTACGGTGATGCCACAGGCGGTGGCCTGCGTGCGGCCGTGGCCAGCGGGGCATTTTCAGGGAAGGCCTGCGATGTAGCCGTGTTCCCATGTGTGAGGGCCGACTGGCACGTGACGCACGTGGTGTGTGTCGGCGCAGGGCCGGCCGCCGATGTCGATGCCGAACGCGTGCGGCGACTGGCCGCCGTTGCGGCGCACGCGTGTCGCCGACACCGGGCGTCGCGCGTAGCGTGGGTCGACGCAGCGCTCGGCGCCATGAGCGATGCGCAGCGCCTCGACATTCTAGCCGAGGGCATCGCCCTCGCGAACTTCGACGGGGGCTTCTACAAGACCCGCGATGAACGCACGCCGTTCCTGACGGAAATCACCGTGCTCACATCGGCACCTGATGCCGATGCCGCCCTCCGGCGCGGCCGCATCGTCGGCGAGTCAGCCAACTCGGCACGTGTGCTCATCAACGAACCCGGCAACTATCTGTGGCCTGAGCGGTTGATGGAAGCCGCCGGCACGCTCGCGTCTGTGCCGGGCATCACGGTCGACGTGCTCGGACCGGCCCGACTCAAGGATCTCGGCATGGGCATGCTGCTCGGCGTCGGGCAGGGCAGTGCCCATCCGCCGCACATGCTCGTGGCCCGCTACGAGCCCGACGGCATGACGACAGGGCCCGTGCTGGGGTTGATCGGCAAAGGCGTGACATTCGACACCGGTGGCATCTCGCTCAAACCAGCCGACGGCATGGACCGCATGAAGGACGACATGGGGGGCGGCGCCAGCGTGACCGCCGCCCTGCGGACGCTCGCGCTGCTCAAGGCGCCCGTGCGTGCGCTGGCGGTTGTGCCGGCCGCCGAGAACATGCCGGGCAGCCGTGCGCTCAAGCCGGGTGATGTGCTCAAGAGCGCCGCCGGCCTTACGGTGGAAATCAACAACACCGACGCCGAAGGCCGCCTCATTCTCGGCGATGCCCTGTGGTACGCGCGCCAGCTCGGCGCGACACATCTCGTCGACGTGGCGACGCTGACCGGGGCCTGCATCGTGGCGCTCGGCAAGGTCACGACCGGGCTCTTCGGCACCCCGCAACCGTGGGTCGATGCCGTGCGCGCGGCGGCAGCGCGCGGTGGCGAGAAGGTGTGGCCGCTGCCGCTGTTCGACGATTACAAAGACGGCCTGAAGAGCGACATCGCCGATCTCGTCAACAGCGCCGGTCGTCCCGGTGGCGCCATCACCGCCGCGCTGTTCCTCAAGGAATTTGCCGGCACGGGGCCCTGGGCACACCTCGATATCGCCGGCACCGTCTGGGCCGAAGACGCCAAACCGTGGATGCCGCGCGGCGCGACCGGCGCGATTGTGCGGACGCTGGTCGAACTGGCGCATCAGCCCCTGCCGTAGGGCTCTGCTACACTGGCGGGGTGATGTTTCAGGCTCCTGCGACACCTCCGCCGCCAGACGCCGGTTACCCGACCGTCACCATCGTTGAACGCATCGGCCAGCCGCTGCCGAAGATGAGCACCATCGATGTCGCCATCGGCGCGGTGGGCTTCACGAGTCTCATCATCATTGCGGCGGCGATCGCAGGCGTGCTGGCGGGTGCCCTGTATGTGTGGTTCCGGTCGCGTGGGCCTGTTTCAATTATCGAAGCCCGCGGCGGCAAGCACGACCTCTTCAAGGTCTAGCGCCACATGCGTCAGCGCCCTCGATCGTTCCGGGTCTCTGCGGGCGTGCCAGTCTGCTTGAGCGCCCGGCGATAGCGCATCACAGCGTCATACAGCGACTCGGCGAGTCGCTGCTTGTAGGCATCAGTCTTCAGACGCTGCGCCTCGGCCTTGTTGGTGACAAACGAGATTTCGGCCAGCACACTGGGCATCCGGGCCCCGATCAGCACCACAAACGGCGCCTTCTTCACACCGAGGTTGCGGACCGACTTGTGCTGCCGCCTGAGGCGCGTCACCATCGATTCCTGTACCACGGCCGCCAGCTCACGCGACTCGTCGAGCTTGTCGTTCAGTGCGATTGCCCGAATCATGTCGGGCAGCTGGCGCATCGCTCCATCTGACGCCGCATTTTCGCGCGCAGCCACCGCCTCGGCATCGGGATTCGCCGCAAAACTCAGGAAGTAGGTTTCCACGCCGTTGGCCGCGGGGTTGCGACTCGCATTGGCGTGAATCGAGAGGAAGAGATCGGCATGCGCCCGGTTGGCGATCGCCGTGCGCTCTTCCAGGGCCACAAACTCATCAGTCCGCCTCGTGAGCGTCACCTCGATGCCCGGAGCCTTCGTCAGGAGTCGCTCAAGCCGCAGGGCCACGTCGAGGGTGAGCAGCGACTCCTGCACGCCGTGCCCGATTGCACCGGGATCCTTCCCTCCGTGCCCGGGGTCGATGACGATGTGCGAGACGCCGAGGCCGAGTTGCCGCGACAGTGAATAGCCCTGGGCACCGGGTGCGGGTTCTGCGGGCGGCCCCCCCGGGTCGGCGACCGCGGGCGTTCTCGACGCCGAAACCTGAGTGACTGCTGGTACCGGAGCAGAAGCAGGCGCAGCAGGCGTGGTCTGAGCGGCGGGCGCGGGGACCGATGGCGCGGTGACCGGAGGTGGAGCGGGCGGTGCGGTGACGGGTGGGCGGACGACCATCTCTGCGGCCGTCGTGACTGGTGCAGTGACTTCGATCACGACCCGGAACGGTGTGTACAGCGTGTAGAGACTCGCCCTGGCCGGTGCCCGAGTGTGCAACACCACGCGAGCCGTGTCAGGCGTGGGCATGCCCGTGCGGATGTCGCTGATGGCAGCCTCAGCGGGCAGGGACGGCACGGCGACCGGTTCGTCGAGCCGCACGGTGCGGAGATCGATGTAGAGGCGATCGGGGTCGCTGACCCACTGCTCGGTGAACGCGACCTCACGGTCGAGGGTCAGCACCACGCGCTGTCCACCGGAGATGATCTGCTGCGTGATTGACGTCAGCCGGGCCCGGGTGGCCGATGCCAGCGTCGGGGTGACGCGCGACGGCATCGCGGCGCTCATTGATGGCGGAGTCGAGGCTGGGGGCGTCGACGGTGCGGGGGGCGCGGCCGCCGTGCCTGTGGTGGTCCCCCGGGACTCTGAGGGGGCGACGGGCGCACCGGCGCTCACGGTTTGAGCCACGCGGGCGCGCTCGGCGAGCGCGGTTGTGCGACGCATGGCGTTGCGCACATGCACGCTGCCCGGATACTCCCTGATGAGCCACCGGTACAGCCGAAGCGCCGTGGCGCGGTCGCTCTCACGTGCAAACCGCTGAAACGCCGCGTCGGCAAGCGACGCCGCTTCGTGCAGGGCCAGGTTGGCCTGTCGGCTCCGTGGGTAGCGGCGGGGTACATGCTCAAGGCGCACCAGCACCCGGTCGAGTGACGCGAGCAAGTCACGCCGTGCCGACGTGCTCAGCGGTTCCTCGCGCTTGAGCATTGCGGACACATCAGCAGCCTTCGTCATCGCGGCAGACATCAGGGTCGCCGCGTCCTGCTGACGGGCAGCCACGGCCCCGGGCCACGCGAGTGACCACAGCGAGACCGCCGTCACGAGCCACCGGTGCATGCGCCGCATCGTCATCGCAGTTGCGCGTCGACCTCGTCGAAGTAGTTACGGGGCACCGTGACCTCGCGGGCCTTGCTGCCGTCGGCAGCCGACACCAGCCCTTCGGCTTCCATCATGTCGACCAGGCGGGCGGCACGACTGAAGCCGATGCGGAACTTCCGCTGCAGATGTGAAATCGAGGCCTGCCCCGACTGCACCACGAGGCGCGCGGCCTCGTCGTAGAGGTCGTCTCTCTCGTATTCGACGCCGTCAGGACCTTCCTTCTTGTCGTCTGCCGTGATGGCGGTGTTGAAGATCGGGCGTCCTTGCTTGCGGAGGAAGCTCGCCAGACGCGCCGACTCCTGCTCGGAAATATACGGCCCGTGCAGCCGCAGATAGCGCGACGAGGCCGGCGGCAGGAACAGCATGTCGCCCTTGCCCAGCAGCTGTTCGGCGCCATTGCTGTCGAGGATGGTGCGCGAATCGATCTTCGACATCACCTTGAACGAAATGCGCGAGGGCAGATTGGCCTTGATGAGGCCGGTGATCACATCGACCGATGGCCGCTGCGTCGCCAGAATCAGGTGAATGCCCACGGCGCGCGCCATCTGCGCCAGTCGGCAGATCGACTCTTCCACCTCGTTGCCGGCCACCATCATCAGGTCAGCGAGCTCATCCACCACCACAACGATGAAGGGCAGAGGCCGCGGTTGCGACTCGGCATCGGCGCCGGCGTCGGCCATCTGCGCGCGGATGTTCCGGTTGTATTGCTCGATGTTCCGCACGCCCACCGCTGCCAGCGTCTTATAGCGCTCTTCCATCTCGCGCACGGCCCAGCGCAGCGCGTTCGCCGCCTTCTTGGGTTCGACGACGACGGGCGTCAGCAGGTGGGGAATTTCCTCATACATCCCGAGCTCGAGGCGCTTCGGGTCGACCATGATCAGTCGCACATCGTCCGGAGTGGCCCGGAAGAGAATGCTGGCGAGCATCGCATTGAGTCCGACCGACTTGCCCATGCCCGTCGAGCCGGCAATCAGCAGGTGCGGCATTGTCGCCAGATCAGCGACGTATGGCTCGCCGTGAATGGTCTTGCCTAGTACGACGGAGAGTTTCGACGGCGACTTGGTATACGTGTCCGACTCGAGTAGTTCGCGGAGCGAAATGGCCTCGCGGTTCGGATTCGGAATCTGGATGCCCACCGTCGACTTGCCGGGAATGCGGTCAATGAGCACCGACTCGGCCTGCATGGCCAGGCATAGGTCATCCGAGAGGCTCGTGACCTTCGAGAACCTGACACCGGCGTCGGGTTTGAACTCGAACGTGGTCACGACGGGACCGGGATGAATCTGCACCACGCTGCCCTCAACCGAAAACTCGCGGCATTTCTCTGCGAGATGGCGTGCCGACTCGAGCAGCTCGCGCTCATCGATCTTCGTTTCCGCGCGGGCATTGTCGAGCAAGGTCAGCGGCGGCAGCATGAATCCGCCCGCACGGCGTTCGGTGGCGGGGCCGGGTTCGGGGAGCGGGAGCTTCTGCGTGGTGGGGACGGTCTCCGGCTTGGCAGGCACGACAACCGAAGGCGTGCGTGCCGAGGCGCTGTCTGCGGCCCCAGCAACAGCGCCGGCGATGCCACGTAGGCTTCGTGTGGCCGGTGCGTCCCCAGTGGCAGGCACGGTGCCGGTAGAAGGCCCCGGTCTGGATTTCTGGGAGGCCGCCTTCTGTTGGCGCGCGGCGTGCCACTGCTGCAGGCGCAGCCAGAGGGCGCGAATGCCGCCGGAGACTCCCGACCCCATCTGCTCAGCCGCGTCCCCGAGCGAAAACTGCGTTGAGACGACGATGGCCACGCCCATGAGGGCCAGCAGCACAATCACCGACCCTGTGCGGTTCAGATACGCGCTCATCAGGCTGCTGACACTGCATCCCAGGGTGTTCCACGCGGCCACGTCAGCGGCCGCGAGTGCGCCGCACGACACCGCAGACGACAGGCGATCGAACGTCAGCGAGAGAAACGCACTGCTGCACACAAGCAGCAACGCGCCGCCCAGCAATCTGGTGTAGCCTGCAGCCAGCGGCCGGCACCAGAAAAAATGCCATGCCGCGACGGCCATCGACAACGGCAGCAGCCAGGCACCATAGCCGAAAAACTGAAAGGTCCAGCCCGACAGGAATGCCCCGAACGGACCGACGAGGTTGCTCGTGTCCTGTGGTGCAGACGGCAGGTTCAGCAGCCAGGCCGGGTCGTGCACGTTATGGCTCGCCAGGCCCATCAGCCAGATGAGCGCGAGGGTGAACAGTGCAAGACCGGCGGCTTCGCTGACGCGCCGGGACGCAGACGACGCACGTGTACTGACAGCACCCATCTCAGATCTCCATCACCACAGGCAGCACCAGCGGACGACGACCCGTGTGCTTCCGCAGATACCGGCGTACTTCTTGGCGCACGCGTTCCTGAATGAGGCCAGGGTCGCCGCGCTCTTCGGCGCTGCAGCGGGCGAGCATGTCGTTGAGTGCGGCTGCACCATCAGCCAGCAGGTCGCCGTCGTCGTTATCGGTGACAAAGCCGCGGCCCACCAGTTCGGGCACGCCCTCGACCTGCCCGCTGTTCGCGTTGATGGCCACCACGGGCACGACAATGCCATCAGAGGCGATGTGACGCCGGTCGCGCAGCACCTCGTCATTGACTTCGCCGACACGGGTGCTGTCGATGTAGACGCGGCCCACGGGCACGCGCTCGGTGACGCACGCCCCCTCGGCGTCAAACCGCAAGCGGTCCCCGTCCTGCGCGAGCAGCACCTGCACTCGAGTGGGCAGGCCGCTGGTCACCAGCTCGGCGATGCGCGCATGGCGCGCCAGCTGGCGGTACTCGCCGTGGATGGGTACAAAGTACTTCGGGCGCACCAGCGACAGAATCAGCTTGAGTTCCTCGCTGGAGGCATGCCCCGACACGTGCACACGGCGGTCGCCTTCCGTGACAACCTCAACGCCGCGTCTCGCCAGGTGGTTCATGACGCGGCCGATGGCCTTTTCGTTACCCGGAATGGCGCGGGCCGACAGCACCACGCGGTCATCCGCGCCAAGCGTGAGGTGGCGATGGTCGTCGATGGCGACGCGTGAGAGCGTGGCGTTCGGCTCGCCCTGTGACCCCGTCGTGATGCACAGCAGGTCGCGCGCGGCCACCGAGGCGATGTCGACATCGCGCACCACGACGCCGGTGGGCAGGTGCAGGTGGCCCGTCCTCTGTGCAATCTGCGTGTTGCGTTCCATGCTGCGCCCGAGGAACACGGCCTTGCGGTCGTACGCCGCGGCCAGATCGACGAGCAGCTGCACACGATAGAGGCTCGACGAGAAGGTGGCCACGACGAGGCGGCCTTCCGTGCTGGTGAACAGTTCCTCGAAGGCGTCGTGCACCTCGCGTTCCGACCCCGTGATGCCGGGGCGGTCCACGTTCGTGCTGTCGGCCAGCAGGGCCAGGACGCCCTCGCGGCCCAGTTCGGCAAACCGCGGCAGGTCGAACATCTCGCGGTCGAGTGGGGTCTGGTCGATCTTGAAGTCACCCGTGTGGAGAATCACACCCTGGGGCGTGTGAATCGCCACCGCCAGGCAGTCGGGCATGCTGTGGGTCACGCGCAGGAATTCCAGCGTGAACGGGCCCACCGTTACCCGCTGTCCGGGCCTCACGCCCTCCAGACCCGGCGTGTGGGTCACCCGATGTTCCTCGAGCTTGGGTTCGACCATGGCCAGCGCGAGGGGCGGTCCGTAGACCGGACCCTGCACGTGGGGCAGGACGTATGGCACCGCGCCAATGTGGTCTTCGTGTCCGTGCGTAAGCACGAGGGCCCTGATCTGTCCTCGCTTCGCCTCGAGATACGCCAGGTCCTGAACGATGACGTCGACGCCCGGCAGATCACTGTCAGGGAACATGGCACCGGCATCGATGACGATGGTCGTCTCCCCGCACGAGACGGCCATCATGTTGAGGCCAAACTCGCCCAGGCCGCCAAGCGGTACCAGTTCGACTGGAAGATCGCGCGCAGCCGCAGCTGCGTCAGACACACCGTGCATGAACATCAATCTCGTGCGGCTCGTCGTCCGGGCAGACGGCGATGGCCCGCAACACTAGCCGTCAGGCGCTGGGACACCCGACAAGACGCGGCAGGACGAACCTGCACACTATAGCATGGCCTGTCACGGGCGACCGGAGAGCTCGGCGACGATGCGGGAGAGGTCGGTGAGTGTCAGCGTTTCGGGCCGGCGGCGGGGGTCGACGTCGGCCGCGGTCAACACGGCCGCGGCCGACTGGCCGAGCGCCTCGGCCACCGGCTGCAGTGCGTTCGACAACATCTTGCGTCGCTGCTGGAAGACCGTGCGCACCACGCGGGAGAACAGCCGCGGGTCAGGCAGGGGCACCCGCGGGGGATGGAAGGCCAGGCGGACCACGGCGGACGACACCTTGGGAGCCGGACGAAAGGCCCCGGGAGGCAGCGTCAAGAGCCGTGTGACATCGGCATGCAGCCCGGTCTGCAGCGTCAGGACGCCGTACTCGCCCGTGCCGACGGGAGCGGCGAGGCGGTCGGCCACTTCTTTCTGCAGCATCAGTGTGGCGTCGGTGAGGCCCTGGGTCCGGGCGGCGACCTCCAGCAACTGGAAGAGGATGGGCGACGAAATGTTGTACGGCAGGTTGCCGACCACGCGGACCGGATGCTGCGCGTCGAGCGGGGCACCTTGCCATGACGCCACGACGGCGGCGAGATCGACCTCAAGGACGTCGCCTGCAATCACGCTCAGGGAGGGAGCCTCCCACGCGCGCAACTGTGCCGCGAGGTCGCGGTCGACCTCGATGGCGAGCAGGTGCGTCACCTGCTGGGCCAGGGGGCTCGTGATGGCGCCGCGGCCCGGGCCAATCTCGACAAAGCGGTCATCGGGGCGCGCCTGCAGGGCGGCCACTAGCTTGTGCACCCAGGCTGCCTCGAGAAAATGCTGGCCGAATCGCTTCCGGACCTTCATTCGGCCGCCGAGGGGCACAGCGCACGGGCATGGCAGAGTCGGCACTGGGGCCTGGGCTTGCAGATGCGCCGCCCGTGCAGAATCAGCGTGTCGGATGCGCGCGTCCAGTCTTTCTTCGGAAAGAGTGCGCAGAGCGCATTCTCAACGCGCACCGGGTCGTCGCCCTGCACGAGGCCGAGACGATGGGCCACGCGCAGCACATGCCGGTCGACGGGGAAGCCCGGCACCCCGAGCGCATGCCCCAGCACCACATTGGCTGTCTTCCGACCGACGCCGGGCAGCGTGGTCAGCGCATCGATGTCGGCTGGCACCTCGCCCCCGAACTGTTCGACCAGAGCCTGAGACATGGCCAGCAGGGCTCGCGCCTTCTGGCGGAAGAAGCCGGAGGCGTGTACTAAAGTTTCGAGCTCGGACAGGTCCGCCTGCGCCATGGCACGCGCGTCGGGGAAGCGGGCGAAGAGTGCTGGGGTGAGCTTGTTGATGCCGACGTCCGTCGACTGGGCCGCCAGGATCGTGGCGACCAGCAACTCGAAGGGCGTGCGGTAGTGAAGCTCAGTGTCGGCGTTCGGATGGTGGCGCGTCAGCGCCTTCAGGATGGTGCGGGCGTGCGCAGGCGTCGTCATGCGGTCTAGTGGACCGGGCCCTGGCCACCGGCCGTCGGGCTCTGGGCTGGCTGGGCGTCGGCGAACGCCCGCATGTTGTCCTGGAGGGCGGCAATCAGCGTGGGCACCAGCGCCAGCGGCAACGCGACACTAACGCGCACTGGCGCCTTGACCACATGGTTGGCCTCTGCCGTCTGCAGGTCGTGGTCGGAGAGCGGCAGCACTTCGCAGAAGCTCAGCGTCACATCAAAAGGCGTGTGACTAACTGCGCAGAAGTTCGAATAGACACGGGTCTCCGGGGCCTCGCCCGGAACGATGGTGAAATTGATGTGCTTGCGGTCACTCATGGGGCCTCGGCGGCATCGTACTACGGGGTCAGTACTTGCGCATCACGCCCACCACCACCCCCTGAATCTGCACCCGATCTGGTTCGACATAGATGGGAGCCATCGTCGCGTTGGCCGGCTGCAGGCGGACGCGACCGCTCTCGCGGTAGAACTTCTTGAGAGTCACATCGTCGCCCCCGACGAGCGCAATGACCATTTCGCCGTTGTCGGCAGAGTGGCGGTCTTCGACGACCACCCAGTCGCCGTCGCGAATCTGCTCGTCAATCATCGACTCGCCCTTGACGCGGAGCACGTAGGTGTCGCGGCGGCCTGACACGAGAGCCTCGGGTACGGCGATGGTGTCGCCCCCGATGACCGCTTCGATCGGATGCCCTGCTGCGACATACCCGAGCATCGGCAGTTCGACCGCACGCTGCCCGGTGCGCGCCGCCAGCAGTTCGACCGACCGGCTGCGGTTCCACGAGCGCCGGATAAACCCTTTCTCCTGCAGGTTGCTGAGGTGCTTGTGCACCGTGGCCAGTGACGACAGATTGAATCGCCGCCCGATCTCTTCGAGGCTCGGCGCATAGCCGTGCTGCTGGATGAAGTCGTTCAAATAATCAAGAATCTCTCGCTGGCGCTTGGTCAGTGGCTGCACGGGACCTCCAGAGGGCAGTGGTGTCAGACGGTCAGGTTTCGCTTCGGAAGCGTAACCAAAGAAAAGGCGAAAATCAACAGGTCCTTCGTGGTCCTTTCGTGCGCTACACTTCCGTCATGCGCGCGCTGGCCGCAGCACTGCTCCTCATAACCCTGCCTGCCTCGGCCGTGTTGGCTCGCGGCCCGCAGGATCCCGGGGCCGCGGCCGCGTTCGACACCAAGCTGGGCCAGATCATTGCCCGGGGACCCCAGACCGCCGGCACGCACTTCACCATATTTTCGAACGACGAACTGAACGCCTATCTCGCCCTCAGCTACGCCTCGGAACTGCCGCACGGCCTGTCGTCACCCGCCGTCACGTTGCGCGATGGGGGGATCGTCGACATCACACTGGTCGCCGACCTCGATCGTCTTGCGGGTCGTCGCTCGGCGTCAGGCCCCTTCGTTCCGCTGGCGCTGCTGAAGGGGCAGGTGCCCGTCAACGCGCGGGGTACCTTCGCCGCCGCCGAGGGGCAGGCACGGTTCCGTCTCGAGCGTGCGGAACTGGCCGGGTTCGAGATTCCGCCGCCGCTGCTTCAGCAACTGCTGTCGACGTACACCGCCACCCCGGACGCCCCGCAGGGCATGAAGCTCGACGACCCGCTGCCGATGCCTTACGGCATCCGCACCGTCACGATCGTCGCCGGTCGAGTCATCGTCACGCAGTAGACCCACGCATGGCAGACCTTCCGTCGCGCGCGGAGCACGAGGGGCGCGATCCGCTGCAGACACCCCTGCAGTTCCTGAAGGGCGTGGGGCCGCGAAAAGCGGCCGACCTCCGGAAGGCCGGTCTCCATATGCTGCAAGACCTGCTGTACCGGTTTCCCCTGCGCTACGAAGATCGCAGTCGCCTGCAGCCCATCATCAGCGTGCGGCCGGGGCAGACGGTGGCCATCTCGGGCGAGGTTCTGCAGTGCCACCTCCAGCACACCCGCCGGTCGAACTTCCGGCTGTTCACCGCGCTCGTGCAGGACGCCAGCGGGCAGGTGCAGGTGGTCTGGCCCAATCAGGCGTTTCTGAAAGATGTCATCCGTCCACATCAGCACGTCGTGCTATACGGGCGCGCCGAACTCTGGGGCACTCGTGGACTGCAATTGACGGATCCGGAGTTCGAGGTCGTCGACACCGCGCCTGCGGCCCCCGAGGCCCCTGCCCCCCTGCACACCGGACGTATCGTGCCGGTCTACGAGCGCATCGGCACGGTAAGTGGCAATGTGCAGCGCCGGCTGGTCTGGCAGGCCCTGCAGATGCTGCCCGACGACATGTTCGACCCCGTGCCCGAGGAACTTCTGCGCCGGCACCAGTGGCCCGGGCGCACCGACGCGCTCAGGGCCACGCATTTCCCCCAGCCGTCGGCCACGGTGGACGACCTCAATGCCTTCGCCACACCGGCGCAGCGACGGCTTGTGTTCGAAGAGTTCTTTGTCTTCCAGTCGGGCCTGGCGCTGCGTCGGCACCGTAATCTGCAGATTCGCAAGGCAAAGCCAGTGGTCGTGTCTGAGGCCACGCGCACTGCCGCACGTGCCGTGCTGCCGTTTCCCCTGACGACGGGGCAGCGCGAGGCCCTGCGGGAAATCGTGGCCGACCAGCAGCGGCCGTGGCCGATGCAGCGCCTGCTGCAAGGCGATGTCGGCGCAGGCAAGACTATCGTCGCGCTACTGGCCGCCGTGGTCGCCATTGAGGACGGGGGACAGGTGGCCCTGATGGCCCCCACCGAAATTCTTGCCGAACAGCACATGCGGTCGATCACGCGCATGCTCGATGGCACCCGATACCGTGTCGCGCTGCTGAGCGGTCGCGTCGGCGCGGCCGCCCGAAGAACCCTGCTACCGGCCATTGCACGCGGCGAGGTTGACCTCGTCATTGGCACGCACGCGCTGGTGCAGGAGCAGGTCACCTTCCGGGCGCTCACCCTCGTGGTCATCGACGAACAGCATCGCTTCGGCGTGATGCAGCGCGGAGAGCTCGCGGCGAAGGGCCTGCACCCCGACGTGCTGATGATGACCGCCACGCCGATTCCACGGACGCTGGCGCTGACCGCGTGCGGTGACATGGAAGTGTCGGTCATCACAGGGCTGCCCCCGGGGCGCCAGCCCATCCGGACGCTGGTCACGCCCGATGCCCGGCGCGACGAAGTCTACCGGCTGCTGCGCGATGCGCTGACGGAAGGGCGGCAGGCCTATGTGGTCTATCCGCTGGTGGAAGAGTCAGAGAAGGTCGACCTGCGGGCCGCCACGGCGATGTACGAGGAACTCGCACAGGTGTGCGCCCCGTTCCGGGCAGCGCTACTGCACGGGCGCATGAAGGGCGATGAGAAAGATGCCGTGATGCGGGCCTTTTCGTCCGGCGAGGTGCCGTTGCTCGTCTCGACCTCGGTCGTCGAGGTCGGCGTCGATGTGCCCAACGCGACGCTGATGGTGGTCGAGCATGCCGAACGGTTCGGGTTGTCACAACTGCACCAGCTACGCGGCCGCGTCGGGCGCGGCGTGCATCCGTCCACCTGCGTCCTCGTGTATCAGTCACCCTGGTCGCCCGATGCCCAGCAGCGCCTCTCGGCGATGGCCTCGACCCAGGACGGGTTCGTGCTTGCCGAGCGCGACCTGCAGATTCGCGGTCCGGGCGATTTTTTTGGCACCCGTCAGTCTGGGCTGCCGCAGCTGCGGGCGGGAGATTTGTTGCGCGATGCCGACCTGCTGGAGCTCGCACACACCGAAGCCCGTGTGCGCATCGAGACCGGGCACCTGGTCCCGGCCATCGAGCAGTACGTGCTGCAGGTGTGGGACCGCCAGTTCGGGCTCATTGCGGTCGGGTAAGGCACGATGCGCATCATCGCGGGGCGCCATCGCGGGCGCGTGCTGACATCGCCCACATGGCCGGGACTCAGGCCCACCTCCGATCGCCTGCGCGAAACGCTGTTCAATATTCTGGCCGCACGGCTCCCAGGCGCTCGCGTGCTGGATGTGTGCGCTGGCACCGGAGCCGTCGCGCTCGAGGCCCTCAGCCGCGGTGCTGCATCAGCGCAGTGCATCGAATCGAACCGCCGCGCGCAGGCATTGATCGCGACAAATCGCGACGCGGTTGGCGAGGACGCCCGATGTATGATCATGCCCGGTGATGCGCTGCGGGTGCTGCAGGGCACACTGACCGGCGGGCCGTTCGATGTGATCTTTCTCGACCCGCCGTATGACCTCGCCGCGCTCGACGAACTGGTCGACGCGGCCTCACGGCATCTCGCCCCCGAGGGCATGCTCGTGGTCGAACATGCCTCGCGACGGGCCTCGCCCCTGCGGAACGGACACCCGCCGACCCGCACGGTGCGGGCCGGAGACAGCACACTGGCGTTCTACTCATGACTGCGCATCCCATTCGTGTCGCCCTCTGCGCCGGCTCCTTCGACCCGCTCACCCTGGGCCACGTCGACGTCATCTCCCGGGCCACCGCATTGGCCGATCGGGTCATCGTCGGGGTGCTCATCAATCCTGCGAAGTCGCCGCTCATGAGCCTCGACGACCGAGTGGCCGTCATCGCGGAAGTGTTTGCTGACCACCCGACGATTGATGTGCGCACGTTCTCGGGGCTGCTGGTCGATGCAGCACGCGAGTGGGGTGCCTCGACCGTGGTGCGCGGTGTGCGGGGTGTCCACGACTGGGAATTCGAATCGCAGCTGGCCCAGATGAATCGACACCTAGCCCCCGACATTGAGACGGTCTTCCTCGCCCCCGATCCTGCGCGCGCCTTCATTTCATCAACGCTGGTGCGCGAGGCCTATCGTTTCGGCGGTCCGGTCGACGAGCTGGTGCCGCCGCCAGTGGCGCGCTGGCTGGCTGAGAGACGCCGCACTGTTCTTCCCGAGGCAAGGCAGATATGAACTTCGCAAGCCGCATGGCCCAGATTGCTCCATCACCCACGCTGAAGGTCACGGCCGAGGCCGATCGCCTGAGGCGGCAGGGGATCGACGTCGTTGACCTCGGCGCCGGCGAGCCCGATTTCCCGACACCCGAGCACGTGAAGGCGGCGGCGCACCTCGCCCTCGACCAGAACTTCACCAAGTACACGCCCTCGGCCGGCATCGTCGAGGTGCGGCAGGCTGTGTGCCAGCGTTATGCCATCGATTACGGCGTGACGATAGCACCCGACCAGGTCATCATGACGGCCGGCGGCAAACAGGCGCTGTTCAACACGGCGTTTGTGCTGTTCGATCCGGGTGACGAGGTGGTCACCCATGCGCCCTACTGGCCCACGATCCCCGAGCAGGTCAAGCTGGCCGGCGCCACGCCGGTCATCGTGCAGACTTCACCCGAGGACGGCTTCGCCATTCACGCCGACGCGATGATTGCGGCCATGACGCCGTGCACACGTGCCGTCATTGTCAATTCCCCGAGTAATCCGGCGGGTGCCCTGATCAGCGAGACCAATCTACGCGCCATCGCCGAGGAAGCCGCGCGCCGAGGCATCTGGGTCATCGCCGACCTGACATACGAGAAGCTCATCTACGACCCCGTTGCGCACAACCTGCCGGCCATTCTGGCTGAAGTGATACCCGACCAGTTCGCCATTTGTAGTGCGGCATCGAAGGCGTATGCCATGACCGGCTGGCGCTGCGGCTGGACCATCGGTCCCAAGGCGTTTATCGCACAATGCAATGCCCTGCAGGGGCACGCCACGTCGAACATCAACTCGATTACGCAGCGAGCCGCCGTGGCCGCTCTCACCGGGCCGCAAGAGAGTGTGACCGTGATGCTCGACGAGTATCGCCGGCGTCGCGATGCCGTCACCGCACTGCTGGCGGCCGACCCCCGCATCACGTGCGTGAAGCCGCAGGGCGCGTTTTATCTGTTTCCCTATGTCGCCGATGTTTTGGAGGCGACCGGGTTCCGAACTACATCGGAGTTTGCGGAGTCACTGCTGGCCGAGGCGCATGTGGCCGTTACGGCCGGCGAGGGCTTCGACGCCCCAGGATTCTTCCGCCTGTCCTATGCCACGTCGATGGAACGTCTTGAGGAAGGCATGCGCCGGTTGCATGCCTTCATCACCCGTCGCAGCCAGTGAGTATCGTCGATCGCCTGCGCAAGGCTTGTGCGTCGTATCTCGGTGAGACGGCGGTCTCCATCGACCCGCAGGTGCGGCGCGACTACGGTACCGATGCCCTGCTGAGAGGGGCCGACGCAGACCTCGTGGTGTGGCCGTCTTCGACGGGCGACGTTCAGTGGATTATGCGGCAGGCGACGGAGGCCGGGATGCCCGTGGTGACCCGCGGCGCCGGGACAGGTTACACCGGCGGGGCCGTGCCGACCTCGGGGGGGATGGTGGTCTGCGTCGAGCGGATGAACCGCATCCTCGAACTCGATGTCCGGAATCAGGTGGCCGTCGTGCAGCCGGGTGTCATTACGGCTGACCTGCAGCGCGCCGCCGAGGCTGCCGGCCTGTGGTATCCGCCAGACCCCGCCAGCCTGCACCGGTCCAGCATCGGAGGCAACATCGCGGAAGGTGCCGGAGGCCCTCGCGCGGTCAAGTACGGCACAACACGCCGTTATGTGCTTGGGCTGGAAGTGGTGCTGGCCAGTGGTACTGTCATTCGCACCGGTTCGCGTGCCGTCAAAAATGTCGTCGGCTACGACCTCACGCAGCTGATGGTCGGCTCTGAGGGCACGCTCGGTATCATCACCGAGGCCACGATGCGGCTGGTGCCGCGGCCGGCGCACGTGGCGACGCTGCAGGTGTTTACGGACGGCATCGACGCCGCCGTGGCGGTGGTCGACCGAATCACCGCAGCCGGCATCACGCCGTCGACCATTGAGGTCGTGGACGCCGGGTCACTGGCCGCGGCCGAACGCTATGCCGGCCGGACACTGGCCCCGTCGGGCACGGGGGCCCTGCTCATTATTGAAGTCGATGGCACGGAAGGTGGCATCCGCGACGAGGCTCGGGTCATCGTTGAGGCGGCGCGTCTGGGACCCGTGCTGGGCGTCGACGTGGCGCACGACCCTGCCACCCGCGATGCTTTATGGGAGACACGGCGCTCGATGTCGTATGCCTTGCGTGCGAGTGCACCGCGTAAGATCAACCACGATGTCTCAGTGCCCCGTGGCCGCCTCGGCGAACTCTATCGGTGCATCGCCGCCCTCGAACAGGCACACGGCCTCTGGATCCCCAGCTTCGGCCATGCGGGTGACGGCAATATCCACGTGAACATCATGATCGACCCCGATGACGCTGATGCTGTCGCTCGGGCCGAGCGCGCGACGTCCGACTTGTTCGAGGCCGTCGTCTCGATGCAGGGATCGATCAGCGGCGAGCACGGCATCGGGTTCTCGAAGGCACGCTACCTGCCGATTGAACTGGCACCGGACGTGGTTGCCCTCATGCAGCGGGTCAAGGCCGCCTTCGATCCCGACGGGCGTCTTAATCCAGGAAAAATCTGGCCCGACGCCCCGTTGCCGAGGGTCTGAGCCTCAACGACGCTCGACGACAACGACCCGAGTGAGGTCGTGCGCGGGCTCCGGGGTGAGCAGCGTCCGCAGCCGGATGCCGGCCTCGTTGAAATACGACACCGCGAGCCGCTGGATCAGCGGCTGGCCGGCGATGCGCTCAATGGCCGGGAACCGATCAGCGGTGGTGACCAGCAGGCGCGGCCCCTGTCCCGCAAAGAAGCTTGCGAGTGACTCGTCATTGGGCAGATCACGCGTGGGCAGGTGCGCGTAGAAGACCAGGTTGCGCACAAAGACCTGATGGGTACCCACCACGTGCTCGGGCGTGTGCTGACGCACGACTTCACGGGCCACCTGCTCGACGGCGCTGTCGCCCGCACTGGCCAGTGGACCGAACTGCAGAGCGAGCACACAGACGGTGCCCGCGACGGTTAACGCCATCGGCAGTTGGCGCCACGATCGAGACATACTCGTGACCACCACCCCCAGACCGGCGAGCGCCAATGAGGCGCTGGCCACCAGCGTCGTGGTGTCGGATACGTGAATCAGCAGCGGCTTTGCTCGCCAGATCAGAACGCCGATGGTCACCAGCACGACGCCTGTGACGGCGCCGCCGACCACGAGAGTGACCGGGCCGCGATCGTCCCGCGCAGCGCCCCCGTGCGGGGGCCTCTCGGTAATCGCCCGTCGCACGCCATCGGCCAGCAGCATCGCGATCGGGGGCAGCACCGGCAGCACATAACGGGGTTGCTTGCCGACCGAGAGCGAGTAGAAGAGCAGCGGTGCCGCTGCCCAGATGATTAGCCGCAGTGTGGCCGCCGAGGGTCGCCGCCGTCGCTGCACGGTGGCCCGTAGTTCAGGCCACCACGTGCCCAGCAGCGGCGACCAGGGGAGCAGGCCCCCGACGACCACCGGCAGGTAGAACCACCATGGCCGTGGATCATTGAACCGGTCTGTGGCAAATCGCTCGAGATTGTCGCCGAGGAAGAAGCCTTCGAGATAGGCCAGGCCGTGGCGTTCCCACATGACCACATACCAGGGCACGCCAATCAGCACGAAGACCAGGGTGCCGAGCAGCAGATCGGTCACGGACAGGCCCAGACGACGACGTTCGATGAGCGTGACCGGAAGGACGACGAGCGCCGGAAGAATCACGGCGACCGGACCTTTCGTCAGGAATCCCAGGGCCATGGCCAGTGCCGAGAGCATCAGCCACCCTCGAGGATGGGGCGACAGGTGCAGCGTACCGGTCAGCCCGGCCCAGATGGCGAGGGTGATGAAGAAGGCCAGGGGAAGGTCGGGCAGGGCCATGCGGCCGATCGAATAACACCCGAACGCCGTCGCGACCATCGCGCCTGCGAGGAGCGCATGCTCGTGGCCGCGCCAGCGGCGCGCACACGCCGCCGTCAGCAGCACGATGCCGATGCCCGAGAGGGCCGACCCGAAGCGGGCGGCCGCCTCGGTGGGACCGGTGGTTCGGTAGACCAGCGCGGTCACCCAGTAGTAAAGGACGGGCTTCTGGAATCGGTGCTCGTAGTTGAAAAACGGCGTGACATAGTCGCCGGAGGCGACCATTTCGCGGGCGGCCTCGGCGTAGAACGCCTCGTCGGCATCGGTCATGGCACCACGGCCGAGTCCGGCGCCAAACGTCAGCAGCGCCAGCAGGGTGAGTGGCAGATACAGGCGGCGCACGGCTTCCCATTCTAGCCCCCAGGGGCGTTCTGGTATACTGCGCCGGTTCGTTTGTATTACGCCGATAGACCTTCCGGCGGCGCGCGTGCCTGCTGCACCGGGGCTGCCGTCCACTCCTCTCCATTTTAGAACTGAACTATGGCCGCAGCCAGAGAACGCCGCCCCTCTCGGGGACACAAACGCCAGGGATCACATCGCGGGCCCCAGGCCCCGCCCCAGCCCGATGTTGCCAACGAAGTGCTCGAACTGCAGGAGGCTGAACTCCGCGAGGGCAAGAAGGGCCTCAACATCACTGACCTCAAGGAGATGTCGATCCAGCACCTCACGCAGGTCGCCAAGGACCTCGAGGTGGCCGGCGCCACCGGCATGCGCAAGCAGGAGCTGATCTTCCAAATCCTCAAGGCGCAGACCGAGCAGAGTGGTTTCATTTTCTCGGAAGGCGTGCTCGAACTGCTGCCGGACGGCTTCGGGTTTCTCCGCGCCCCCGACTACAACTACCTGCCGGGCCCCGACGACATCTACGTGTCGCCGTCGCAAATCCGGAAGTTCGACCTACAGACCGGCGATACCATCTCAGGCCAGATCCGGTCGCCGAAGGAAGGTGAGCGCTACTTTGCCCTCATCAAGGTCGAGGCCGTCAACTTCGAGGCGCCCAATCAGGCACGCGACAAGCTCTTCTTTGAGAATCTGACGCCGCTCTACCCCCAGCGCCGCCTCGTGCTCGAAACCGATGCCGACAACCTGTCGGGCCGCGTCATGGATCTCATGACGCCCATCGGCAAGGGACAGCGTGGCCTCATCGTCGCGCCGCCCCGCACGGGCAAGACCATGCTGCTGCAGAGCATCGCGCAGTCGGTCGTCCGCAATCATCCCGAGATCTATCTCATTGTGCTGCTCATCGACGAGCGCCCGGAAGAAGTGACCGACATGCAGCGGTCGGTTGACGGCGAAGTTATCTCGTCGACCTTCGATGAGCCGGCTCAGCGACACGTGCAGGTGGCCGAAATGGTGATCGAGAAGGCCAAGCGGCTAGTCGAGCACAAAAAGGATGTCCTCATCCTGCTCGATTCGATCACCCGGCTGGCCCGCGCCTACAACACCGTCATTCCACCGTCGGGTAAGGTGCTGTCGGGCGGCCTCGACAGCAACGCCCTGCAGAAGCCCAAGCGGTTCTTCGGCGCGGCGCGCAACGTCGAGGAGGGTGGGTCACTAACCATCATCGCCACCGCGCTTGTCGACACAGGCTCGCGAATGGACGATGTGATCTTTGAAGAGTTCAAGGGCACGGGCAACATGGAGATCAACCTCGACCGGAAGCTTTCCGACAAGCGCGTGTTCCCGGCCATCGATATCCTCAAGAGCGGCACCCGCAAGGAAGAGCTGCTCATCCCGAAGGAAGACCTGCAGCGGGTCTATGTGCTGCGGCGCGTGCTCAACCCGCTGTCGCCCGTGGAGGCCATGGAACTGCTGCTCGACAAGATGGGCAAGACACGCAGTAACGCCGACTTTCTGTCGGCCATGCAGAAAGGGTAAGACCGATGGTCACGCTGAAGGTGCGCGCAAATGGGTCGATTCTCGTCGAAGGCGAGGATGTGAAGCTGGTCGACTGGAACGGCAACGAATACGTGCTGAACAAGAAGCCATTCGCGCTGTGCCGCTGCGGACAGTCGCAGAAGCGGCCCTTCTGCGACGGCGCTCACAAGGCCTGCGGCTTCCAGGCCGAAGAAGCGGCCCCCGGCCCGAACGCCGCGCCGGCCTCCTAGGCCGACGCGGTCGTCCTGTCGGCTTTGCCCTGCGGGCCCGACTCGGCTTCAGGCCCCACGGGCGGCAACACGGGGGGAGCCGCCGGGGCCATCATGGCCCGCAACTCCTCGCCCTCCATCACTTCCTTCTTCAGCAGGCGCTGAGTGACCTGCTCGAGCAGATCGCGGTGTTCGATCAGCAGGCGACGTGCCGTGTCGTGCGACTCGGAGACGATGCGCCGCACCTCGTGGTCGATGGCCTGCGCAGTCTCTTCTGAATAGGGTCCGCGCTGGGCCGGCATCGCCACGTCGAGGAACCGGCTTCGCTTGCCCTGGTCGAAGTGCACGAGCCCCACGCTCTCGCTCATCCCCCACTCAGTCACCATCGACCTGGCCATGTCGGTGGCGCGCTGCAAATCATTCTGCGCGCCTGTGGAAATGGCCCCGAGCGCCACTTCTTCTGCCGACCGCCCCCCCAGCAGCACCGTGATTTGGTTGAGCAGGTCCTGCTTCTGCATCAGATAGCGGTCTTCCACGGGCAGCTGCATTGTGTACCCGAGGGCGCCGAAGCCACGAGCCACAATCGAGATCTTGTGGACCGGGTCCATGCCGCTCAGGGCCTCGGCCACGATGGCGTGGCCCGACTCGTGGTAGGCAATGATCTCGCGCTCTTTCGGGTTGATGACGCGTTTCTTCTCGAGTCCTGCAATGAGCCGCTCGATGGCTTCGTCAAAGTCGCTCATTTCCACCGATGTCTTGTCGCGGCGTGCCGCGAGCAAGGCGGACTCGTTCACGAGATTCGCCAGATCGGCGCCGGCAAACCCGGGCGTGCGGGCTGCAATCTTCGCGAGGTCGACCGATGGCGACAATGTGACCTGCCGCACGTGGATGCGCAGCACGGCCTCGCGTCCGCGAATGTCGGGCTTGTCGACCAGCACCTGACGGTCGAAGCGGCCGGGGCGCAGCAGGGCAGGGTCGAGCACCTCGGGCCGGTTAGTCGCCGCCATGATGATAATGGCCTTCCGCGGATCGAACCCGTCCATCTCGGCGAGCAGCTGGTTGAGCGTCTGCTCGCGCTCCTCGTGGCTACCCATAGGGCTCTGCACGCGGGCCTTCCCGAGGGCATCCAGCTCATCGATGAATACGATGCACGGCGCCTTGGCTTCGGCCTGCGCGAACAGGTCGCGCACGCGCGCCGCGCCGACGCCGACGAACATCTCGACAAATTCCGACCCGGACAGGCTGAAGAAGGGCACCTTGGCCTCGCCGGCCACGGCACGCGCAAGGAGTGTCTTTCCGGTTCCCGGCGGTCCCACCAGCATGACGCCTTTGGGAATCTTCCCGCCGAGGTTCGTATACTTCTTGGGCGTCTTGAGGAACTCGACGATTTCCCGCAGCTCCTGCGCCGCCTCGTCCACGCCGGCCACATCCTGGAAGCTGACCTTGACGTCGTCTTCCGCGAAGATCTTGGCTTTGCTGCGCGCAAACGACATTACCCCGCCCTCGGCACCGCCCATGCGACGCAGCATGAACGCCCAGAAGCCCACCAGCAGCAGCACCGGCAGTACCCAGCCCAGCAGCTCGGGCAGCCAGCGGTTGACTACTTCACCTGTGTATTTCACGCCGCGGGCATCGAGCTCCTCAACGAGTTTCGGGTCGTCGATGCGCACGGTTGAAAACGCCGTCTGTCCCGACGCATCGGGACTTTTCAGGGTCCCCCGGAGGTCGGTGTCGCCAATCGACAGCTCGGCAATCTGGCCATTGCGAACCAGGGCCTTGAACTCGCTGTAGGGCAGCGGGGGACCGGCTGGCTGCATGAACCAGGCCTGAGCGATGGCCATGACCAGCAGCAGCCCGAGTGTCCACCACAGGAACGTGGGCTTTGGCGCAGCCGGCCGCTTCGGGTTCATCGGACCAGATGTTTTCGGGCTCGGGGGCAACGAACGTCTCCTTCAGGCGGGCCTACCGGCCCGCCTGTTCCATATGACGCGCGGAAAAGACCAGTCGGTCGTCCGCTTCATCGGCGAGGACCGAATCGCCCTCGCCGAAGTCACCGGCCAGCACGCGGAGGGCCAGCGGGTCGAGCACGAGTCGCTGAATTGCTCGCTTCAGCGGACGCGCACCATAGACCGGATCATACCCCTCTGTCGCCAGCAGGGCCTTGGCCGCCGGCGTGAGCTCGACGGTGATCTTGCGGTCGGCCAGCCGCCGCAGCAGGCCCTGCAGCTGGATGTCGATGATCGCGGCCGTGTGCACCTCGGACAGCGGGTGGAAGAACACGATCTCGTCGATTCGGTTGATGAACTCAGGACGGAAGTGTCCCCGAAGCGCATCGAGCGACGGCAGGTTCGAGGTCATGATGACCACGACGTTCTTGAAGTCGGCCCGCCGTCCCTTGCTGTCGGTCAGGTGCCCATCATCGAGCAGCTGCAGCAACACGTTCAGCACGTCGGGGTGGGCCTTCTCGACCTCATCGAACAGCACCACTGCGTAGGGCCGGCGTCGCACCGCCTCGGTCAACTGCCCGGCCTCGTCATACCCCACGTATCCTGGCGGGGCACCGATGAGGCGCGACACCGTGTGCTTCTCCTGGTACTCGGACATGTCGAGACGGACCATGGCCTGCTCATCGTCGAAGAGGAACTCGGCGAGCGCCCGGGCCAGTTCGGTCTTCCCGACACCCGTCGGGCCCAAGAAGATGAAGCTGCCGAGCGGACGGCTGGGGTCCTGCAGGCCTGCACGGGCCCGGCGGATAGCGTTCGACACGCCCACGACCGCATCGTGCTGACCCACCACGCGGCGATGCAGGCGTTCTTCCATCTGCATGAGCTTCTGGACTTCACCTTCCATCAGCCGACTCACCGGAATGCCGGTCCAGCGCCCCACGACTTCGGCGATGTCTTCCTCGTCTACTTCCTCCTTGAGCATGCGGGGGGCCTGACTGTCAGCAGCCAGCAGCCCCGCCTCGGCCGCGATCTGCCGCTCGAGCTCGGGCACGCGGCCGTACTGCAGTTCGGAGGCGCGGCCATAGTCGCCGCGTCGCTGGGCCTGGTCGGCCTCAAGCCTGACCTGCTCGAGCTCCTCCTTGAGGCTGCGAGTCTTCTGGATGGCGCTCTTCTCGCGCTCCCACTGCTGGCGTAGCCGTTCGTCCTCCGCCTTCAGCTCTGACAATTCGCGCTCGAGCCGGCTCAAGCGTTCGATCGACGCCTTGTCGGTTTCCTTTCGCAGGGCTTCGCGCTCAATTTCCAGCTGCATCACGCGGCGCCGGACTTCGTCGAGCTCGGCGGGCATGGAATCAATCTCCATGCGCAGCCGCGAGGCGGCTTCGTCGACCAGGTCGATGGCCTTGTCCGGCAGGAATCGGTCCGCGATATAGCGGTTCGACAGGACGGCTGCGGCCACCAGCGCACCGTCCTTGAGGCGCACGCCGTGGTGAATCTCGTAACGCTCGCGGAGGCCGCGCAGAATCGAGATGGTGTCTTCCACACTGGGCTCACCGACCAGCACTGGCTGGAAGCGGCGCTCGAGGGCAGCGTCCTTCTCGATGTGCTTGCGATATTCGTCGAGCGTTGTGGCGCCGATGGTGTGGAGTTCGCCGCGCGCCAGCATGGGCTTGAGCATATTCGAGGCATCGAGCGAGCCTTCGGCCGCGCCAGCGCCGACCACCGTATGCAGCTCGTCGATGAACAGCACAAACTTCCCGCCGGCATCGACGATTTCCCTCAACACCGCCTTCAGGCGTTCCTCGAACTCGCCGCGATATTTGGCTCCGGCCACGAGCGCGCCCATGTCGAGCGCCATGATCCGCTTGTCCTTCAGTCCCTCGGGGACATCGCCGCGGACGATGCGCTGCGCGAGGCCTTCGACAATGGCGGTTTTGCCGACGCCAGGTTCGCCGATGAGCACGGGGTTGTTCTTGGTGCGCCGCGACAGCACCTGAATCACGCGCCGCACTTCTTCATCGCGGCCGATCACGGGATCGAGCTTGCCGCGACGAGCGAGATCGGTGAGGTCGCGCCCGTATTTCTCGAGGGCCTGATACTTGTTCTCGGGTGTCGGATCAGTGACGCGCTGGCTGCCGCGCACACGGGTCAGGGCCTCGAGCACGCGCTCGGGGGTGATGCCCTTGCCCTTCAACAGCGACGCGGCGGCACTGCGTCCCGTATCCTTGACGAGGCCCAGCAGCAGGTGCTCGGTCGACACATAGTCGTCCTGCATCGTGCGGGCCTCGGCGGTGGCGGTGTCGACCACGGTGCGGAGGCGGGGCGACAGACCCGGCTCGCTGCCGCCGCTGACGCGCGGCAGGCGCTCGAGCCCGGTGCGGGCTTCGCGTGCCAGACCGTCGGTATCAATCGACAGGGCCCGCAGCACCGAGGGCACGACGCCGTCGGGCTGCTCGCAGAGCGTCACCAGCAGGTGCTCGGGCTCGACGCTGGCGTGGCCGTACTCGCGCGCGAGCTCCGGGGTGGCCAGGATGGCCTGCTGGGCCTTCTCGGTGAACTTCTGCAGATTCATGTCGTCCTCCTGTCCCGCTTACTCATCCCGCTCGATGCGGGCCAGCTGTTCATAGGCCTTGCGGGCCGCGCCTGACAGTTCGCGGGGCAGGGCCACATCGAGCACCACATAGAGATCGCCCGGTGTGCCTGACGCCCCGAGGGCCGGCAGGCCATAGCCGCGCACACGGAGCCGCGTGCCGGGCTGACTGGTTTCCGGCACCCTCACGGTGATGGACCGCCCGTCGGGCGAGGCGACCGTCAGTTCGCCGCCGAGCACGGCCTGCGACACCGGCACCGACACGTGACGGGTGACATCACGCCCAGACACGGTGAACGTCGGGTGCGGCTTGAGACGGATGCGCAGGAACAAATCACCGCGTGATCCGCCTCCGGTGCCGGGCGACCCTTCGCCGGCCACCCGGACCCGCGAGCCGTCTGTGACGCCCGGGGGAATGCGCACATCGATCGTGCGCGGTTCGGCGTCGCCCTGCCGCATGACGAGCTTGTGCACGCTGCCGCGGGCGGCCGACTCGACATCGAGCTCGTACTCGTGCTCGACATCGTCGCCGCGCCTGGTCGGGGGCGGCCCCGGGCGGCGGGTGCGCCGGCTGCGCGACCGGGTGTTGCCGCCGAAGAGGGTTTCAAAGAAATCCGAGAAATCGCCGGTGCCCTCGGCGGCCCCGCCGAACATCTCGGCGACCTCCTCGGGCGTCATGCTGCGTGAGGTCGTCCGCCCGCCGGCGGCGCTACCGGGCCTGCCGGCACGTGCCTCACGGGCCTGGGCATACTCGCGCCACTGGCTGCCGGCCTCGTCGTAGGTGCGGCGCTTGTCCGGGTCGCTCAGCACCTCGTGCGCCTCGTTCACCTCCTTGAAGCGGGCCTCGGCCTTCGCATCCCCGGAATTGACGTCGGGGTGAAACTGCCGGGCCAGCTTGCGGAAGGCCTGCTTGATGTCCTTGTCGCTGGCGGTGCGCGGCACGCCGAGCGTGGCGTAGTAGTCCTTGAAATCCATGGCTACCGTCCGTCCAGGCCGAGGCCGTCGTGCAGTTGCAGCAGCGCGCGCAGCAGGCGACGCCGGCGCGGGGCATCGCTGACCACGAGCCGCTCGTCGAGCAGGGGGCGGATGCGCTGCATCACCTCGGCCACCGACAGCAGGCGCTGCACCCCGGCGAGGTTCACGCCCTCGTCTTCGACGAGGCGCTTGATGAACCGCAGGCGCTCGATTTCCTCGGCCGAGTAGAGCCGCATGCTGCCGATGGTGCGGGCGGGCCGCACCAGTCCGAGCCGCTCGTACTTCCGCAGCGTCTGCGGATGCATGTCGAGCAGGCGCGCGGCCATCGAGATGAAGATGAGCTCTGGTATTGACACAATTCGAGTCTAGGCATTGATACGAATCGTGTCAAGTATGGAGGGCCCCTGGGGCAGCTATACTTGACGCATCGTGTTCGACGTGCACGTCTCCGACTTTGTGACCATTGCGCTGCTCGTGGCCCTCGAAGGGCTGCTCAGCGCCGACAACGCGATGGTGCTGGCCATTCTGGTGCTGGGCCTGCCGCGTGCCGAGCAGCAGAAGGCGCTGCGCTATGGCATTCTCGGGGCGTTTGCCTTCCGCACGGCGGCCACGGCCGGGGCGGCCTACATGATCAACCTGCTGTGGGTGCGGCTGCTGGGCGGGCTCTACCTGCTCTATCTGCCCTATCAGCACTTCCGGGGTGGCGGAGAAGCGGGCGAGTCGGGCCAGGTGGCCAAACCGGCGCAGGCCATGCTGGGGCTGTCGGCGTTCTGGGCGACGGTGGTCAGGGTCGAGCTGACCGACATCGTGTTTGCGATTGATTCGATTCTCGTGGCCGTGGCCATGTCGAACAAGCTGTGGGTCATCATCACGGGCGGCCTGCTGGGCATCGTCGCCATGCGGCTGGTGATTGGGCAGCTGCTGACCCTCGTGCGGCGGTATCCGCCGCTGGTGGACGGGGCCTTCGTCATCATTGCCTGGGTCGGCATCAAGCTGCTGGTCGAGTATTTCCACGGCCTCGGGTGGATTCACCTCGAAATTCCCAAACCGATTTCGCTCGGCCTGATTGTGGTCATCTTCGGCGCCTCGTATTTCTATGCGCGGAAGAAGGGCCCGGTCGCGTTTGACGAGGACGCGGCAGAGGCCGGGGCGTCGGGTGGCCCTCAGTCGTAGTGCCTGCGGGCCGCGCTGAGCCGCTCGGCGAGCCGCTGAGCCAGCCATGCGGGGGCGACGACGCGCGCCCCGGGACCAAAGCCGAGAATCCAGGCCTCGAGCCCCCAGTCGGCGACGACATCGAGATGCGCCGTCAGGCTGCCGTCGGCGTGGTCATCGAGCCGCTGGCTCGGGTGCCAGACCCGTTCGCGCACATACCGCGCCTCGGTCGGGGTAAACCAGACGGCCACGGCCGTCGGTGCCCCTGAAAACACCGATAGCGAATGACGCGGCATGGCGTCGCCGGCGTGTTCGGGTGTGAAGTGCTCTTCGAGGAGGGCAACGCTTTCGACCCGCTGCAGGGCGAACGTCCGCATCTCGCCGTAGTCGGGCACGAAGGCAAAGAGGTAAAGGGCGCCCTGTGCGTAGGCGACCCGGTAGGGCTCGAGGGTATAGTCGCGGGTCTGCCCGCTCGAGAACGAGTGATAGCGCATGCGCACCCGCTGGTGCGACAGCACGGCCCGCAGCAGATCATCGACATGTCGGTGTGCCCCGGTGGCGGTGCGCAGTTCGGGGCCCGTGGCTACCAGCGCCGTGGGCAGCCGGTCGACAAAGGCCCAGAGGGGCTGGGGCAGGGCATCGGTCAGCTTGTCGAAGGCCGACCGCAGATGGTCCTGGAATGGCCCGCCTGCGAGGGCATCGAGCAGGCTGCGGCTCAGGTGCAGGGCGCACAACTCTGACAGCGACAGGCCTGTCTGTGCTAGGCCACGGAACACGTCCTGGTTCAGACGATAAACGGTGCGGCCCTCGCGGCGTTCGTGGTCGAGCGCAAACCCCGCCTGCCCGAGCGCATCAAGGTCGCGCCGGATGGTGCGTTCCGAGACACCGGCATCCGCCTGCCTCCGCAGGTCGGAGAGGGTCAGGCCGTGCCGACTGGTCTCGAGCGCCAGGATCAAGCGCCATTGCCGAACAATTTCCCCGTGGCGTTCCATCGTGACCTCATCTGTCACAGTCGCCCGCTAGGCTGTCGCCATGATGATGCGACTCCGACCCGGACGGCCTGCGGCGGCCGTCAAGCATGCCTGCCGCGAATGTGAATCCCGACGTGCCCTTTTTCGTTACCGGGGCATCGTCAAGTGGGACCGATATCACACGCTGTGCTTCCAGTGTTACCGGAAACATGTCGACCGCACCCGAACGGCCATCGCCGCCATGCCGTGGTTCGACCTGTCGCCGGTCGCCGCGCGCCCGTCGGCGCGCGCTATCGCCTAGGATGCCACACCAGAAATCCCGTGGTTGAACATGGGCGTCAGTGCGCTTACACTGGCGCCCATGAACACGACGCGCTCGCTCGAGTCCGGCCAGCCCCTTGGCGCGCGTCAACCTGCCGAAGACCTGCGGCACGTGCCACACCGGTCCCTTCGTGTCATTCCAGAAGAGCCATCACTACAAGTTGCTGACGGACGGCGACGACCGGGGGCCGACGTGCTCGACCTGCCACGGCGAGGTGGCTGCGCAGCTGCTGTCGCCGGTGGGCCTCGCCAACCAGTGCTCGCAGTGCCACGGCCCCGACAGGCCGGTGGCCCGTCCGGGTCGCGCCAGTGAGGCGATGCTCATGATGACCGAGGTGCGCGAGGTGCGGCATCGGCTCACCGAGGCACAGGATATGATTCGTCGCGTCAAGGACCGTGCGGCACGTACCCGCTTCGAAGAGCAGTGGAAGCAGGCCGAGGTGCCCATCATCGAGGCGGCCAACGCCGGCCACGAATTTGTGTTTGACAATCTCAAGGAGCGGCTCGACCGCGCGCGGCAGCGGACCGACGCGCTGCTCGACGCCCTGATCAGCGGCGGACGCTGACGCTACTCACGGGAATGGCCGGCACCAGCGGAAGGTGCCGGTCGTCGCCCTGGTAGAACACCCGTTCGAGAAAGAGGCCTGAGCCCGGCGCCGTCAGCGTCGCCGGCAGGGGCGAGTCTGACTGCAGCAGCGCCGGCACCGCCTCAATGGACAGGCGCCCCGTGCCGACCTCGACCAGCACCCCGACCATCCGCCGCACCATCTTCCAGATGAAGTGCGATCCGCCGACCCGCACCAACACCAGGTCGTCAGCCTCAGCCACAGTCATGGTGTCGACCAGCACCTCGGTCGACTTTTCCTCGGGATCATCATGGGTGAAGGCACGGAAGTCATGGAAGCCGCGAAACAGGTCAGCCGCCCGCTGCATCCGCGTCACATCCAGCGTGTCTTTCACCCACCAGACATACGGCTTGGCAAACGCCGTGCGCCGCCGCGCAATCTGGTAGAGGTAGCTGCGGGCCACCGCGGCATGCCGTGCGTGGAACCGGGGTGGGGCAGGGGACACCGCCACGACGACGATGTCAGCCGGCAGGGCATCGTTGACCTGGCGCCGGAAGAGCTCGGGCTTGAGCGGCGAGGGCGTGTCGAGGTGCGCCACCTGATGCAGCGCATGCACACCGGCGTCGGTGCGTCCCGAGCCCTGAAACTCGAAGCGGGGATGCCCCAGCACCTCGGTCATCGCGCGCTCGAGCTCTCCCTGCACCGTCCGGGCATTCTTCTGTTTCTGCCAGCCGCTGTAGCGCGTTCCAGCGTATTCAAGTGTCAATCGGAACCGTGGCACGCCACTGATCTTACAATCGGGCCATGCACAGACCCATTCATGCCGCCAATCTTCCCGCGCCCGTCGGCCCATATTCCCCAGGAATGGGCTTCGACCGCCTGATCTTCGTCTCGGGCCAGGGAGCCACCGACCCCGCCACCGGTCGCCTCGTCAGCGACAATGTCGAAGCGCAGACCGAGCAGTGCCTGCGCAACCTGCGGGCCATCCTGCAGGCCGGCGGGTCTGACCTGCAGCATGTGCTCCGCTGCGGCGTCTTCCTGCTCGACATGAAGGAGTTTGCCCTGATGAACGGCGTCTACGCCCGCGTCTTCGGCGACCATCGTCCGGCGCGGACCACGATTCAGGCGGCGGGCCTGCCCGGGGAAGGGCTGCGCGTCGAAATCGACTGCATCGCCTACGTGCCCTAGGGGCGGGGTGCGGTGGAGGACGCAGGCCGCGCCCGCCACCGCTCGGCCTGCCCTCAGCGCTTCGGATTCTGAATCACCTGCATCGCCGTCGTCAGCACGCTGGCGACGTCGGTGAGGTTGGCGGGCAGAATCACCGTGTTGGCGCTGTTGACGATGCGGCCCATTTCGCCGATGTACTGCTCGGCCACGCGCAGCTGCACGGCCTCGGCACCGCCGGCCGCCTGCGTGGCCTCGGCCACCTGCCTGATGCCTTCGGCGGTTGCCGTGGCCACGGCGAGGATGGCGGCCGCCTGGCCCTCGGCCTCGTTGATCTGCTGGGTCTTGCGCGCTTCCGAGGCCTTGATGGTTTCCTGCTTGGCGCCTTCGGCGTTGTTGATGGCCGCGTCGCGCTGGCCTTCCGACGTGAGAATGACGGCGCGCTTTTCGCGCTCGGCCCGCATCTGTTTTTCCATGGCCGCCAGCACGTCGGATGGGGGTGTGATGTTCTTGATTTCGTAGCGCAGCACCTTCACGCCCCAGGGTTCCGTCGCCTTATCGAGCTCGGCGACCACAGCGGTGTTGATGTTGGTGCGTTCTTCGAAGGTGCGGTCGAGATCGATCTTGCCGACCTCGCTGCGCAGGGTGGTCTGCGCCAGCTGCGAGATGGCAAACAGGTAGTCGGAAATCCCGTAGGACGCGCGCTCGGGATTGAGGACCTTCAGATAGAGCACGCCGTCGACGCCGACCTGCACGTTGTCGCGGGTGATGCAGACCTGGGCGGGAATGTCGATGGCCGATTCCTTCAGCGAGTGCCGGTAGCGGATGACATCGACAAACGGCACCAGCACATGGAAGCCGGCATCGAGCGTGCCGGCATAGCGGCCCAGCCGTTCCACCACGAAGGCACTTTGCTGCGGCACCACGATGGCGGTCTTTGCCAGGATGAAGATGACGAGCAGTGCCAGAAGCAGCACGACAATGAGTCCACCTTCCATGCGGAACCTCCTCGGGGGAAACAGTGACGGGACGTTATTCGGGGCGAATCGACAGCAGCAGGCCGTCGACGTGCGTCACCACGCACCGCTGACCGGCGGCGACGTGTGACGCATCGACGTTGCGGGCGGTCCAGGCGGTGCCCCGCACTTCGACGCGGCCAACGCTGCCGGGGGCAATCGATTCAGCGGGAGTGGCGAGGCTGCCGACCAGCGGGTCGAGATCGGGTGAGGGCGGCTGCTGAAACCGCCGCAATACGGGTCCTCGGAACAGGACGAGCGAGGTCAGCGACAGCACGGTGAAGGCCAGCAGTTGCGGCCCGGTCGCGGTCAGCACGCCGGCGCCGGCCAGCAGCGCCACGCCGAAGGCCCCGAGGCCGAAGAAGAGGAGGTAGAACCCGCTGGGGGTGGCCAACTCCGCCACCATCAGCACGAGACCGCCGGCGAGCCACATCCACCAGGACATATCGCGATTATATGTGCGCGGCGGGGCGGTATGATCAGAAGCTCATATGCCACTCATTCTGGTCACCAACGATGATGGAGTCACCTCGGCCGGCATTCATGCCCTCGCCGACGCCCTCAAGCCCCTCGGCACGGTCATCGTCGTGGCCCCGACGCAGGAAGCGTCGGCCATCGGGCATGCGCTGACGCTGCGGCGTCCGCTGCGGCTCGAGACCGTGGGGCCTGATGTGTACGGGGTGGATGGTACGCCCACCGACTGCGTGAACATCGGCGTCGACATCGTGCTCAAGCAGAAGCCTGACCTGGTGGTCTCGGGCATCAACAAGGGGTTCAACATCGGCGACGATGTGACGTATTCGGGAACGGTGGCCGGGGCGCTCGAGGCCGCGCTGCTGGGCATTCCGGCGATTGCCGTGTCGCTGCGCCGCACGAAGGTCTTCGACTTCAGCCATGCGGCTGAGGCGGCCGCCGCCATTGCGCAGCAGGTGCTGGCGCAGCAGTGGCCCGCGCGGTCGTTCCTGAACCTCAACCTCAACACGGGCGCGCCGAAGGGCTTCCGTATCACGACGCAGGCGCGGCGCAATCACGTGACCCAGATTTCCAGTCGGACTGACCCGCGCGGGCAGGATTACTACTGGATCGACGAAGGCCTCTACGACTGGCACCCGGGAGGGGGGCATACTGACTATGAGGCGGTGATGGAAGGCTACGTGTCGGTGACGCCGCTGCAGGCCGACCTGACCGACTATGATGCGCTCGACGCCGCGCGCACCCTGCTGCCGCCGGCGACGCGGTAGTGTGCTACACTCGCAGTTCTTCGGGGCGTGGCTCAGCTTGGTAGAGCGCTCGGTTCGGGACCGAGAGGTCGCTGGTTCGAATCCAGTCGCCCCGACCATTTCCTGAAAAAGCCCGACACCGTGCGGGCTTTTTCCATTTCTGCCGGTGCCTCACTCGCGTGGTAGCCCCCACTTCGTCCCGCGTTCGCTTGTCGTGGTCGACCCTGCTGGTCGGTCTGCTGGGCCTGGGCCTGTTTGTCATCAGCGTGCGGCAGGTCGGCTGGGCCTCGATCGAGGCCAGCGTGCGCGGGGTCGGGCTGTGGCTCGCGGCGGTGGTGGCGCTTGGGGTGCTGCGGATGGCCCTGCGCTCGCGGGCCTGGGTGCTGTGTGCCCGGCAGATCGACTCGGTGCACGCGTTGCCGTTCGGGGTGGCCTTCGAGGCGACGATCATCTCTGATGCCCTGGGCAATCTCACGCCGCTCGGCCTGCTGGCGTCAGAGCCCACCAAAATTGTGCTGGCGCGCCGGCATGTGCCTACGCTCGTCAGTCTCATCTCGGTGACCGTGGAAAACGTGCTGTACACCGCCTCGGTGCTGGGCATGCTGCTCATCGGCGTGTGGGTGCTGCTGCAGCGGGCCGAGATGCCGCCGCTGCTCGAGCGGATGGGTGAGGCGGTCGTGCTTTTGAGTGTGGCCGGGGGGTTCGCGGCGGTGTGGGCGTTCAGGGCGCGCCCGGCGGTGTTGTCGTGGCTGGCGGCTCGTCTGGCTCGGGGACCGGCGTCGCGGCTGGCGGCGCAGGACGTGGCGGCCCTGGAGGGTCAGTTGTATGACGTGGTCCGCTGGCCGTCGGCGCGTCTGCTGGCGATTGCCGGATGGGAAGCGGCCTTCCACGTGGCGGCCGTCGCCGAGGTCTGGGTCATCTTGCAGGCGATGCCGGGCGTGACGGGCGTCTCGCTGGCCGAGGCCTTTGTGCTCGAGGCGGCGGGGCGGTTCATCACGGTGGCCTTCAAGTTTGTGCCGTATCGGCTCGGCGTCGATGAGCTGGGCTCAGGGTCGGTGGCTCAGGTGCTGGGCCTCGGCGCGCCGGTGGGTGTGGCCCTGGCGATTGTACGGCGCGTGCGCATCCTGCTCATTAACGGCGTCGGCATAGCGCTGATGGCGCGGCGCAGTGCGCGGGGGCAGTAGTAGAATGCCGCCCGACATGGAACAGCTCAAGGCCCGCATCCGCCACATTCCCGATTTTCCGAAGCCCGGCATTCTCTTCTACGACATCACGACGCTGTTGCGCGACCGCGAGGGCTTTGCCGCGATGGTCGAGGCGCTGGCGGCGTCGTATCGCGATGCGGGCATCGATGTGGTGGTGGGCATCGAGAGTCGTGGCTTCATCATGGGCGCTGCGGTGGCGCAGGCGCTGGGCTGCGGATTCGTGCCGATCCGGAAGCCGGGCAAGCTGCCCTCGTCGACGCTGCGCGAATCGTATGCACTGGAATACGGCACCGACACGCTCGAAATGCACACCGACGCCATCACGCCGGGGCAGCGTGTGCTGATCGTCGACGATGTGCTGGCGACGGGGGGCACGGCGGCGGCAGCGGTGCGGTTGGTGACGGCGGTGGGCGGCGACCTGGTGGCGCTGGCCTTTCTGATTGAACTCGTGTTTCTGCAGGGGCGGCAGCGGCTGCCAGGGGCGCAGGTGCACGCGGTGCTGCGTTACGCCTCAGCCGTGACACCCGGCATCGGCGCTAGAATAAAGGCCGACGCGCGCCCGTAGCTCAGGGGATAGAGCACCCGCCTCCTAAGCGGGGGGTCGGCAGTTCAATTCTGCCCGGGCGCACCAGTTACGCCATGATTTCGCGCTAGAATTTCCAATGTCATGAAGGCATCACACCGTCACGAACTCAAGGACAACGAGCTCGGCCACGTGCTGGCTGACGCTCAGTCGTCGTTCGCCCAGCACAAGGGACTCATTCTCGGCATCCTCGCCCTCCTCGTCATCGGGGGCGGCGGCTTCGGCGGGTATCGCGCCTGGCAGTCGAATCTCGAAAACAAGGCGGGCGCGCTGCTGGCAGCAGGTGTGGTCATCGAAGAGAGCCGCATCCAGGCCCCCGAGCCCCCGGCCGGCACCACCCTCGACGCCAACAGCCCGGGCGGGCAGGTGCCCGGCACCTATCCCACGCTGAAGGCCAAGCTCGAGGCGCAGCTGCCCAGGTTCATGGAGGCCGCTGACTCGTATCCGTCGACGGTGGCCGGCCAGAGCGCACGGCTGCATGCGGCCGACACGCTGGCCCAGCTCGGCCGCACCGACGAGGCCGTCAAGCAGTTCGACCTGCTGGCCGCCTCGAAGAACACGCTGATGGTCAACGCGGCAAGGCTCGGTAAGGCCTCGGCGCAGCTGCGAGCAGGGCAATATGACGCGGCCATCGCGGTGCTGAAGGCCGAGTCAGAGCTGGCCACCTCGACGTTGCCCGCTGAAGCGATGCTGTTTGAGCTGGCCCGGGCCTATACGCTCGCCGGCAAGACGGAAGACGCACGCAAGACCCTGCAGCAGATTGTCGACAAGCACGGCACCACGCCGTTCGGGGCCGAAGCCAAGACCGAACTCGCCAAGCTGGCCAGCTAGTCGGCCTCGCGCTTCAGCTCCTGCAGCAACTGCAGCGCGTCGAGCGGGGTGGTCCGGTTGATGTCCACCTCGCGGAGGCGCTCCCGCAATTTCTCTTCGACCGTCGGCGCCGCCTGGAACAGCCCGAGCTGTTCCTGCGGCGCATTCCGCTGGCCGCTGATCGTCGGACGTCCCCCGCGGCTCAACTCATCCTGCTCGAGGGCGTGCAATATCTCGCGTGCACGCACGATGACCGGCGACGGCAGCCCCGCCAGACGCGCCACCTGAATGCCATAGCTGCGGTCTGACCGGCCGGGCAGAATCTTGTGCAGAAAGACGATGTCGTCCTTCCATTCCCGGGCGGCAACATGGGCATTCGTAACTGCAGGGAAGGCGTCGGCCAGGTCGGTGAGCTCGTGGTAGTGCGTGGCAAACAGGGTCTTGGGCCTCGACGGACCATGCGCGGCCAGGTACTCGGCCACGGCCCAGGCAATCGACAGACCATCAAACGTGGCGGTGCCTCGCCCTATCTCATCGAGCACCACCAGGCTGCGTGACGTGGCTCCGTTCAGAATCTGGGCCGTTTCCTGCATCTCGACCATGAAGGTCGACTGACCACGGGCAATGTTGTCCGAGGCGCCGACCCTGGCGAACAGGCGATCGACCAGCCCAATCTTCGCCTCGCGTGCCGGCACAAACGACCCCGCCTGCGCGAGCAGCGCCAGCAGGGCAACCTGCCGCAGGTAGGTCGACTTGCCGCCCATGTTGGGCCCGGTGATGATGACCAGCTGCTGCGAGGCGCTGTCGAGGCGTACGTCGTTGGCCACGAACGCGCCGCCCGCGAGGCGCTCGACCACCGGGTGGCGGAGGTCGGTGGCAACGAGCTCTGTGCCGTCACTCATATGCGGCTTGGCGTAGTTTGACAGGCTGGCCGTTTCGGCAAAGCCCGCCAGCACATCGATCGCCGCCAGGGCACGCGCGGTATCCAGAATGCGCGGGGCCTGTTCAGACACCTGTCGACGCACCTGCTCAAAGAGCTCGACCTCGCGTGCGATGATGCGTTCGTCGGCGCCGAGCACTTTTTCTTCATATTCCTTCAGCGCCGGCGTGATGAAGCGTTCCCCGCCGGCAATCGTCTGCTTCCGGAGATAGTCGGTCGGCACCGCATGCAGGTTCGCTTTGGAAATCTCGATGTAGTAGCCGAAGACCCGGTTGAAGCGCACCTTGAGCGACGCGATGCCGGTGCGGGCGCGTTCCGTCTCTTCGAGTTCGGCAATGACCTGCTTGCCCGAGCGGCTGATGCGGCGCAGTTCGTCGATCTCGGCGTCGAAGCCGTCGCGCATGAAGCCGCCTTCCCTCGTGAGTGCCGGCGGCTCGTCGCTGATGGCTGCCTCGATGAGGGCGCGCACATCCGATAAATCGTCGAGTTCGCCGCGCAGGCTCGTCAGGAGGGGCGCCTCGACATCGCTGAGCAGCAGGGACAGCCGGGGCACGACGCCAAGCGACGAGGCCAGCGCCGTCAGGTCGCGCGGGCCAGCGGTTGACAGGGCAATGCGCGACGACAGGCGTTCGAGGTCGTGCACCAGCTTGAGCGTCTCGCGGACCTTAGCCCGATCGGTCGTTCGGCTGGCCAGTTCCTCGACGGCGTCGTGGCGGTCGCGGATGCGTTCCATCACGACCAGCGGACGCAGGAGCCACGCGCGAATCATGCGCCCGCCCATCGCCGTCACCGTACGGTCGACCTCGTGCAGCAGCGAGCCTTCGCGGGTGCCGGTCGTCGACTCGACCACCTCGAGATGCTTGAGGGTGATGGGGTCGATGAGCAACGCATCGCTGCTGGTCTTGAGCCGGATCGTGCGCACGTGGGCCAGTTCGGCCTTCTGTGTCTCGCGAAGGTGACGAATCAGCGCCCCGGCCGCGGCCACCGCGCCGGCGGTGCGTTCAAGGCCGTAGCCGTCGAGGCTGGCCACGCGCAGCTGCTCGAGCACGGTCTGGCGTGCACTCTCGAGATCGAAATGCCAGCCGTCGACTTCGGTGATGGTGGCCTCGCCGCGAATGGTGGCGGGGAAGAGCGCTGCGGCATCGAGACCCGAGGGCACGACCAGCTCGCGGGGGCGCAGCACGCGGACTTCATCCTGCAAGGCCTGCAGGGCCTCGGGGCCCGCATACTCGGCCACGTCAAATTCACCGGTCGACAGGTCGATAAGGGCGACGCCGTAGGCGGTCGGGCGCGACTGGGCGCCCGAGATGACGGCGACCGCCATCAGGAACGACGGCTCTCTGGCATCGAGAAACCCGGCATCGGCGAGCGTGCCGGGCGACACCACCCGCACCACCTCGCGCTTGACGACCCCCTTGGCCTTGCGCGGGTCTTCCACCTGCTCGCAGATGGCCACGCGGTAGCCGCGCTTGACGAGGCGGGCAATGTAGGCGTCGGCCGCATGATAGGGCACGCCGCACATCGGCACGGGCGCGCCGCTCGAATCCTTCGAGCGCGACGTCAGCGTCAGGTCGAGTGCGCGCGCCGCCACCAGTGCGTCTTCGTAGAAGAGCTCGTAGAAGTCGCCCATCCGGAAGAACATCAGCGCCTGGCGGTACTGCCGCTTGGCATCGAAGTACTGCTTCATGGCCGGGGTCAGGACGGTACCGGCCGAGGGTGCTGAGACTGGGGGCAGAGAAGATGACTGTGACACGGAAGGCTGGATGACCGGGCGAGTCGAGTATACGATCGACACAGGATTCCCCACGTGCTGACCCTGGCGCTCGACACCACGACCCGCGGCGGCAGCGCGGCACTGTGTGACACCGCATCCGTGCTCGCCGTCGTCCCCGGCAACGCCGCGCGTACACACGGCGAACGCCTGCCCGGGGAACTCGCGCAGGCACTGCACGACGCCGCCTGCCCGCTCTCGGACGTGGCCCTGCTGGCCGTGGCCCACGGGCCCGGCGCGTTCACGGGCATCCGCATCGGGCTGGCCTGCATGCAGGGACTGGCAGTGACGACCGGGCGTCCCGTTGTGGGCGTATCCGCCCTCGAGGCCCTGGCCTTCGCGCACAGTCGCACGCAGGTGCCGGCATGGATCGGCGTATGCATGGAGGCCGGTCGCGGCGAGGTCTTCCTGCAGTGGTTTCAGCGCGAGACCGACAGCCCGTGGGGCATGGTGCCTCGGTCCTCGCCCGAGGTGCTGACGGTCGAGATGGCCGTTCCTCCGGAGCCCGGTCAGACCCATGGTGCGCTCGTGTTGTGCGGCGATGGTGCCGCACGACTGGGCGCACACTTCGGGGCGTCGTGGCAGGTCGCACCCGATCTGGGTCCGCTTGCGCCCGCCGTGGCTGCGCTGGCGCAGATGGCGTGGCACTCGGATCCTGATGTGCACCGATGGACACCCGAGGCGCTCGAGCCTCTCTATGTGCGCCGCCCCGACGTGGAAATCACACGCGACGCCCGCATGCCGTCATGACCGATGCGGCCCCGTGCATCGAGGCGCTGTCGACGGCCGACGATCTCGATGCCGTCCTCGCCATCGATGCGGCCAGTTTCGCGCATCCCACGCCGCGGGCCTTCTACGAACAGGCACTGGCACGCCCTGACGTGACCGTGCTTCGGGTCTTGCGACTGCCGGGTGACGACGTCGCCGGATTTGTCTCGGGGTGGCACGTGGCCGACGAGCTCGAGATCAGCACGCTGGCTATTCACCCTGAGCACAGGGGCCTTGGCCTCGGGCGTCGGCTGCTGGCCGACACCCTCGACTGGGCCGCGCATCAGGGGGTGCAACGGGTGCTGCTCGACGTGCGTGCGTCGAACGTCGCCGCCCGGGCCCTGTATCGGGGAGCCGGGTTTTCGCAGACAGGCATCCGCCGGCGCTATTACAGCGACCCGGAGGAAGATGCGCTGGTGCTCGAACGCCACCTGTCGTTTTCGCCTAAAATCGACGCCTGATGTTTATCGACCGAGCTGGCCTCCCGTTCATCGTCGGTGCCCTGGCGCTGGCCCTGATTGCCCTGTGGTTCGGAGGTCGCTGGTGGGCACTGCCGATGGTGGTGATGGCCGCCTTCTTCGTGTTTTTCTTTCGCGATCCCAATCGCACCGTGCCCACGGCACCGGGGCTGGTGGTCGCGCCCGGTGACGGACGCGTGATGATTGCGGGCGATGCCCCGGGCCCCGGCGCCCCGGCAGGCGAGTGGCGGCAGATCAGCCTGTTTCTGTCGCCGATGGACGTCCACGTCAATCGCACCCCTGTGGAGGGCCGCGTGACGCACATCGAATATCACCCGGGCGAGTGGCTGCCGGCCTATCGCATCGAGGCCGGCCACCTGAACGAGTGGAGCGAAACATGGTTTGTGCGCGGGTCGCGGACCTTTGTGTGCCGGCAGATTGTGGGCATGCTGGCCAGACGCGTGGTCAACCGCCTCACGGTGGGCGACGAAGTCACGCGTGGCCAACGCTACGGCGTGATGAAGTTCGGGTCGCGCATCGATCTCTATGTGCCCCCTGACTTCGTGATTGCCGTCACGCCTGGTGACAAGGTGGTCGCCGGCGAAACTGTGCTCGCGCGGGAACCTTGAAGCGGAGTCGATCATGGTGAGCCACAACCAGAGCTCTGGCCCTGCCGGGCCTCGCACGCCCGAACGTCGGGGCTTCCGGCATGGCGTCTCGCTGCTGCCGAGCCTGTTCACGCTGGCCAACCTCTTCTGCGGATGGGCCTGTGTCGTCTACGCGATGCGCGGCGACCTCAGCACGGCGGCCCCCTTCGTGGGCTTCGCCGTCATTCTCGACATGCTCGACGGCCGCATTGCCCGCATGACCGGCACCGCCAGTGCATTTGGCGTGCAGCTCGACTCGCTGGCCGATCTCATTTCCTTCGGCATGGCCCCGGCTGTGCTGGCGTTCCAGTGGGCGCTCAACGACGCCGGCCGCGTCGGCTGGGCCGTGGGATTCCTGTATGTGACCGCAGCCGCACTGCGCCTAGCGCGCTTCAACATTCAGACACACGTCGACAAGCGCTATTTCGTGGGTCTTCCGAGCCCGAGTGCCGCCGCCGTGCCTGCGTCGACCGTGTTCTTTTTCCCGGAAGGCTTACCCGCCTGGACGGCTGTCGCGGTCGTTATCATCCCGGCGCTGCTGATGGTCAGCACCATGAAGTACCGCAGCTTCAAGTCGGTCGATCTCGGCGAGAAGCGCAGCTACCGGGGCCTCATCGCCATGGCGGCCGTGTTCGCCGCCATTGCAGCCCGGCCCCACGAAGTGCTGATCACGATGGCCTACACCTACATGGCCTCGGCGTTTGTTGAGGCCACCATCACACGGATGCGCGGCGCACGGTCGACGCCAACGGCCAGCTAACGCTCGGCCACCCGCCCGCCTTCGTCAGCGGGCGTCGCCACCGGCAGCACGAGGGTGACCGTCGTGCCGCGGCCAGGTGCCGACTCGACCAGCACCCGACCTCCGCACGCGTCGATATTGCGCCGGGCAATGGTCAGTCCCAGTCCGGTGCCTCGGGTCTTCGTTGAAAAGTAGGGTTCAAAGAGACGGGCGACCACCTCGGGCGGCATGCCGGCGCCCGTATCAGACACGGCCAGCGCCACCGTCGTCGCATCGGGTGTGACGGTGCCCTGGAACCGCAGCGTTCCACCCTCGGGCATCGCATGCAGTGCGTTTTCGACGACGTTGCTCAGCGCCCTCCCGAAGAGGAGGGGGTCGGTCGAGACAGCCGGTAACGTGTCGGGAATATCGACGAGCAGCGACAGCGCAGGTGACAGACCCGCGCGGTAGGGATCGACCACCGCATCGACCAGCGTACGCAGCGAGGCTGGCGCCAGAGTCATCCGTGGCGTGGTGGCGAAGCTTGAAAACTCGGTGGAAATCTGACGCAGCAGCCGCACCTGGGTGAGGATGCCTCCAACGCACTCGTCGACCACGTCCCCCAGTGGGCGTCCCTGATCGTTGTGCACACGCCGCAGGTGTTCGGCGCTCAGTTGAATCGGCGTGAGCGGGTTCTTGATGTCGTGCGCGATCTGGCGTGCCATATCGGCCCACGCAGCCAGTCGATTGGTGCGCTCGAGTTCCGTCCGCTGGCGCTCGAGGTCAGCCACCATGCCGTTGAAGGCTTCCACCAGCTGGCGCAGTTCATCGGCGGTCGTGACGAGCACCCGCACATCGAACTCGCCCTGAGCGATGCGCCGCGCCGCCCGGGTCAGCCTACCAACCGGGTCGGCCACGCGTTCAGCGGCCCGATACCCCAGCGAGGCCCCCAGCATGATGAACAGAATGGCGGCGAGCAGCACACGACGGTCGAGTTCGGCCACCTGCTCGTCAATCTCGCGCTGCCGTACCGTCTGTGGCACCATGAGTAGGGCATCAACCCCCTTGAGACGCACGGGGGCCGCCACGCTCATGACCGGGCGACCGCCGTCACGGTCGTTCCAGACATAGGCCGGGGCCTGGTCCAGCTGGACGGCCTGATACACCTCCGCCGGTGTGCGCAGTGGCCGCTCACCCGAGGCGAACCGGCCACGCTCGCTGGTGGCCAGCAGCGTCGCGCCCTGAAACAGATCAATATCCTGTGCCACAACGCGACTCAGCCACACCACAAGCGCGTCGTCATCGGCGCCTGCCAGATCGGCCTGCGCGGTGATGTCCTCGACGATGCGTGCGGCGGAGGTAACGGTGTGAATGGCTTCGAGTTCGATGTCGGCACGGAGCACACCGCTGACGTAGGTGCGGACGACGAGGGCAAGCGCCACGACGGGCACGACCGTGGCAGCAACGAAGGTGAGAAACAGTTTTCGATAGAAGCTCGCGCGCACCTCGCGCACAATCAGCCGCGCCGACGTCGGGGCGCGACCGGCGGCCATGCCGAAGATGGACATGCCCAGCAGGCCGGCGAGCAGCACCACCAGTCCCAGCGCCACCACTTCAGACACGATCAACAGGTGGTCAAGCGCCGACAACGTCGGCATGCCCAGCAGGTAGATGCCTGCACGGTCGTTGATGACGTAGGCGTCCTGCGTCGCTGGACCAGCCGGCAGGGTGACCCAGAATGGGGTACGCGACTGCTGGGCGCGCGCCCGCACGGTGGCCGGTAGCGGCCACCCACGCGACGCCGATGCGTAGAGCGCCCGGCCGCTCCATCCGTAGACGGACAGAGAGATGGGGCGGGTGGCGGCCCGCGCCCTTCCACCGACCGACAGGTTCCCGTAATCGAGCATCACGTGCACGACCACCGCACCGATGCGCTCCGCGCGTCCGTCAGCATCAGGGCGGCACACCCAGCGACTGGCGTGCGCCAGGCGACGTTCCTCTGCAAAGAAGCCCGAGACTTCCTCGAAGACCTGCCAGTCGCATCCGGCATCCGATGCAGGTGGGGCATAGGTCAGGTTGGGCAGGCCGAGGCCGAACGTGCTGATCAGCGCACCGGAGGCGTCATAGAGTTCAAGGTTCGATGTGACCTGCTCCTGGGCCAGGCGCGTGTCCGCCCAGAGGCGATAGGCGGTCTCCGGTCGGACGGAGGCATCGGGCGACGGAGGCGCGGTGACCAGCACGCTCGCGAGTTCGGGCGAGGCATCGAGGGCTGCACGTACATCACCGACGAGGCCCTGTATACGGGCGCGTTGCTGCAGCACCGCAGGGCCCTGCACGGCCATGACGTGTTCGCGGCGCGCCTCGTTGGCGGCCGTGATGAGGGCGGGATAGAACGCCAGTGTGGGTAGGACCAGCCCGAGCGCCAGTGCCAGTAGGCGAGTGGCTTGTGACGAGCGATGCAGTTGCTGCGTGAACGGCGTCATTCGCAGGGCCAGCCACCACATCAGCATCACGACCAGCAGCGCAGACCACCGCATGGTCGAGGATGACAGCGAGCACCACGCGCCCAGGGTTCCGGTACCCCACAGCACCAGCACCAGTGTCTGCCTGACCGCTGACACGCGCGTCAGTGCCCATCGCAGCGTGCCCGCACGCAGGAGCATCACACCCGCGCCCACCACCGTCACATTGAGGATGATGAGCGCCGCCAGCGACACGATGCGCGCCGGTTCCCAGGGCTGCAGACCGAAATGCAGCCACTCGACAGGCCAGACAGCAGCCTCCTTCCGCAGTCCTTCGGCGTAGCGGATGACGAGCGCAGCACTCAGCAGTCCCGCGACGCTCTGCACGAGAGCGAATGCGAGCGGCGTTCCTTCGGACCACGACACGCGTGGTGTCTGATGGCGGCGCTTCACCAGCGTGAGGCCGTTGGCCACCGTCGCGACGATACCGGCCAGCACCAGCGCCGTCACCAGCAGGGGCGCGGCCGGTATGGCGACGGTCGTCAGTGCGGACGACAGAATCTGCCAGACGACGAGCAGCAGCACGATCATGCCGGCACTGGCACCGATGACGTGCCCGACCGACTCACTGGAGCGACGCCAGTTGACCATCGGTCCGAGCATGAGCAGCAGCATCAGCGCGGCCCACGAGAGGGCAGCGGCCATGCTGCGCTGCCTGATGCGCGTGCGTTGCAGCGATACTGCAGCGGCATCGATGCCCCACGCCACATCGACAAGGGGGCGATCAGTCACGACGCCCGTCACATCGATGCCGTCGACGGAGAGCACATACTCGGACGGGTTGCCAGGCGAGGCCCGACCGACCTTCTGTTCAGCCATCAGCGCCGCGAGGCGACCGGGCGAGTCGCCTAGACGCGGGAGCGACTGTGTCACAGCCAGAAATGTGTCATTGCCCCGGGTGGCCATCGTCCATAGCGGCTGCCCTGGTGCGAGCGCGATGCGCGGGGGATCGATCATCGGCGCACCTGCCCAGGCGCGCGGCTGCCAGGCGTCGTCGAAGATGGTGACCGAAAGGGCCGCCGCTCCGACGCGGCTGGCACGCGCCGCAGCCTCGAACAGGGGGCGTTCAACCTCGCGGTCCGTTGCGCGGGACGCCTCACCCTGAGGCAAGGCCACGGCCAGTTCCCGCAGTGCTGCGGTCAATTCATCAGCGTGTGCGCGAAGCAGGGATGAGGCGCGGAATTCGAGCCGCGCGCGTGCGGCGTCGTCGTCGGGACCGAGAGCCGACTGCTCATAGGCGATACCCAGCGTCCAGCACAAGGCCGCGCCCGCCAGGCCCGACACACCGAGGCGAACGAGAAGACCCGTGTGCCGAAGAGGTCGTGCCACTGGAGGACTATTGTATCGGGGTAACATGGGTCTCATCGCATGCCGGCTCACCTGCGACTCAAGCAGATCCTCAAGCGCGGCGCGCTGGTGGCCATTGCCAACTGGCCCCTCGTGCTGATCCAGTTCGTGGCCGACACGATCTTTAACGCCATGCTACTTGTGCCCGTGGTCGGGGGTGTGGTGCTGGTGATGCTGCTGGTCGGGGCCGACCCCACGGCCCTGATGCAGATGGAATATGGCGAAGCGATTCCCGCGCTCATCGGCGCCTTACTGGCCCAACCGACAGCCCTCGTGGCCTTTGTGATAGCGCTGGGCATTGTCACGTTGGGCGGTTCGGTGTTGATGTTCGGCGTCAAGGCGGCGACGGTCTGGGTACTGGTGGCAGCCGAGCGGCACGCCGGTCCCCTTGAAGAGCCGCCGCTACGATCGGAGCTCCTTGCATCGGCGTTTCAGGTGTCCATCAGTCGGCTCCTGGGAGGCATGCGGCGGCTGTTCCGCGGGTATCTCACGCTGGGCCTGCTGCTCGGAGCCGCCTATCTCACAGTGTCAGCGGTGGCCATCGCGCTACTGTTCGGGCCCACTCAGGCGTCCTTTGACAACCGCGTGGTGGTGACGGCAGCGTCCACTCTCACCTTCGCCGGTATCACGCTGGTCAATTTCGTGTATCTGTTTGCCCAGATTGTGCTGGCCGTCGACGGCGTACCCGTCGCCGAATCGCTGCGGCGTGTCTGGCGATCGCTGCGTCAGCGGGCGCTGCTGGCACTGGGCCTGTTCGGTGCGATTGCCGGCCTCCTGCTGCTGGCGACCCTCGGCTCACTGCTGGCCACGGTGGCGCTCGGCCTGATTGCCTTCGTGCCCCTGCTGGGCGTGGCCGCCCTGCCACTGCAATTGATGGCCTGGCTGCTGCGTGGTCTCGTATTCCAGTTCATCAGCGTGACTGGCGCAGCAGCCTGTGTGCATCTGTACATGCAGACGAACACGGCTGACACGCAGCTTGCAGCCGTCGGCTAAGGGCGCGCGCGCGCGCCGGGCAGGTCGGTGAGCAGGGCGGTCGGTGGTTCGATACGACGCCCGAAGCCCGAGATCACACCGTCACGGGTGATGGCCACCAGGGTCGCCCCCGTCGGTCGTCCGGTGCGGCTCAGGGGCGGTTCGTTGAGGTCGCCGGTCGCCGCGACCGTGCCGACCGCCTTGCCGGTCGTGGCCTCAAACAGTGCCACGGACGAGGCCAGAGGGACACGGACGGTGTCGCCAATCAGTACCGGCGCGCCGAGTGGCCGTGCGGGCAGGTCGGCGCTCCATCGCAGCGTGCCCGACCGGGAGTCGAGTGCGCGTACGACGTTGTCGCGCGAAGCCACGAAGATCAGTCGACCGTTGCTCGACGCGGACCCGGACACGTCGCCCCCGACCCGCCACCGCCATCGCTGATCGCCGCGCACGAGGTCGAAACTGTAGACCGCACGGTTCGCCGACCCGGCGGTGCCCACTATCAGCTGATCCGCCACCGCACTGACCCCCGTGATGCGGTGCCCCATCGGACGACTCCAGACGACCCGACCCGTGGCCAGGGCAAGCGCGACCAGTCGCCCGTCAGCAAGCCCGACGTAGACCCTGTCGAGACCGGCGGCAGGGGCCACCGCCAGGCGGCTGCTGAGGGCCGTATTCCAGATGGCCTCGCCATTATTTGCGCGCAGCGCATACAGGGAGCCGTCTGCAGCCACGCAGAGCAGCCATCCGGTGTCGAAGTACACTGAAGACACGGCTCCGGGCAACGCGCGCCGCCATCGCGTTTCCCCGGACACGGCGTCCAGCGCCAGCACTGTCTGACGGCTGCCGACGAAGACGAGCCCCGCGCCGGCATCGGGTACCGTCGCCTCGGCGACCTCGCGCTGCCACCGGATGGCTCCGCGTTCAAGGTCGATCGCGACGAGCTGCCCCTCGCGTGTGGCGACATAGGCCGTGGTGGCATCATAACCGGCGCCCTGTGCCGGGGCGGCGGGCAGCGAGACGGTCCAGCGGGGGTCCAGCACCTGAGTCGCCGCGGGCGCCGCCGGTGAGGCGGGTGCCGCCTGCAACAGTGCCGTGAGTAGCCAGAACATCACTCGCTATAATACCTGCGGATTTTCACTCACCGTGGCGCACGATTCCATTCTCATTCTCGACTTCGGGTCCCAGGTCACGCAGCTCATTGCTAGGCGTGTGCGCGAAGCGCATGTGTATTGCGAAGTGCACGCCTCCGATGTCGGGGCCGATGTCGTGACGCGGCTCACCCCGCGGGGCGTCATCCTGTCGGGCAGTCATATGTCCGCCTACGAAGAAGCGACCGATCGGGCGCCAAACTGGGTGTTCTCATTGGGCGTGCCGGTTCTGGGCATCTGCTACGGCATGCAGACGATGGCACAGCAGCTGGGGGGACGCGTTGAGAAGGGCTCCGTGCGTGAATTCGGCCACGCCGTGGTGGCCGTGGCTCAGCCCTCGCCCCTCTTTGAGGGCATCAGTGACGAGGTCGTCGGGCCCGGTCACCTGCGGGTCTGGATGAGCCATGGCGACAAGGTCGTCGAGACCCCCCCGGGATTCTCGGTGGTCGCCTCGACAGGCAGCTGTGCCATCGCCGCAATGGCCGACGAGTCGCGCAGGCTCTACGGCGTGCAGTTCCATCTGGAAGTGACACACACTCCGCAGGGCGCGACCATATTGCAGCGGTTCGTGCGCGACATCTGCGGCTGTCGGCCCGACTGGATCATGCGCGACCACATCGTCGAAGCCGTCAAGGCCATCCGCGCGCAGGTTGGTGACGATGAAGTGATTCTGGGCCTGTCGGGCGGGGTGGACTCGTCAGTGGCGGCAGCGCTGATTCATCGGGCGATCGGGGATCAGCTGACCTGCATCTTTGTTGACACGGGCCTGCTTCGCCTCGGTGAAGGTGACGAAGTCATGGAGACCTTCGGGCATCTGCTGGGCGTGCGCGTCGTCCGTGTCAATGCCGAAGAGCGCTTTATGGCCGCGCTCTCCGGTGAGACTGACCCCGAGGCCAAGCGCAAGATCATCGGGCGCGAATTTGTGCATGTGTTCCAGGAAGAGGCCGCGCAGCGCGCACGGGCACGGTGGCTGGCCCAGGGCACGATCTATCCCGACGTCATCGAGTCGGCGGGGGCCACCACGAAAAAGGCCACCACCATCAAGAGCCATCACAACGTCGGCGGGCTGCCCGACACCCTGCACTTGGCGCTGCTCGAACCGCTGCGCGACCTGTTCAAGGACGAAGTTCGCGAACTGGGAGTCGCACTCGGGCTACCGCGTGCGATGGTGTACCGGCATCCGTTCCCGGGGCCAGGACTCGGCGTACGTATTTTGGGTGAGGTGCGACCTCACTATGCCGATCTCCTCCGTCGCGCCGACGCGATCTTCATTGATGCGCTCCGGTCGACGCTGGCCACCGAGCGAGACGTGGCAGCCGGTCGCGTGACCCCAGCCGATGTGGGGCGCTCCTGGTACGACCTGACGTCGCAGGCCTTTGCCGTGTTCCTGCCGGTCAGGAGTGTGGGCGTGATGGGAGACGGCCGCACGTACGAATTCGTTGTCGCACTCCGAGCCGTGCAGACGAGTGACTTCATGACGGCTCACTGGGCACACCTGCCGCACGATCTGCTCGGACACGTCTCGAACCGCATCATCAACGAAGTGCGCGGCATCAACCGCGTGGTCTACGACATCTCGGGAAAGCCACCAGCGACGATCGAGTGGGAGTGAGGGATCGTGGCTCGCGATTTCGTTCATCTGCACCTGCACACCGAGTTCTCGCTGCTCGACGGCGCCTGCCGGATCGATGAACTACTCGACCAGGCCGTGGCGCTGGGGCAGAAGGCTGTGGCCGTCACTGAGCACGGCAACATGTTCTCGTCGGTGGTGTTTCACGACGCCGCCCGCAGTCGCGGCCTCAATCCCATCCTGGGGTGCGAGGTGTATGTGGCGCCCGGTAGTCGCTTCGACAAGAGTGGGTCAGTTGGCGAAACCGCCAACCATCTGGTGCTGATTGCCGAAAACGACATCGGCTATCGCAATCTCATTAAACTGGTGTCGGCCGGCTACATGGAAGGGTTTTACTACAAGCCCCGCATCGACAAAGACCTGCTGGCCCGGCACGCCGAAGGGCTGATCGGCCTGTCGAGCTGCCTGAAGGGAGAGGTGGCCACCGAGGTGCGGGGGCCAAATCCGAAGAAGGCCCTCGCCGCTGCCGCGACCTACCGGGACATTCTCGGGGCAGGCAACTTCTTCCTCGAAATGCAGTATCAGGGCATCGAGGAACAGCGCATCGTCAACAACGGACTGCTGCCCATCGCCCGAGACCTCGGCATGCCCCTGGTGTGCACCAACGATGTGCACTACCTGAAGCACGGCGACGACAAGCCTCACGACATCCTGCTGTGCATCGGCACCGGCAAGGGCGTCAACGACGCGCATCGCCTGCGGTATCACGGCGACCAGTTCTATCTCAAGTCGGCAGACGAGATGGCGCAGGTGTTCGGGGACTATCCCGAGGCGATGAGCAACACGCTACTCATCGCCGAACGCTGCCACGTTGAGATTCCCAAGGGCGAGAACCATCTGCCGAACTTCGAGGTACCCGACGGCTTTACGCTTGATGGCTACTTTGAGCATGAAGTGCGCCGCGGCTTCGCTCAACGTCTGCCGCGCCTGCTGCAGCTCGAAGCTGACGGGGCGCTGCGCCACCCGATGGCCGACTACGAGACCCGCCTCACCTACGAGGTCGCCATGATCAAGCAGATGGGGTATCCGGGCTATTTCCTTATCGTGTGGGACTTCATCCGCTACGCGCGAGAGCAGGGCATTCCGGTGGGGCCGGGTCGCGGCTCAGCCGCAGGCAGCCTGGTGGCGTGGGCCCTCCGAATCACCGACGTGGACCCCTTGCACTACGACCTGCTGTTCGAGCGGTTCCTCAACCCCGAACGTGTCTCATTGCCCGATATCGACGTCGACTTCTGCGAGCGTCGGCGCGGAGAGGTGATCGAGTATGTGACGCGGAAGTACGGGCGCGAGAATGTCTCGCAGATCATCACGTTCGGCACGATGAAGGCCAAGGCCGTGGTACGCGATGTCGGCCGCGCCATGGATATGCCCTACGCAGATGTCGACCGCATCGCCAAGCAGATTCCGGCGGCCCTCGACATGACGCTCGACAAAGCGTTGGCCGAAAATCCCGTGCTGCGGCAGATGAAGGACCAGGACCCACGGGTGAAGGAGTTGCTCGAGATGGGCAAGCGCCTCGAGGGCCTGTCGCGCAACGCCGGGGTTCACGCCGCCGGCGTCGTCATTGCGCCTGGGCCCATCACCGACTATGCGCCGCTCTTCAAGAGCAACCGCGATGAAATCACGACCCAGTGGGCGATGAAGGAGGTCGAGCGCGTCGGGCTGCTCAAGATGGACTTCCTCGGACTCAGTACGCTGACGCTGATCCAGGATGCGCTGTCGGAGATTCGCCGCACTGAGGGCATCGCGCTCGACATCGACAGCATCCCACTCGATGATGGCCCGTCTTATCAGCTGTTTCAGGACGGCCAGACCTATGGCATCTTCCAGTTCGAGAGCTCGGGCATGCGTGACATCCTGCGCAAGGCCCGGCCTCAGCGCCTCGACGACCTGATTGCGATGAATGCGCTCTATCGCCCGGGTCCGCTCAAGAGCGGCATGGTCGACGATTACATCTCGCGCAAAGCCGGCAAGGCTGAGGTCAACGTCGAACTGCCCGAGATGCTGCCGATTCTGGCTGACACCTACGGCGTCATCGCCTATCAGGAGCAGGTGATGCGTATTGCCACGGAGCTGGCGGGATTCTCGCTTGGGCAGTCCGATGTGTTGCGCAAGGCCATGGGCAAGAAGGATCCCAAGGTCATGGCCAAGCAGCGCGAGGCGTTCATGACCGGCGCCACGGCGAAAGGCGTCAACGAGAAGAAGGCCACGAAAGTCTTCGACCTGATGGAATACTTCGCGGGGTACGGCTTCAACAAGTCGCACTCGACGGCCTACGCGTTCCTGGCCTATCAGACGGCGTTTCTGAAGGCCAACTATCCCCGGCACTTTGCTGCGGCACTGCTCACGATTGAAGCCGCAAACACTGACAAGCTGGCGCTCTACATCGCCGAGTGCCGCGACCGCGGCATCCGGGTCCTACCGCCCGACATCAATGAAAGCCAGCTCAACTTTACGGTGGTTCCCGAAGGGGTGCGGTTCGGGTTGACGGCGATCAAGGGACTCGGGGAAGGGGCCATCCAGTCGATGCTTGAGGTGCGCGCGCAGGGTGGGCGTGTGACCTCGTTACATCAGTTCTGCGAGGCGCTCGACCTGCGTCTGGTAAACAAGCGCGTGCTCGAAGCCCTGGTCAAGTCGGGGGCCTGCGATTCACTGATTCCTGCCGGCGTGCCGCTAACCACTGGACGGGCCACGCTCTTCGGCGCCATCGACAGCGCCATCGAGCATGGCAGCCGCACGCAGCGCGACCGCGACCGCGGTCAGGCCGACCTTTTCGGCGGCGGCGACGATGGGGTGATGATGATCAAGCTGGCGGCGACCGAGCCATGGGCACAGCTGGCGCTGCTGGCGCATGAAAGGGAAGCGCTGGGACTGTATCTGAGCGGGCATCCCATCGATCAGCATGCCGCCGACCTCCGAGCATTCCGGGCGAAGACGGTCGGCGACCTGACGCTGGACGACGTGCCTGAAGGGCAGAACGGCGCCCCGGGGCGAGTCGTCATCGAGGATGTACACGTCGGCGGCATCGTGTCGGGCTTCCGTCCCCTGAAGACCAAAAAGGGTGATGCCATGTGCGTCTTCTCGCTCGAAGACCATCAGGGCACGGTGGAAGTGGTGGTCTTTCCCGAGACCTATGCCCGGTACCGTGGGGCGTGCGACAACGGGGCACTGCTGCTGGTGCGGGGAAAGTTCGAGCGTGACGAAGAGTCGGCTCGGTTGCAGGCCAGCGAGATCCTGCCCCTGGGGCAGCTGAAAGAACGGCTGTCGCGTGGGGTGCGGATTCGGTTGAAGGCCGACACCGGTCGTGAGACGATAGCGGAACTTTGGGATGTGGTGGCCGGGCATCGCGGCGACCGCCCTCTGGCCATCGAGGTGGCTGTCCCTGGGGCACCGCAGGCGGCGCCCCAGGTGGTGACCCTCGACGTGAACGTCGCCATCCGCGTGCGACCCTCGCAGGAGTTTGTGGCCGCCGTCGAACGTTTGTGCGGCCCCGGAAGCGTGCATATCCACTGACCATGGCTGAACTGCTCGAATTCGAAGCCCCGATCGACATCCTGCTCAAGGAAATCGAAGCCCTCTCGATGCTGCCGTCCACCGATGACCGTAATCGTGAGATCTCGCGTCTCGAGGCCCGTATCGATGCCATCCGGGGCGATCTGTATCGGAGCCTGACGGCGTGGCAGCGGGTGCAGGTGGCGCGGCATCCGGCGCGTCCCACCACGCTCGATTACGTCGAGCGTCTGTTCACCGACTTTGTGGAACTGCACGGCGACCGCCGCTTTGCCGACGACAACGCAATCGTCGCCGGCATGGCCGACTACAAGGGCACCGGAGTGCTCGTGGTCGGGCACCAGAAGGGCAGCGATACCAAGCAGAAGATTTTCCGCAACTTCGGCTACGCTCGCCCCGAGGGGTACCGCAAGGCCCTGCGCCTCATGCAGCTGGCCGAAAAGTTCCGGCGGCCGGTCATCTGCTTTGTCGACACGCCAGCCGCTTACCCCGGCATCGAAAGTGAAGAGCGCGGTGTCGCCGAAGCCATCGCACTCAACCTGCGTGAGATGGCTGTGCTTGATGTGCCCATCATCATCGTGGTGCACGGCGAAGGGGGTAGTGGCGGTGCGCTGGGCATCGCCGTGGGTGACCGCGTGCTCATGCACGAGTTTGCGATGTACAGCGTCATTCCGCCGGAAGGGTGTGCCGCCATCCTGTGGCGCGACGCGAAGAAAAAGGTAGAGGCGGCCGAGGCGTTGAAGATAACCGCACCCGATTTGCTGGGCCTCGGCATCATCGACGAAATCGTGGCCGAACCGGTGGGCGGTGCGCACACGGATCCGGCGCAGGCTGCCGCCCTGCTCGATGTCGCCCTCGACCGGGCGCTGCGGCAGGTGCAGGAGATGGACAGCGATGCCAGACTCGAGGCGCGTTATGGAAAGTTCCGCGCCATCGGCCTGATCGGTATCGAAGGCGCCGACGAGTGATTCCTCGCCTCTGGCTCACGCACGAGGCGTCGACGACCGACATCGCCACGCTCGTCCAGGCCCTGGGCCTCTCGCCGGTGACGGCCCGCCTGCTGGCCATTCGCGGCATCACCGATCCAGCCGACGCCCACCGTTTCTTGCACCCGGCCCTCGACCAGTTTCACGACCCGTTTGCGATGGCAGACATGGACCGCGCCGTATCCCGCATCGAAGCGGCCATCGCCAGTCGTGAGCGTATCGCCATCCACGGAGACTATGACGTCGACGGGATCACCTCGACCGTCATCCTGCGCCGCACCCTCGAATTGCTGGGTGCCGATGTCGTGCACTTTGTGCCAGAACGGCTGCGCGATGGTTACGGCCTGCAGCCGGCGACGTTCGATCGCCTGAAGGCCGACGGCGTGCAGTTGGTCGTGTCGGTCGATTGCGGGATTCGCGGCGCTGAGGCCGCGCGCCACGCCGCCGCACTCGGCATGGGCCTGGTCATCACCGACCATCACGAGCCCGATGCGGCCCTGCCACCCGCGGATGCGGTGGTCAATCCACGACGTCACGACTGCCGGTATCCCGACAAGAATCTCGCCGGCGTGGGTGTCGCGCTCAAGCTGGTGCAGGCCCTCTGCCAGCGAGCGGGGCGGTCGGCCTGGGTGGCCGGCTTCCTCAAGATTGCTGCGCTGGGCACGCTCGCCGACATGGTACCGCTGGTGGGTGAGAACCGGGTGATCGCGCGTCTCGGCCTCGACATGCTCTCCCGTGGACCGCACAAGGTGGGGCTGCGAGCGCTGCTCGAGTCGGCAGGACTCACCGGCAAGAGGCTTGACAGCTACCATGTCTCGTTTGTTATCGCGCCCCGTATCAACGCGGCGGGGCGGATGAGCACACCCGATATTGCCGCTCGGTTGCTGCTGACCTCAGACGAGGCTCTCGCCGAGGAAGCGACGGCGCTTGCGGCACAGCTGGATGTGGAAAACACCCGCCGGCGGACCGAAGAACAAGAGATCGTCGCGAGGGCACGTAAGCTCGTCGAGACCGATCCTGAGGTGGGCGCCCGCACCATCCTCGTGGTGGCCGGCGAAGGATGGCACCGCGGCGTCATCGGAATTGTGGCGTCAAAGCTGGTGGAAACCTTTCACCGACCCGCCATTGTCCTTTCCACGGACGGGGCAGAGGCCCACGGGTCGTGTCGCAGTATTCCGGGCTTCGACATGCTGAGCGCCCTCGACGCCTGCGCGCCCCTGCTGGGCCGCTACGGCGGCCACCGACAGGCCGCTGGCCTGCAGCTTGAGACCGACCGCATCCGCGAGTTCCGCTCGTCTGTCAACGACTTCGCCAACGCCCGACTGCAACCTGACGACCTCAGGCCCCGGTTGTGGGTCGACGCCCCTCTGCCGTTCGAGGCAATCTCCGACCGGCTTCTGCGGGAACTGGCCACCCTGGCTCCGTTCGGTCAGGGAAATCACCGGCCGCGGTTCGTCACCGGACCGGTGTCGGTCGTCGACGGCCCCCGCCGGCTCAAGGAGCGCCACTGGAAGGCGACCTTCGAGCAACAGGGGCGGCGATTCCGGGGCATCCAGTGGAACGGGGTCGAGCGCGAAGCCGACCTGACCGAAAGCGCCACGGCCCTCGAACTGGCGTACACCCTCGAAGAGAACGAATTCCGCGGCGAGAAGCACATCGAGTTGAGGGTTGATGACTTCCGCGCCGCCCTGTAAGGAGACTGCATGTCATCCATGAATCGTCGTATGTTCCTGTCTGGCGCGGGTGCGGCCCTTACGGCCGCCTCGCTGCCCGCCGCCGCCGAGAGCACTCCTGCGCAGGCTCCGGCCATCAGCGCGGGATTGCCTGATGTCGCCGTGGTCGGGGGAGGTGCGTTTGGGGCGTGGACCGCGCTCTGGCTGCGTGAACAGGGCGCTCGCGTCACGCTGCTCGACAGCTACGGACCAGGAAACTCGCGGTCGACCTCCGGTGACGAGACCCGACAGATTCGCGCAGGTTACGGCAGTCGCGAGGCCTATTCGAAGTGGGCTGTCGAGGCGATGCGGCGCTGGACGGTGCGTGAACGGGAGTTTGGCCGGAGGCTCATGTATACAGTGGGCCGACTGCAACTGGCCCCGCGGTGGACGTCGGAACACGACGCGCAAGTGCGCATCTTCGGTGGCCTCAACCGCCCGATCGAGCGCATGACCCCCGATGCCATCCGCCAGCGATGGCCGCAGCTCGACCCGGTCGGCATGGAAATCGGCCTGTATGAGCCCGATGCCGCTATGCTTCGCGCACGCGAGGCGCTGATTGCCGTGGGGGAGGCCTTCGAGCGGAAGGGAGGCACGCTGCGCATCATCAGGGCGATGCCGACGCCGCCGGTATCCGGCCGTATGACCGCACTAGCCCTCGACGGCGGCAGCACCCTGTCGGCAGGCCAGTTTGTGTTCGCCTGCGGCTCGTGGCTCCGGAAGATGTTTCCGACCATCGTCGCACCGAAGCTCGATACGCCGCGGCGCGAGGTGTTTCTGTTCGGGCCGCCCCCAGGCGATACCCGGTTCTCATGGCCGAACCTTCCGGTATTCTCCGAGGCGAGCTACTACGGCTTCCCGGATTTCGACCGGCGGGGCCTGAAGGTGTGTCCGGTGGGAGGGGCCGTCGAGATGGATCCCGACTCCGACGAGCGGGTGGTCACGCCCCACTACGTGCGACGCGCGTACGAGTATGTGGCGCAGCGATTCCCCGCCATGCGCGGACAGCCTGTCATCGAAACCCGGGTGTGCCAGCTCGAGAACACCGTCGACGAACACTTCCTGATTGACCAGCACCCCAACATGTCAAACGTGCTGCTGGCCGGCGGCGGTTCGGGGCACGGCTTCAAGCACGGTCCCGTGCTGGGCGAGTACCTGGGACGTCGGGTGCTCGGACAGGCGGTTGACGAGACCTATAGCGGCATGTTCGACCTGGCCCACGTCCGCACCCCCCTGTAGCACCGGCAGCATCTGCCACCGCAGTCTGCGATGCAGGTGGAGATTCCTGCAGCGCTGGACGTCTGCCGGGACGGGTTTGCCTGCGTGAGACCTTCGGCACCGTGCTTGCAATGCAGAAGTGTGCATGTCGCTCGCATCTATTCACGGCGGTCACGACCGCCGAACATTCGTCATCGTCGGTGCCGCGATGGAAGTGCGTCGCACGCTCGGCCCGGCGTTCCCTGACCAGTTCTACCGGGAAGCTCTGGCTACGGAATTGTTGCGCAGAGCGATTCCATTCGAGCGCGACGTCGCATACGCCGTCTACTACAAGGGACAGGCGCTTCGCGGGTGCGGTCGCTTCGCCTTCCTCTGTTTCGACGAAGTCCTGGTCGAGGTCAGGGCCGCTGCATCGCTGTGCGACCCGGACGTCGACCACGTGCGGCACTGTGTCGTGGCCAGTCCCTATCACGTAGGCCTGCTCCTCAACTTCGGCTGGTATCGTCTTGAGCATCGCCATGTCAGACGTCCCGACGACTCCGCCTTGCTCGGCGAGGGACTACCGTGATTACTCCGGCAGGCTGGTACAATCGGGTGGTGTCACGTCGAACCCTCCGGATGCTGGTTCTCCTCTTCGCCATTGGTCTGGCCGGCGCCATCGCGTACGGGCTGCGGCCGAGGGACGTGCGTCTGGCCCCTCCGGGTCTCGATCGCATTGACCCCAGAGCCGTGATCGAGACGCTGGGGTGCGATGCCTTACAACTGAAGGGCAGCACCCGTGATGTCAGGGTCGAGTGTGCCAGTCAGGTCGCCTACGATGATGGCCAGACCGCCTTGCGCGAGGTGAAGATTCACGTGGCCAGCAGGGGCGGACGGGCCTTCGATGTCACCGCGGCAGAAGCGCGACTGGGCGCCCAGCGTGCCAGCTACGAGCTGTCGGGAGCCGTCAGGATGACGGCCAGTGACGGCCTGACGGCAACAGCCGACCGCGCGTCTTTTTCCGAGGCGCAGCGGATCGTGCAGGCCCCAGGGCCGGTCGAATTCCAGCGGAACCGCATGTCAGGGGCCGGCATCGGATTCACCTTTGACGAGCGCCGGAACACGGTGTGGCTGCTTGATCAGGCGCTGGTCCGCCTCGACGGCGACGATGATGCAGGGCCGGCGCTGGATGTGGCCGCCGGGTCTGCGGGGCTTGCGCGGACCGAACGCTACTTCCGCTTCGAGCGCACGGTCAGGATGGAGCGGGAGGGGCAGACCATCGAAGCCGATGAGGCGACCGTGTACCTGCTACCCGAGCGAGACGAGCCCCACATCATCGAGTTGCGAGGCCACGCCCGCATCGCCGGCGGCATCGGGATGGGCGCCCTGCGGAGCATGCAGGCCACCGACATCAACCTGACCTATGGCGACGACGGTCGTACCCTGCAGGTGGCAACGCTGGTCGGCGAGGCCTCGATCGAATTGGAGTCGGCCGATTACACACGGGGCCAGTTGCTGTCTGGGAGCAGCATCGAGGTGCAGATGGGTGCCGATGGCGGAATCGCCGCGCTCACCGCGAATAACCGTGTGGCGGTGCGCCTTCCGGCCGGGAGCGGCTCGCCGTCCCGGGCCATTCGGGCCGGGAAGCTCACCGGGTCGGGGGCGCCGGGGATGGGACTCAACACCATGCGCTTCCAGGACGCCGTGGAGTTCCTCGAGGCCGCCACCCAGGGGCGCGGTCCCCGGGTTGCACGCGCCCGAACGCTGGACGCGACGCTCGACACATCGGGCCAGTCGCTCCAAGAGGGCCGGTTCTCGGGCGGCTTCCTGTTCGAGGACGGGGCGCTGCGCGCGCAGAGTGCCGACGCGACATACGGCCTGGTGGCGGGAACGCTCACGCTGCGAGGGGCAACCGGCGGGACCTCGCCCAGCGTCAGCGACGACACGCTGCGCATCGACGCCGACGCCATCGACATGACCCTCTCGCCCAGAAAAATGACAGCCACCGGGCGGGTGCGCAGCACCTTGCAGCCGAGTCGCGGCCGTCAGTCGGCAGGGAAGCGCCCAGGGTTGCTGACCGACGGGGACGTCGTCAACGTGCTGGCCGCTGACGTGGCGTACGACGAAACTGCGCGCACGACGGTATTCAAGGGGGCCGCCCGCATGTTGCAGGGGGCGACTGTCATTCAGGCCGACACCATCACGCTCGACGAGGCCAGGGGCGACCTGTCTGCTGTGGGTGGGGCGACCACGTCCCTGGGCATTATCACCACCGACGGAACGGCGGGTAAGCCCACACTGGGCCGAGCCGATTCGTTCCGATACACCGATGACTCACGGCGGGCGCTCTACGAGACACGTGCCCAGTTCAATAGCGACGCCGGCGACCTGCAGGCGTCCCGTATCGAGCTGCTGCTGGCGAAGACCAGCAACGAGCTGCAACAGCTCGACGCTCAGGGGACCGTGCAGGTGCTGCTGGGCGTGCGGAAGGCCACCGGTAGCCGACTGGTCTACCGGCCCGCTGAGGCCCGCTACGAGATTACGGGCACCCCGGGCCGATTCGTCGACGCCTGCAACGAGTCATCCGGGCGCACTTTGACGTTCTTCCGGTCGTCCGATAGAGTCATCGTCGACGGCAACGAGCAATCTCGCACCGAGACCCGCGGGGGCAAGTGCCCCGGCACTGCGCCATTCTGATGTCCACCCTCCAAACGGAACACCTGGTCAAGTCGTATGGCGGCCGCACGGTGGTGCGCGACGTCAGTCTCAACGTCCGGGCTGGAGAAGTCGTGGGGCTACTGGGCCCGAACGGCGCAGGCAAGACCACGACGTTCTACATGGCCGTGGGACTTACACCGCCCGACTCGGGAGCCGTGCTGCTGGACGGCGTCGACATCACCGACGCCCCGATGTATGTGCGGGCAGGGAAGGGCATTGGGTATCTGCCGCAGGAACCGTCCATCTTCCGGGGGCTGACGGTCGAACAGAACATCCTGGCGATTCTCGAAACACTGCCGCTGTCTCGCGCCGATCGCCGTCAACGGGCGGACGAACTGCTACACGAACTCGGGCTTACCCAGGTGGCCCGGTCGGCCGCGTATACGCTGTCAGGCGGTGAGCGGCGCCGCGCAGAAATTACCCGGGCCCTTGTGATGTCACCGCGGTTCATCCTGCTGGACGAGCCCTTTGCCGGCATCGATCCCATCGCGGTGACCGAGATTCAGCACATTATCGGACACCTCAAGACCCGCGGCATCGGGGTGCTCATCACCGACCATAATGTCAGGGAAACGCTCAGCATTACCGACCGGGCGTATATCGTGACCGACGGCGCCATTTTCCGCGACGGCACGCCGCAGTCACTGGCGGCTGACGAGGACGTGCGCCGCATTTATCTGGGCGCAGATTTCCGGCTCGACTAGCCTGCGACGAGTCCTGACATGGCCATCACCCAGCGACTGCAGGTCCGGCTCTCCCAGAAGCTCGTTCTCACGCCTTCGCTGCAGCAGGCCATCAAGCTGCTGCCGATGTCGACGCTCGAACTGGCCGACCTGCTGACCCAGGAGGTCGTCGAAAATCCGCTGCTCGAAGAGACGCCTGCGGATGAACTGCGTGCGACCGACGCGCAGACCGCCGCCGACCGCGAAGAGCCCGAGGCAACCCCATCCGAACAGAAGGATGACACTTGGAACGACGCCGACTATGAATATTTCTTCGGCGACTACTTGGATGACGGTTATCGCTCGCGTGTGCCGATGGAGGTGCGCGAACTGCCGCCCATCGAGAACACCTTGTCGACGACGCCATCGCTGACCGACCACCTGCAGTGGCAGCTGTCGATGCAAGCGGACACCGATCGTCAGCGCGACATCGGAGAGGCGATCATCGGGAACCTTAATGACGATGGTTACCTGGTAGCGTCGGTCGAGGAACTGGCTGCCATGGGGCCGTGGCCCACAGCAGACGTTGAGGCTGTCCTGAGATTTGTGCAGGGCTTTGACCCGGTCGGCATTGCGGCGCGCGACCTGGAGGAGTGCCTCAGGCTGCAGCTGCGGCAGCTCAAGCTCGAGAGCACGCCGGTCGAGGAAATTGTCGCCATGCACCTGCGGCTGCTGCAGAATCACCAGGTGCCAGAGATTGCGCGGCGCATGGGCACAACCGTTGACGCGCTCAAGCCGCACATCGAGATTATTCAGCGGCTCGATCCCAAGCCGGGCAGCCGCTTCAACCCGCAGCCGTCGCACTACGTCATTCCTGACGTGTACATCACCAAGGTCGAACACGAATTTGTCGTTGTGCTCAATGATGAAGGGCTGCCACACCTGCGCATCAGTCCGACGTATCGTCGGCTGCTCGACAAGTCGTCGGGCGAGACCAATGACGAGACCCGGGCCTACGTGAAAGATAAGTTCCGCTCGGCGCTGTGGCTGCTCAAGTCGGTGGACCAGCGACAGCGCACCATTCACAAGGTCGCCACCAGCATTGCGCGGTTCCAGCGCGATTTTCTTGAGCACGGCGTCGAACATCTGCGCCCGCTGGTGCTGCGTGATGTCGCCAGTGACATCGGCATGCACGAGTCGACCGTGAGCCGGGTGGTCACCAATAAGTACATCCACACGCCGCGGGGTGTGTTCGAAATGAAGTACTTTTTCCACAGCGGCATCAGCAGCACCGACGGCGATGCCGTGTCGTCAGTCAGCATCAAGAACCGTATCCGTAAGATCATCGAGGGTGAAGATCGGCGGCGACCGCTCAGCGACGCCCAGATCGTCTCACTGCTGCAGGCTCAGGGGCTCATGTTGGCGCGACGTACCGTGGCCAAGTATCGCGAGGAACTCAGGATTCCGACCTCGACCCAGCGCAAGGGGCTGTTCTAGCCGTGACTGCCCGAGCGCCGCACTTCAGTGTCAGGGGCCTGCTGGCTGCGCATCCCGAGCACATCGACCTGTCGCTCGAACTCATCGCGGGGGCCGCGGGGCTGGACCGCCCCATCACCAGCCCGTCCATCCAGAAGACGGGCCTCGCGCTGGCGGGTTTCCATTCATATCTGCAGCCCGGACGTGTGCTCATTTATGGTGAGAGCGAACTGCAGTATCTCGAGTCGCTGCCCGTCGATCGGCGCCGGGTGGCGCTTGCTCAGTGCTTTGCGGCCGAGATTCCGTGCGTGCTCGTTGGCGGCGGCGGGAGCGTGCCTGACGGTCTGATCGACGAAGCCAACGCCGCAGGGCTGCCGCTGCTGTTCACGCCCGCAGGGACGGCCGTCGCGATCAGCCGCATCTCGGCGCTGCTCGGCGACCGCCTCGCCGAGCGCGAGATGGTGCATGGTGTGCTACTCGAGATTCTGGGACTCGGGGTGCTGATGCTGGGGGAGAGCGGCATCGGCAAGAGCGAATGTGCCCTCGACCTGGTGGGCCGCGGCCACCGACTGGTCGCCGATGACACTGTGGAGATCCGTCGCCGCGAGGACATGACGCTGCTGGGAAGCTGCCCGCCGCTCACACGCAACCACATGGAAGTACGCGGACTCGGGCTCATCAACATCCGCGACCTGTTTGGTGTCGCGGCCACGCGGGTGTCGAAGCGCATCGAACTGACGGTGCAGCTCGAACGCTGGGACCCGACCCATGAATATGATCGCCTCGGACTCGATGAGATTACACACGACATTCTCGGTGTGCGCATTCCGCTGATTCGCATGCCCGTGGCGCCCGGGCGTAATTTGGCCACGCTGGTCGAGGTCGCGGCTCGTAACCAGCTGCTTCGGAACCGTGGCATTCATGCAGCCCGGCAGCTAGCCGCCTCCCTCGAAGCTCGCCTGTCCAGGGGCGACGGTATTGATGACCGTGACGGCCACGACGAGGATGAAGCATGCGAGGTGTCTGTGTGATACGCGTACGACACTCTCGGTTCGTCATCCTCACCGGCCTGTCTGGGGCAGGGAAGTCGAATGCCATCCATGCCCTCGAAGATCAGGGTTATTACTGCGTCGACAACCTGCCAGTATCGATGCTTCCAGGCATGGCAGACTTTGCGCGCGAGCGTGACGCCCAAGGGCTGCGCGTGGCCGTGGTGGTCGACATGCGCGAACCGCGATTTACGGCGGATTTTCCGGAACAGTTGCAGCAGCTGCGCCAGGAACCGGCGTGGCGCCCCACGGTACTCTTTCTGGAAGCCAGCCACGACGAGCTGGTCCGCCGGTTTTCCGAGACCAGACGGCCGCATCCGCTGTCCCTGCAGCGACCGATGACCGAGGGGCTGGCCGAGGAGCGCGCGTCGCTTCAGGGCATCAGGGCTTCGGCCGACCACATCATCGACACCACCACGCTGAACGTCCATGAACTACGGGCCCGCGTCCTCGACCTGGTGTCGGGCCGTCCACAGGCCCAGCCTCTGGTGGTAACGTTCCTCAGCTTCGGCTTCCACTATGGGGTGCCCACCGAGGCGGATCTGGTCTTTGATGTGCGGTTTCTCAAAAATCCCCACTGGGATGCCCGCCTGCGTCCCCAGACCGGCCGTGACCGTGCGGTGAAGTACTTTATGCGCGCACAACCCAGGACGCAGCAGACCGTCAAGCGGCTGGCGTCCCTGCTACAGTTCCTGATTCCGCAATATGTCTCGGAAGGCAAGGCGTATCTGACGGTGGCGGTGGGCTGCACCGGCGGCCGGCATCGCTCGGTGTACATGGCCGAGACGCTCCGTACCCGCTTCGGCAAGCGCCGCGGAGTGACGCTGCAGGTCAAGCACCGCGAGCTGGAGCGACAGGCATGACGGGCATTGTCGTGGTGACGCATGGGCAGCTGGCGATTGAGCTCGTCACGGCTGCCGAGACCATCGTGGGCGACCTGCCGCACATCACCGGTGTCTCGATTGGCTGGCATGACGACGTCGATGTGGCCCGCCGGGCGATTGCGGAAGCCATTGACCGCGTGCGATCCGTCAACGGCGGGGTCGTCATCCTGACGGACATGTTCGGCGGGACGCCGAGCAACCTCGCCATGACGTTTCTCAGCACGGGACAGGTCGAGGTCGTTACTGGTGTCAACCTGGCGATGCTGATCAAGGCGGCACAGCTGCCCCCAGGGGGGACACTCGCGGCGGCTGCCCGCCTGCTGGCCGACCATGGCCGCCACGCCATCTGGGTGGCGACGGAACTGCTGCAGACGCCACCGGTCGCCTCCGAGCCCCGCTAGGCTGCTTCCGTCATGGCATCGCGCGCAGTCACGATCTGCAACCCCCTCGGCTTGCATGCCAGGGCCGCAGCCAGGTTCGTCCACATGGCCTCGCGCTTTTCCTCGCGCATCTCAGTGGCACGCGCCGGTCGACAGGTCGACGGAAAGAGCATTCTCGGCGTGCTGCTGCTCGCGGCCGCCTCGGGCGCCACGATTACCATCGTGGCCGAGGGTGCGGATGCCGACACAGCGCTCGACGAACTGGCAGCCCTGGTGTCGTCCGGATTCGGAGAGCTGTCATGACCCGCCTGCAGGGACTCGGCGTGTCGAGGGGCACGGTCACCGGCGTCGCACTCGTGCTCCAGCAGCCATCCGACATCGTGCACTATGCGATTGACGAGAGTCGCGTCGACCACGAGCGCCAGGTGCTGCAGCGGGCCTGTGACGATGCCCGTGCCCAACTGCACGTCCTGCGGCACAGGCTGGCCAAGGGGCCTGCGCGCGATCTCGCGACACTGTTTGACGCCCAGCGGTTGATGCTCGATGATCCGCTGCTGACCGGGCGCGCACACGGGATCATCAGTGAGGCGTACTGCAATGCCGCCTGGGCATTGCACCTGGCGACACAGGAAGTGCTTGCGCTGTTCACGGATGTCGACGACGCCTACCTGCGCGAGCGTCGCCTCGATATGGCCGATGTGGCGGCGAGGGTGCAGATGGTCCTTCGGCACGACGCAGGGGGGCTCCGCGATGCCCTGGCAGCGGTCACCGAGCCCACCATCCTCGTCACAGACGGGCTCAGCGCATCGCTGGCCGCACAAATCGACTGGACGCGCATTCGGGGCTGCGTGGTCGAGGAGGGTAGCCCCACGTACCACACGGCCATCCTGGCGCGTGCACTCCACGTGCCCGCGGTCGTCGGACTGGTCGAGGCCACACGTCTCATTGCGTCGGGTACGCGGATTACGGTTGATGGTGATGCTGGAACGGTGCTGGTCTCGGCCCTAGATGAACCACCCGCCATTCACCCGACAGCGCTGGCGGCCTCAGACGCCATGGTCTCGTCCGCGCGGGAGGCATCGCCTTCGACACGTCGGCGTGCCACAACCCGAGACCAGATTGAGGTCGTGCTTGAGGCCAATATCGAACGGGTTGACGATGCCGCGCGGGCGTCTGCGTCTGGTGCGGACGGCGTCGGCCTCTTCCGGTCGGAATTCCTGCTCGCCGGACGGCATCTCGACGATGTCTCAGAGGATGAACAGGTGGAGGCGTACAGCCGCCTGCTCGCAACCGTGGCCCCGGGGCGTGTGACGATTCGCACGTTTGACCTTGACGAAAGCCATATGTCGACCAGCGGCCGCGGTATTCACGGCAGCGGGCGCGGACTGCGCGGCCTCCGCCTCGGACTGGCGCACCCGTTGGTTCTCCGGCGGCAGTTGCGGGCCCTGGCACGGTCGGCGTCGTCCGGACACCTGCGGGTCATGTTCCCGTTTGTCACCACGGTGGACGAGATTCGCGAGGCTCGTCGCCATCTCGCGGAGGTCTGCGCCGAGGTCGGCGTGCCCCGCATGCCGTCGGGGGCCCTTATCGAAGTGCCTGCGGCAGCCGTCGCCTCCGACTTAATGGCGGCCGAGTGCGACTTTCTCACCATTGGCACCAACGATCTCATTCAGTACACTATGGCCGTCGATCGCATTGACGCGCGCGTCTCTGATCGGTATCAGCCGCTGCATCCGGCGCTGTTGCGCCTCCTGCGCCTGGTCACCCGCGCGGGACGACGTCGGTCGATTCCGGTGTCGATCTGCGGCGAAATGGCGGGCGATGCTGCGCTGTTGGCATTGCTGGTCGGCCTGGGCCTGCGCGAGTTCAGCATGGCCCCGTCTGCCATGCCCGTGGCCCGTGAGGCCATTGCCAGCCTGCATGCCGGGGCTGCCCGGCAGATGGCTTGCGAGGCACTGGCCCTCGCCACGGCCACCGAAATCAGCGATTATCTGGAAGACGCTCTCCGAGCGTCACTTATGCAACCTGGTCGCGCCTGATCCGCGCGACGGTGCGTGCAGATGACCTGCACGTCCGAGTCAGTTGGAGCCGTCATGAAGCGTGTGGACAAGCCCTGGGGCTATGAGTTGTGGTGGGCACAGACAGACCGGTATGTCGGAAAGCTGATTCACGTGAATAAGGGACAGGCCCTGAGCCTCCAGTATCACAACCGGAAAGACGAGACCATCTACGTGCACGCCGGAAAGATTCTGTTCGAGATGCAGGTGGACGGTGTGCTGACGCAGCGGGAACTCGGCCCAGGCGAGGCGGTGCACGTCACCCCACCCACCGTGCACCGGATGACGGCGCTTGAGGACAGCGATGTGTTCGAAGTGTCGACCCCCGAGACCGACGATGTGGTCCGTCTCGAGGATCGCTACGGCCGTTCGAGCTAGCGGGCGGGCTCGTCCGAACTAGAACGGAATATCGTCGTCGGTCACCGGAGCGGGGTCGCGCATCGGCTCGTCGTAGCTGCCGCCACTTCGCTCCGAGCGTTCACCGCCACCGCGTCCGCCACCGAGAAACTCTACGCGGTCGGCCCGAATCTCGGTGGTGTAGTGCTTCTGCCCGTCCTTCTCCCACTGGCGGGTCTGCAGGCGCCCTTCCACAAAGATGAGCGTGCCCTTCGTCAGGTAACGGCTCACCGAATCGGCGTTTCTGAAAAGGGCGACCCGATGCCACTCAGTCTGTTCCTGCTTCTGTCCGTCTTTCATCCAGGTTTCGGTAGTGGCGAGGCTGAAATTGGCGACGGCCGCCCCACTCGGCAGGTGCCGAACCTCGGCATCCTTCCCAAGGTGTCCCACAAGTATCACGCGGTTTACGCTGCCCATGCTGATATCCGTTTCTCTCAAAACCCTGCCGCAGCGCTGCTGACGGCGAGGGCCGCGCCACGTGCGCGGAAGTCTGCTGACTGGCGCGCTAGGGTTGGGGCCTGGCGCGCGACAACCGGTCGATGCTCTGCTTCCCGAGGCGAGCCACCTCGGCGTCTGGAAACGTTTTCAAGAGTTGTTCCCACGATTCCCGTGCCTTGTCGGCCTGGCCCGTCCGCTCGAAAGCCATCCCTCGCTTGTAATAGGCATCGGCTACCTTGTCAGCCTTGGGATAGTTGGCAATGACCCGGTTGTAGGCCTCCAGGGCATCGGTAAATTTTCCATCCGCGTACTGGCACTCACCAATATAAAACTGCGCGTCGTCGGCCGCCTCACTGCGCGGGAAGCTGCGCAGATAGGTGCTGAATCCCTCGATGCAGAGTGTCCACTGTCCGGCCGTGTAGTCGGTCCATGCCGTGTCATACAGGCGCTGCGGCGAGATACCGGGGCCAGCGGGACCCGGCGTGGGTACGGGTGACGGGGCGGGAAGCCCGGCGGCAGGCGGTGACATGCCGGCCGGCGAGGCGCTCGGATCAGTCAGGGCCGCCTCTGTTGACGTAGGCGGGGGATAGGTTGGAATGGCGAGCCGCAGCGCCTCGACCTCCTGTGACAGTGACGTGATACGGACGTTGGTTTCGTCGACCCGTGCCCTGACGACACGCAGGTCGCCCGCCACCTGATCGATGCCGAGCTTCTGATCGGCAAAACCCTTGCGGGTGGCTCCCGTCTGCTCGTCAGCACGCCCTGAGATTTGCTTCAGGGACTCGGCAAGCATGGTGAGCGCGTCGGTCAGTTGCTGCTGCAGTTGCTGCGTCTGTTCCTGCAGCATACGGATGTCGGCCATCATCTGCATTTCGCGACGCGACTGGGCAGGCGACGGCGCAGCCGCCAGCAGCAGGGCGAACAGGGCAACAAGCGGGATACCGAACAGCCGGGTCATGCGCTTCATGTTACCCGGTTACTTTGCCGTAATCACAAAGTGTGCGCGACGATTCTTCGACCACGCCGCCTCGTCGTGGCCCTGGTCAAATGGAAATTCCTTGCCGTAGCTGACGGTGCGCACGCGCTCGGCGGGAATGCCGAGTGAGAGCAGGTAGGTGCGTGCAGAGAGGGCTCGCCGCTCGCCTAGGGCCAGGTTGTACTCCGCCGTACCGCGCTCGTCGCAGTGTCCCTCAATGGTGACCTGCCAGCGCATGTTGCGGCGGAGTACCTCGGCGTTCTCCTGCAGAACCTGTTGACTGGCCGCATTAACGTCGCTGCTGTCGAGGTCAAAGAACACCGGCTTGAGCACACCGCTGCGATTGAGACTGTCGAGGTCATCCGGTAGATCGGACGCCCGGATGCTGTCAGGTTCTGGTGGCACCGGCATGGGCTCTTGCGCTGGCCGCGGGGGCGGCGGCGGGGGCGCTGGGGCGGTCGCAGTGACCGTCTCAGCCGTGGGCGGCGCCGGACGCTCCACTGTGGGCGCTTTCTTGGCGCAGGCCGCGAGAGTCACCGTCAGCAGGAGAGCCGAGGCCAGTAGATTCCAAAGGGTTCGCGTCATGGGAAGTCTCGTCTTTCGAAGCAACGGGTTCCGACGTTACCGGGACCAGTTAGGGGTGAAATTGTTACCGTCGTGGGTGATCTGGCGGATATTCCGGCCGTCGCGATCGACGGTGAAAATCTGCGAACGCCCCGCGCGCGTCGACATGAAGGCCATGTGGCGCCCGTTCGGCGACCATGCAGGGCTTTCATTGGTGCCCTCGCCGAAGGTGATTTGCCGGACCAGGCCGTCTGCCAGACTTAGTATCTTGATGTCGAAGCCAGGCCCGGTGCGCGAGGCGAACGCAATTTCGTTGTACGGGGCAGGCGACCAGGTGGCGCGGTCGGCATACGACTCAAAGGTTAGCCGGCGCAAGCCCGTGCCATCGACACCCACGACATAGATCTGGGGCGTACCGCTGCGGTCCGAGGTGAAGGCCACCTGCGTGCCGGTAGGTGACCAGGTCGGTGTCGAGTCGATGGCGGGATTGTCCGTCAGGCGCCGCAGATCAGAGCCGTCGCGGTTGGCGATGTAGATTTCCGAATTGCCGTCGCGCGTCGACATGAAGGCCAACTGCCGGCCATCGGGCGAGAAGACCGGCAGGAAGTTTTGTCCGATGCCCTTGGTCGGCTCTTCAAGCGTCCCGACGAAGATATTGGAAATCAGCACATCGGGCAGCGTCCGGCGATAGGAGGTGTAGGCAATCGATCGTCCGTCAGGCGACCAGTTCGGCGTGATGTTGAGATTGCGATTGATAGTGATGCGGCGCGGGTTGGCCCCGTCGTAGTCGGCAATGTAGATTTCCTTGACGTCGCGACGCTCGACCGTATTTGCCACGGGATCACGGTTGCGGTCGGAGGAAAAGGTCAGTTTCGTGCGGGCCACACCTTTCAGACTGCGCTGTGAGTCGTGGATTTCATCCGCCATGGTGTGGGCATAGAGGCGGGGATTGGCCACCGACCCGATGTATTCACGACCGAAGGTGTGCTGCTGCGCCCGTACATTGAACAAGCGCAGCTCGACGCGAATACCGTCGGCGACCTTCTGTACCGTGCCCAGCACCAGCCCGTCACTGCCCAGTTCACGCCAGCGCGCAAACGAGACGTCCCCCAGCGACTTCGGCGAAGGAATCGACCGATAGGTGTCGCGCGGAATCATGTAAAACTCGCGCTCATAGTTCAGATCGTCCCACAGCACCTGCCCGATGAGGGTGGCGGCTTCCAGCGTTTCTTTGTCGGGCGAGAGCGCGATCAAGTCCGGTACGGCCAGTCGCGGGGGCGTGCCGGGTTCCCCGGTGATGCGCAACTCGACGCTACTGGGCTGGCTAGGGGGGGGCTGCGAGGCCGGAGGCTGCTGGGCCCACAGGGCGCCGCTGATACCGGCCGCCAGGGCCGTAACAAGGGCCACGTATCCGGGCCGCCGCGTCGCGCGCCACCCGTGAACTCGTTCGAAAAGGGTCATGCCATGGGTCCTATCGGATATAGCTAAAACTGAGGTGCACAGTCAGGCGCTCGCCTGTGTATCCCGCTGGCAGGGGAGGTAGCTGGCGTGTCAAAGCCAGGGACCGCTGAGAAAAATAGTCAAGAGCCTGCACCCTGCTCGACTTCTCGACCTCGACGCTACCGATGCGTCCGTCACGTTCGACGACAAACTTCATCAGTGTCGTGCCTTCGGCGCCCTGCCGGGAACTCCAGTTCCTGGTAACGAGATCAATCATGGTCGCCAGATACTCGGGACAACAGAAGTTGGCCACGTCAAGGTACCCGCCCGTGCCTCCGCCGCCTGACGATAACCCAAAGCCCTGACCGCGACCGGCCGTCTGGGCCACGGTGTTCCCGGCCTGCACCTCGGCGCCGCGTGTCGGCGTTCGGCCTTTTGGGTCTCGAGCTGACGTCGCTGCCGTATTGGGCGGACGCCGCGGAGCGTCCTTCCTGATTTCGACCATTTCAGGTGCCTTGGCCGCCGGGGGCCGCACCGGCTCGAACGGGGCTTTGGCCTCCACGGGGACGGCCTCCTGCACGGGACGTCCGCCGAGGGTATTGAGTCCACCGTCTCGAGGGCCCACCGCGCCGCCGAGACTGATCTGCATCACCACATCGTCCACCTCAGCGACGCGCTGACCCAGCCAGGCCGAAGGCACGACCAGCACCAGCGCGACCAGTCCGGCATGCAGTGCCAGCGACCACCCCAGCGTCGGAGCCAGTCGTTGCGAGTCGCGGCCACGACCGATCAGAACGGCCGAGACGACATCCACCTCAGCGGCCTCCCCGCGTGCGTTCCGCCGGCATCGCCACAATGCCGACGCGCTCGATGCCCCCATCTTTGAGCCGGTCCATGACCTGCATGAGTTCCTGCAACTGGACCGTTCCGTCACCCCTCAGAAACACTTCCTTCTGCTCGCGGCTCAGCATCCGCTGTCGTACGCGTTCCGCTAGCACGTCCCGTGGGATGGCCTCATCATCGATATAGACGTTGCCCGTGTCGCGGTAGCTGGCCGGTACGGTCACATACAGGCGCTCCTCGGACATCCGCTGAGCCGACCGGGCCACGGGCAGATTCACCTCAACCCCTCGCTGAAGCATCGGCGCCGCCACCATGAAGATGATGAGCAGCACCAGCATCACATCAACGAGTGGAATGACGTTGATCTCCGACAGAGAGGTCGATACGCGTCGGCCTCGGCCACGTCGGCCTCCAGTGGGGTCGGCGGGGGCCATGACTTTCGGCACTAGCTGAAATTCCTTTCGCAGATATTCAGGAATTCGAGCGCGAAATCGTCCATCTCGGTGGCCTGTGCTTTCACGCCAGTGGTGAGATGGTTGAAAAAATAAACGGCGGGAATCGCGGCGAACAGGCCCATCGCGGTGGCAATCAGCGCCTCGGCGATGCCGGGGGCCACCACTGACAGGTCTGTCGACTTTTGTGCGCCGATGTTCGAGAACGCCGTCATGATGCCCCACACCGTGCCGAAGAGACCGATGAAGGGGGTAATGCTTGCGGTGGTCGCCAGAAACGTCATCTGCCGCTCGAGTTTCGCCACCTCTGCCGACGACGCACGTAGCAGGGCGCGGTCGATGGCATTCAGGCTGCGGATGGTCGCGCGGGCAGGCGCGGCGTCCGGGGTCGCGTGAGCCGCGGGCGTCCGCAACTGCGCATTCAACTCGGCGTAGCCGGCCTGAAACATGCCCACGAGGGGACTGGCCGACAGCGACGGACAGACCGCATGGGCATCCGAAAACTTGGCACTGGTTCGGAAAACCTGAAGAAACTGGGCCGACTGACGTCGGGCGCGTCCGAGAGCGGTTAGTCGATTGCCGATAACGGCCCACGCGACGATAGAGAAGATGCCCAGAATGACGAGGACAGCCTGGGACACCAGGCTAGCCTCGGCAATCAGGCGGACAAAATCACTGCTGGGGGCTGCAGCGGGCACAGCACTGCCTCCGAATCCGTCTCGATTGGATGTGCGCTGCCGGGAAGTAGCGCGGTACCGTGCAACGCTAGCACGCCTCGAGAAATTCTGTCAAACCCGTGATAGCATTACACGTTCGCGAAGACGCGCCCGCTGCTCGCCGGCGTTGCCCCCTTGGCCATGATCCGCTACCTCTCCATCCGCAATCTGGCGGTCATCGAGTCGTTGGCCGTCGAGTTTGATTCCGCCTTCAATGTGCTGACCGGCGAGACCGGGGCCGGCAAGTCGATTCTGGTCGAGGCCGTGGGCCTGCTGCTTGGGGGGCGCGCGGCTCAGGACCTCATCCGGACTGGTGCCGAGATGGCCACCGTCGAAGCGGTCTTCGAAACCGCCGACGGGCGCGAAGTTGTTGTCCGGCGTGAACTGACCGCTCAGGGGCGGAGCCGTGCCTTCATCGACGACACGCTCGCCACGGCCGGTGGCCTCAAGAACCTGGCCTCGTCGATGGTCGAACTGCACGGACAGCACGAACACCAGCAACTGCTCGACCCAGCGCAGCACCTGATGGTTCTCGACGAGCTGGCCGGCCTCGCGCCCGCCAGAGAAGCCCTCACAAGGGCATTCACCCACATCCTAGCCCTCAGACAGCGGCTTGACCGTCTGCGGATGGACGACCGCGAGCGTGAGGCCCGTCGCGACCTCCTTGAGTTTCAGATCGGCGAACTGGTGCGTGCTCATCTGGTGCCCGGCGAAGACGAGGCCCTCGCCGCCGAACGTCAGGTGCTGCGCAATGCCGACCGGCTCCAGCGGCTGTGTCAGGAGAGCTACGTCGACCTCTACGACGGTGAACATGCCGCCCTCGACACGCTGGAGCGAGTCTGGAGGCGGTTGGCGGAACTGGCCACGTTCGACTCTCGGTTTGAGCCGGCTCTGGCCGCCCGTGAAGATCTCAAGATCCAACTGACGGACATGGCGCTGACCATCCGTGACTACGCCAACTCCGTCGAAGGGTCTCCCGAGCGATTGCAGGAAGTCGAGGAGCGGCTCGGTCTGCTCGAACGGCTGAAGCGCAAGTATGGGCCTTCGCTGGAAGACGTCATCACTCGGCGCGACGCGCTGGTTGATGAGCAGGCCCTGCTCGCATCGGAGGGCGAGAGCGACAGCCAGGTGAAGGAGTGGCTGCACGTGGAGGGGGAGCGGTTTCTCGCCGACGCCCGTGTCCTGACGGCTCAACGCCAACAGGGTGCCCGGGCGTGGGCCGCTGCCCTCGAGGCGCAGCTCGCCGAGTTGGCCATGCCACACGCCCGATTCGAGATTCGGCTGCAGACTGATCCCGCCGAATCGCAGTGGCACGAGCGCGGCATCGATACGGCTGAGTGTTTCCTGTCCGCCAACGTCGGTGAAGATCCCCGGCCGCTTGCCCGCATCGCGTCCGGCGGCGAGCTGTCCCGCGTGATGTTGGCGCTGAAGACGCTCACGGCCGGGAACGCGAGCCGTTCGGGCGCGGCGCGGACCCTCATCTTCGATGAAGTTGACGCCGGGATTGGCGGGCGAGTGGCCACGGTCGTGGGCGAGAAGCTGGCGGCGCTGGGACGCCACCATCAGGTGCTGTGCATCACGCATCTGCCTCAGGTGGCCGCCAGCGGGCGTACGCATTTCCTGATCCAGAAGCAAACGGATGGGGGGCGCACGGTGACTTCGGTCGCCCGCCTCACTCGGCTGGAGCGCATCGCCGAACTCGCCCGCATGATGGGAGGCGCCGACGCCGGGGCGCAGGCCAGGGCGGGCGCCGAAGAACTGCTTCAGGCAGCCGAGGCGAAAGGCGAACAGAATCCAAAAACGAAAGGCGAAAGTCCGCGGGGGCGAAAGACGACGTGAAGTACTTCATCGAAACCTACGGCTGCCAGATGAACGTGCATGATTCCGAGCGGATGGCCGGCCTGCTCGAGCAGTCTGGTTACGACCCTGCCGACTCGGATCGCGACGCCGACCTGGTCATCGTGAATACGTGCAGTGTGCGTGAGCGCGCCGAGGATAAACTCTACACGCGCCTCGGTGAGTTACGGGAGATGGCGCGCGAGACGGGCCGCGATCCCATCGTGGCCGTCACCGGTTGCGTGGCTCAGCAGGAAGGTGAGGCCCTTCTCAAGCGCTCGCCTGGCGTCATTGACCTCGTGGTAGGCACCCAGCGGGTCAAGATGCTTCCGCTGTTGGTCGCCGCGCATCTGGAGCGTCGCACTTCGGCACCGGTGATTGACGTGACCACTCCATACGATGAGCCGTCCTTTCCCCTCGGGATCACCCGCAGGGCTGACCCGGTGAAGGCCTACGTCACCATCATCGAGGGTTGTAACGATTTTTGCGCCTTCTGCGTGGTGCCGTATACCCGCGGCCACGAACGCATGCGCCCGAAGGCTGAGATTCTTCAGGACGCCAGAGAGGCGGCAGCATCCGGTCGTCGGGAAGTTCAACTGCTTGGTCAGATCGTTAATCACTACCAGGCGCCGGATGATCCCGCGTGCGACTTTCCAGCGTTGCTTGCGGCCGTTCATCAGGTGCCAGGCGTCGAGCGCATCCGGTTTGCCAGTCCGCATCCGAGGCACACGACTCCTCGCCTTATTGAGGCCGTGGCTTCGTTGCCCAAGGTCTGCAAGCACATGCACCTGCCGGTGCAGTCGGGCTCGACGCGCGTGCTCAAGGCCATGCGGCGACGCTACTCGCGTGACGAATACCTCGCGACAATCGCGCGTATCCGCGAGGCCATCCCTGGGGTGCAGCTGTCGACCGACATGATCGTCGGCTTTCCGGGCGAGACCGACGAAGATTTCGAAGACACCCTGTCTCTGGTTCAGGCCGTGCAGTACCACAGCATTTTTTCTTTCAAGTACTCGGAACGTCCCAACACACTGGCCTCGAAGCGCATGCCCGACGACGTTTCCGAGGTGGAGAAGACCCGCCGAATCGTCGCCCTACAGCAGATGCAGCGACGCATCCAGTGGAATCTGCACGAGCAGGCTGTGGGGCACACTGTGGAGGTTCTCGTCGACCACACCAGTCGTCGTCGGGGGTGGGAACTGTCGGGCCGCACGAGTGGAAATACCGTTGTCAATTTCCCAGGCGACCCGTCGCTGGTGGGGCAACTTGTGCGGGTGACGATCAAACGAGCCGGCCCCAACAGCGTGTGGGGCGAGATGGAGGCCACGGCACATGCTCATTGAAATGAATGTCAAGGGCCTAATGGTCGACCCCATCACCAACATGCCCATTGTGATCCTTAAGGATGCCGACGGACAGCGCGTGCTTCCGATCTGGGTGGGGGTGTTTGAGGCCAATGCGATTGCGCTGCAAATCGAAAACGTGCAGACGCCGAGACCCATGACGCACGACCTGCTGAAGAACGTCATTGACGATATGCAGGCCAGAGTCGATCAGGTCGTCATTAGCGACGTCGCTGAGAGCACGTACTTTGCCGTGGTGCACCTGACCACGCCCTCAGGCCCTGCCGCCGTCGATGCCCGACCGAGCGATGCCATCGCGCTCGCTCTGCGCACCCGTGCGCCGATCATGGTCGAGCCAAAGGTGCTGGAGCAGGCCAAGAGCGTCGACATTGCCAGCGAAAAGCAGGATACCGAACGACTGCAGCACTGGCTCGAGGCACTCGATCCCGACGACATGGGCAAGTACAAAATGTAGCCACGTCGGCCGGCCGACATTGTCCAGAAGTCAATGAAAATAGGGCACTAAACCCTTGGAATTATCGGCGGGTCCGGCCGAGGTTCCAACTACAGCCCTTGACGCCTCAGCAGGGCCTGCCTACAATGCTGCAGACTGCCCGTGATTGCCCGATGATTCTTGCCATTGCCAATCAGAAGGGGGGCGTCGGAAAAACGACGACCACCATCAACCTTGCCGCGGCTCTGGCCATGCGCGGCAAGTCGACGCTCCTGATTGATCTCGACCCGCAAGGCAACAGCAGCATGTCGTTTGTCGACCCTCGCACGTGCGAGCGTCACATGTATGACCTGCTGACCGATCCCGCCGTGTCGCTGCAGGACATCGTGGTCAACACCAATGTGCCCAACCTCTCACTAGCGCCGGCACGTATTGCGCTGGCCAAGCTCGAGTCGCGGATGGCTGGAGACATCGACGCCCCTTTCAAGCTGAAGGATCGTCTGGCATCCGCCCGCGACATCTACGATCACATCGTCATTGACTGCCCACCAGCGCTCGGTCTGTTGACCATCAACGCGCTTGTGGCAGCGACCCATCTGATCGTGCCTATCCAGTCGTCGTACTTTGCTCTCGAGGGCACCGACGACCTACTCGAGACCTTTCAAAAGGTTCGCCAGCGGCCCAATCCAGGACTCACGATGCTCGGTGTCGTCATCACCATGCACGACCGGCGGACGGCCCTCGGTAGAGACATTCAGGACCGTATTCGCAGCGTCTTCGGGGACCAGGTGTTCAAGACCGTGATCAGTAAGAGCGTCAGACTTGAGGAGAGCCCGGCCTACCGGGAGTCAATTTTCAGCTTTGCTCCAGATTCCTCGGGAGCGGCCGATTACTACCGTCTGTGCGAGGAGGTGCTGGACCGTGTCTAAGCGAGGACTGCCTGCAACATTGCGCATGCGCCATGACGCGCATTACGTCGAAACACTGGCGGCCCCGTCAGGGGTGCCTGTAGGTCGAATCGTGCCGATTGACAGTATCGACCCAAATCCGGACCAGCCCCGGCAGGCGATGGGAGACCTGACGGAACTGATTGCCTCAGTGGTCGAGAAGGGGATCATCGAACCCCTGATTGTGAGACAGCGTGGTACCCGGTATCAGATCATAGCCGGCGAGCGCCGCTATCAGGCGGCATCGCAGGCAGGCCTCGCCGAGCTTCCCGTGGTCGTTCGAGACGTCGACGATGCCGAGATGCTTGAGTTGGCGTTGGTGGAAAACATCCAGCGGAAGGATCTGACGGCCTTTGAAGAATCCGAGGCCCTGACGGCGCTGTCGCAGCGATGTGGGTATACCCATGAAGACCTGGCCAAGCGACTGGGCAAATCGCGCACCACGGTCACGGAATTATTGACCCTAAGCAGCATGCCGACAGAGGTCCGCAAGGTGTGTCGTCTGGCCGGTATCCACAGCAGGTCTGTGCTCTTGCAGATCGTGCGGCAGGGCGACGCCCAGAAGATGTTGGCACTGGTGGAGCGCCTGGTTCGCACGGGTGATTCCACTCGCGCACAGGTGCGCAAGGAAGTGGCGCCGCCACGGACTGGGCGGCCGAAGCCGTATGTTTTCGCATTCAAACCAAGTAGCAAGGCTTTCGACCTGAAGTTGAGTTTCCGGAAGAAGGAGGCGTCGCGCGACGAGGTAATTGCGGCGCTGGAGGCGATCTTGAGCGATTTGCGGAGGGGCGGCGGCAGTGATGAGGGACTTGGGACCTAGGCCGGACCGTTGCCTAGGGACGTTTGGTTCCTTAAGTTAACATAATAATTATTATCGGACTCGAAGAATAAGTTCAGTAAATATCCTGTGTGCATGGTTCGCGGTTCCCCTTTACTGGAACTGACCTAATCAGGCCTAGATCAACGACCTACCAGCCGCGCGACATCACACCATCCCCGTCGACGCAACGAGCACCCCCCAACGGACGCCGCAACTCATCCGGCACTGGCCACTCGAGTGCCTCATACACCCGTCGCAGATGCGTCCGGAACAGCCCGTCGAACACCCCATCGAGCGACGAGGAATGATCATCGCCATACCACCAGAACCAGTCCGAGCCCTCCGCCGCCAACAGTGACTCATAGGCCCGGTCAGACGCTGCCGACGATACCAGGGCCGAACGTCGTTCCCAGCACCACCGGGCCCGCGCCAGCGCCGACCACGCGCGGCAGTCTTCCTCATGACCAGCCCAGACCGAAAAGTCTGCGTGAATCCACGACCCCGGCACCAGGTGCGATACCTGATGCACCGGGCCATCGCTGGCCACCGCCTCCCGCATCGTCACCGCCGCAATGTCACCCGCATCCTGCAGCCGCCCATAAAACGCGCGGAGAAAAGGACGGCCTCCGTCGGGATAGTGCTCCCACGCGTTCTCTCCGTCGAGGACGATTGCGATGAGAGGGTCGCCCTGACCGCCCTGGGCGACATAGCGTGCACCCGAGTCACGGATGCGCCACACGAGGTCATCGGCGGCGTGCTCGGCGTCCCAGGATTGATAGATAAACCCGATACGGTCGGAGAGCATCTGGTCGCGGAACACCAGTCGCGGGCCCTCCTCGCCGACGGACGACAGGTGCCACGGCCGGTACAACTGCGCCGCGCGTTCGGGCCGACCGTCATGGTCGCGGCTCATTGGCTCCCCAAGGGATCGCGCCAGCACGTGTTCATCGGAGGCGAGCCACGTGAATCCTTCCGTCGTCGCCATCTGCACCACCTCGTCAGACACGCCGCCCTCGGACGGCCACAAGCCAGACGGCCGGCGTCCGAACACCGACGCGTGGGCTCCGCTCGCGCGCGACAGCTGGACGCGCGCGTCGCGCGGCCAACGAAACGGGGGCTCAGGTCGCGGTGACTCGGGATGCACGGCGAGGTGGGTATCCGTATCGCAGAGCAACGGCAGAATCGGGTGATAGAACGGCGAAGTCGACAGTTCAACCTGCCCTGCCGCGGCAGCGTCGGCCAGGGCCGGAATCGTCGACTGCAGCAGCTCCCGTTCGACGGCGGCCAGCGTGGCCTTGTCGTCCTCAGAGAACTGCCGGCCCTTCGCTCGCAGGGCCGCGAGCCGGGAGTCACGAAGCAGCCAGTCGGGGTCCATCCAGGCGAGGGTGTGCCACACCTGCAGGTCGCGCACGTCGTCAAGCGACCACGACTCCCCCTCCCCCCGGCGTGCAGAGAGTTCGGCGTAGCGGGGGTGTGGCGCAATCATCCGGTGATGCGGTGCGTGAAAGCCGTGGGTCAGCAGGAACGCGCGCTCGTCGGCGTGCAGTTCAGCGGTCGGCGTGTCACGCACCCGGCGCAGGTGGTCGTCAGTGCGCCCCTCGGCATAGTCCAGCAGCTGGCAGGTCAGAGACGGCACCACATTGATGGTCGCCCGGACCCCGGGATACTCGCGCAGCACGTCGACCATGCCGCGATAGTCCTTCAGCGCGTGCATGCGCACCCACGGCAGCACACTCTGCCCGGACGCCGGGTCGCGATAATCGGGCTGGTGCATGTGCCACAACAGGGCGAGACGGATCATAATTAGGTCATCACATGAAGACGCTGGACCGCTACATCATCCGAGAGGTGCTGCCTCCGTTTGGCATTGCGATTCTGGTCTTCACCTTCATCCTCATTATCCCGTTCATCATCGAACTGGCCGAGCAGATGATCGCCAAGGGCGTGCCCTGGCCCGTCCTGCTGCGATTGATGACCACGCTCCTGCCCTCGGCCCTGGCGCTGACGATTCCGATGGCGCTGCTGATAGGGCTCCTGGTGGCGTTCGGTCGCCTGTCCTCCGACCGCGAAATCGTCGTGCTACTCGCCTGCGGCATCAGTCCCTACCGGCTGCTGCGCCCCGTGGCCCTTCTGGCACTGGCTGCCTGGGCTGGGTGCTCGTGGGTTATGCTGCGCGCCATGCCCGATGCCAATCAGGCCTTCCGGGAAATGACGTTGCAGATTGTGGCTGACCGGGCAGAGGGCGAGGTACGCCCCCGTGTCTTTTTCGAAGACTTCCCGGGGCTGGTGCTCTACGTCCGCGACATTCCCCTGACCGGCGGCTGGCAACAGGTGCTGGCTGCCGACACCAAGGACCCGGCGCAGCCTGTCCTGTTCCTGGCCCGCTCGGGACGCATGGTCGTCGACCGCGAGGCGCGCACCATCCAGATGGTGCTTGAAGACGGGGCACGACACACCACGACGACCAACCACCCCGAGCAGTATGAAATACTCCGGTTTGAGCGGATGCTGGTGTCGCTCGATCCTGAAAGTGTCTTTCCCCGTACCGGGCCGGCACGCGGCGAGCGCGAGATGTCGATTCCGGAATTGCAGGCCCGCATCCGTGAACTCGAGGCCGCCGGGCAGTCCCCGCACAATCCGATCATGGAGATTCAAAAGAAGTTCTCTATTCCGGTAGCCTGTTTCGTCTTTGCGCTGCTCGGACTGGCGCTCGGCGTGTCGAACCGCAAGGACGGCAAACTAGCCAGCTTCGTGCTGGGCATCGGCGTCATTTTCATCTACTACGTGATCATGTTCACCGCCCAGGCCATGACCAAGGGCAAACTGTTGCCCGCCTGGCTGTCGATGTGGCTTCCCAATCTCGCCCTCGGAATTGCGGGCATCTGGCTGCTGGTGTCACGGACGCGAGGGATCGAGCGTCCGCTGCAACTGCCGCGCTTCTCGTGGATGCGCGCACGAGTCCATCCCGGCGCACAGATGACCGCCGACGCCGGGGGCCGCGTCCAGCGGAGTGTGCCGACGTCCGTCGCTTCGCCACAGGCGGCTGAGCGACACGGCGCCCTTCTTCACTGGCTCAGGCCGACGATTCTCGACAGCTATTTGGTCCGCCGCTACCTCCACGTGCTGGTCATGACGATGGTGGCCATGCTCGGGCTGTTCTACATTTCCACGTTCATCGACCTGTCTGACAAGTGGTTCAAGGGACAAACAACGCTGGCGCAGTTGAGCGAGTTTCTCTGGTGGTCGACGCCCCAGTTTCTTGCCTACATCATTGCGCTTGCGGTGCTGATCTCGGCTCTAGTCACGATTGGCATCCTGACCAAAAACAGCGAACTCATCGTGATGCGAGCGTGCGGGATCAGCCTCTATCGCACCGTCCTGCCGCTGGTTGCGTGTGCTGCCCTCGCCAGTGCGGTGCTGTTCCTTATGGAGGAACACCTGCTGGCCATAGCCAATCGTCGGGCCGACGAACTGCGGCACCTCATTCGCGGGGGCTCGGCGCAGACCTTCGATGTACTCAACCGCAAGTGGGTGGTCGGTCGCACCGGCGAGATCTATCACTATCAGTTCTTCAATCCGAGCACGCTCGAACTGAACGGCGTGTCTCGATTCGACTTCGATACCGAATCACGCCAGCTCTCGTCACGGTTGTATGCGGCGCGCGCCACGTTCAACGCGACAGGTGGCGAGGCGGCGACGGCTGGCTGGACGCTGTCGGACGGTTGGCGGCGCATGTTTGCCACAGACCGCGAGCTGTTCGAGGCGTTTGCCGAGCGGACAAGCACGATGGAACCGGCCGAGTACTTCATGACCGAGATTCCCGAACCCCGGCGCATGAACCACGGGCAACTGGAAGCCTACATCAACGACCTCCGGCAAAGCGGGTATGACGTGCGTGAGCACGAGGTCGAACTGCACCGGAAGACCGCCTTCCCCTTCGTCACGCTGGTGATGACCTGCATCGCCATTCCGTTCGCTGTCACAACCGGACGCCGGGGCGCGATGTACGGCATCGGCATCGGCATCGCGCTGGCACTGGTGTACTGGACCACGATTTCGGTCTGTGCCGCGCTCGGAGCCAGCGGAGTGATGAGTCCGCTGCTGGCGGCCTGGGCGCCGAATCTGCTGTTCGGGGCGGCGGGCCTCGCGATGCTGCTGACGGTGCGTACCTGACATGGTCGACGAGGTCCCCGGCACCCGCAACACCATCCGCACGGTGATTGCGGCCACGTCGCTGGTCAGCGCACTGATCGTGATTGTGATTGGCTTTGCCCTGCTCGTGTCTACCATCCAGCGCGGGACGCCGACGCCAGACGGCATGCGGCTGTCCCTGGGCGTGCTGGGCCTCGGCGGTGGGCTACTCGCCGCGGGCATTGCGCTGATGATCTGGGAGACAGCCGAACGCTACAACCTGCCGAAATAGGTCACGGTCTGTCCGCTGTACGGCTACCGTTTGCCGGCGGCTAGGTGGTAGATCAGGAGATGTCCGGAATGGGTGGGCCGGTGATTGACCGTGTCGACCACCAGCAGGACACGATCGATACGGTCGAGTGGTGGCACGGCGGTCGCGGTGCCGATCGGTCGGAAGCTGGTCATGGGAATGTCGTATTCCCGGTCGGTGCCATCGATGTAGACGCTGCTGCCCCATCGCTCACCATCGCCGGAGGCGTTCGGGTGACGCAATTGCACCGACAGCCGCATGGGCTGGTCGGACTGCGCACGCAGCAGCAGCCGGTCGGTGCCCGTAAGATCAAGCGACTCAACGACGAGAGCCGCAAAGGGGGCGGCGGTGTCTGGGGACAGCGTGAAATCCCACCGGCTCATCTCGCGCCCGGCAACGACCACGCGCGGCTGCAGTGCACTCTGGCTGGTCGGCGAGTGCTCGGTGACGCCCGAGGCGACGGGCAACCCCATGGGCATCACCGGGGATAGCGGTGAGGCACCCGCGGCACGGCGATGCGCGGCATATGTGTCGAGGTAGACCGGATTGGTGACCAGCCACGGCATGGGAGATGCCCCAGGCGACGCGGGCAGGCGCCCTTCGAGTCGCCAGACACTCGGCTGTGAGGGCACATCGATCTGAAACTGCAGTCGATCGGTTTCGTGCCATAGCTGTCCGTCCCGATACAGCGTGAGCCTAGTGCCCGGAGGACCATGCACTCGAACCTCCGCTGTCACGGTTCCGTCCACGGGCAGGATGCCCCCGATGCCGGCATTCCATGTTCCGCTCACCAGCCGAAACTCCGTGGTGCCGCCCTCCGCGAAACCATCTATCACGGTGTAGGCGCGCCCTCTGGCGATGGCCGAGAGCACAAGGCGCGCGTCTGTCTCAGCCTCGCCGGTCATCGGGCCATCGGGCACCAGCCGCGTCGAGAACGTCTGAAACGAGGCCCCATAGGACGGCAGTGACAACTGCCACCATGGATCCTGACCAGGCGTGTGGTCACGGAGACTAAGTCTCGCATGGGCATCGGCCCCGGCCAGACCGACGATGCCGGCGCGCTGCGTCAGCGCATCCCATCGTGCGAGCGTACGCTCCGGACGATCAAGCAGGGCCGCGAGCGTTTGTGGGGGGCCGAGCCGATAGGTCAGGAGCAGGCGTCCTAGGGCCACGGCGCCTTCGTCGCGCCACTCGCTGTCGGCGTTGAGCCACTCGATTCCGTCGACCGGCACTGTCCAGTCGCGCCACCTCAGGCTGAGTCGTGGCGAATCGGGATGGGCTGCGATGGCCATGCCGCCGAGTCGGTGGATGTCCTCCACCACCGCTCGGGCGGGGCCGGCCAGCGGATACGGCGACGGACGCATCCCGAGGGCGACGACATGGCCGTCGGCCGTATTGATTTCCACGGCCTCGATACAAAGCACGCCACTCCGGTAGCGCGGCGCGGACACACGGGTGCCATCACCGTGATCGGTCAGGATGACCACATCCAGTCCGCTGTCAGCGGCGGCTTGGGCAATGGCCCCGACCGTACCGCTGCCATCCGACAGGGTCGAGTGCACATGGTAGGCCGCCCGCAGGTGCCGCGGGGCTGGCTGCCACGACGGGGAGCTGACGGTCAGGATGGGTACGGGTCTGAGCCCGGAGAGGCCGACAGCTGCGGCCACAAGGCTCACCGCACAGACAAGAAACAGAAGCCGACGGGTCACGGGCGTGGATGACTACGATCATACAGGGTGCGCAGGCGCGCATCCTGCACGTGTGTATAGATCTGGGTGGTTGACAGGTCGGCGTGCCCCAGCATCATCTGAATGGCCCTGAGGTCGGCACCGTGCTCCAGCAGGTGTGTAGCGAATGAGTGCCGCAGCACGTGTGGGCTCAGCCGTCCGGCGAAACCCAGCGGACGTGCGTAGGTCTTCAGCGCCTTCCAGAATCCCACGCGTGTCATGGCGGTGCCGCCGCGCGCGTTCACAAACAGGCGGGGCGAGGAGCGTGGACCGAGCAGGGCCGGGCGCCCGCGCTCTGCGTAGGCCGAGAGCCATCGGGCCGCCTCGTCACCGACGGGGACGAGGCGCTCCTTCCGTCCCTTTCCAAGAGTGGTCAGCAGGCCCTCAGCCAGATTGATGTCCGACGGATGCACGGCGACCAGTTCAGAGACACGCAGCCCCGTCGCGTACAGCAGTTCGATCATCGCCCGGTCGCGCAGTCCGCGAGGGGTCGAGACATCCGGTGCCGCGAGCAGCGCCTCGACCTCCCCCATGGATAACACCCGCGGCAGGGACCGTATCGCCCGCGGGGGGCGCACGTCGTCCATCGGACTGGCGTCACGATGCCCACGCCGCACCAGGAACCGGTAATAGGATCGCAGGCACGACACCAGACGTGCCACGGACCGCGGCGACCGCCCTCCGCCCATGATGTCGCGGAGGAACTGGTCAACCTCTGCGCGATCGAGGTGCATCGGGTCGCGCTGCCGACCGGCGGCCCACTCCCCCAGCATCGCGAGGTCGTGGGCGTAGGCCGCGACGGTGTGCGACGACAGCCGCCGCTCGACGTCGAGGTGTACGAGAAACTGGTTAATGCCTCTCATCTCTCATCAGGATACTGCATCGTGCATTGACAGTATTCAGGTCCGGCACTAGCATCGACAAGATTGCCCTGCTAATGCTCACTCACTCGAAATGGCACGCGCTGCCAACCGAGGCGATCAACCCCGCCTCCCTGAATATAGACAAGCTCACTCCCACCGGCATCATTGACCTGATGCTCGCCGAAGACCGCAAAGTGATGGCGGCGGTACACAAAGAACGGGAGCGTATTGCCGCCGGTGCCGACATCATCGCCCGGGCACTGCGTAAGGGAGGCCGGGTGGTGTTTGTGGGGGCGGGCACGAGTGGCCGACTGGGCATGCTCGAGTCTGCTGAGATGCCGCCGACCTTCGGGACCGAGCCCGCACTTGTGCAGGCGATCATGGCTGGGGGCAAGCACGCCATCTTCAAGGCGCGCGAAGGAGCCGAGGACAGCTACGAAGACGGCGTGCGGGCCATCCACCGCTTTGAGCCCACGCGGAAGGACGTGGTGATCGGCGTGTCTGCCAGCGGCATGACGCCGTTTGTCCGGGGCGCCCTCACGTGTGCACGCACGGCCGATGCACATATTATTTTCGTGACGTGCGATCCCCGCACCGAATTGCAGACCTTCGTGGATATCGTCATTGCGCCTGCCGTCGGCCCCGAGGTGATTGCCGGCTCCACGCGACTCAAGGCTGGCACGGCGACCAAGCTGGTGCTGAACATGCTGTCCACCGGAGCGATGGTCCTGGTGGGCAAGACCTACGGCAATCTGATGGTTGATGTGCGCATCGGCTCGGAAAAACTTCGGGACCGCGCGCGACGTATCCTGCACGTCGCCACGGGCCTCGAGGCCGACGAGGCCGAAAAACTCCTGAAGCGCGCCAAAGGCAACGTCAAGGTCGCCATCGTCATGCAGAAGACGGGATTGCCCTACACGCGCGCGGCCGCTCGGCTGCGTCGAGCCCAGGACCTGATTCGCGATGCCATCGGTGAAGACATCGAACCGCGTCTGCGGTCACTGCTCAAAACCTAGCCGCGTCCTCGTCGAGCCAGAGCGTCACATCAGGGTGGCACTGAAGCAGCGAGGCCGGCACCCGGGTGGTGACCACCCCTGACCGCAACTGCGCTACCGCCTGGGCTTTCGCTGCGCCCGTGGCCAGTAACATGATCCGGCGTGCACCGAGCATGATCCCCACCCCCATCGACAGGGCCTGCCGAGGCGCACGGCTCACGGCGTCACCGAACCATCGCGCATTCGCCAGTCGCGTCGACTCATCGAGCACGGCCACGTGCGTATGTGCGTGTAGCATCTCTGCGGGTTCATTGAAGCCGATGTGGCCGTTTCTGCCGAGGCCGAGCACGGCGACATCGATGCCCCCTGCCTGAGCGATGCGCTGGTCGTAGCGCCGACACTCTTCATCGAGGTCCTCCGCGCAGCCATCAAGAAATCCGATCTGGCGGGCGGACAGGTGGGCCGCGTGAAACAGCTCGCGATTCATGTAGCTGCGGTAGCTTGCCGTATCGTCGGCCGGCACACCAACAAACTCATCGAGATTGAATGTGCGAAGGTGCACCATAAGGTCAGGGCCTTCATGCGCTGCCCGTCGCAGTGCCGCATACAGGGGCAGGGGTGTGGCTCCGGTCGGCAGGGCCAGTACCAGATCAGGTCGACGACGAATGTCTTCGATCAGTGCGACCGCGAGCCCCTCGGCCGCTTCGACGGCTGTCGCATACACGTGCGCGGTCATTTCGCCCCCAAGTCGACGTGCGGTGTCCGATACACCGGTGCCACGAACAGTCCGCGCCCGGCGTCCCTCGCCACTGCCACCGCTCCACGGACGGGCTCCACAGGGACGGGAATTACCGTCGCCCGAGGTGCCACCTCACCCAGACGTGCCGTCAGCGTCAGGGCCATCCATGGGCTCGCCGCGAACATCCCTCCCGCAAGGACGAATGGAAAGACGTCGCCGCGCATCGACAGCTGGACCGCCACTGACTGGGCCGCACGGGCCAGTTCGTCGGCGGCATGCGCCAGTAGCTCCTCGGCCACTCGGTCGCCATCGGCCCGGGCGGCTTCCACGACAGGCCCGAGCGACGCCACCTGCCGTCGCTGGTCGGTCGCGCCGTAGATGGCCTGCACCAAGGCGTCAGGCGTGGCGACTCCGTAGTGCTTGAGGACGGCCGGAACAAGTGCGGTGCGGGGGCCCCGTCCATCGGCTGCGCGCATCACTGCTGCGAGCGCCTGTCGTCCGACGAAAAATCCAGATCCCTCGTCAGCCAGCACTGGTCCCCAGCCTCCAGCCCTGGCCGCATGTCCGGTGGCGTCCACTCCATAGACAATCGACCCGGTACCGGCCACCACACAGACTCCAAATGCCTGGTCGGCGCCGGCGACGAGCGCGACCAGGGCATCGTTGACCACGATCACGCGCTGTCTGCACCCAAGACGTCTGAGAATGCCCCTGACCGTGGAGGCCTCATCGCGGCGGTCGACGCCGGCCATGCCGACGCAGACCGCCAGAGGTGCGCCGTCATCGAAGGCCCCGACGGCCTCCATGACCTCGTGCAGCACGACCTCCACCGCCAGTTCGCCATGGGTGCGAAGATTGGCGCCGCCGCGTCGCGCCTGCGCCACAATCTGACCGTCGGGTGTGGCCAGGGCCGCAACCGTCTTTGTGCCCCCGGCATCAATGCCAACGACGTGCATGGTTCCATTGTAATGCGCTCGACGTTGACCGTTGCGCACGGGCACCGATACACTCGCGAGACTCCGTGCCCCTCTGTCGATTTATCGTTGTCGCCCTGGCCCTGATGGCAACGTCGGGGGCCGGGGCACGTGTCTACGCCCAACCTGATTCGCCCGGGGTCCCCGCCCTCCGCGCCCTTCGGGTGCCGGCCACCCTGATCCAGACCCCTGATGTCGTGCCACAGGTGGTCGACGAAGCGCGGCGGCTCAGATTCACGGCGTTGTTCGTGCAGGTGCGTGACCTCGGCGAAGCCTATTACCGCAGTAGCCTTGAACCTCGCGCCACGCCCCTGCATCTGGCACCGGGCTACGACCCGCTCGGCGCGGTCGTCGCGGCCGCGCACGACGCAGGACTGCAGGTGCACGCCTGGCTGCCGCTGACGGAATTGGCCGACAGTGCATCCCTGCCGGGTGCCCGCGGTCACCTGCTCTACACCCATCCCGAATGGCTGATGGTTCCGCGTGCGATCGCCGCCGAGTTGCGTCGGCTTGACCCGCGCAGCCCTGAGTATCTGGGGCGCCTGACACGCTGGATTCGAGCGACGCCAGGTGCATCGACCCGGCTGTATCTCTCGCCTGGCTCACCTGATGCGTCCGCGCATCTGGCCGCCATCGCGCGCGAGGTGGTGAGCCGCTACGAACTGGATGGGCTTCACCTTGACGCCGTCGGCTTTCCTTCCTCGGACGCAGACTATGGCGTGGCATCCACCGAGGCGTTTCGTCGTGACGTGCAGCGGACGCTGACCGCCGGGGAACGTGCGCGACTGGATGAGGAGCATATCGTGTCGCCGCTGGCCTATCCTCAGCAAGCGCCCGAGGCGTGGGACAACTTCAGGCGTGCTCGCGTGTCGGGGTTGCTGATGCGGATTCGCAGCGCCATTCGCGGTCTGCGCCCCTCGCTGCGACTGTCGGCAGCCGTGCGTGACATTCCGGAGGTCACCTTCGAGGATCCCCGCAGCTGGAGCGAACTGTCGATCGTCGACGCCGTGGCACTGCCGCCATCGGCATCCGCGGCTCCCGAGCGCCCGCAGACGCCGACTCTTCCAGGTACCGCTCTCGTGTGGACGGTCGCCGATCTGCGCACGGTGCCGGGTGACCGCCTGCCTGCGGTGCTGCGGCACGCCCCTCCAGCTGACGAGGGACTGATCATTAGTGACGCGGCGGCCCTGATTGGCGAAGACGCGATGGTCCTGCAGCGCCAACAGATGATCCGCGATGCGTTTCGAGGCCCCGGTGGTCACTAGCCTGTCTCCACTCGACTACGTCGTCGTCGCCGGTTACCTGTGCGTGATCACGGCGTTCGGCGCGTGGTTCTCGCGATTCCAGCGGACGACACGCGACTATTTTTTGTCGGCCCGTTCGGTGCCTGGGTGGGCGGTGTGCTTTACGGTGGTCGCCACGGAAACCAGTACCCTGACCTTCATCGGCATTCCGGCGTCGGCCTACACGGGGAACTTCAGCTTCCTGCAACTGGCGGCCGGGTATGTGCTGGGGCGGCTGCTGGTGAGCCTGGTGCTGCTGCCCGCCTATTTCCGAGGAAACCTGGTCACCACCTACCAGCTGCTGCAGCAGAGGTTCGACCATCGGGTGCGGCTGCTGGCCGCGGGCCTGTTTCTCATCACGCGGTCTCTGGCTGACGGCATCCGCCTCTTTACAACCGCGCTCGTGGTGGCGGTCGTGACCCAGTTGCCCGTCCCGGTGGTGGTGGTTGGGCTCGGGGGCGCGATGATTCTCTACACGCTCAAGGGCGGGGTGGCTGCGGTCATCTGGACTGACGTCGTCCAGATGTTTGTGTACCTGGCCGGTGCCCTGATCATCGCGGCCAGCCTGCTGCAGTCAATTCCCGGGGGATGGGCGACGGTCGTGGCCACCGGCAGTGCCGCCGGGCGATTCACCGTGCTCGACACGTCGCTTGATGTCACGAGGGTCTACACCCTCTGGGCCGGGCTCCTTGGCGGCATGGCACTGACGCTGGCCACGCATGGCACCGACCAGTTCCTCGTGCAGCGGCTGCTCTCCGCTCGCTCGCTCAGGGCGGCGCAGACCGGCCTAATCACCAGCGGCGTGCTGGTGTTTGCGCAGTTCACTCTGTTCCTGACCATTGGCGTGATGCTCTTTGTGTTTAGCGGAAGTCAGGGGACTCCACTGGTCGTGAACCGCCCTGACGAGGTGCTGCCAGCCTACGTCGTGACGCAGCTGCCGCACGGCCTCAGGGGCGTCATCATCGCCGCGATTATCGCGGCGGCCCTGTCGCCCTCGATCAATGCAATGGCCGCCACGACCTTGACCGACTTCTACCTGCCCTATGTCAACCCGTCCGCCGATGAGTCGACCCAGATGCGCATCTCGCATCAGGCGACCATCGCGTGGGGGCTTGTCCAGGTGGGTGTGGCGGTGGCGGCCCAGTGGCTGACGCGGTCGGTGCTCGACGCCGGCCTCGCGGTCCTATCGCTGGGGTCGGGTGCGGTACTGGGCGCGTTCCTGCTGGGGTCTCTCTGGTCGCACGTCACCTCCCGCGCTGTGCTTTGGGGCATGGTCGTAGGGCTGCTGGTGCCGTCCTTCCTCTGGGCCTTCACCCCGCTCGCATGGACGTGGTACGCGTTCGTCGGGGCCACCATGACGGTCCTCTCGGGGTATGGCCTGTCGGCCGTGACGCGTGCTCGTGCTTCGACGGGGATGCGGTGACCGCCCTCGACGCGACCCGGCAGAGCCTGCGCCTGGCCGTGGCGTCTCGAATTACGCCTGGTGCGACCGTCGCCATCGTGGGGCCATCCGGCCCGATGGCTCACCTGACCGAGGGCAGCCTCACCTATGACGTGGACGCTGCGGCGGTTGGTGACGACACTCTCTACGATCTCGCATCACTGACCAAGGTGCTGGTTACGACCTCCTTGTTGGCCGATCTGGTATCGCGAAGGAAGCTTGACCTCGATCACCCGGTGCGCGAACTGCTGCCGCTGTGGAGACAGGGCCCCCTGTCCGGAGTGACGCCTCGCCATCTACTGCTCCATGCTGCCGGGCTACCCGCCCATCTGCCCCTGTATCGCACGCACACCGGACGCGATGGCTATCTCGCCGCCCTCGACCGGCTGACCCCGGTGGCACCCCTCAACACGCAGAGCCTCTATTCAGACCTCGGCTTCATTGCCCTCGGTCTGCTGATTGAGCGCGTTACCGGACACTCACTCGCTGAGGCCCACCAGCGCTGGCTTCTGGCCAGTTCGCTTGACCCGACCACGCTGACCTTCATGCCGGACGAGGCCCTGCGTCCCCGTGTGGCGCCGACCGAATGGGACCCCTGGCGCCAGCGACTACTCGTGGGAGAGGTTCATGACGAAAATGCCTTCGCCCTCGGCGGAGAGGCGGGACATGCCGGTCTCTTTGGAACGGCGTCGGCCGTGGGCCTCGTGGCGACATGGTGGCTGCAGCGCATCATCGAGGGAGCCTCATGGCGTCACTGGGTCGAGCCGTGTGACGTGCCCGGCAGTTCACGAGCGCTCGGTTGGGACATCATGCGGCCGACCTCATCCTGCGGACCGCTATTCAGCTCCACGTCCTTCGGACACACCGGCTTCACCGGTACCTCGCTGTGGATCGACCCGGTTAGGCAGACGGGCGTAGCGCTGCTGACCAATCGCGTGCATCCGTCCCGTGCGGGAGATCGCATGCAGCCCTTCCGGCGAAGGCTGCACACCGCCGTCGCTCACGACTTGCGGTGGTCGTGACGGTGGTGCACGCGATCGACATCGCGTGACACGGCTTCAGCGATGCGTTCGGCCGCCTGCGAAATGGCCGTGTAGAGGTCCTCGTGCACGGCCTCGGACACAATCGGCGCACGGCGTCCGGTGTCCATGACGACCTCGACATGGCACTGCTTGTCGGTGCCCCCGTGGCTGGGACCATTGATGTCATCGAGCCGCACCGTCACCTGACGAATGTGCAAGGTGAAGCGGTTCAGCGCGCTGGTCAGGCGCTTCTCCAGATGGGCCCGAATGGCATCGGTAGGTGTGATGTGGCCGCGAGTCTCCATCTGCATGGGGTCCCCCTCAATGTTGGGTCGAGATGCTCAGCGGGGACGCCAGGCCGGAGGCGGAGCCACCGGCGGCCGCGAGCCCGCTCCTCCGAACACTGGATAGCCGAACTGAATGGGTGACGGATTTCCCGTCGGGGCCATCCCGACCGTGGTCCCCGACGGCAGCGCCTGAAACGGCGATGACGGCTGCGGGGTTCCGAACAGCGGCGTGGCCGGGGGCGGACTGGTCGGCCGACCGAACGGAACCGGACCACCGGGTGCCTCCGTGCTCTGGGGCAGACCCGGTCGTGCGGCATTCGGCATGGCTCCACCGGCCACGGCACCCGCCTGCCCTGCTGCCGTGCCGATGAAGAACCAGGCGTCGTAGGTGGTCGCACCGTTATAGATGCGAATCGCCTTGTCGCGACTCTTCGAGACCACTCCTTGCAGTCCGAGGCCCTGTGGAACCACGGCGCCGAGTGCCGTTGCCGACGCCAGCCCGATGCCACCGGTCGGGGGCGTGCCTGCGGTCGACAGTCCAGGTCGTGGTGTGCCCGGACCTGCGCCGGCTGTCCCCTGGACGCCAGGCCCCAAAACGGCTCCAACCGGAATCACCTGAAAATCTCCGCCGGTGATGGGATCCTTGTATCTTTTCCGAAGGAACTTCTGCTCGACCAGCAGGTCGACCGTGGGGGGAAAGGTATTGGCGAATCGGCGCTGGAAGAGTCTGATGGCCCGCTGATACTGTTCGCCGCGCCACACCAGTTCAATCTCGCGCTCGCGGCGCACGGCATGACTCCAGGCCGGCAGCGCCACGGTCATCATGATGGCCATGATGCTGAGTCCGACGAGCAGCGCCGCCATCGCCACGCCTGCGCGTGACGCGTCGGTGCCTTGACCGCCCTGCCTCATAGCTCCTATTATCTGCTGTGGGCCATCGCGTGTCACGCCTTCTCCTGTCAGCCTGTGTCTCCGTTGCCACCCTCGTGGCGACCTCATGCGACAAGGTGCCACTGCTCGCCCCCACCCAGTCGAGCATCACGATCACGACCAGCACGACCGCTGTGCCCATCAACGGTGTGGTGCAGGTGTCCGCATCGGTCACTGAGGCGTCGGGGACTCCCGTCCAAAACGGGACCTTCGTCACGTTCACGTCCTCCTTCGGTACGGTGGAACCTCAGGAAGCCCGCACGACGGGCGGACGGGCCACCGTTCAATTCACGGCGGGCACGCAGTCGGGAAAAGCACAGATTGGCGCCTTCTCCGGTGCGACCCGAGCGAAGGAAGTGGAGATTCTTGTGGGCGGGGCCGCCGCCGCCAAGGTGCTGGTGCGGGCCGATCCCCAGAGTGTGCCCGCGACAGGGGGCACCACGACCATCGCCGCCACGGTGGTCGATGGCTCGGGTAATACTCTGTCCGGTGTGCCGGTCACGTTCACGGCCACCGCGGGACAACTGGTGCCTGGCCAGGTCGTGACCGACGCCACGGGTGAGGCGCGCACTGCACTGAGCACACCACGCACCTCGACGGTCACGGCCACCGCAGGTGGGCAGTCTGGCACGGTGGAGGTCACCGCGACATCTCCCGCCGTCACGATCACGCCTCCCACGATGCTGGAGGCTGGCGTCCCGGCAACGTTTACCATCGTGCCGGCCTCCGGCGCCGGTTCGAATCCGCTGCGCAGCGTGACGATCGACTTCGGCGATAGCACGACGCCCGTGGCACTCGGGCCGGTCACCGGCAGCACGCCGGTGGCGAAAGTGTTCGCACGCGCTGGCGTCTACACCATCCGAGCCACGGTCGTCGATACGGCCGGCATCACCGGGACCAGTACGATTGTGGTCAGTGTGGCCGCACAGGCAGGCATTTCAGTCACGCTCACGGCTACTCCCAATCCGGTCTCCGTGGGGAATGCCCTGCAGGCCGGCATCGTGACGTTCACCGCGACCACCGGCGGGTTTGGTTCGGGCGGTGCGTCCGTCCAGGCGTATTACTGGGACTTCGGCGACGGCAGCACGGTCACGACGACCGGCAACACCGCCACCCGTCAATACAGCACGCCGGGCACGTATACCGCCCGGGTAACGGTGCGGTCAACCAACGGCGGCGAAGGTATCGCCATCCTCGTCATCAGGGTGACCGCCTGAGGTCATCCAGTCGACCGGGCTGCGCGGACGGAGCCTCGCCTGCGGACAACGACCGGGTCTAGTTCCAATCGGAATACGGCGTCCCGTCGAGGCTGGTCGCGTCCGAACCGCTCTTCACATCGTACACTCCAGGCTCCGCGGCCGCCGCGGCACCCGCTGTGGGCACGGCCTCGGCCGTGACGGTGACCCAGGTCGTCTTTGACTGCGTGAACGGATCCACGGGTAGTGCACGCAGATAGCCTGCCGACACCAGCTCATCGAGCGATGGCGGGTACTGTGACCGGTCCGCGTAGAACTGATCGATGGCATCACGCAACCGGAACAGGTCTTCCTTGAGCACAGCTTCCTTCGCACGCGTCACGCTGTTGCGATACTGCACCAGGCCCAGGCCAGCCAGAATCATCAGCACGGTCGTCACCACAAGCAACTCGACCATGGTAAAGCCAGCCTGCTGCACAGCGGCCGCGGCGAACCGACGCTTACCAGTCACGGTACTTTGAGCCATCGAGGGCTGTCCCGGTGCTGAGTGATCGGACGTCGAATACGTTCTGCCCACCCCACGACGAGGCGTCGACCCGGTCCTGGTACGAGCGTAACCCCCACTCGGCTTCGCCTGTCATGGGATCGATGGGCACTCGGCGCAGCAGCTTCAGCTTCCGCCCCGAGGCATCATTGGCCACCGATACCCCTGCCACCAGTGCGTCAAGGTCGGGCGGATACCCTTCGCTGTTCGGCGACAGTTCCGTTGGCGGAATCATGCCCATGTCAGCCGCATCCTTGAACCGGTCAATGGCGTCGCGCATCTCACGCAGTGCCCTGCGGAGCTCCCCTTCCTTCTGCCGCTGCATGGTCACGCGCACCAGCGGCTGCACCGCTGAGGCCAGAATCAGGAGAATCATCGAGACGATGAGCAGCTCGACGAACGAATAACCCCGCGTGGAACGCCAGCGCATGACCGCTACCGGATCACGACTCCTGCGGGAGTGCCGGTCAGTATTGCCGAGCCATCCCCGACACGCGTAGCGCTGCCGGTGACGGTCAGCGTGGACGTGCCTGTCGTCACAGGTTCAAACAGCACCGCCGCAATCAGGCCAGAGGCTGTGACCCCGATGGCGTCGCCAGCTCGCACGATGGCAATGTCAATGCGCCCTGCTGCCGCGTCGACCTGTTGCGTGAAGGTGGGCGTGACGTTGCCCTGTCGCATTAAGGTGCCTTCAGACACGCTGCGCACCCGTAAAATCGCGGGGTTATACGAGATCGTCAGCGTCATCCCCGTGAGTTGCGCCGCGCCCGAGATGGACACCGGCACCGTGTAGGGACCGCTGCCCACGCGCATCTCGCTGGGGGGCGTGATCACGAGTCTGGCGGCCGGTGCGTCAACAATTGCGGCCGGCGCGAACGGACTGATGCCTCCCGCACCGGTCACCGGGGGCGTCATCAGCGTGGTGGCGACTGGGGCGCTCGCAGGCACTGGGACTGGCGCCGGGTCCGCGGGTGCGCCAGTATCAGCAGGCAGAGGCTGGAATACCACCACACCACTCGCGGGTGGCGCAGCCGGGGGCGCTACCACGCCCACCGTGCCGGGGACGGCCGACGTGCCGACCGGCATCATGGGGATGACGCCCTCGCTCCCCGCGGGCACCACCGCCGGCAACGTGCCTGGAGGCAGAGGCCTCGGCGTCTGCTGCGCCGCCGCGACGCCAGGTCCGGCCGCACTGGCGACGGGTGTCGCCCCCCCGCCCATGATGGCCGGTGGTGGCCCGCCGACAGCCATGTTGTTCTGCGTACCGATATAAATGGGGCTCAGGTCGGACGCCGTCAGCTCGTGTGTGCGGATGATGCGGGGCGTCAGCAGCATGACCACGTCCGACTGACGAATCGACTGGTCATTCCCCGAGAACAACTGGCGCACGATCGGCAGGCGCAGCACGCCCGGAAATCCACGGAGCGAGCGCCGTTCGTCTTCACGCAGGAGTCCAGCGAGCAGGTTTGATTCGCCGTCGCGCAGCCTCAGCTTGGCATTGACCTTCCGCGTCAGAAACGACGGCAGGTTCTGGCCGGCGATGTTCGTATCCTGTCCACGCGCGCTGCTCTCCACTTCGAGTTCCAGCAGAATCTCGCCCTCGTAGGTGACGCGCGGCGTCATCTTTACCACGACACCGACGGTCTTATAGGCGAACGAGGTCAGTGGCTGGCTGGCAGCGCCACCACCAGCCAGCGGCTGGAACGTCGTGCTTGGCACGGGGACTTCCTCACCGAGATTCAACTCGAGCTTCTGGCCCTCTGTCCCGCGCAGCTGGGGCTTGGCCAGCGTCTTCGTCGACGAGTCGCTTTCGAGAAATCGCATCACCGCGGACGGCACCGACAGGTAGAAATCAGCGGCACTGACCCCATTTGACACAGTGTTCATGTTGAACAGGCCGGCTGACGCAGACGAGGAGCTAGTCGTCCCGGTGCCTCCGGAGCCGGTCCCGGCGCTGGTCGAACCACCGCCAGGGTTGACTTCCGGGGAAAACACACCGCCGATGGTGTAGTCGGACAGGTTGAGACCGTACTGCTTCGCCCGCTCGCGGTTAACCTCGAGGATCTGGACATCGACGATGACCTCGGCCCGCGGTTTGTCATTGGCCTGGATGACGCGCTCGACCACCTGCAGGGCCGCGGCCGTCGCGCGCACGGTAATCGTGTTGCTCGTCTTGTTGGCCACAAACGTCGGGGCGATCGCCTGTCCGCCCACGCGGACGATACCCGTGAGGATGGCCGTGAGTTCCGTGGCGTCGGCATTCGAGACGAAAAACGTGCGGATCACCTGCTCTTCGTACTGGGTCCGTTTCTGCGCCGTATCAGCCGCGACGACGAGCGTGCGCTCGCTGAGCACCCGATAGAAGAGCTGGTTGGCGACCATGATCTGCTGCAGGGCCTGTTCAAGGGTCACGCCCTCGAGGTCGAGGGTGATGTTCCGGTCCTGGAACTCGCGGTCATAGGTGACATTGATGCCCGTGGCGTCGCCGATGAAGCTGAGGATGTCGCGCAGGCCGGCGTTGCTGAAGTGGATGCTAAGCGGATCGCGACTCGACGGATTGAGAACCGGTTCGGCGCTGCGGCGCGCCGCCTCGGCGCGCAGCTTGTCAATCTCGGGACGCGGTGCGGCGGCCTCCAGTCGCATGCGCACCGTGCGTTCCAGTTCGGCGGCGCGCTGTGCAATCGAGCGGCTGCCTGGCTCGAATTCGAGTGCCTTACGATAGGCGCGAATGGCGTCTTCGAGCGCGTCTGCCGCTTCGAACTGGCGCGCGCGATCCGTATACATCTGCGCCGCGGCCAGCATGGCGCGCTCGAGAGAAATTTTGTAGTCGGGCTGGCTCGGGTTGTCCTGCAAGGCCTGACGATAAAACCCCACGGCGGCCTCCCAATCGCCTGTAGCGCCGGCCTGCTGGCCGCGCGAGAAGGCTCGGCCGGTGCCGCACCCGGCGACCACCGCAGCGATGGCCATCAGCAGCCAGACTCGCTGCCACGTTCTCTGCGTCGTGCTTTGAAGGTCGCTCATGTGTGCGATCACTGCCCCGACAGTTTCAACGTCTGCCGTCCGCGTCCGTCGGCGTATTCGATGTCAAGCGACTCCGAACCGATCCGAACAAGACGGTACCGACCTTCAATGATATCGCCCTCACGTCCATACACGGGACTCTTGCCTTCGCCGGGTGACAGCACCGCCAGGCTCACACCATCGCCTCGCTGCACCAGTCCGATGAACTTGAGGGTGATGGCCGAGGCCGGCGGTGGCCCTGAATCCCTCCCCTGCCCGACGGCGCCCGACGCGGGCAGGGGGAGTGCCGACGGAGGCTGCTCGGCCACTGGCGGAGGCTGCCGGGAGGAGCCGGACACCGGTGCCGGCACAGAGGAGACAGCGCGCCCGAAGCGGAACGGATTGCGACCACCGTCACCGGGGGGCTCGCGTTCGGCGGCGAGTGCAGCCAAGTGTACGGTGGGCGCTGCGGCCGTGGACCTTCCGGTCGTGGCAGCCGGCGCACCGGACGGCCCTGACCGTCCCGTCGCCCGTGGCGGCGCGGGCTGGAGTGTCCGCGCAGCAGAGAGCGTCACCGCCTCTGGCGCCTTCGACCGAAGACGCTGCCAGGCCAGGACCCCCATGAGGGCCAGCAACACCAGCAGTAGAACATTCTGTCGGCTAAGGCGCACGGTTCGGAGCCCGGAAGAACGTCGAGAGTTCGAGCGTCAGCGTCAGGGGGGCCTGCGGGTCGGCCCCCTCTGCCAGAGAGACGTTATCGAGCACCAGAAAGTCTGGTGCCGTTTCGATGACGTGGATCAACGCACGGATATCCTGATAGTCGCCGACAAGGACATAACTCACGCGCAGGCGCTCAAGGGCCGATTCGCGGACCTCTTCAGTCGCTGAGGCGCTGCGCTGAAAGGCCACGCCGTGTTCGCGGGCCATCTGGCTCAGCTTGAGGTGCGTCAGGCGCCGTGCGGCGGCCACGTCGGCCGGCAACACCGTGGTCTGGAACCTGACCAGATCCTGCTGCGCCTGCGAAGCCGCTTCGCGCAGTGTCGTCGCCTGCGCCAGTTCCAGGGTGGCCGTCGCAAGCTGCTGCGCTGCAGCCTGCGCGCGGCGCGATCCGGCATCGGCGGAAGAGGCGAGCGGCAGCACCGCGAAGAGCAGCCCCCCGAGGCCACTGGCCAGCAGCAGGACGGCTGCGGCTACCCAGCCGCGGAACTCGCGCAGGACGAGGCTGGCCGGCGCGGGACGCCCAGTTGCGAATAAGGTTCTCATCGCCCCGCCCCCGCCCCCGCAGCCGTGGCCGAGGACGGCGGCGGCGCCGACACGGGCCCTTCCACGTGCGCCACCGCTGCGGGCTTGTAATAGCCTTGAATGACCGAGCGCAGCATGCCGTCCTCCTGGGCTTCCTCCTGCCGCGACAACACCTCGCTGAATCCGCCGCTGGCCTCCAGGGCCTCGATGAAACCATCAAGGTCCTCGACGCGGCGTGACACCACGGCCACGGCCACCAGTAACCGTCCGGCCTGGTCGAGCTGGGGCGTAATCGAGGCGATACGAACGCCGGCGGGCAGGGTCGATTCAAACTGGTTGAGCAGGCGCGTCCACGAGAAGGTGCGCCGGCCAATCAGTTGGTTCGCCTCTGCGGATCCCACCTCCGTGGCGGCGAGCTGCTCGCCGTTGACCGATTGTCGCACCTGCCGTGCGTCGGCCTGCAGGCGTCGGGCCTCGCGATCGGCCTGCTCGGCCTGGAGCCGCACGTCGGCGTCCCGCCCGCGCAACCGCATCCACTGCACAGCATCGAATACGCTCAGCGTGGCCCCGCCGGCAATGAGCGCACCGCAGACGAGACGCACCAGTCGCACGTTGTAGGCCGGTCGCGTAGCCAGATTGACGCGTGCCATCTCAGACCGTTCCTGTCTGCGGCGCCACGGCGCCGGCCAGGATCGCCGTAGGCCGCGCCGGCGACAGCTGCACCACGTTTCCGTAGCGCCCCTGCAGATCCCGCTGGACCTCATCGGCAGCTGTCAGCCCAGGAGCCGCGGCCAGCCATACCCGACTGAAGCCATTGCCCTTGAAGCGATCTTCATAGAACATGGCGGTCTGGTGAATGAGGTCTGCCACGCTGCCTTCGGCCTCGTCGGCACGGTGCCTGTGGAACGTCACGGCGGGGCCGCGACCGAGGACCAGGGTGACGTCCCGAGAGTCGACGCGCACGAAGAACCAATCGCCGTCAGGCACGCCCGACTCATGACTCGTCCGGTGCAGCAGAGCGAGACTCTCGAGGTCGACGAGGCCCACGTCGAGATCCCCCATGGCGCACGCCTGTTCGTACTGCTGGACGACGTCGGCGCGGGCAGCGGCCACCAGAAACTCACCGGCCGCCGTGTCGGTTCCCTGGTCGGCGATGCTGACTACGGCCCGCTCTACCGGAAACGGCATCGACTTTCGCAACTGCCAGCGGATGATCTCCACCAGCTCGGTTTCGCGGGACGGCACCTGCTCGAGCTTGATCAGGGCCACCTTCGCCACCATGTCGGGAAGCACGAGAGCCACGCGACGGCGGCCGCCCCCTGTCTGCGAGGCCAGCCGCCGGACGACCAGTCCCACGGCTCCCACGTCTGGCATGTTCAGGGCCAGCATCGATGGGCTCACGGCGCCCGCCGGCAGCGTCTCGCTGGCCTCGACGAGCACCGTTGGCGTCGCTGACGCCCACGACACCCGAGCCAGGTACACCGACGCGGCCGTGATGCTGATGGCCCACTCCGGCAGTGGCGGCTGTCCCCACGGCTGGCGTGTCATTCGACGAACGTCACCTTGTTGACTTCACGCAGGGTCGTCAAACCGTGCATCACGCGCTCGACGGCAGATTCGCGCAGCAGGCGCGTGCCCTGCGCCCGTGCGGCCCGCTTGACTTCCGAGATGGGACGCCTGTCGAGGATCACCTCGCGGATGTGGTCGGTCAGGTCGAGCAGTTCACAGATGGCCATGCGGCCCTTGAAACCGGTGCCTCCGCACTCGACGCAGCCAGCACCTTCGTAAAACGTGTGCGTCTCGGAAAGCTCTGGCTCCATCGCCGCCTCGCGCAGCACATCGGGTTCGAGCCGGACCGGGCGTCGGCAATGGTCACAGATACGCCGTACGAGCCTCTGCGCCATGACACAGTTCAGTGCCGAGATGAACTGATACGGTTCGACGCCCATATTGAGGAAGCGACCCAGCACGTCAAACACGTTGTTGGCGTGCACCGTGGTGAACACGAGGTGACCGGTGAGCGCCGACTGGATGGCGATCTGCGCCGTCTCAGGGTCGCGGATTTCACCCACCATGATCTTGTCGGGGTCATGACGCAGAATCGAGCGCAGCCCACGTGCAAAGGTGAGCCCCTTTTTCTCGTTGACGGGGATCTGTGTGACGCCTCGCAGCTGATACTCCACCGGATCTTCAATGGTGATAATTTTGTCTTCCGGCGAGCGGATTTCCGCAAGCGCCGCATAGAGCGACGTCGTCTTGCCCGACCCTGTCGGTCCGGTCACGAGCACCATGCCGTACGGTTCGCGGATGAACTTCCGGAAGCGGATCAGTTCGCGGTCGGGAAAGCCCAGAATGTCGAGCCGCAGCTCAGTAAATTGCTCGCTGATCGACTGTTTGTCGAGAATGCGAATCACCGAGTCTTCGCCGTGCGCGCACGGCATGACCGAGACACGGAAGTCGATGGTCTTGCCCCCGGGGACCCGAAGCTTGAAGCGTCCGTCCTGCGGCACTCGCTTTTCGGCGATGTCGAGTTCGGCCATCACCTTGATACGCGAGATGATCGCGCCGTGGAAGCGTTTGGCGATGGGGCGCATGGCTGGCTGCAGCACGCCGTCGACCCGATATTTCACGTAGACGGCATCGTCCTGGGTTTCGATGTGGATGTCGCTGGCCCGCCGTTGGATGGCCGTGAAGATGGTGCGGTGCACGAGCTTGATGATCGGGCTGTCATCGCTCGTGAGGCGCTCGAGGCTTAACTGCTCGTCGCCGCTCTCGTCCTCGCGCAGCACCTGCAGTTGAAACTCCTGCGTGGCCTCGTCCAGCAGCCGCTGCGAGCTTTCGCTCTTCTTGAGGATGGACTCAATCGCGCTGCGCGCCCCGACCATCACGCGAACGGGTGTGCCGAGCAGGCCGCTGAGCTCGTCGATCATCGGCAGATCGCTCGGATCAGAGACCACGATGACCGTCGTCTTGCCGTCCCGCTGGCTGGGGATGAACCCGTAGCGCAGCATCAGGTCGGCGGGAATCGAGCGGAACAGCTCCTGGTCGATCCGGAACGCGTTCATGTCGAGGAAGTCGAGCCGATAGCGCTCGGCCAGCCGTCGGGCCTGGGCCACGTCTTCAGCCCGCGCCGCTTCCCCGATGTCCCCGTCGCCCTCATTGATGAGGGTGTCCGGATCCAGCAGGTCGGTCTCGCGTGGGGTCACCTGGTTCATGAACCGCCCCCTCCCACCACGGAACTCAGCTGGAAGATCGGCATGTAGAGTGCCAGCACGACCGCCGCAATGACGATGCCCATGACCACCAGCAGCGCAGGCTCAATGAGGGCTACAAACCTGGAGACGGCCGTCTCTATCTCCTCGTCGTAGAAATCGGCGAGGCTGTTGAGCATCTCGTGCAGCGCGCCAGTCGACTCGCCAACATCGATCATCTTGAGCGCGACATCGGGCACCGTGCCCCGGCTCGCCAGCGTGGCGGCGAATCCCTGTCCCTCGCGCACACGCTGGGCGACCACCACCAGTTCGTCGCCGAGATGACGGTTCCCGGTTGACTTGGCGGCAATGTCGAGCGCGTGCACCAGGGGAATGCCTCCGCCGAGCAGTGTCGCAAGTGTGCGGGCAAGCTGTGACGTTGCGAACTTGTGCAGTGGCTGGCCCACCAATGGCGCCGACAGCAGCCAGCGATCGAGCCGCGCCTGCTGGCCCGGCTGGCGCAGCCACGTCACCGCGGCCACCGTGGCACCGAACACGGCAGCGATGATCAGGAGAAACTGTCCCCGAATCACATCCGACACCGCGATGATGGCGCGCGTCGCCAGCGGGAGCTCGGCATCGAAGCTGGCATAGAACTCGGCGAAACTCGGCACGACCTTGACCGCAATGATGCTGACCAGCGCAAACGCCAGGCCGATGAGGATCACCGGGTAGATGAGGGCCGATTTGGTCCTGGCACGAACCGTATCGATGACTCTGGAGTAAGAGACAAAGCGGCGCAGGACCGCATCGAGGTTGCCCGATCGCTCGCCTGCCATCAGCGACGCGGTGTACACCGACGGAAAGAGTTCACCGTGCGCCGCAAATGCGTCGGACAGCGCCGTGCCTGCCCGGACCTTCTGGTGGATGTCATCGAGCACCGACTTGAAGACCGGATGGGACAGTCGCACCCGGAGAATCTCAAGCGACTGCACCAGGGGCATGCCGGCCTTGAGGAGGGTGGCCAGTTCCTGGTTGAACACTAGGAATTCGTGACGGGGAATCGCGGCCGACCGGCGACGCAGCGAAAATGCGGCCAGCCCGGTCTGCGCCCGCAGGGACAACACGTGCAGGCCCTTGTCCTCGAGTTCCTGCCGGAGGGCAGCCTCAGAGGGCGCGACGTAGACGCTTTCGATGATCTCGCCCGACGGTGTGCCGAGCCAGCAGCGGTATTCCATCGGTAACAGGCTGACGAGGACGATGTTACACGAAATCACGCACTGCCGGTGACCGTGGGTCTACCGTTCCATCAGGGCCAGCACGCGCGTGACGTAGCGACTCGTCTCGGCAAAGGGCGGCACGCCCCGAGCGCGCTCCACCGCACCCGTACCGGCGTTGTAGGCCGCCAGCGCCAGACGCAGATCGAAGCGGTCGAGCAGGGAGCGAAGGTGTCGGACACCGGCATCAATGTTCGAGGCCGGGTCAATAGGGGTCGCGCAACCCGTAGGCCCGTGCCGTGTCCGGCATCAATTGCATGAGCCCCTTGGCTCCCTTGGGAGACCTGGCACGTGGCTGATAGTTCGACTCGGCCTGAATCACTGCGTGCACAAGCGCGTGATCGACGCCGTGCACTGCAGCGGCGCGCTCGACGAGCGCCGCGAACGGTCGCACCAACCGGTCCTCACGGATGGAGGCCCGTGGCGCGGTCTGGGCAGGCGCCGATGGGCCTGACGCCGGTGCATCCACCATTCCCGGCGCATCAGCGGGCATGTCGTCCCGATACTCAACGTCGCGCACCAGTGAAGCCCGGATACGGGCCTGGCCCCCGGACCGCAACCGCACCATCCAGACGTCTCCGTCGAGGCTCGCAGAGGCCACGACCATCGCGCGGCCGGTGACGAGCACCAGACGATCAGCCAAGGTCGGCGTCGCCTGGCCGATCAGCATCCCCGAGAGGCAGGAAATGATGCGGACGGCGGCGCCCTGCGGCATGAATGGGGAGCGCTACTGAATGAAGGCGTGGAAGACCCGCACGCCCAGGTCGCGGGCATCGCTGCTGCCCGAACCTGGGTCGGCTGCCGGCACGACCGTCTGGTCCGCCACGAACCTCAATTCAACCATCTCCGCCTGTCCGAGCTGTGCAGCGGAGATGGATACCTTGTGAACCGTCGGACTTGAGCGGGCCACCGCAATTGTGGCAATCACCTGGTCGCCGAGCCTGACCTCAAGCGCGCGCGCGGCAGAGGCGGCGCGGTTGGGGTTGTCCACCTGCAGCACCAGTGTCACGTCCCGGCGCGGGTTTCGGAAGCCCATGGTGGCCTCCTTCCTGGTCCACTGCCATTCGGTGCGCTGTTCGCCCTCGGTGACGACCTCTGCGGGATGCCAGCCGTCCCTGTACACGAGGAAGACGTTCTCCGACTGCGGCGCCAATTCGAAGGCGGCCAGCGCGTACGAGTGGTCGCCGCGATCGCTGTTGCTCAGCACCTCACGGGCACCGTTGCCCGGATCATACAAGCCGCCGACCACCTGAGCGGCCCCCAGGTACGGAAACCTCGGAATGAACACCGTTCTGGTGTACTCGATGGTCTGGCCGGGTTTCCATTCGGCTGTGAGCGGCGTCGGGTCATGGTCGTCGGTGAACAGCAGTTCCTCGTTCGCATCGAGGACATGCACGAAGACTTTGCGCCCTGCCAGGTCCGGTGCGTCGGCTGCCACCGTGAACCGATACGTGATATCCACCGGACTGCCGAGCGCCACGCGTGGACGCGACAGTGAGACTGTCATCGAAGCCACCGCAGGGCCGCGACGATCAGTGCTGCCGCAGCCAGCTACCGCCGCCATCGCAGCCGTTAGGGTGCCGATGGCGCACATCTGCAAAAGGAGTCGTCGTTGCATAGGGTCGATTGGTAAGAATATCATGATCGCTGCTCATGGATATCCCCCGCGACGCCCTCGGTCTGGTCGAAACCCGCGGATTCATCGGTGCGGTCGAGGCCGCCGATGCGATGGTCAAGACGGCACATGTATCGCTGCTGAGCAGCGAATACATCGGTGCCGGTTACGTCACGGTGCTGGTTCGCGGAGACGTGGGCGCGGTGAAGGCTGCGGTCGATGCCGGCGCCGCGGCTGCGCGACGCGTTGGCGAGCTGATTTCGGTGCACGTCATCCCGCGTCCGCACCCGGACGTCGAACGCCTGCTGCCGCCCCGGTGACCACCAGTTCCTCATCCCCGGTTCCCGTTGGGGCCAGTGCGCGCGACGCCGCGTCCATGGCCGAGGTCGAGCCCCTCGTCGGCCGGGCCCGGCAGGCTCAGGTCAGGCTGGGGGAACTCTCCCAATCCCAGATCGATGCCATCGTCGATGCCATGGCCGCAGCGGTGATTCCCCACGCCGAGTCACTGGCCAGGCTCGCCGTCGATGAGACCGGATTCGGTGTGGTGGCAGACAAGGTGCAGAAAAACCTGTTCGCCGCCCGGGATGTGCACGCGTACATCCGGCCCATGCGCACCGTGGGTGTGGTCAACCGCGACCCTGATCTGGGTGTGGTGGAAATCGCAGAGCCGTTCGGAGTGGTCGCTGCCATCATTCCGTCTACGAATCCCACGTCGACCACCATCTACAAGCTGCTCATCTGCATCAAGGCCCGGTGTGCCGTAATCGTGAGTCCTCATCCGTCCGCCGCCCGCGCCATTGAGCAGACGGCGTCGCTTATGAAGGTGGCAGCCGTGGCCGCAGGTCTTCCAGAGGAAGCCATCGGCTGGATGACGACCGTCACACTGGCCGGCACGGATGCCCTGATGCGGGCGAAGGGTGTTGCGCTCATTCTCGCCACGGGGGGCATGGGCCTGGTGCGCGCGGCCTACAGCACTGGCAAGCCTGCCTATGGGGTCGGCCCAGGCAACGCCCCCTGCTACGTCGAGTCGAGCGCCGACCTGACGCAGGCAGCGAGGGACATCGTGCTCGGTAAGTGCTTTGACAACGGCGTGCTGTGCTCATCACCGAACTCGGTGGTCGTCGACCGAGCCGTCGACGGTGCGCTGCGGGATGCGCTGCACCAGGAAGGCGCGCATTTCCTGTCCGCCGCAGACGCGGACGCCCTCGCGGCGGTGCTGGTCACGCCGCGCCGGTTGCCTGCCCCAGACCTGGTCGGACGAAGCGCCGTCACCATCGCGGCCCGCGCAGGACTAACCGTGCCTCCGGGCACCCGAGTCCTCATCGCCGAGGTGGCCGGCGTCGGACGTGACTTTCCCCTGTCGATCGAAAAGCTGTGTCCGGTGCTGTCGTACTACGTGGTGAACGACTGGCGTGAAGGGTGCGAACGCTGCCAGCAGATTCTCCGCTACGGTGGCCTCGGCCACACGATGTCAATTCACTCAACCACCGAGTCGGTCATTCTGGAATTCGGGCTGCACAAGCCCGCCTTTCGAATCGTCGTCAACACGCCCACCACGCATGGGTCGATTGGTCTCACCACTGGCCTGCCGCCGGCTCTGACGCTCGGCTGCGGTGGCCTCGGAGGCAACAGCACGTCGGACAACATCACTCCGCGACACCTGCTGAATCTCAAACGTCTAGCCTACGGCATCAGGCCTGTGACGCCCGGCGCCCGCATCGACGCGCCGGATCCGCTGCGGGTGGAGGTCGAACGGTTCCTCGACCGGAAGGGTTATCGGCAGGAGGCGGTGCCTGCCCTGTCTGACTCCCCGCCGCACAGCGAACCGCAACCTTCCGCCCGGGTCGTCTGCGAAGACGATATCCGCCTGGCGCTGGCACAGGGCAGGACCATTGCGGTCGATCAGTGGACGATCATCACGCCCGCGGCCAGGGACATGGCGGAGGGGACGCAGGTGCTCCGATTGGTTGGCGTCACCGTTGCGGCGCCGGCCGCCGTTGCACCCCGACGACCCGAGTGATAGCGTGAGACCGATGTCGCAGGTTGTGTCGGCCTGGCGTATCACGCGGGCAGCCCTCACTCGCCTGACCCTGTGTCTGGTCCTGTCGGCCGGCGTCGCCTGCGCGGCGCGAGGCCCCGTGACAGCCCAGGGGCCCTCGGTGCCGGTGGCCTCGCCGGTGACCGAAACGGTCCTCGCGCCCCTGCCGGCATCCGCGCCGGCTGACCCGCTGCCTGAGCGGCTAGCTACCGCTGATTCGCACGTCACCCGCGGTCAGTCGGAGCTCTCACAGGGCCATCTGGGCGAGGCGCGCCAGGCATTCGATGCCGCGGTCGACACGCTGCTCGAGGCCCCGGCCGACGTACGTCGAGATCCCCGCCTGCGAGCCCATCTTTTCCGACTGGTCGATCAGATTGGACGACTCGAGCAGGATGCCATGGCGACCGGCAATGGCTTCACTGAGACCCGATCCGAGCCGGCGTCCATCGATACGCTGCTCGCTCTCGACAACAGCGACGGCGCTGCGCCCGCGGCGGTGACCGCGTCGGCGGTGGCGGTCGACCTGCAAACAACCGAGCACGACCTGCCCATCCCCTCCGACGATCGGGTCCTGCGCTGGGTGGAAATTTTCCAGGGGCGATTGCGAGAGTTCCTAACGGAAGGGCTCGCGCGAGGCGCCCAGTATCTGCCGATGGTCCGCGATGTGTTCCAGTCAGAAGGTCTTCCCACCGACCTGGCCTTCGTGCCCCTGGTCGAAAGTGCCTTCAAGACGTCGGCCCTCTCCCGTACGCGCGCTCGGGGCATCTGGCAGTTCATGCGCGGCACGGCGCTCGAGAACGGACTCCAGGCTGACTGGTTTCTTGATGAGCGGGCCGATCCGGAGAAATCCACGGTGGCGGCCGCACGCTACTTCAAGACGCTGTACGGCATGTTCGATAACTGGCACCTGGCCATGGCGTCGTACAACGGGGGCCCTGGTCGCGTGCAGCGCGCCATGAAGCGCAGCGGCAACACCGATTTCTGGTCGCTCACGGCGACCACACGCTACCTGCCGCGGGAGACGCGCGATTACGTGCCCATGATTCTGGCGGCGACCCTCATTGCGAGGAACCCCGCACAGTATGGCTTCGATATTCCCGCCTGGCCGGTGACGCGCACCGAGACTGTGACACTGCCCCCAGCCGTGGACCTGCGGCGGGTCGCCGAGTGGACATCGACCTCGGTCGACACAATTCAGCAGCTCAATCCGGAACTGCGTCGATGGACTACGCCGATCCGGCCTGGCGAGTATAGCGTCCGGGTGCCCCTCGGCACGGCCGACGCCGTGAAAGCGGGGCTCGCCGCTGCCGAGCCGCATCAGCTCAATGCACTTCAGTGGCACACGGTGAAGCGTGGCGAGACGCTGGCCGCCGTCGCCCGAAGGCATCGCGTCGCTCGCGCGGACCTGGCGGACGCCAACCACCTCCGCACCTCGGCACGCTTGGCACCTGGGCAACGTCTGCTGGTGCCGCGCATGCCGACCGCCGCGCTGCTGGCACGCGCGGCCGGCGCCCCCTTGCCACAGACGGCACTCACCCTCGCAGAACCCGCGTCCCTCCGCCCCTCGCGCGCCACCGCCACCACCCGTGTCATCTACCGGGTGCGCAAGGGCGACACTCTGAGCAGCATCGCTCGTCGCCACCGCGTATCAGTCGACAGCCTCAAGACGTGGAACCGCCTGACGTCCTCAGCCCTCGCGATAGGTACGCGGTTGGTAATTCAGTCTGAACGCGACGCCAACGACTAACCCACACACCTTCGGCAGTTGTCGCCACCTGTTGACGGCGGTCACTAGGCAGTTGTTACCGTGTGCCCGTCGCCGCCGCTGCGGAATCCCACCAGAGTGATTGGCCGTCCAGGACTGGCGCGACTCTTGCTCTACCCGGGAGCATGCTTGCCACCGTTCAGAGTGCTACGGTCATCGGCATCGAGGCCCATCCGGTCAGCGTCGAGGTTGACATTGGCACCGGCCTGCCCCGCTTCCTGCTTGTGGGCCTGCCTGATACCTCGGTCAAGGAGAGTCGCGACCGCGTCGATGCGGCGATTCGTAACTCGGCCCTCGAGTTTCCCCAGCATCGCATCGTCATCAATCTTGCCCCTGCAGATGTGCGGAAGGCGGGCACGGCGTTCGACCTGCCCATTGCTCTGGGAATTCTGGCGGCGTCCGGACTCCTGTCACCCGAATCGCTGACACGCATCCGGGTCGTGGGCGAACTGTCGCTCGACGGACACATTCTCCCCGCTCGTGGCATCCTCCCGGTGGCCATTCTGGCCCGGGCATCGGGAGATGCCGCGCTGCTATTGCCACTCGACAACGCCGCTGAGGCGTCGGTGGTTGACGGAGTACGCCTGCTGCCCGTGCAGACCCTCGCCGACGCAGTGGCGCGGCTGCGGCAGCCCCCTCACGAGTGGCCGACGCTGGATGCAGCGCCGGCCCGACCGGACGTTTCTGAGGACGTCGATCTGAGCGACGTGCGGGGCCAAGCATTCGGTCGGCGAGCCCTCGAGGTGGCGGCGGCCGGTGGTCACAACCTGCTCATGACGGGACCACCCGGCTCGGGCAAGACCATGCTGGCCCGGCGCCTGCCCACGCTGCTGCCTCCCCTGTCATTTGATGAAGCCCTCGAGGTCACCACGCTGCATTCCGTCGCCGGACAACTCGGCGTTCGAGGCGGGCTGCTGTCGCATCGGCCATTCCGGGCTCCGCATCACACCGTATCAGAGGCTGCCCTCATCGGCGGCGGTAGCCTCCCCCGCCCGGGGGAGGTCAGCCTGGCCCACCACGGGGTGCTCTTTCTCGATGAGATGCCTGAATTTGAACGTCGCGTCCTTGACGCGCTTCGCCAGCCCGTTGAAGAGGGCCGCATCTGCCTCGCCCGAGCGGCACGCGCGGTCACCTTCCCTGCCCTCGTCATGCTGGTAGGGGCGATGAATCCCTGCCCGTGCGGATACGCCGGCAGTCAGGCACGGGCCTGCCGCTGCACTCCGACCATGGTCAGCCGCTATCGCGCTCGTGTGTCAGGGCCCCTGCGAGACCGCATGGACCTGACGGTGGAAGTGGCCCCCGTCACCCCGGCCGACCTCAATGACTCGACCGATGAACCGGAAACCTCAGTCACGGTGCGCCAACGGGTCGTGGCGAGTCGCGAGCGCCAGTGGCGCCGTCAGCGGGCGCTCAACGCGCGGCTCAGCGCGCGACAACTGTCGCGCGTGGGAGCGGTATCGAGCGACGCCCGCCAGTTTCTCGAACGGTCGGCGACTACGCTTCACCTCTCCGCCAGGGCCTACCACCGCGTGATTCGGGTGGCTCGCACGATTGCTGATCTCGCCGAATCAACGGGCGTGACGCCGGCGCATATGGCCGAGGCGCTCCAGTATCGGCTGGTGGACTGACACCCACCGTTGCTGGCCTCATCGCTGCTCGTGCTAGTCTCGTGGATGGAGATGCCGGTCATCTCCGCCCTGTGATGACACGCCGACGCTTTCAGGTCACTCTCGTCAATCCCGCCACCGGCTCGACCCGGCAGTTCACCCTTGCACTGAGGACGGTCGGGGGGATGGTGGTGGTCCTGATGAGCCTGCCCACGCTGGTCGGCATGGGCATCGCCTGGAAGACGTGGGCCGATGTCAGGGCCCTCGCCGCTGCCAATCTGGCGCTGCAACAGGAAAACCAGAGCTACCGCGAGGCCACTAAGGAACTCACCGGCCAGATCGCCGCCCTCCAGTCGGCGGTTTCCGACCTCGGAGGCAAGGCCTCCGTCGAGGCGTCGCTGCAGGCCGCCATGGAAAAGCTACCGGCCATCGTGAAGAACCGCGCGATGGGTGGCACCACGGCCGCCACTCCGGGTCGGTCCCTGACCACCGCGTTCACGTCTCCAGAGAACACCTTCAGTTTGCTCGAGGAACTCCTCAAGGGCCTGGAAACGCAGTTGCGCACCGTGAGCACCGACCTCGACCGGCGTAACACCCTGGCCGCGGCCACCCCCTCCATCTGGCCGACGCGCGGGTGGCTCTCGTCGACGCTCGGGAGCCGCAGCGATCCGCTGACCGGCGCCCCCGATTATCATCCCGGTCTCGACATCTCAGCCGACCGCGGGGATCCGGTCTATGCCACGGCCGATGGCACGGTTGAACTGGCCTCGTATTCAGGGGATTACGGCAACCTCGTGGTCATCCACCACCGCTTCGGTATCGAAACCCGGTATGGTCACCTGTCGGCATTCCGGGCATCCAAAGGCCAGACGGTGAAGCGCGGCGAACTCATCGGGCTGGTGGGTGCCACCGGACGTGCCACCGGACCGCACCTGCATTATGAAGTACGCGTCAACGGACGGGTGCTCAACCCTCTGCAGTTCCTGACCCGGGCGCAACGGAGCGAGTAGCACTTCCCTGTATACTGTCGGCATCGGCGCCCTGCCGTCATCCTTCATGTTTGGACAGTTACTCACCAAAGTTCTGGGAACGCAGAACGACCGGGAGATTAAGCGTCTCCGGCCTCTGGTCGCCCGCATCAACGACCTTGAAACACAGACCGCTGCCCTCAGCGACGATGGGCTGAGAGAGCAGACGGCGCTCTTCCGGGCCCGACTGGCGACGGGCGAGACGCTCGAAGACCTGCTCCCTGAGGCATTTGCGGTGGTACGCGAGGCCGGGCGCCGCGTGCTGTATATGCGGCACTACGATGTGCAGCTCATCGGCGGCATGGTGCTGCACAACGGCAGCATCGCCGAAATGAAGACGGGAGAAGGCAAGACGCTCGTCGCCACCCTGCCCGCCTACCTCAATGCCCTGTCCGCCAGGGGCGTGCACGTCGTCACGGTGAATGATTACCTGGCGCGGCGCGACTCTGAATGGATGGGCCGTCTGTACCGCTTCCTCGGACTGTCGGTGGGTGTCATTCAGCACGAACTCAACGACCAGCAACGTCAGGCGGCCTATGCGTGCGACATCACGTACGGCACCAACAACGAGTTCGGCTTCGACTATCTGCGCGACAACATGAAGTTCGATCTAGGCAGCATGGTCCAGCGCGGACATCACTTCGCGATCGTCGATGAAGTCGACAGCATTCTCATCGACGAGGCCAGGACACCGCTCATTATCTCGGGCCCGGCTGAGGCCTCGACCGACCTCTACTATGAGGTCGACCGCATCATCCCCAGGCTGAAAAAGGGTGAAGTGCATCAAGGCCAGGTCAAGACCGAGGACCGCGACCGTCTCGAAGCCTCGGGCGATTACACGGTCGACGAGAAGAACAAGACCGTCACCCTCACGGAAGCCGGCATGGCGCACGCCGAGCAGTTGCTGGCCCCCCGTCTGCAGCCCGGAGGCCTGTATGACCCGGCCAATATGCCCCTGCTGCATCACGTACAGCAAGGGCTCCGTGCCCATGTGCACTACCAGCGCGACGTCCAGTACATGATCAAGGACGGGCAGGTCGTCATCGTGGACGAGTTCACGGGGCGCCTGATGCCCGGCCGCCGGTGGAGTGACGGACTGCATCAGGCCGTGGAAGCCAAGGAAGGCGTAAAGATCGAGCGCGAGAACCAGACGCTTGCCACGATCACCTTCCAGAACTTCTTCCGCAAGTACAGCAAGCTCTCGGGCATGACGGGCACCGCGGAAACCGAGGCTCCCGAATTCGCCAAGATTTACAACCTCGACGTAATTGTCATTCCCACCAACCGATCGATGCAACGCATCGAGGAACCGGACCTGGTGTATCGCACCGAAGGTGAAAAATGGAATGCGATCGTCGACGACATCATTGCCAAGCAGGACGAAGGCCGCCCGACACTCGTTGGCACCGTCTCGATTGAAAAATCGGAGCGGCTGTCGGGCATGCTGCGTAAGCGCGGCGTGAAGCACATCGTACTGAACGCCAAGTTCCACGCTCAGGAAGCCGAAATTGTGGCCCAGGCAGGGCGGCTCGCGGCGGTCACGATCGCCACCAACATGGCTGGCCGAGGCACTGACATCCTGCTGGGCGGCAACGCCGAGTACATGGCTCGCCAGCAGGCCATCGCCGAAGGCGTGGCCGAGAAGCTCCCCCGCGGACAGGAGAAGTACGTCGACGACGACGAGTTCGTCTATTTCTTCATGGTCGACAGCTTCTACCGATTGCCGACGCCGGACTGGACACGCATTCACGGGTTCTTCCGTCAGCAATGCGGTGATGAACACAAGGACGTGGTCACGCGTGGTGGCCTGCATATCATCGGCACCGAACGCCACGAGTCGCGGCGCATCGACAACCAGCTGCGCGGGCGCGCCGGGCGTCAGGGCGATCCGGGCTCCTCGCGCTTCTATTTGTCGCTCGAGGACGACCTAATGCGGATCTTCGGCTCCGACCGCATCTCGGGTCTCATGCAGCGGCTGGGCATGGAAGAAGGCGTGCCCATTGAGCACGGCATGGTCACGCGCGCGATCGAGCGCGCCCAGAAGCAGGTGGAGGCACAGAACTTCTCGGTCCGCAAGCACCTGCTCGAGTACGACGACGTCATGAACAAGCAGCGTGAAAGTGTCTACACGCTGCGCCGCGAAATTCTTGATGGTGACGTGCAGATTACCGAAGCGGAGCGGGCCGACACGCGCGGATACATCATGGCCACGGCGGAAGACCTGCTGGACGACAAGCTCGACCAGCATCTCGGCAAGGATCGCGACGCCGACGACTGGGACGCCGTCGCCTTCATGCAGGACACCGGCCAGCTCTTCGCCCTGACGGACGATGACTGGAAGACGGTCGACTTCGACGGCCTGAACGCCACCGAACTGCGCGACGCCTGCTGGTCGCTGGTGCAGGCGCGCTACACCGACAAGGAGGCACTGGTGCCGCGTGATGTGCTGACGCGCGTCGAACGCGACATCATGCTGCAGGTCGTCGATCAGCAGTGGAAAGACCATCTCTACTCGCTCGATCACCTGAAGGAAGGCATCGGCCTGCGCGGCTACGGCCAGCGCGATCCGCTGGTGGAATACAAGAAGGAAAGTTTTGCGCTCTTCCAGGACATGCGTCACCGTATCGAGGAGGAGGTCGTGCGCTATCTCTGGTGGCTGCGCCCGGTCGTGCAGGAGGCCGAGACTCCGGCGGTCGTGCAGGCACCTGTCATCCGGCAGGAGCCGAAGCGACAGTCACTGACCTACAACGACCCCTCACAGGAACTGGCATCCAGTGGCGTGGCGCGCGCCGTGGCCCAGGCTCCTGCGGGTGGCACAGACCTGTTCTCGGCAGATGCGGCACCTCGTCCGGCCCGCGTCGGCGGCGACGACGCACCGCTGCGCACTGTCAAACGCGACGAGCCCAAGGTGGGCCGCAACGAGCCGTGCTTCTGCGGATCGGGCAAGAAGTACAAGAAGTGTCACGGGGCCGCCTAGCCCTTTAAACGCACACGGAAACCCTGGATCTATGTCCTCACTGGCGAGCCGACTGACCACCCTGCCCACTGCCCTCACCTTTGACGACATCCTGCTGGTGCCGCGCCATTCGACGGTGCTGCCCGCCCAGGTCGACGTCAGCACGCAGCTGACGCGCGACATCCGCCTCAATGTGCCGCTGCTCAGTGCGGCCATGGACACCGTGACCGAATCCGAGATGGCCATCGCCATGGCGCAACAGGGTGGCCTTGGCATCATCCACAAGAACCTGCCCATCGAACATCAGGCGTCGGAAGTCGACCGCGTGAAGCGTTCTGAAAGCGGCATGATTGTCAATCCGATCACACTGTCGCCGACGGCTCGCATCCATGAAGCCCTCGACCTGATGCGCCGCTACCGCATTTCGGGTGTGCCCATCACCAACGACGGCAGCAAGGAGGGGCGCCTGGTCGGTATCCTCACGAACCGTGACCTGCGATTCGAGACCAACGTTGACCGCCCGGTGGAAGAGGTAATGACCCGCGAGCGCCTCTTTACCGTGCCCGTCGGCACGACGCTCGATCAGGCCCGCGAGATTCTGCATCACGCGAAGGTCGAGAAACTGCTGGTCGTCGACCAGGATTACCGGCTCAAGGGCCTCATTACGGTCAAGGACATTCAGAAGGCGCTCAAGTATCCCAACGCCTGCAAGGACGCCCTGGGCCGCCTGCGCTGCGGGGCGGCGGTCGGCATCGCACGCGATACCGAGCAGCGCGCCGAGGCGCTCGTGGCGGCACACGTCGACGTCCTCGTCATCGACACGGCGCATGGCCATTCCCAGGGCGTGCTCGACATGGTGCGCACGCTGCGTCGCCGCTTCCCGTCCGTCAATCTCATCGCCGGGAACGTGGCGACCGCGTCCGCCACCGAAGCCCTCATCGACCTGGGCGTCGATGCCGTGAAGGTGGGCATCGGGGCCGGTTCCATCTGTACCACGCGCATGGTGGCCGGTATCGGCGTGCCGATGATCACCTCGGTGCACCAGTGCGCCGAAGCGGCCGCGAAGCACGGTATCCCCATCGTTGCCGACGGCGGCATTCGCATGTCGGGCGACCTTGTGAAGGCACTGGCCGTCGGCGCCAGTGCCGTGATGATCGGTAACCTCTTCGCGGGCACCGACGAGAGCCCCGGAGAGCTCATTCTCTACCAGGGCCGCACCTTCAAGGAATATCGCGGCATGGGTTCGATTGGCGCCATGCGGAAGGGCTCACGCGATCGCTACTTCCAGGACGATTTCGAGCTCGAAAGTGGCACCAGCCCGGCCGGCAAGGGCCTCGAAAAGCTGGTGCCTGAGGGCATCGAGGGGCGCGTGGCTCACAAGGGCAGCATGGCGATGGTGATTCACCAGCTTGTCGGCGGTCTCCGGGCGGGCATGGGTTACTGCGGGGCCCCGACGCTGCCCGACCTGCAGCGCGAGGCCGAGTTTGTGCGCATCACGAATGCCGGCCTGCGCGAGAGCCACGTGCACGACGTGACGATTACAAAGGAATCGCCGAACTACAGGATGGAATAGTGCACGCGGCGGCGGTCGCCGCCGAGGTCATCAATCCTGACATCGATCGCCCCGGGCGGTCGGCGTCGCAGCCGCTCGGGCCACTCGACGGCGACGATGCCGGCCTCTGCGAGTGCCTCATCGAGCCCGAGCGTGTCGAGGTCAGCGTGCTCGAGCCGATACAGATCGACGTGCTGCAGGGGCAGCCTCCCGCCCCGATATTCGTGAACCAGCGTGAAGGTCGGGCTGGTCACCTCGTCTGGTGACACGCCCAGCCCCTGGGCCAATCCGCGAACAAAGGCGGTCTTCCCGGCGCCAAGGTCACCCGACAGCAGCAACACCGCCCCCGGGGCCAACCCGGCAGCCAGGGCCGCCCCCACACGCGACGTTTCGTGTTCGCTGTGCGTGGTGTAGACCGACGCGGCGCTCATGCGCGGCCTGCGCGCTCGTCTGCGGTGAGCTCGAGCAGGGCGTCGCCGAGGTGATCGACCACATCGCTGGCCAGCATCGCCACCTCGCCCACGTCACGGGCGGCCAGCTCGCCGGCGGCGCCATGCAGAAACACCGACAGGCATGCCGCGACCTCGGCATCCATCGTCTGCGCGAGCCAGCTGCCCAGTACACCAGCCAGCACATCGCCCGTCCCGCCGGTCGCCATGCCCGGGGTCCCGGTCGGGTTGATCGCGAGGCGTCCGTCCGGAGACGCCACAAGGGTGCGGTGTCCCTTGAGCACGACATGCAGATGGCGGTCGACGGCCGTGCGGCGAGCGACGTCGACCCGATGGGCGTGAACATCATCGGCCGTGGCCCCGACGAGGCGCGCCATCTCGGCGGCATGGGGCGTGATGATGCGGACGCGCTCGTCGCTGCCCGTCAATGAAGCACCGGCGCCTTCGCTGAACGCAAACAGGGCATCGGCATCGATGACCATCGGAGCCCCGCAGCGAGCCACCAACGCACGCACGACGTCCTGCGTGGAGCGCGCACGTCCCAGACCGGGACCGATGACGACCACGTCGGCGTCAGCCTCGAGGATACACTCGACCGCGGCCGGAGCCAGCCCACCGTCCGCGAGTTCCGGTAGCCCCAGCGTCATGAACTCAAGCCCCTGCGCGGCCACCATGGGCAGGCAGCACTGGGGACAGGCGACGGTCACCAGTCCCGCACCTGACCGAAGCGCGCCGTGCGCCGCCAGCACGGCGGCCCCGGTCTTCCCCATCGACCCGGCGACAATCAGAACGCGACCGTAGTCCCCCTTGTGCGAGTCGGCGGGTCGCGGATTGACCATCGGGCGCAGCTCGTCGCGCGAGAGGAACTCGGTGTGGTCACCGTCGAGCGCCGCCATGATCTCGTGTGGAATGCCGATGTCTGCGATCACCACATCGCCGGCGAGCTCTTCGGCGGGAGGCAACAGCAGCGGCAGCTTGGGCGCCGCCAGGGTGATGGTCGCGACGGCCTCGATCGCGGCCCCGGGCACGTCACTGGTGTCTGCGCTCAGCCCCGAAGGCAGATCAATCGCCACCACCGGCACGTCCGACGCATTGACATCGTCGACGACTGACGCGAAGAGCCCGGTGAGCGGACCTGAGAGGCCTGTGCCGCACAGGGCATCGATAATGACGTCGTGCCGGGTCACCTCGGACGCATGCAGCTCCCAGTCGCCCGCCGTCGCCACCTCGAACACGGGCACCTGCAACCGTCCGAGAATATCGAGGTTGAGCCGGGCGTCTCCCGTGACCGTGGTCACCGTCCCGATGAGATAGAGCGAGACGCGGTGACCGTTCTGATGCAGGGCGCGAGCGGCAACGCTGCCATCGCCGCCGTTGCTGCCGCGCCCGCTCAACACGGCGATGCGCAGCGGCGCTTCGGAGTCGAACCGTGTTTCGACTGCCGCAGCCACCTGACGCCCGGCGTTTTCCATCAGGACGATGGAGGGAATGCCGAGGTCATGGATGGTGGCCCGATCGGCCTCGCGCATCTGCGCGGTGGAGAGTACGCGCACTAGGCGTAGCTTTCCATCGGGGGACAGATGCAGACGAGGTTGCGGTCGCCGTAGGGGTTGTCGATGCGCCCCACCGTGGGCCACACTTTCTGGGCGCGCACCCAGGGCAGCGGATAGGCGGCCTTTTCGCGCGCGTAGCCGTGCGGCCAGTCGTCGGCACCGATCGCGGCGGCGGTGTGCGGCGCCCACTTGAGGACGTTGTCGCGGGCATCGACTGCACCGCTGACCACCTCTTCGATTTCCTGACGAATGGAAATCAGGGCGTCGCAGAACCGATCGATCTCGGCTTTCGACTCGCTCTCCGTAGGTTCCACCATGAGCGTCCCGGGGACCGGGAACGACACGGTGGGGGCATGGAAGCCGTAGTCCATCAGGCGCTTGGCCACATCGGTCTCGTCGACCCCGCGGCTCTTGAAGCCGCGCAGGTCGAAGATCATTTCGTGCGCGACGCGACCGTTGTCGCGGGTGTAGAGGACGGGATAGTGCCCTTCGAGCCGCGCCTTGATGTAGTTGGCGTTGAGGATGGCATTCCGCGTCGACTCGGTCATGCCCTGTCCGCCCAGCATGCGGATGTAGCCGTACGAAATCAGCAGAATCGAGGCACTGCCCCAGGGGGCCGCCGAGATCGCGGGGATGGCATGCGCACCGCCCACCGTGGCCAGCGGGTGGCCGGGCAGGAACGGCGCCAGATGTGCGGCCACACCGATGGGCCCCATGCCGGGGCCTCCGCCGCCGTGAGGAATCGCAAACGTCTTGTGCAAATTGAGGTGGCAGACATCGGCGCCGATGGACGCCGGGCTGGTGAGCCCCACCTGGGCGTTCATGTTTGCGCCGTCCATGTACACCTGACCGCCGTGCGCATGGATGGTGTTGCAGATATCGACGATGCTGTCTTCGAAGACGCCGTGCGTTGATGGATAGGTGACCATGAGGCCGGCCAGTTGGCTGCTGTGCGCGGCGGCCTTGGCCTTGAGGTCGTCGACATCGACGTTGCCGTTGGCGGCAGTGTTGATGACGACCACCCGGAAGCCTGCCATGATGGCGCTAGCCGGATTGGTGCCGTGCGCCGAGGCCGGGATGAGGACAACATCACGGTGCCCTTCACCGCGTGACTGGTGGTAGGCACGAATGACCGCGAGGCCCGCAAACTCGCCCTGCGCACCCGAGTTGGGCTGCAGCGACATGGCGGCAAAGCCAGTAACCTCACAGAGCGCGGCTTCGAGTTCGCGGCAGATCTGGAGGTAGCCGGCCGCCTGTTCGACGGGCACAAACGGATGCAGCTTTGAAAATGCCGGCCACGATACTGGATACATCTCGGAGGCCGCGTTGAGTTTCATCGTGCACGAGCCCAGCGGGATCATCGACACATCGAGGCCGATGTCACGCCGTTCGAGCGTGCGGATGTAGCGCAGCATCTCGGTTTCCGAGCGGTGGCTGTTGAAGACCGGATGCGTCAGGAACGGCGACTGCCGATGCAGAGGTGCTGCTACACCGGTGAGCGGTGCCTCAGCGGGTTCGGACACGGCGGGCGCTGCCGTGCCGACGGCTGTCGCCAGAACGTCGGCAATGGCCTCAAGATCAGCCGCCGTGACGGTTTCGTCAAGGGCGATGCCGAAGGCGGTATCGGACACGCGACGGAAGTTGATGGTCCGCGCCTCGGCGGTGGCGTGCACACGCGCCACGACGGCGGCATCGGCCTCAAGGCGCAGCGTGTCGAAATAGGCCGTGTGCGCCAGCGTGTAGCCGAGCGACTGTGCGACATGCGCGACGCTGCGGGTCATCTGGTGCACGCGCACCGCAATGGCCTTCAGGCCTTCCGGGCCGTGATAGACGGCATACATCGCCGCCATGTTGGCCAGCAGTGCCTGCGCGGTACAGATGTTCGACGTCGCCTTTTCGCGCCGGATGTGCTGCTCGCGCGTCTGCAGGGCCATGCGGTAGGCCTTCTGCCCGTTGGCGTCAATCGAGACGCCAATGATGCGTCCCGGAATGTGACGCACGTAGTCCTGGCGCGTCGCAAAGAACGCGGCGTGCGGACCGCCGTAGCCCAGCGGCACCCCGAACCGCTGCGAGTTGCCAAGGACGATGTCGGCCCCCATCTCGCCCGGGGGGGTAAGCACGGTCAGTGCCAGCAGGTCGGTGGCCACCGTCACCAGCACCCCTGCCTCGTGCGCCCGCTCGATGAACGGCCGCAGGTCATCGATGCGCCCGGCTTCATCCGGATACTGCACGAGTGCGCCGAAGGTCAGCGGGTCGTCGAGCACGAATGCGTCGGCGGGCCCCACGCGGAGTTCGATACCCAGAGGTTCTGCCCGGCTCTGCAGGACGGCGAGCGTCTGAGGAAAGACCCGGTCAGAGACAAGGAACACACCGGCCGCGTCACCAAGCTTGCGGCTCTGCATGCGGTGCAGCAGCGTCATGGCCTCACCCGCCGCCGTGCCCTCATCGAGCAACGACGCATTGGCGACCGCCATTCCCGTCAGATCCGTGACCAGCGTCTGGAAGTTGAGCAGTGACTCGAGGCGGCCCTGCGCAATTTCGGCCTGATAGGGGGTGTAGGGCGTGTACCAGCCTGGATTTTCGAAAATGCACCGGCGAATCACACTCGGGGTGAGGGTGTCGTGATAGCCGAGGCCGATGAACGAGCGAAAGACTTTGTTGTGCGCCGCAATGGCCTCGAGGCGCGCCAGATAGGTCGATTCACTTTCGGCCTCCGGCAGCTGCAGCGGCCGCTTGAGCCGGATGGCCTCGGGAATGACCTCGTCGATCAGGGCATCGAGGGTCGGCGCCTTGACCGTGGCCAGCATGGCCTCGCGGTCGGCCTCGCGCGGACCAATGTGCCTGTGAGCGAACGTATCGAGAGGCGGAAATGGGCGCACTACTTGGCGACCTCCGCATACGCCGCGGCATCCATCAGCTCGACCATCGCACCGCCGTCGACGAGCGACACCTTGATCATCCACGCGTCGTGGGGGCGCTGGTTGAGATCCTGCGGGCTGTCCTTCAGGGCCGTATTGACCTCGATCACCGTACCTGTGACGGGCGCATAAAGGTCGGAGACGGCCTTGACGCTCTCGATGGTCCCGAAATTCCGGCCAGCCTCGACTGTTGCACCGACCTCAGGGAGGTCGACGTACACCACATCACCGAGCTGCTGCTGCGCAAAGTCGGTGATGCCGACCGAGGCGGTCTGGCCGTCGACCAGCACCCATTCGTGTTCTTTCGTGTACTGCAGATTCGTTGGATACGACATAAGCGTCAGACGCAAGGCCTCAAGCCGACTTGGCGCGTTTGTAGAAAGGCATCGGAACAACCACGGCACGCGCCTGACGGCCGCGGATGTCAATGGTGAGCGGCGTGCCGACGGCCGCGAGTGCCTGAGGCACATAGGCCATGCCGATGGCCTTGTTGACGAACGGGGTCTGAGTGCCGCTGGTAACCACACCGACCTGCACGCCGTCGGCCACCACGAGGTGTCCGTGGCGCGCGATCGCGCGATCGATCATTTCGAAACCGACCAGCACCTGCGCCGTGCCGGCGGCCTTCTGGGCGTACAGGACGTCGTGTCCGAGAAATGCCGGCTTTTTCCAGCCGACAATCCACCCGAGGCCCGCTTCGACCACGGTACGTGTCTCATCCATGTCGTTGCCGTAGAGGCGCATCGAGGCCTCGAGGCGCAGCGTATCGCGTGCACCGAGACCGGCGGCCTTGAGTCCGTGCGCGTCTCCGGCGGCCATGAGCGCGTCCCACACCCGCGGCCCCTGTGCCGACGGCACCATGATTTCGAAACCATCTTCACCGGTGTATCCGGTGCGCGAGACCGTGCCGCGAACACCCGCTATCTCGCCATGGGCGAACCAGTAGTAGCGGATGGCTGGCAGATCGATGGCGGTCAGTGTGTGCAGAATCGCTTCGGCGCGAGGACCCTGCAGGGCCATCAGCGCGTAGCGGTCGCTCGAGTTCACGACGGCGACGCCGGGCACGGCCTCGGCGGCCCGCTGCTGAATCCAGGCGACATCCTTGTCGATGTTGCCGGCGTTGATCACCAGCAGAAAATGCGACGGCCCCATCCGATAGACGAGCAAGTCATCGACGAATGTCCCTTCGGGGGTCGTCAGTGCCGAATATTGAATCTGCCCGATGGCCAGCTTCGACGCGTCGTTCGAGGTGATGTGCTGCACCGCATCAAGCGCACCCGGACCTGCGATTTCGACCTCGCCCATGTGCGACACATCGAAGAGGCCTGCGGCGGTCCGCACGGCCATGTGTTCGGCGATGATCCCCGAGTATTCGACGGGCATGTGCCAGCCCCCGAAGGGCACCATGCGCGCCCCGAGCGCGACGTGACAAGCGTGGAGCGGCGTCTGTTTCAGAGTGGCTGTAGTGTCGGTCATGACGGGCTGGCGGCGACCCCGTGGCCCCCGCCAGCCTCACGGTACTATGCCGCTCCGGCGGAATCAAGAAAGAGACGCCGCCGTGGCCCCTTGTATGCGAGGTATGCGTTGAGGGTGTGGTACGCGATGCCCAGCCGCCGACAGGCTTCGCGCTTGTTCCCCTTGGCCCGCTCGAGCGTCAGCCGGGCGTACCGACTGCCCCACGCCCGCATCGTGTGGTCGCCCGACACCGAAGGCATGAGCACGTCGGCATAGTCGCCCCGCAGGCACGCCGGCAGGTCGTCGAGCTGAATCTGGCCCTGCTCGGCCACGGCAACCGCGCCTTCAATCATCCGTTCGAGCTCGCGGACATTGCCCGGCCAGTCGTAGGTCAGCAGCGCATCGGTGGCCGCCGCCGACATGGTGAACGGCCCCCGCGCCTCGTGACGGGCGAGGAAGTGCTGCACCAGCTCGAGCAGGTCGCCCTTCCGCTGCCGCAGCGAGGGCACTTGCACCTCGACGCCACCGAGGCGGTAGAACAGGTCAGCCCGGAACAAGCCGTTGGCCACCAGGCCCGACAAGGCCCGATTGGTCGCCGCGACGATGCGGACATCGACACGGCGGCCGCCGGTGGCGCCCACGCGCTCGACGGTGAGGTCCTGAATGGCCCGCAGCAGCTTGGCCTGGGCCGAGAGGGACAGATCGGAGACCTCGTCGAGAAACAGCGTGCCGCCGTCGGCATACTCGAACTTCCCACGGCGTCCCTTGACGCCCGTCGCGGTACGCTCTTCGATCCCGAACAGTTCGGCCTCGAGCAGCGTTTCCACGAGGGCCGCGCAGTTGATGGCCACGAAGGGTCCGTCGGCGCGTCCGCTCTGCTGGTGGATCTGGCGGGCGACCAGTTCCTTGCCCGAACCGCTGTCGCCCTCGATGAGGATCGTGAAATCGGTCGACGCGACGCGCGCCACCCGATCGCGAAGGGCCTGCATGATCGCACTGCTGCCGACCAGCGGGCTGATGCCTTCGTCCTGTGGAGGCGTTGCCAGGCGGTGCCCTCCGGCGGTCGGGGCAAGGGCGCCATCGACCAGCAAGGCCGCCAGGCACGCCGCGCCTTCCAGGAGCTGACACGTCGGCGCATCGGGACGGGTGTGCTTGGCAAACCTCGCCTCGAGCAGCACGTGACCACGCTGGTCGCGCGTCGGTACCGAGAAGGCGGCGTAGTCACTCGACACAACGGGATGGCCGACGCGAATCGGTGACGCGCCGGGGGCCGTGGTCACGGTCACCTGGCGGACCGGTACCATCGCCAGCAGGCGTGCAGACAGCAGGGCCGCGACGTCGACCGGGGGCTGCGCCCGATGCAGATCATGGATGAACTGCTGCACCAGCGTGTGAAGGCCTGGCCGACTCTCGGGCGGCATCGAGGACAGGGACACAGGCAGAAACGGGGAATCCATGGGCATGCTCCTTGTGAAGTGACGGCGTACCGTCAACCTGGTAAACCTCCAAGATTGATGCCAACTTGAAGAGCCCGGAATTTGTCATATCGAGTACTCACGTGGCAGCTAATGACTGCTTGAAAAAACACCAATTGGGTATCTGATACTCAAAATCGACGTTCTTTACTACCCAGCGCGAAGCAAATACCCACGGCATTTACCAAACCCAGCCGCCCGAACTACGCTCATAGCGCAGGATCTGCACACGCCCGCTCGTTCCGCTCACACGCACTGCATACTGCGAGCCCTGCCGGCCCGACACATACACGGTCCCAGGCGTGGCTCGCCCATCGGGTGTGAACGTCACCCGATCGGATCGCCCGAAGCGAATCGGATCGCTGCCCGCCTCGAGCCAGCCCGCATCGTCGATGGCCCGCACCCGCGAGTGAATGCCGATGCTGACGCCCGAGGTCGGATCGAACATCGGCACATCTGCGCCAGCCGAGACATCGATGCCCGCATCGATGTCGGCCTGGGAGATGCCGTTGCCGTTGCCGTCGACCACGACAACACCCCACAGGCGCCCGTCGCGCACGGTCCACTCAAGGCCCACCGCCCGTCCACGTCGGCTGGCGTCTGTTTGCGCGGCAACCATCCACTGCCAGACGCGGCGCGCCTCGTGCCCGGCGTGCAGCTCGGCCACCCACGGCTGCATCTGGGGAACGGCAGACGCCGCCGTCACCGACAGAATGGCCAGGGTCGTCAGGATGTCGATGAGCGCAGCCCCGCGCTCAGGGCTGTTTGCCAAGCGAGATGCCATTGGTCTTGCCCCCGACCGTCACCAGTGGCTTGAGGCGAAGAAAACTCTTCTCGCCAATGCCGCGCACGTTCATCAGTTCTTCGATCTTCCTGAAGCCACCGGCCTTCTGCCGATACTCGAGAATGCGCTGCGCCGTGCGCGCTCCGATGCCAGGCAGCGCTTCGAGGTCGCGCGCCGTGGCGGCATTGAGATCAATCGGTCGGGCGGCCGTCGCACCGGTCTGCGGCGAGCCCGCGCGCGCCTCACCGGCAGACTGCGCCAACAGCGGCGCTACGCCCACGCTGCCCGTCACGATCAGCACCATCATCAGAATCACGTACTTGGTCATGGGGTCTCCTTGCGCCTTTTGGGGCGGACGAGGACCGGCACGGCCACAGGGAGTCTGCGGAGGTCAGGGGCGCCGACGCCTGGCGTGACCGTGCCGATCACCGCCTCTCAGAGGCAAGGTTCGGGCCAGCGCCGCACCACTCCAGGGGCGTGCGACGTTCAGAGGGAAACCGACGACGATGCGGTCTCTACCCTGGGCTCGCGCCTCGGAGCGTCGCGCACCTGCAGTTGTCGAGGAAACAGGACCGGCGGACGCCGGCCGAGGGACACATCACACGCAACCGGCGTTCCCCGAGGAGGAACCGCCGGTTGCCTCGACCGCATCAGTTGGGCCAGCCGGTTTTCGGCAGACCGGGCACCAGCGCGAGCGAGTTCTTGTAGTAGAGCTTTTTCAACACCTCGTCTGGCAGTGCCATGCCGTAGAGCTTCCAGAAGGCGTGATAGTCGCGGTAGTAATCAAAATACTCGTCGCCGGTCTCGAACGTGCGCCAGTAGTACGGGAATTCGTCAGGCTGAAAGCTGTCCTTGCCGAACAGGACGCGGTCCTGATTCTTCACAAAAAAATCATGCGCGGTTCGCGGCTGCCGCCCGAGTTCGGCGAGGATCGCCGCCACTTCGAGATACACATTCGGCATGGTGTCGAGCATGACCTGGGCCTTGGCGAGATCATTGCCGCGGTAGCCGAAGTGGGCCGCGATGAATTTCGTCTTCGGATGCCTGCGGAACATGCGGTCACGCTCGGCGAGCAGCTCTTCGAAGCGGGGAAACTCCGCCGCCGGGTAGCGGCGGTCACGGAACAGCGCCAGTTCGAGCCACCGCTCGTTGGACGTATCGATCGGTTCAAAGAATTCCTGCGGCTCGGCTGTGTGGATGAGCACAGGCACCCCGAGACGACCACACACGGCCCATACCGGATCAAGGTCAGGGTCATCGACCTTCAGACGAGACCCGTCGGCCTTCCTGATACGCAGGCCGAGGTCCTTGAAGATTTTCAGCCCCCGCGCTCCGGCACGAATGTCTCCTTCCAACTGGGCAGCCGCCCGCTCACTCCAGCCGGGCGTGCCGACACCCCGGAAGTCGACGTTGGCAAACAGCACCATGCGGTCCTTGAGCGGACTGGACGCGATGGCCTCGAGCCCGCGACGCAGCTGATCGCCGAACCCGCCGCTGAGATTGATCAGCACACGGAGGTTGTTGGCATCCATGCCCTCGACCACCTTCGCGAATTGCTCGGGGCTGATGGGCGTCGGCTGGTGGCTGTGAATGTCAATGACGGGAAATTTGGCCCTCGGTGTGGGATGCTGCGGCACCTTGAGGGTGTTTCGCGGCTTGTAGTCGGTGATGGCGGGCACGGGAAACTCGGGGCTGCGCCCCGCCCCCGGCCGTCCCCGCTGCACGCCGGGTCCCTGCTGGGCCACCACCCCCACACTGGCGGCCACCGCCAACGCCAGCATGCCCAGCGCGAGCGCACCCCGTGTCTGCCTGCTCTTCATGCCTGCCTCGATTCCTGTTGTCCCTGCAACAATGCCTCAGCGGACCGATAAGCCGAATTCTGTCCCGACCCCACCCGTAAAGGCGACGCCGATGACGGTCATTCCTCTAGTCCCGGCATTGCTGACGGGATCGAGCGACCGACCCGGAAGCTCGGATGGACCACCCGTACGACCCGAAGGCCGCGCGCTTCCCTATTTGGTCTTGCTCCGTGCGGGGTTTTGCCTGCCACCTCTGTTACCAGAGGCGCGGTGCGCTCTTACCGCACCATTTCACCCTTACCGCAGCCGGCAAACCGACCACGGCGGTATCTTTTCTGTGCCACTGTTCCGTCGGGTTGCCCCGCCCGGGCGTTACCCGGCGCACTGTCCTGCTGGAGTTCGGACTTTCCTCTCCCGACGCGAGTTCCGGCAGGAACGACACCCGAAAGCATCGCCCCACCGGCCCGTTGCCGGCAGCGACCGTCTGGCCCGCTGAGACGGCTTCAGTGTAACAGGGCATCGCGCAGCCGTTCGCACAGAAGCGCCAGCACACCGGTCGCGTTGGCCACAGCGAAGCTCAGCCCCCGCAGATTCTGCTCGACTGGCACCCCCGGAATCGGGCGCGGGTAACCCGCCGCCCGCACGAGCCCCTCGGCCGTGATCGACACCTCATGTCGTGGCAGGGCCCCGTCGAGTGCCACTCCCACCGCCCCGGGCAGCGTCCCCGGCAGCCAGGCGTGCACGCCATCGTGCCCGGCTGCCACTATCGTCGCCCCCGAAGCAACCGCCGCCGTGACGGCCGACGACAGCTTGGGGCCATGCTCGGGCCGGTCAGTGCCTAGGCTCAGGTTGATCAGGTCCGCACGCTCGCGGATGGCCCAGTCGATGCCCGCCGCGAGGGCATCGACTGTGGTGGTCAGCTGACGATCAAACACCCTGACCGCCAGTACCTCCGCCGCCGGGGCCTTCTCGAGAATGGCCGCCGCGACGGCCGTGCCATGCCCCAGTCGGTCACGCCAGTCATCGCCGGCGGCCCCGTCGGAACCGATGTGAACACCACGCGTCACCAAGTGTGCGATGTGCGGATGCGCCACATGCACCCCGCTGTCGATCACAACGACCCTGACGCCCCGCCCCGTCAGCGGGCGAAGGGCCTCGGCATGCCACTGACCAGCAGGCCAGCGCCTCACCGCAGCTCACCCGCAGGGGCTGCGGCCTGGAACATGGCGGCAAACCGCCCTCCGCGTCGCAGCAGGTCCTCGGGGGGCCCTGCCTCGCTGACACGGCCCTCGTGCAGCAGCACCACCAGATCAGCCGCCATCGCCACATCACGGCGATGCGAAATCACCACGGTGGTGCGTCCCTGCATCACACGGCGATAGCCGGCCACGACTGCCCGCTCAGCGTCCGGGTCCAGGGCTGCTGTGGGCTCGTCGAGCACCAGCACCGCCGGGCGCGCCAGAAATGCCCGCGCCAGTGCCACGCGCTGGCGCTCACCCGCCGACAGTTGCAATCCTCGCTCGCCCACCATCGTGTCGAACCCCTCAGGCAGGCGCGCCACAAACTCGCGCAGGCCCGCGGCGTCGACTGCGGCCCACAACTCATCGTCTGTATCGGCGTGCGCCGCGTTGGCCTGCTGACCGCGCTCCAGTCCGTAGCAGAGATTTTCGCGCAGCGTCGCGTGCAGCAGCGTGGGCTCCTGCTCGACCAACCGGATGTGCCGGCGCACGTCGGCCAGACGCAGGTGGCGCACATCCACATCGTCGAGGGTCACGACGCCAGCGTCAGGGTCGATGAGCCGGAGCAGCACGGCCGCAATCGTCGACTTGCCGCTGCCGCTCGCGCCGACCACCGCCAGCGATTGCCCCGCCGGCAGTGTCCAGGACACATCATCGAGCACCTGCACGTCGCGTTCGGTTCTGATCGACAGATGTGAGACGGCAAGGTCGCCGCGCACGGTCGGCCCGAGCGTCACCGGCGTGTCGGTCTCTACGACCTCGATGGGGGCATCGAGCAGTTGTGTCACGCGTCCCCACGAGACGCGCGCGGTCGCCAGCGCCGTGTAGAGCCCCATGAGCGCCTGCACGGGAGCCATGAGACGCATCTGATAGGCCATGAATGCGCCGAAGGTGCCCAGCGTCAGCGAGCCCTCGACGACCCGCAGTCCGCCGTAGAGAAACACGGCGGACGCCCCCAGCGACACCAGCAGGCCTGGAATGCCTCCCGCCCCGTAGCTGATGCGTTGCAGCCGCATCAGTGCGGCAATGAACCGATCGTTCAGCTGACGGAATCGTGACAGCTCGCGCGCCTGCGCATTGGACGCGACCACCAGCGTGTGTGCCTGCAGGGTTTCAATCAGGAAGCTGCCGATGTCCGCACTGCGCTGCCGCACGTCCGCCACTCGCGATTCCATGCGTCTGCGATACTGCACGAGTGCCAGGAGGCTCGGCGGCAGCACCGTCGCACTCAGCAGGGCCAGACGCCAATCGAGCCAGACCAGCATCGCCACGCAACCTGCCAGGAACAGCACGTTGCCGACCCACGCGAGCGCGACTTCCGCCACGATGCGCTGGATTTCCCCGATATCGCTGTTGATGCGCGCGACGATGTCGCCGAGGCGCGTGCGCGCATAGAACCGCGGTGACTGCCGCTGGAGGTGCGCGTACAGCGCGGCCCGCATCTCGAAGAGGATCTCTGCTGACACCCGTGTGTAGCGCAGGCCACTGACGACCGTCAGGCCATAGCTCGCCAGTCCCAGACCCGCGAACAGCAGCACGATGCGTCGCAGGGCCTCGGCATCGCGACCGAGCAGGGCCCGATCGATGAGGTCACGCGTCAGAAGCGGCGTGGCCAGAGACAGCAGCGTGCTGATCAGGCTGATGCCGAGCACCAGAATCAGGCGCGAGGCGTGAGGGCGAACGAAGGCAAACGCCCGACGCAGGTCGGCAGCCTGTGTCGGGCGCATCATTTCCGGGTGTCAGCGCGCCGTGCGTGCGGGGACGGCAGGCGGCACTACAAACATCTCGGTCGTCTGGTCGGCGTTCAGGTGAATGGTCCGGAGGTAGCGGTAGGTGGCGGCCTCATACAGATCGATGGTGTCACCCGCCACATACACGTAGATGACCTTGCCGTTGGAACTGACACGCGGGACCACGCGCGGGCGGCTCTGGAACTCGCCGCGGCTGACCACGCTGCCTTTCTCGAGATCGAACGTCCAGAACTCCCAGCGACCGATGTCGGTCTTGATGCCGTACGCGCGTTTGCGGTCGGGCGCCTGGGCGAACGACACGTTCTCGGCCGGCCCCAGCGGCTTGAAGTCGACGCTGCGTGCCGTCAGGTTGACACGGCCGATGCCCATAATCCGGCGCTTCTGTACCGGGTCCTGCTGCACGAAGAGGCCCGTAAATGTTCCGGGGTCGTCGTAGAAGTCGTGCACGGGTCCCAGCGTGATGCGTCCGACACCGCTCTCGGCGGGCGTCGACAGCGGCCACGACTCCACCTCGGTGAAGCCGCGCGTCTCGAGGATGATGACCTCATCGCCGAACATGAACAGCGAGGAACCATCAGGCGAGAAGCGGAGGTTGACGGTTTCGCGTTCTTCCCCACGCGGCCACGGAATCGTGCGCGTGATTTGGCCCGACGCCAGATCGAACTGCTGCAGCTGCGCCGGTCCGATTTCCCATCGGTCGACGAGCTTGGTGGCCAGGCGCGTCAGCAGGATGAGGTACTGGTTGCCTGGGTCAGCCACCATGCTGACGACGCGCAGGCGGCGATTGCCCTGACGCAGGGAGTAATCGCGCAGCGACTTTCGCGTGGCAATGTCGATGACTTCAATCTTCTCGTACGTGGAATCGAGCACGTAGAAGCGCGTGCGATCAGCCGAGGGCAGCAGCGAGCGCGCCAGTCCCACCTTCAGGGGAATGCGTTCTTCGATCTTCCCGGTGGCCTCATCGACCACGCGGATGTCCCCGCCGTAGGTGCCGATGAACAGCTTCCCTTCACCGGCCGACACCTGCGGTTCGGGACGACGCGCCTGCGCCTGTGCGGCGTCGGGCGCGCCCACGGTCAGGCACAGCCAGAGGCCGAGCCACATGCCGGCTGCCACCATGCGCCGGCGAGCAACGTGCAACGGCATGGCCCCTATCCCGGGAAGACGAGGTCGATCTGGCGCCAATCCTTCTGGGCAGCGGCACACTTGGCCGTCCAGTCGGGAGCGTGGTTGAGCTGATCGGGCACCTGCGCCGGCCAGTAGCAGCCCATGTGGCAATCGAACAGGTCGCGCTCGACCGGCTGGCACAGGCCGGCTGTGCCACCAGTGCGGTCGGCCTCCCAGCCCGGTGAGAACACAATTGAACACCCGGCGGGGATATGCGGGCCCTCGGGCTGCTGCGGGGGCTGGCTGCCCTGCTGCAGCGCCACCACGTCGTGCTGGGGCGGAGCGGTCACTTCTTCGACTCGACGGGCCTTCCGGTTAATGGCGGTCAGATGCTTCATGGTCAACTCCATCAAACTGGCGCAGGAACTCGGGACGCTGCACGGCCAGCGCACCGTAAATCTCGAGACAGGTGTGGGTCCATCCGCGAATCCACTCGCAGTAGTGTAGATTGGGCCCCTGCGTGGTGCCGTAGCGCGTGTGGGCTTCGTGATAGCAGCCACCGGCGCAGATGGGGCGGGCCCAGCAGGTGGCGCAGTCGGTCTTGTGGCTGATGTGATGCGATTCGAGGAACGCGCGCTGCGTATCGCGGTTGACGCCCTCGGTCAGCGTGCCGAACTTGTGTGCCTCTGATCCGGCGAACCGGTGGCAGAGCGAGACCTGGCCATCGGTCGATACGCCCATGAGGCCCAGACCGGCACCGCACGGGTAGGCCTTCGCATGCCCTTGGTGCAGTTCCTGCAAGGTCTCGCGCACATTCGAGAATCCGTGGTGCCGTCCCTCCAGCGCCGCCTGCAGATAGTCCATCGCCAGCGTGCGGAACTGGCCGAGCAGATGGTCGAACCCGGCGTCTGAGATGGCATGACCGCGCTGCGGCGCCGTCGTGACCGGTGCAAATCCGACCTCCCAGAACCCCATCTCGTCGTGCAGGTGGCGATAGATCTTCAGCACATCCAGCGTCTGGCGCGTCAGCGTGACGCGCGCGCCAATCGGACGCGAGCGGTGCCGCTCGAGCAACGCCTTGACCTTCGGCGCCACCAGCGCGTAGCTACCCTGACCATTACTGAACACCCGGAACTTGTCCTGAATCTCCTGAGGGCCGTCGATCGAAATCGTCACGCCGATGCGTTCGTCGGCGAGAAAGTCGATGACATCGGGCTTGAGCAGCGTGGCGTTGGTCGTGAGGCTGAAGTCGACTGACTTCCCCACGTCGGCGGCGCGCTGCCGGGCATAGGCCACGGTCTTGCGCAGCACCGGAAAGTTCATCAGCGTTTCGCCACCAAAGAACGTGATGTGCGCCGAGGGGTTGCTGCCACTTTCGCGCAACGCGAACTCCACCGCCTCGCGCGCCGTCTCTTCGCTCATGAACTTGGGCTGCTGCCCGTTCTCGGTGTCGACGATCTTGTCTTCCCCGTATTCGTAGCAGTATTCGCAGCTCAGATTGCACTGATTGGTCACGTTGACCACCAGCGTCTGCAGCGGGATGGGCGTGAGGGGAAGAATCTTCGGGGCCGGGGCCGGCGCCAGGGCCTCAGTCACGACACGGGCACGATGCAGGTCACCGAGGGTGTCCCACACCTGTTGCACAGAGTATTTCCCATCGACCGCCGCCGCCAGCGCCTCGATGCTCGCCGTGCCCTGCTCGCCCAGCAGGTCGACCAGGGCGAGCGCGCACTCATCCAGCGCAAACACGGCGGCAGACGGCACGAGATAGGCGAACGTCTGTCCGGCGGCCTCGAACCGGTGGAACTCCAGCAGCCGAAGCCGCGTCTGCGGCGTCACCCGCAGGCCGGGCAGCGGCGCATCCGACGTGGCGATCTCTGGCAGGGCGGGAGTGCTCATGGCGTCACCGTGGGATCAAACCGCATGTAGACCGGAGGCGACACCAGCAGGTGCGCACGTCCGCGGACGACCTGTCCGCCCTCGGACACCGTCGCCACCACCCAGACATCGCCGATGTTGTTCCGTTCGCCACTGCGCTGGGGATTGGGGCCCTCGGCGTTCGGCGTAAACAACCCGGTCGATTCGTTGATACGTCCAACAAACTTCACATCGTCGTCGTTGAGCGTGGCCGTGTACTCGGTCAGGCTCCACTGCGCATCGACCACATCGATCCGCATGTCATCGTCGGTGCCGGGCCGGCGGTCCGGACCGTTGGCGTACGCGACGGCTTCGAACTGCGCGAGACGCTTGGGGAACGAGACCCCACCGGTGCGCGCCAGATTCCACTCGGGGGTGATCCGCAGCGAATCGATGCGGTCATACACCACGGCCGCCGCCGGCCTGACGCTCCCCCGCACCGCCACATCCCGGGGACCGACCGCCGCATCCGCCGCGACGGAGACGGTGGCCGTCACCACACCGCCGCTCGACGACACCTGGGTCACCGTCACTCCGGAGCCGAAATCGATCTCGCGGGCCTGGACGCCGTCGGGCAGGTTCACGGCAAACAGCTTCACCGTCACCCCCGTGGCCCCACGCTTGAGCGACGCCCGATCGGTCCCCAGCAGCGTCAGGTCACCGCCGGCCCTGATCAGCGTGACATCCATACCGGATTCGTCGTACCCGCCCGTGAACCAGCGCCCCTCGATGCGCCGCAGGTCACGGTCGACAAACATCACTTCACGAAACACGTCGGCGCCCGGACCACCAGTCGCGGCGCTCGACCGCCCGCGCCACTGGAAGCCGGTGTAAACCGTGACGCGACCGGTGCGGCGCACCTGCTCACCCGTGCGTGCATACGTGAACATCACATCCGAGGTGAACTCGTCGTCGCTCTCAGCGACCGGGGTCAACACCAGCCGGCCGAAGGCAGGCCCCTTGCCGGGTTCGTAGGCACTGACCGTCCATTCGCCCCCGATGCGGGCCGGGCGCCGGGCGGCCGACCATCGATCCCACTCGGCCGTGTTGAGGGGATAGGCCTTCGCCAGGTAGTCGACAGCTTTCTCGTGCGGGTGTCGCGTATCGGGAGGACGTCCGTCGGCGCTGCGCTCCTTCGGGGCGGGACCCATCCGGCGGAAGACCTGACGGTCGACCAGCGGATACCAGCCACGGTGCATGGTCATCAGCAGTTCCCACTCTTCGCGCGTGCGGCGCTGCGACAGCACACGCCCGGTCGAGTGGCAGGCGTTGCAGACGCCCTGCAGTTCCGGTGCAATATCCTTCTCGTCAATCAGCCGCCTCTCGACCTCGTAGGCCACCGGCCGAGCTTCTTCGGGGGCCAGCCCCAGATTGTTGGAGAGATACCGCACCACTTCGCGACCGGCCGCCGGATCCATCTTCAGACCATTCAGCGCCATCATGCGCTTGATGGTGTCCTGCCAGCCCTCGGGCGTGTTGCGCTGATAGGAAATGCGCGACATGCGTCCCAGGTCGTCGGGCTTGTGACAGCCCCCGCATGTGGCCCGCACCGTCGTGTTGTCGATGGGAATGCCCGCGGCATTCGATGCGGCCTGCGACTGCGCGTGCACGGCACTCATGCCGAACAGCAGCACCACTGCCACGGAAACACTCCCGATCCTACCGAGTCGCTGTGTCATGCACATTCACCACCGGTTCGTCAGCCCATCTCAGCCATCCCCGAGCGACGGCAGTCGAGAGCGCCGTCAGCAGGGCGGGCCAGCCTACCGGACCCGCCTGTCTGCAGTAAGCCGAGTGTAAACCCGGTATATCATGGCACTGTGGCGCGATTTCCACCAGCCCCCTGAGGTCCACATCCTGGAGATACCTGACACCCGAGGGATGCGCCGCCGAGATGAGGCGCCACTCGGGCACAATCTCCGACCCGCGGACTGCAGGACGCTCGCTCCAGGTCATTGCCCCGGGCACCAGCGCCAGCCGGTCTGCGCGTCGGAGGCGATGCCAGGCCGCCTCGACGTCGGCCCGCTCATCCGGAGGACGGTGACCATCCGAAGTACTCCGGTCGCGCCAGAATGCGCCACCAGCATCAGGATTCCCTTCCGTCAGGAACTGTCGGGTCAGCCGCTGCAACTGGTCAAACATCTCCTGCTCGCGGGCGGCGAAGAAGCCCTGCGCCAGTGCGGCGCGGCCGGGGTCAAGCAGCGACGTGTGCACCGTGACCGCCGCCAGCCATCCCGAGGTCAGCGCCTTCTTCACGCCTGACGAGGACAGCGGGTCGACAAACGTGGCGGCATCCCCCATGACCAGCCACTCGGGTCCGGCATAGCGGGACGAGCAGTATTCGGAGGCGTCCCAGCCGGTCGGTCCCTGCACCACGCGTGCCCCGCTGATGAGGCCCCGTAACTCGCGGGTCTTGTCGAGTTCGCGGCGATAGGTCGCCAGCGCCCCGTCTCCCCGACTCAAGTCAGAGGTGCTGGGATCCACCATGACTGCCACCACCCGGCGATGACCGGCGGCCGGCACCGACCAGGCCCACCCGTCACGGTAGCCTTCAATCACCGTGTGCGAGGCGTCGGGCACGGCCCACGGGCGATCCGCCTCCCACACGGCCGACAGGGCCACGGTCCGGTGCGGCGCGGTCAGGCGACGTCCGGCCAGCCGCCGGGCCAGCACGCCCGTGCGGCCTGTGCCGTCCAGACGGAAGCGCGCCGGCAGAGCCATGCCCTCCTCGGAGGTGACCGCACGCCGCCTCAGGCGGACGCCCGCCTCCTGCAGTGCCGGGTGCAGCACCGCCTCGAGCTGCCGGAGCGACACCTGCCAGCCCTGCTCCTCTCCGCCGAACGGCTCAAAGCGGGGGGCCGCGTTGCCCCACCACACGGTGTTTCCCCTCGAGGGGGGTAGCTCCGCGGCCACGACGGCGTCGAGCAGGCCCACGACCGCGAGCACTTTCCGGCAGCTGGGCGTCAGTGACACAGACAGGTCGGGGCGTCCGGGGTCGTGCGGCCGCGCGAGCATCACCACGGCGTATCCCAGACGACGCAGCAGCATCGCCGCCGCGCACGCCGACGGGCCGCCCCCGAAGATCACGACATCGTCGGGCGAGGTCATACGGTTACTGGCCGTCCTGCGCCTCGCTGATGCCGTACTGCTCCAACTTCTTGTAGAGATTGCTGCGCGGTGTGTCGATCACCTCGGCGGTCTTCGAGATGTTCCAGTGGTGCTGCCGCAGTTTCGCCACAAGATAGGCCCGTTCCGAGACGCTCTTGAATTCGTGGAGCGACGGCAGGTCGAACCACTGACTTTCGAGCGACATCGTCACGGACACGGCACTGCCCGGCAGTGCGCCTCCCCCGGCGGCCCCGTCGCGTGCCGACAAGCCTTCATCCGGCACATCGCGCGCTTCGATGCTGTCGCCGGGGGTCATGATCAGCAACCGCTCGACCGCGTTGCGAAGCTCGCGGATGTTGCCACGCCAGTGGCGCTGCCTGAGCCTGTCCATGGCTGCGGCGGTAAACACCTTCCGCCGGAAGTTGTGCTCGCGGGCCAGGACGTCGGCAAAATGCCGGACGAGGGCAGGAATGTCGTCGCGCCGCTCCCGCAGGGGCGGCACGTGGATGGGCACCACATTGAGCCGGTAGAACAGGTCTTCGCGGAACGCGCCGGTGTTGATCGCCTCTTCGAGGTTCTTGTTGGTGGCGACGATGACACGCACATCGACGCGGATGACCCGATTCGACCCGAGACGCTCGAGTTCCTGCTCCTGCAGCACGCGCAGCACCTTGGCCTGCGTCTTGAGACTCATGTCTCCGACTTCGTCCAGGAAGATGGTTCCCCGGTCAGCCTGCTCGAACTTGCCGATCTGGCGATCGACCGCCCCGGTAAACGAGCCTTTCTCGTGCCCGAACAGTTCTGATTCAATCAGCTCATCGGGAATTGCCGCGCAGTTGACCTGCACGAACGTGGCATCGCGGCGAAGGCTTTCGCGATGGATGGCGCGCGCAACCAGTTCCTTGCCCACGCCGCTCTCGCCCCAGATGAGCACCGTGGCCCCGGTCGGCGCTGCGCGGTGAATGGCCTCGCGCACCCCCGACAGTGCGGGAGCGTCCCCGATGAGCTGATACTTCCGATCGACTTCGTGCCGATACTGGGAGTTTTCCCGGCGCAGGGCGGCGCCTTCGAGGGCGTTGCGTACGGTGACGAGGATCCGGTCCTGTGACGGTGGCTTCTCGATGAAGTCGCGTGCCCCGAGCTTCATGGCCTCGGCGGCTTCCGACGACGAGGCGCCGCCCTGCTCCACGTGACCCGAGATGACCACAACCGGCAGCGTGTCGGTCAGATGCTGAATGCGCCGGAGCACATCGATGCCGTCCATGCCCGGCATCTTAATGTCGAGGAACACCAGATCAGGCGGATCACGCTCGATGAGCCGCACGCCATCTTCGCCCGTGCCCGCCTGCAGGACGTCGTAGCCTTCGTATTTGAGGATCATCCGCAGCGTATCGCGGATGCCTTCTTCGTCGTCGATGACCAGAATGCGCGGCTTCATCGGCCGTCCACGCGCAGTGTCCGAATCATCCGCTGCCCCTCCTCCGGATCGAGCGTGAGTACGGCTACGACTCCGACTCGACGCGCCTCCTCGATGCGCTCGCGGAACACCGACACACGCTGCACGGGCCGTCGGTTGAGTTCGAGCAGCACCTGTCCCCGCCGGATGCCCGCTTCAAACGCCTCGCTCAGCGGCTCGACGCGCTGCACCAGCAGGCCCACGACGCCTAGCGTCACGTCGAAGCGATGCGCATTCTCGTCGGTGATTTCGATGAGGCTGAGCCCCACATTGGCCGGCCCCGGGACCGTCTCGCCCTCGCGCGGCGCTGGTGCCGGTCGTTCCTCACGAGCAGGCCGCTCGGCGAGCTTGACCGTCACATCGCGCACACGCCCGTCCCGGTAGACGGTCAGTCGGGTGGAGGTGCCGGGTCTGCGTAGCGCGATGGTCCGGATGAGCTCGTCGTTCGATGCCACGCCGGCGGCATCGACGGCCGTGACCAGGTCATAGGGCTGCAGGCCGGCGCGCGCCCCGGGTGAACCCGCCGTCACGTCCTGTATCAGCGCACCCGGCCGGTCGGGAAGGGCGAGAGCCTGCCGCAGGTCAGGGTCGACATCGCGCAGGGTGATGCCCATGAACCCGCGAGACACATGCCCCTGACTCAGTAACTGCGGGACGATGTCCCGGGCCTGGTTGATGGGAATGGCAAAGCCGATGTTGGAGGCCTGGCGGCTCACGGCGGCCGTAATGCCGATCACCGCGCCCCGCGCATCAATCAGTGGCCCGCCGCTGTTGCCCATCGCGATGGCCGCATCGGTCTGGATGAAATGATCGAGGCTCGAGTCGAAGAGCTTCCGCCCGATGAAGCTCACAATCCCCGTCGTCACGGTGTGTTCATACGCCAGAGGATTGCCGATGGCCACGACGCTGTCGCCGACGCGCACCTCGTCCGAATCACCAAGTGGGGCCGTCTCGAGGGGGTGACCGGCTTCCACGCGCACCACCGCTACGTCTGTGTCAGGGTCGCTGCCCACGACGGTGCCCCGCAGCACCCGTCCGTCATGCAGTTCCACGGTGAGCCGCTCGGCGTCTTCCACCACATGATGATTGGTGAGGATGAGCCCTGAGGCGTCGAAAACAAAGCCCGTGCCTGTGCCGCGCCGTGGTTGGTCACCGTCGCCTCGCGTACGCCGCCGCCGCACCCGCGCATCGATGCTGACCACTGTCGGGTTCAATCGCGCCGCAATGCCCGGCACATCGAGGGAGGCCGCCGCTGATGCGGTTCCAGGCCAGACGGCCCGTTCGACGATATCGGGCGCACGGTCGTCAGCGGCCCGGGCCGCCACGGGCAGTGGAACCGTGATGCCGGTGTCCAGTGGTGCACCGAGCAGGTTCACCAGCATGCCTACCAGCACGCCAACCGTGGCGGTCAGCGCCAGAATCGCCGTCAGAGCCCCGCGAGTCATGACGGGCTCATTATACGGGCCAGCAGCGCGGCCTCATCGAGTTGCGGAATGCCCAGGGCCTCGGCTTTCTCGAGCTTGCTGCCCGCCTCGGCGCCGACCACAAGGAACGAGGTCTTCCGACTGACCGACCCGACAACCTTTCCGCCGGCCGCCTCGATGCGCCGCTGGGCCTCTTCCCGCGACAGGGTCGGCAGGGCGCCCGTTATCACGAACGTCAGCCCGGTCAGCGGCCGCGGGCCTTCGGGCTGCACACGCACAGGACCGTCGGTCCGCACGCCGGCATCGCGCAGTCGGACCAGCAGGGCCTGATTGTGCGGCTCAGCGAACCACTGCCTGACTGAACCAGCCATCACCGGACCCACTTCATGCACCGACTGCAACTGGTCCGCGGACGCCCCGGCGATGGCCTCCATCGAACCGAAGTGGTCGGCCAGCACCTGAGCGCCACGTTCTCCGACGTGCCTGATGCCGAGGGCATTGATCAGGCGCCACACATCGTTCCCCTTTGACCGCTCGATCTCCGCCATCAGGTTGGCGGCCGACTTCGTCCCCATGCGGTCGAGCCCGGCCAGCGTCTCGGGCGTCAGGGCGTACAGATCGGCGGCGCTATGCACCAGGCCCCGCTCGATCAGCTGCCGCACCAGCACTTCGCCCAGGCCCTCGATGTTCATCGCGCCGCGCGACACGAAGTGATCGAGACTTCGGGTCAGCCGCGCCGGACACGAACTGTTCTCGCACCGCAACACCGCCTCGTCGTCGGGCTTGGACAAGGGCCCGTCACACACAGGGCAGCGGGTTGGCATCTGCCACGGCATCGCGCCGGGATCCCGGCGCGACAGCACCGGTCCGACCACGCGCGGAATGACGTCGCCGGCCTTCTCAACCACCACCCAGTCGCCTTCACGGATATCCTTGCGTGCCAGGTCGTCGGGGTTGTGCAGCGTCGCAAGGCCGATGGTCGAGCCGGCCACCAGCACCGGGTCGAGCACTGCATACGGCGTGGCTGCGCCCGTTCGTCCGATGTTCACTTCGATCTTCAGCAGGCGTGTCGTCGCCTGTTGTGCCGGATACTTGTAGGCCGTCGCCCACCGGGGAAACTTCGACGTGGTCCCGAGCCGCTCGCGCTCGGCAAGGCTGTTGAGCTTGATGACTACTCCATCGGTCTCGAAGGCGAGATTGTGCCGCGCGTCTCTCCACGCCGCACAGAAGCCCACCACGTCGTCAATCGACGCGGCGACCTGCCAATGCGACTCGACCGCAAAGCCCCACTCGCTCAGTTGCTGCAGCATGGCCTCATGGGTGGTGCTGGTGTCCGGCGCACCGAACATCACCACCTGATACAGCCAGGCCGACAGTCCGCGCCGCGCCACCTCAGAGGCATCCAGCGTGCGCATCGTGCCAGCCGCGGCATTTCTCGGGTTGGCAAACTGCGACTCGCCGGCCTCTTCCCGCTCGGCGTTCAGCTTCGCGAACGCGGGTTTCGGGAAGTACACTTCGCCCCGGACTTCCACGACGTCGGGCACAGCTCCGCGAAGCGTCAAGGGGATAGCCCGAATCGTACGCACGTTGGCGGTCACGTCTTCTCCGCGAACGCCGTCGCCGCGCGTTGCACCTCGCACCAGCCGCCCGCGCTCGTAACGGAGTGACAGGCTCAGACCGTCGATCTTCAGTTCGCAGACGTATCGCGGCAACGGGTCGCCGTCGCCCACCCCCAACCCGCGACGCACACGGTCATCAAACGCCCGCAGGTCGTCTTCGGTGTAGGCATTGTCGAGGCTCAGCATCGGCACGCCGTGCTCGACGGTGTCAAATCCGCGGGCCGGCGCGCCCCCGACCCGCTGGGTCGGCGAGTCGGGCGCAATCAGCTCAAGATGCACGGCCTCGAGCGTCCGCAGTTCGCGCATGAGTGCGTCGAACTGGCCGTCCGAGATCTCGGGCTCGGCCTTGACGTAGTAGAGGTGCTCGTGGCGCCGGATCTCGTCGCTGAGCTGCTGAATCCGTTCGGCAGGCGTCATGGCCAGCCTGTGCCCCCGTCTCTGAGACCCTAAAAGTGGCGCGACAGCACGAAGTCCGCGAGCGCCGTCAGCGCCTGACGCTCGTGGCAGTCCGGGAATACCTGCAGGGCATCCTTGGCCCGACGCCCGAAGTCATGCGCGCGTGCCCGGGCATACTCGAGCGACCCGTGCTCCGCCAGCAGACCCTGCAGGCGGGACCACTGCTCAGCTGTCACATCGCGTGTGTCAATGATGGTCTGGACGAGGTCGCGCGCCTCGCTCCCGGCGGCCTTGAGCAGGTGGATGAGCGGCAGGGTCATCTTGCCCTCGCGCAGATCGCCCCCCACCGGTTTACCGAGCGCCTCGGCCTCGCCTGTGAAGTCGAGCAGGTCGTCGACCACCTGAAAGAGCACGCCGAGGTGAAAGCCGTAGTCCCGGAGTGCCTGGCGCTGCACGTCAGGTGCCTGCGCCAGCATGGCTCCGATTTCCGCACAGCCGCCGAACAGGTAGGCAGTCTTGCGATGGATGATGTCGAAGTGCTCGGCTTCGTCGATGTCAATGACGCCGTTCTTCGTGAGCTGGTAGATTTCTCCCTCGATCATCCGCAGCGTCACGTCGCAGAGCATGCGGACGACGTCCATCGTGTCCTGCGACAGGGCCATCGCCATCGACTTGATGTAGAGGAAATCTCCCGCGAGCACCGTGACGTTGTTGCCCCACTGCGTGTGGACGGCCTTCCGTCCCCGCCGCACATCGGCATCGTCGATGATGTCGTCGTGCACCAGGGTGGCGGTGTGGATGAACTCGACGACCGCCGCGTTGAGCACGGCTTGCGACCCGGTGTAGCCGCACAGGCGAGCCGCCATCAGCAGCACCGCCGGGCGCACCCGCTTGCCGCCGCTGCGCTGGATGTATCCGCCAATTTCAGGAATGACCGGAACCTGCGACTGCACCTGTCGCGAGTACTCGTGCTCGACCGCCTCGAGATCGGCCCGAACAGGTTCGAAGAGCGCAATCAGGTCAATGTGCGATTTGGGCAGTGCGTTGGACAAGTGCGACAATCTCACCATACGGTCTGCGCCAGTGTCAACGAAGCGCAGAGCCTGTGTTCCGCCCGGTTCCCCCGCTGTGAGCTACGCGCCGAACAGCCGGTGGAAGTTGTCTGACACCTGGCGGCTGACCGCCTCAGGCGTGGTACTCCAGAGCCCCGCGAGCGTCTCCACCACGCGCGCCACATACGCCGGCTCATTACGTAGTCCCCGCACGGGCACTGGAGCGAGATACGGGCTATCCGTTTCTACCAGTACCCGATCGCGCGGAGCCGCTGTCAGGGCCTCGCGGAGGGCCGTCGACCTGGGAAACGTCACGATGCCCGGCACCGACACAAAGTAACCAGTGTCGAGCGCACGCGCCAGAGCCCCTATGTCTCCCGAAAAGCAGTGGAAAACTCCGCGTGTTGTGACGCCATGCGCACCCCGGAGGATTCGCAGCGTGTCCTCCTCCGCCTCGCGCGTATGAATGACCACCGGCAATTGCCGCCGCTCCGCTACCGCCAGTTGCGCCTCGAACACGGCCTGTTGCACACCTCGCGGCGCGAAGTCGTAGTGATAGTCGAGTCCGATCTCTCCCACCGCCACCGCACCGACCACCGCATCGAGCCGCCGTTCCAGCAGGCGGCCGGCCTCGACCGGGTCGCCGGCATACGCCGCCGCCTGATGGGGATGGATGCCGACCGCCGCCCTGACCGCTGGCCAGGCCTGCTGCACGGCTGGCCATCTGTCCAGTTCCGCCTGGGCATCGGCCGCCAGAATGACCAGCGCCCGGCTCACCCCGGCAGCGTGCGCCCGGGCCACCACCGCCTCGAGATCGTCGGCGAACTCGCGGCCGGCGAGATGGCAGTGCGAGTCGACCACAGCGCCTAGCGGACCCGCGTGCCCGGCGCTGCGGGCTCTGCATCCAGCACGATGGCGCCTCCGCCGTCAGGACTGGCGGCGAGCACCATGCCGTTCGATTCCATGCCCATCATCATGCGAGGCGCCAGATTGGCGACGATGACGATGCTGCGACCGATGAGGGCCTCGGGTTCATACGACTCGGCAATGCCCGCCAGAATCTGTCGAGGGGTCGCTTCGCCCGCGTCCAACTGCAGGCGCACCAGCTTTTTCGACTTGGGCACCCGTTCGGCCTCGAGCACACGGGCCACCTTGAGGTGCACCTTCATGAAGTCGTCTATCGGGATCACGGCCGACGCCGCCTCGACCATCGCGGTCGCCGGGGCCGTCGCTGGAGCCGTCGCGGGCACTGGCTCAGGGGCAGGTGCTGCGGGCGACGGGGTGGCAGGGGTGGGGGCCGGGGTCTCGCTCACGTGAATCGCTCCCTTGTCTTCGAGGCGGGGCCACAGGGCTCCGCTGTTGGTCACTGTTCGGTCGCCGCTGGTGCGCCAACTGGCGGCGGCGTCGAGACGCCACGATGCCGACGCGCTGTCACCCATCCGCCGGGCGATTTCATGCGACGCCGTCGGCATTACCGGGCTCAGCAGCACGGCCGCGATGCGCACGGCCTCGGAGGCTTCGGCGAGTACCTGCGTGAGGCGCGCGTCCTGCGACTCGTCCTTGGCCAGGGCCCAGGGCTGGGTCTCGGCGATGAACTCGTTCGCCCCGCTGACGAGACGATAGGCGGCGGCCACGCCGTCGTGCAGGGCCAGGCGATCCATCGCCTGGCGGTAGGCCGCCGTGGTCTCGGCCGCCAGGTGCGTCAGCGGTCCCGAGGCCGGCGCCGGCAGGCGACCACCGCGATAGCGCTCGGTCATCGCCGCGATGCGATTCACGAGGTTCCCGAGGTTATTGGCCAGATCGGCGTTGTATTTCTCTTCGAAGCGTTCCCACGTGAAATCGCCGTCGCCGCCGTACGGCACTTCCTTGGTCAGATACAGCCGCAGCGGATCGGGCCCGAACCGGCGGGCCGCATCGAGCGGATCGACCATGTTGCCGAGCGACTTGCTCATGCGCTCGCCCTTGAAAAACACCCAGCCGTGACCGAAGATCTGCCCGGGCAGCGGCAGCCCGGCACTCATCAGCATGGCCGGCCAGATGACGCAGTGGAACCGCGTGATGTCCTTGCCGACAATGTGCAGGCTTGCCGGCCACCACTCACGAAACTGTGCGTCGTCCCAGCCGTAGCCGACGGCAGCGGCATAGTTGATGAGCGCGTCGAACCAGACATAGACGACGCTCTTCGGGTCGAACGGCAGGGGAATGCCCCATGACTGCCCGGCCCGGCTCATCGACAAGTCGTCGAGACCGCCTTCGACGAAGCGCAGAATCTCGTTCCGCCGCATTTCGGGTTCGATGAACGACGGTTGCTGCCGGTAGAGGTCAAGCAGGGCCTGCTGGTAGCGAGAGAGGCGGAAGAACCAGTTCCGCTCGCAAATCCACTCGGGACGGGTCTTGTGCACGGGGCACAGGCCGTCGATCAGGTCCTTCTCGGGCTTGAACTCCTCGCAGCCGACACAGTAATGCCCCTCGTAGGTGCCCTCGTAGATGTCGCCGCGATCGAGGCAGGCCTGGGCCATCTGCTGCACGGCGGGGAAATGCCGGCGGCGGTCGGTCGTGCGGATGAAATCATCGAACGAAATGTCGAGGCGGCCCCACACGTCGCGGAAGACCTGCTCCATCTCGTCGCAGTAGGCCAGCGGGTCTTTTCCCTGCTCGAGCGCCCGCTTGTAGACATTCTGCGAGTGCTCGTCGTTGCCCATCAGGAACCACGTGCGATCGCCCTTCAGACGGTGGTAGCGGGCGATGACGTCGGCCGAAATCTTCTCGTAGGCCGTCCCGAGGTGCGGGCGCGAGTTGACGTAGTCAATGGCCGTGGTCAGAAAGAACGATCCCATGATGCACTCCGGGCGCGGGCCCGCGGTCTCTACTACTGCTCTCCGGTGCGGTCGAGCCACGCTTTGTGCGCCGCCGCCTGCACCTGCTTGATCGGTACGTCCCGGTCGGCCGCCAGCCGTGCCAGGTCGTCAAACTCGGGTTGCGCGTTGACGACTCCCTCGGCGTCGTGCGCGACCTTGAATCGTACCACGCCGTAAGGCGTCCCGACCGGCTCGACCCGGCGCTCGAGTGCCAGTCGCGTCAGCTCCTGCACCCGGATACCCAGGGTGGACGATTCGCGGAACAGCAACCGGGCCAGCGTCGGCTGCTGTGCCGGCGCAGCCACAATCGTGACGCGGGTACCGGGACGGTTCTTTTTCATCTGGACGGCGGTGTATGACACGTCGAGCGCCCCGGCCGCCAGCAGGCGGTCCATGAGCGCGCCCAGAATCTGCGGATTGAGGTCGTCGATTTCACAGGTGAGCACGCACACACGGTCGCCGCCGGTCGCAGGCACGGGCCCCTCGGCCGGCGCGGCCTGCCCCACAAACACCCGGACCACATTCGGCGTCGACGGCAGGTCTCGGTCGCCCGCTCCGTAGCCGGTGGCCGTCACGGTCATCGCCGGCATCGCCCCCGTTCCCGTCGCATACTCGGTCAGGATGAGCGCCCCGGTCGGTGTCAGCGTCTCCATGGGGGCCCCGCTCGAGTAGGTCGGCAGGCCCTGCATCAGCCGCACCGTCGCGGGTCCCGGCACGGGAAACAGGCCGTGGGCCGTCTGCACCGTGCCGCTGCCCACATTGACCGGAGACACGACCACCTGCGACGGGGCCAGCCATTCCATGGCCGCCGCCGTTCCCACGATGTCGATGATGGAGTCGAGTGCCCCGACTTCATGCAGGTGCACACGCTCCATTGTCGTGCCATGAATTGCCGCCTCCGCCTCGGCCAACCGGCGGAACATCTGCAGTGCCCTCGTCCGCGCGGCCGGCGACAGCGCCGAACGGTCGATGGCCGCGTGGATGTGCTTGAGGTGATAGTGCGCGTGGCCGTGCCCCGTCGTCGGGCGCAGGTCGCGCACACGGAATTTCGCGGCAGTGACGCCGGTCTTGAGCACACGATCGAGTTCCACCGACACGCCGTCGACGCCGAGACTTCCGAGCGCCTCCTGCACGTGGGCCATGGGCACGCCGGCATCAATCAGCGCGCCGAGAATCATGTCGCCGGCCGCGCCGGCAAAACAGTCGAAGTAAATCGTGGTCATCCGAGCAGGTTTCCCGCCTTGAAACTGTAGTATCGCCCAGCCCCGAGAATGATGTGGTCCATCACGGGAATCCCCATCGTCTCGCCGGCGTCCATCATCCGTCGCGTGACCATCACATCGTCCTGGGAGGGGTCGGGATCCCCCGACGGATGATTGTGAAAAATCACCACACGCGAGGCCGACGCAAGCAGCGCCTCGCGGAAGACTTCACGGGGCTGCGCCAGCGCGCCGTCCTGTGTGCCCACCGACAGCACCGACGCCCGAATCAGGCGAAAGCGGATGTCCAGCAGCACGGCCCCGAAGTGCTCGACGCGGTAGCCGCCGTGCAGGGGCAGCAGATAGCGCGCGAGGTCTTCGGGCGCGCGGAACTGCGGGCGGGCTCCGGCCTGGGTCTGTACCGCACGACGCCCCAGCTCAAGCCCGGCGCTGAGTCGGGCGGCCCTCGCCGGTCCGACACCCGGGATGCGCCTGAGTTCATCGAGGCCGACGCGCTGCAGACCCGTGACCCCGTCGCTGTGGCGCAGTACCGTCTGCGCCACCTCGAGCGCATCGTGCTGGCGGGTGCCGCTGCCCAGCAGCAGCGCCACCAGTTCCACATCCCCCAGCGCCGCGCGCCCCACGCGTTCGAGTTTTTCCCGTGGCCAGTCGTTCCGTGGAAGATCCTTCACTCGAGCCTCCGCTTCCCTGCGATACACTACGGCGTCATGCGCGTGTGGGTGATTGCCCTGTCGCTGGGGCTGCTCTCGGCCTGCGGAGAACCCCCGCAGAAGGAAATGCACCAGGCTCAGGGAGCCATCGATGCTGCCCGAGCCGCAGGGGCCGACCACTTCGCCGCGCCCGAGCTGCAGGCCGCAGTCGACGCGCTTGAACGCGCCGAGCAGGCCGTTGACACGCGCGACTATCGACTTGCCCTCGGGCAGGCCCTCGACAGCCGGGAACAGGCCGACACGGCAACCCGACTGGCCACAGACCGAACAGCCGCCGCCCGCGCGACCGCCGACACCGCGATCACGGCGGCGGCGGTGGTTGTGCAGCGTGCCGCCGAGCGCCTCGCGGCTGCCGACGTCGTCAAGCTGCCACGCCGACGCACCGCTCCCATCCGCACCACACTCACCCGTGCGGAAGCGGCGTTGCAAGAAGCGCGCTCGGCGCTTGACGGCGAGCGATACGAGGATGCCGCCGGGGCTGCGGCTCGGGCCACGACTGAGGCCGAGGCCGCGCTGGCGGAAATTGACACGGCCCTCACGCCGCCGCGTCGCAGTCGCCGCCGCTAGAACAGCCGAGGGCCCATCGCCATGACCAGGGCCACAATCAGCACGAAGGCCACCAGATCGAGCCAGATCCCGTGGCGCATCATCTGGCCGATCGGCACGAACCCCGAGCTGTAGACAATCGCATTCGGCGGGGTCGAGATGGGCATCATGAACCCCATGCTCGCCCCAAGCGTGGCGCCGAGCACCGGTTCGACCGGCCGCACGCCAGCGGATGCCGACACAGCAATGGCGATGGGAATGATCATGTTCGCCGACGCCGTGTTCGATGCCGCCTCGGACACCACGATGGCCGCGGCGGTGAACACGACCGTCAGCCCCAGACTCGACTGCACCGGCATCCACGAGGTCACCGCATCCCCCAGCGCCGAGGCCAGTCCGGTCGAAAACGCCAGTTCGCCGAGGGACAGACCGCCTCCGTAGAGCAGGATGATGCCCCAGTCGATGCGCGCCGCCTCTTCCCACGTGATGGTGAATTTCCGCTGCGCCCAGTCGACCGGCAGCATGAACAACAGCAGTGCACCAATCACTGCGACGATGCCTTCAGGGAGCGCCTGGGTCAGGCGCACCGCCCACGGGTGCTGTGCCAGTCCCAGCACGGCAATCACACCGGGCAGCAGCCACAGCACCACCGTCGCCCCGAAGGCCACCAGCACGTTCTTCTGCGCGCGCGACACCGGCCCCAGCCGCGCCAGCTCCGCGCGCACCAGGTCGGTGCTGTCCGTGGCCGATGGCAGCCCCCGCACGGACGTAAAGTAAAACTGACTCACAAGGTAGAGGAACAGCAGCACCACCAGCGGCACGCCGAGCGCCATCCACTGGAAGAAGGTGACCTGCACGCCCACCAGCTTTTCGAGCATGCCGATTCCAATCAGATTGGGCGGAGTGCCGACGGGCGTGCCCATGCCTCCCACGGATGCCCCGAAGGAGGTCAGCAGCATCATCGCTGTTGCGTAACGGCGCACATCCCCCTGACGCTCCCCCGCATGCCGTGCCAGATGCGCCACGATCGACAACCCGATCGGAAACATCATGGCGGTCGTCGCCGTGTTACTGATCCACATCGACAGGGTCGTCGTGACGGCCGTGTAGACCAGCAGGATGCGCCACGGACTGCTGCCGACGCTGGGAGATGCCAGTGCGGTGTAGGCGATGCGACGATCGACGCCGTGGACGAACATCGCCTGTGCCAGGATGAAGCCCCCGATGAACAGGAAAATGATCGGGTCGGCAAACGGGGCCAGCGCCGTGCGGGCCGACGTCACGCCCAGAATGACTGCGAGAGTCGGCCCGAGGAGCGCCGATACGGCCAGCGGCAGCGCCTCGGACAACCAGAGCACCACCACCAGCCCCATGATCGCCGCCATGGCTTGCGCCGGACCGTCGAGGCCCATCGGGGCGAACCAGAGGCCGAAGAATGCGACCGGCGCCAGCAGTGTGCCGACCGTGCGTCGGCGGCGGTTGAACTGCTCCTCGGCCGGCGAATAGGTCTCGGCGACCGCCAGGGCTTCGTGGAAGGATGCCATCAGCGCGGCAGCCAGACGCCGTCGAACAGCACTTCGGCATCACCCGTCAGGAAGATGCCTTCGTCGAGCCACTCGACGCGCTGGGTGCCGCCCGGTGCCTCGACCAGCACATCGCGCCCCGCGCCACCGGCCACGTGGGCCGCGACCGCTGACGCACTGGCCCCGGTACCGGAGGCATGCGTCGGACCCACGCCGCGTTCCCAGATCAGAATGCGCACCCGGTCGGGCGCATCGACCACGGCAAACTCGACATTGGTTCCCGCAGGAAATCGCGGATGCGATGACAATGCGGGGCCGAGCCTGGCAAAGCGCTCCGGGGCCGGCAACTCAGGCATCAGCACCACACACTGGGGATTGGCCATGGTCAGGATGACGGCCCGAAGCAACTCATCTGCCACCGCAAGCACCTCCTGCGTGACATGCTCGGGCGGACCGAGCGCCGCACGGAAGGTGTAGGTCGTATCGTGATGACCGGCCAGCATCAGCGTCTTCCACCCCGCATCGGTGCTGACTCGCCATTCCCGTCCGGGCGAAGCCTCGCGGCCCCGCTGGTGCGTCAGCAATGCGCCGAGGCACCGCAGCCCGTTGCCCGACAGCTCGGACGGACTGCCATCCGCATTGATGAGTCGCATGGTCGCGGTCGCGTCCTCGGCGTGCACCGAGTAATAAATCACGCCGTCAGCACCGAGTCCGGTGTATCGCTGACAGAGCCGGCGCGTCAGCGTGTCGAGGGCCCGGCCGTGCACCTGGTCGCGGGGCACGAACAGAAAGTCATTGCCGTAGGCGTGCGCCTTGGAGATCTGGAAGCTCATGATGACAGGGACACTCCGTCAGGGAATCGTGAACGCGTCGAAGACCCACGTGAAGCCAGTGGTCAGACCGACGGTCGGATCGAGACCCGTCATGCCGATGACCGCCGCCGCGTCCAGTCGTACGGTTCCGCGCGTCCACCGCGTGCCCACCCGGAGCACTCCGCGGCTCTCTGAGCCGACGACCACGTGCTGATTGAAATTGGCCCGGCCGTTGACCTCGGCCACCACTTCGGCGCCGCGTCCGACCGAGGCGGCCACCGAGAGGCCATACGTCAGCAGGTCATCCTGGCGCGCCGGACGCGTCGCATCCTCGAGCATCACAAAGCCGACGTTGGCCACGATACGGGCATTTTCCACGCTCTTGGCAATCAGGAGCGACCCATTGAACTCGGTCGCATCCTTTCCGAGGCCCGACTCGGCACTGGCACTGGGAATGCGCGTGGCCATACGCACGGCGAGCGAGGGCCGCGTCTCCGTCTCCCCGAACACACGAACCTTGGTGGCGACCATCACGTCGCGCACGGCCGTCGTGCGGTCGCCGGTGACGGCAAGCGCGGGGCTCAAGGGGGCGGGCACCCGGTTGGTAATCGACAGCCGCTGGTAGAACCCGCCATCGATTTGTACTTCCGCGATGGAACTGACCCCGACACTGATGCCCAGCGTGGGCACCGACAGCAGGTGCCCGGTGAGACCCGAACTGCCGAAGGTGATCGACCGGTCATAGTCAAGGCCACTCTCAATCATGACGCGACCGGCCCCGATGGCCTCGGGGTCCTCGGTCGTAAACGGCCGCTGCTGGGCACCGGCCAGTGTCGGCAACAGGCCCCCGAGCACCAACGGCCCCACGAGTGTGAGGGCGCGCAACGATGGCATCAGAACGTCTTCCGGCTGTCGAGCAGGATGGTCACCGGCCCGTTATTGATGAGGTGCACGCGCATGTCGGCCTGAAACTCGCCGGTGGCCACGCTCAGGCCGTCGGCCCGCAGCGCGCGCACGACGTCCTCGTACAGTGCCCGCGCGATCTCGGGCGATGCGGCACCGGCGAATGAGGGCCGTCTGCCGTTGCGGACATCCCCGCACAGCGTGAACTGCGACACCACCAGCACCGCCCCGCCGATGTCGAGGACCGACCGGTTCATCCGCCTGCGGCCCTCGGCATCGCCCTCGTCCTCGAAGATGCGCAGGTCGCGCACCTTGCCCGCGACATACGCGGCGTCTGCCGGGCCGTCACCCGCCTCGACGCCGACGAGGACCACGAGTCCGGTGGCGATCTCGCCCGCAAGACGGTCGCCCACGAGCACGCGCCCTTCATCGACGCGCTGCACCACGGCCCGCATGGTCAGGACCGCCCGAGCATGAGGGGAATCAGCGGCACATCGGCCGGCACATCGGCAAAGTCGTCCAGTGACGTCAGGGCCGCCTGCCGCAGTTCCGGTACCGGATTGAGCCGCCGGTCCAGCAGGTGGCGCGGCATCACATTGCCGAGCGCCTTGATCATCGATGACTTGATGGCCGGATGCTCGCGCTCGAGTTCGAAGATGAGTCGCTTGACACGCTGCCGCTGCAGCCCCAGGTCGCCGCAGACCGGGCAACAGCACCCGATGATGGGCAGTGCCTGTTCCTTGCAGTAGGCACGCGCCTCGGCCTCGGTCACGTAGACCAGTGGTCGTATCACGACGTATCGCGCGTTGTCCGACACCAGGCGCGCCGGCATGGCCTTGAGCGCGCCCGCAAAAAACAGATTCAGCAGCACGGTTTCGACGAAATCGTCGAGATGATGCCCGAGCGCTATCTTGGTGGCCCCGACCTGATCGGCCATCCGATAGAGCACGCCGCGTCGCAGGCGCGCACACAGGGAACACGGCGTGGCTCCGGGGTCGAGCTTGTCGTCAATAACCGACCCGATGGTGGTCGATTCGTGGTGAAACTCCCATCCGCGGGCCGCGCAAGCCTCGGCCAGTTGCTGATGCTGATAGCCCTCGTATCCCGAGTCGACATTGACCGCTACCAGCGTGAACCGGATGGGCGCGCGCTGCCGGAGCACATCGAGCACCTGCAGAAGCGCCCAGCTGTCCTTGCCCCCGGACAGCCCGACCATGACGCGATCGCCATCCTCGATCATGCCGAAGTCGACGATGGCCTTCGTGGTCTTCTTGGCCAGCCGCGTCTCGAGGGGCGTACGATAGGACATACTCCATAATTGTAGCGCCCGACGGCCGTCCATTCACGGGTGCGTTGCTATACTCCCCACATGGCCACGGTGCCGTCTCACGCATTCCTTGATGTGGCGGTGCACGCTCTCGAGACGGGCGACATGAACGCCGCCATCGCGACCCTGTCGGCCACGATTCGCCAGAGCACCGGCACCTCCGCGGGGCCCGCCCGCATCATGCTCACCGAGGCCTTCATCCTGCAGGGGGACCTCATCAAGGCCGCCGAGGCACTCGGCGGGCTGACCACCGATCGGGTTGAGGCTCTGACGGGCATCTGGCCGTCAGCACTGGCGCGTGTCAGGGGGCGGCTGGCCTTCTACCGCGGCGAACAGGCATCGGCGGTCGCGTGGCTCGAGCGGGCCGTACAGCTCGCCGGCACGGATGGACGTGCGCTCGGGCAGGCGCATTTCGCGCTGGCATAGGCCTTCAGGAAGGTCGGTGACGCCAGCATTCTCCGGGAGCACATCGCCGATGCGGCGGTGGCGCTTCACCGCGCCGGCGATCGGCGCACGCTGGCCTTGCTGCATTCCTTCGCGGCTACGGTGCTGGCCCAGACAGGCCATCTTGGCGAAGCAGACACCGCGTTCGACCGGGCCGAAGGACTGGCGCGCAGCGCCGGTGCCAGCGACGTGCTCGCGATGGTGTACGGCAATCAGGCCAGTCTTGCTGCCCTGCGTGACCAGCCGAGGCAGGCGCGGGTGCTCGCCGAGCAAACCGTCGCCCTCGAGCGGCGGCGACGGGGCGGTCCCGGCCTTTCGCGGTCGCTGGCCAACCTCGGCCAGATACTGCTCCGTCTGGGCGATTTGACCTGCGCGGAGCGCATCCTGCACGAGGGCCTCGAGGCGAGGTGTGCCGTGCAGTTCCATGAGATTGGCGGGGGCATCTTCGACACGCTGGCCCAACTGGCCCTGCTGCGCGGAGATTACGAGGCGGCCGACGCGTATCTGCGCGAGGCCCTGACGGCCTACGGGGCCTATGGCCGCAACACCAGCGGATGATATGCGTTCACTCTGCGGACCCTGGCTGCCAGAGTGGCCACCCGCCGAGGGCGCCCAGATGACGCCCTGGCGATTGCCGACGAGCTGACGCGCTCGCTCGCCACGCCGCCGGCCGAAGTACAGGAGGCCGAACTGATTGGCATCGAAGCCCTGCTGGCCGCCGGGCGCAGTGATGACGCGATGGCGCGCCTGCGTCATACCGGACAACATCTCGATCACGAGGCCGCGCCAGCCCGTTCAGCTGAGTTCGAACGCCTGCTGGGCAAGGCCCACGCCGCGCAGGGCGCCCTCGACGATGCCGAGCGCCACTTGCGGAACAGCGTGGACGGGTTCGACCAGACGGGCTATCGCTACCAGGCCGCCATGAGCCGCTGGGCCCTGGCCCGCGTGAGGCGGGCCACTGGCGACAGCGACGAAGCCGCGCGGCTGCTCGCAGACGCTGATGCCACCCTCGACCAGTTGGGGGCCACCCATGACCTTGAGGCGCTCAGAGCCGAGTCAGGAGGTGCCGCACCCACGCCCGTTCAGACGACGCCTGTGCCACGCCAGTAGCGGGCCAGCCCGCGCCAGATATCGTCGATGGGGCCAGCCGCCTCCATCGCCTGCACATCCTGCGCCCCCACGCCACGCCGGGCGTCTGCGCGGAACGCCTCCACAAACGACGCGCGCGCCGCATCATCATCCATCCCCGACCGCAACGTGGCCAGCACCTGCTGGGCAGTGCGGTCGAGGACATCCGCAAACTGTGTGAGATGCGCTGCGGCCGGCTGTGTGATGCCGAAATGGGCCAGGAAGAGCGAGACGGGATTCCACGCGGCGATGGTACGCAGGCTGGCGTGCCAGAGTTCGAGGTCGACATCGGGCGGGGGTGTGGCCGCCACCATGAAGTTCCCACCCCGACGAATGCCGCACGTGTCACCCACGAACGCCATACCGCTTGCCGCATCGAAATAACTCACATGGTGCACCGCATGTCCGGGTGTGTATGCCACCGCGAGTTCCCCCCGCCCAGGCTGATGCGCTCGCCTCCCGCCAACGGGCGCAGCCGCTCGCCCGGCACCGGGTCGAAGCGGCCCCACATCCGTTCCATGGCGTCGCCGTACAGCCTCGTGGCCGAGGCCAGCAACCGCGAGGGGTCGGCGAGATGACGGGCGCCACGTTCGTGGACGTAGACCACTGCCTCGGGCACCCTCCCGCAAATCGTGCCGGTGGCACCGGCATGGTCGAGGTGGATGTGTGTGAGCAGGATGGCCCGGACATCGACGAGCGCCCCCCCCCACGGCCGCGAGGCCCTCTTCGAGCGCCGGCAGACACGACGTCGGCCCCGGGTCGACCACGACCCACCCGTCAGGAGTTCGCCATGCGGCGGTGGCGATGACGCGCGGCTGTTCCTGATAGCGCAGGTCGATTGTGTGGAGCATCCCTTCACTGTATATGATGAATTTCTATGCGCACTGTCACCCTCGCGTTCTTTGCTGCCGCCTCGGGACTGATGGCGGCCTGTTCGTCGACGCCTCCCGCGGCTCCGCCGCCGGCACCGGTGTCGGGGATTGATCTGACCACTGCCGACAAGGCCATCCGCCCTCAGGACGACCTGTTCCACCACGTGAACGGCGGCTGGCTCTCCACCACGGAGATTCCCGCCGACCGCGCTGCATGGGGTGCGTTCGACATGCTCGCGGAAAAGACCCGCGAAGACCTGCGTGTCATCGCCGAGGACGCCGCGAAGGCCACCGACCGTGCGCCGGGCAGCGATGCGCAGAAGATTGGCGACTTCTACAACAGCTTCATGGATGAGGCCACGGTCGAGTCGCGGGGGCTGGTTCCGCTCACGGCCCAGATGAACGCCATCGATGCCCTCGAGACCAAGGCCGATCTCGCCCGCTATTTCGCTGATGCCCTCAAACTCAACATCAGCAACCCCATCGTCGGGTATGTGGAAGGCGATGCCGCCGAGCCCAACATTTCGATTTTCTATCTCTTCCAGTCGGGACTCGGCCTGCCCGACCGCGATTACTACCTGAAGGACGACGCCAAGCTCAAGGAGTATCGCGAGAAGTACAAGACCTTCCTGACAACCATCCTGACGCAGGCGGCTCAGCCGTCGCCCGAGGTGACGGCCGCCGACATCATTGCCCTCGAGACAAAGCTCGCACGCCTGCACTGGACCAATGTCGAGAACCGCGATGCGGTGAAGACCTACAACAAGGTCGCCACCGCCGACCTCGCAACGCAGTTTCCCGGCTTCGACTGGGCGCCCTGGCTCGATGCGCTCGGACTCGCCGGGGCCTCCAACATCGTCGTCAGCCAGCCGAGTTATCTGAAGGGCTTTGCGGCGATGTACGCGCAGATGCCGGTGTCGCAGTGGAAGCCCTACCTCAAGGCCTCGCTCATCAACAGCTATGCCCCCTACCTGAGCAAGGCCTACGCCGACGCCGACTTTGAGTTCTACAGCAAGACGCTGCGCGGCGTGCAGGTGCAGCAGGATCGCTGGAAGCGCGCCGTCAGCACCCTCAACGGCAACCTCGGCGAGATGGTCGGCCAGCTCTATGTCGACAAGCACTTCAAGCCCGAAGCCCGTGCCCGCATGCAGCAGCTCGTCGAAAACCTGCGCGCCGCCTATCGCCAGAGCATCGACCAGCTCGAGTGGATGAGCGCCGACACGAAGAAGCAGGCGCAGGAGAAGCTGGCCCGCTTCGCGCCCAAGGTCGGCTATCCGAACAAGTGGCGCGATTACTCGAAGGTCGAGGTCTCGCGTGACGATCTCGTGGGCAACCTGCAGCGCGCCGCACGGGCACAATCGGAGTTTGAACTGGCCAAGGTGGGCAAGCCCGTCGACCCCGAAGACTGGGGCATGACGCCGCAGACGGTCAACGCCTACTACAACCCGATTCGCAACGAGATCGTCTTCCCTGCCGCCATTCTGCAGCCGCCGTTCTTCAACATGGCGGCTGACGACGCGGTCAACTACGGCGGCATCGGCGCGGTCATCGGTCACGAGATGGGCCACGGCTTCGACGATCAGGGCCGCAACTATGACGCCACCGGCGCCCTGCGCGACTGGTGGACGGCCGACGATGCCGCCGACTACAAGAAGCGTGCGCAGATGGTGGTCGACCAGTACAACGCCCTCGAGGCGCTGCCCGGCCTCAAGGTCAATGGTGAACTGACGCTTGGCGAAAATCTCGCCGACCTAACGGGCCTCATCATCAGCTATCGCGCCTACGAACTCGCCCTCGCTGGCAAGCCGGCACCGACACTCGACGGGCTGTCAGGCCCCCAGCGGTTCTTCATGGGCTGGGCGCAGGTGTGGCGCACGAAGATGCGCGACGACAGCCTGCGTCAGCAGGTGATGACCGACCCGCACGCCCCGGCGCAGTTCCGCGGCAATGTGCCGCTGCGCAACGCGCCGGCGTTCTATACGGCCTTCGAGGTCAAGGAGGGCGACACGCTCTTCCTGCCGGCCGACCAGCGCGCCCGCATCTGGTAGCGTCGGGCGCGCCCTGCACGCGCGGTGAATACCCCGTCTCCCGGGGCGTTCACCGCGCCGGTTTCAGGTATCGGCTGTGCTACGATCATCGGCTGTTCTTCCCCTTCCGCGAGCCTGCTGAATGATTTCCGTCTCTGATGTTTCGATGCGTTACGGGTCGAAGGTGCTCTTCGACGAGGTGACGACCGCCTTCCTGCCGCAGCGTCGCTATGGCCTGACCGGTCCGAACGGGGCCGGCAAGTCGACGTTCATGAAGCTGCTCACTGGCGAGCTCGATCCGCAGAAGGGCACGGTCGTCCGCCCGGCCAAGCTCGGCGTGCTGCGTCAGGATCAGTTCGCGTTCGATGCCTTCCGTGTCATCGACACGGTCATCATGGGCAATGCCCGCCTTTGGAAGGCACTCGAGGAGCGCGAGGTGCTGTACGCCAAGGCCGACATGACGCACGAGGACGGCATGCGCCTGGGCGAGCTCGAGGGCGTCGTCGGCGAGGAAGATGGGTACTCGGCCGAGAGCGATGCGGCCATCCTGCTGCAGGGCCTCGACATTCCCGACGAACTGCATACGCGCACGATGGGCGAACTGCAGGGCGGCCAGAAGGTGCGTGTGCTGCTGGCGCAGGCCCTCTTCGGCCACCCCGAGGCGCTGCTCCTCGACGAACCGACGAACCACCTCGACCTCGACTCGATTCACTGGCTCATCGAGTTTCTCAACCGCTACGACGGAACGCTCATTGTCATTTCGCACGACCGGCATTTCCTGAATGCGGTCTGCACGCACTCGGCTGACATCGACTATCAGACGATCATCACCTACACGGGCGGCTACGACGAGATGGTGATGGCCAAGACACAGATTCGGTCGCGCGTCGAAGCCGAGAACGCGCAGCGCGCCAAGAAGATCGCGCAGCTGCAGGACTTCATCCAGCGCTTTTCCGCCGGAACCCGATCGAGTCAAGTGCAGTCACGCCGGAAGGAAGTCGAGCGCCTGCAGACGACCGACCTGGCGCGATCGAACATCCAGCGCCCCTACATCCGCTTTAACCAGCTGCGCCCGTCGGGGCGCAACGTGCTCGAGTTCAAGGGGTTGCAGAAGGCCTACGGCGACCATGAGGTCATCCGCGGCTTCGACGGCATGGTGCAGCGCGGCGAGAAGATTGTGCTGGCCGGCCGCAACGGCCAGGGAAAAACCACGCTCCTCAAGGTGCTCATGAGCGACGCCCCGGGCATGATACCAACGCCCGGCGACATCGATGCCGGCACGGTCAAGTGGGGCCACGAGGTGTCGATCGGTTACTTCCCGCAGGATCAGACGGGCCTCATCGAGAAGGGCACCACCGCCGTCGAGTGGCTGCACCGGTTCGACCCGGATGCCTCGCGGCAGGACATTCACGGCCTGCTCGGGCAGATGCTGTTCACCGGCGAAGAGGGGCTCAAGCCCACGCACGCCCTGTCGGGCGGCGAAACGGCTCGCCTGCTCTTCTGCCGCATCATGCTGCTGAAACCGAACGTGCTGATTCTCGACGAACCCACCAACCACCTCGACCTCGAGTCGATCAATGCCCTGAATATCGCGCTGCAGAAGTTCGAGGGCACGGTGCTGCTCGTGACGCACGATCAGGACCTGATGGAAGAAGTCGGTACGCGCGTGTGGTCGTTCGAACAGGGTGCCATCACCGACTTCAAGGGCACCTTCGAAGAGTTCGAATCCGCGCGGCACTGACAGGCCGGCCCTGCGCGTCAAGGCGGCAGCAGCTGGTAGATGCGCCCCTCGCCCTCGACATGCACGAGTCGCAGACGGGGCTCGGCCTCAATGCGCGCCAGCACCGCGGGCCATCGGCCGTCGGGATACTGGTCGGCATGTACGAGCACGTAGTCGACCTGGGCCTGAGTGAGCAGGTGCAGGCTGAGCTCGTCGGGAAACGCCGTCAGCGCTGTCAGGATCTCGAGTTGCAGTAGCGGTCGGATGCCGCTGTATCCCTGCACAATTGGTCGCCAGTGCGCCATCGAGTGCAGCATGGCTGTGGTCTGCTGCCGCTCGAACGCGCCGGCATTGCCCGGGCTCGGCACCGGCACCTCGGCCAGCGACGCTCCGGCCGGCAGAGTGTTCACCCAGCGGTCGATGGGCTCGGCGTGCACGGTGAAGTCCGCCCCGGGCGTCGGGGGTGACGCAAACTCGCCGAGCATCAGGCCGCTGACGGCCAGCGCCGCGGCCCAGGTGCGTCTCGGAGCACGCCCCTCCACCAGCCGCTGCAGGCCGATCCCGGCAAGCATGGCCACCCCCAGCATCGCGAGAAGTCCGAAGCGCGACGGCACGCGGATGAAGCTGAATCCCGGCAGCGCATACAGGTGCGGCCACAGGCTCAACGGTCCGCCCGTCATCATCAGGACCGAGACCACGGTCAGCGCCAGAAAGTAGAACGGTGCCCGGTCACGCACGGGCCTCAGCAGGGCCACGCCGGCCAGCACCAGGGGCAGATAGCCAGGGAAGAGCCACGCGGTCGCATCACGCGTGAAGTCATGCGTGGTGGCCAGCGACAGCAGCCACTGGTGCAGGTAGGACGTTGACGCCAGGAAGCTGTCGAGATGCGCCTCCCAGTTCTCGAGGCTGCGCGCCAGACCGACCTCCCGCTGGGCCCGCAGGTAGGGCACGAACACCAGCACCGCCGGTGCCAGCAGCAGCACGCCCGGGGCCCCCAGATCGGGGATCCACTGTGCCACTCTCAGGGGCTCGCGCACGATCAGGCGATACGCCAGCAGCAGCACCACCGCCACGAGCAGGAAAACGGCGCCGTGCCCGCTCGACAGCGCCTCGAGCGTCGCGAACGCGACCGCCAGCAGCACATCGCGCCGGCGACCGTGGTTCAGGTAGTCGAGCAGCGACGCCAGCGCAAACGGAATCCACTGGATGGCCGTCAGGTGCAGCTGCCCCATGCGCACGAACCTCGGCGGCGCAAACGCGAAAGCGACCCCCGCGACCACACTCGCGGCCCGCGACAGGCCGAGGGCCCGGCCGAGGCGGTAGGCACCGGCCCCCGAGAGCACCACCGTCAGCATCGACACCAGGTTGAGGGCCAGCACCGCGTTGCCCGTGAGCCACTGCACCGGGGCCGACAGCAGGGCCGACCCGATCAGGTTCTCCGAGTACGCCAGCGAATTGCCGAAGGGAAAGAACGTATTGGCGTCGAAGATCCGCAGCGGCTGCGTGACGAACGCATGGGCATCCCACGCGAGGGTCCATACAAACAGGTGCACATCGGGATGATTGGCCACCAGACGAGTGGCCGGATGCAGGGTCCAGGGCGCTGCCATTGCCACGGTGATGGCCCAGAAGGCAGACAGCAGCACCAGCGCGCGTCCCCACGGGCGCTGCCACAGGCGAACGTTCACAACCCCGAGATGTTACCGCGTCCAGCCGTCGAAATACCGTCGCAGGTCGTCTCGGACGCGCCGGAACGCCTCGATCCGCACGGCCTCCGCGCCCTGCACGGCGGCCGGGTCCTCGAACGCGCGGTGCACGCGACGCCCGCCGCCCGGAAACACCGGGCATGCCTCCCGGGCATCGTCACAGACGGTCAGCACGATGTCGAACGACTGCCCGAGAAACTCGTCCAGTGACTTGGACCGGTGGCCGCTGATGTCGATGCCCAGTTCCCGCATCACCGCAATCGCTTCGGGTCGCACCAGGCTGGGACGGGTGCCGGCGCTCTCGACCGTCAGGCGCGCACCGTGGTCGTGCCGCAGCAACCCTTCGGCCATCTGGCTGCGGGCCGAGTTGCCCGTGCACAGCACCAGCACGCGTATCCGCGGCGCATCGTTGGCACCGGTCACGCTCAGGCCCCCGCGCCGGTTCGCTCGGCCGGCTTAAGCGCCCGGATGAAGGCACTCATGAAGCTACCGTCCACCGCCGTGGCCAGCGCCGCCGCATCGAGCCCCTCAGCGGTGAGGAACGCGCGGGCATCCTCTACCGAGTAGACCCGGGTCGGCTCGATGTCGATGTCCTCGAAACCGGCCCGGTCCAGGGCCTCCTGGTACTGCGTGTCCTGCAGGGCGCCGGCGATGCAGCCCACCCACAACTCCATGCTGCGGCGGATGGCCTCGGGCACCTCCCCCGTGACAACGACGTCAGAGACCGCGAAGCGACCGCCGGGCTTGAGCACGCGGAAGGCCTCGCGCAGCACGCGGTCCTTGTCGGCCGCCAGGTTGATGACGCAGTTCGAGATGATGACATCCACGCTGGCATCTGGCAGTGGAATGTGCTCGATGTCTCCCTTGAGGAAGCGCACGTTCGTGAGGCCGCTCTTCGCACGATTTTCCTCGGCGAGCGCCAGCATTTCGTCGGTCATGTCGAGGCCGTACGCGAACCCGGTGGGCCCCACCCGGCGCGCCGACAGCAGCACGTCGATGCCGCCGCCCGAGCCGAGGTCGAGCACGGTCTCTCCGGGTGACAGCTCCGCCAGCGCGGTCGGATTGCCGCAGCCGAGCGACGCGCGCATGGCGGCGTCTGGAATCTGGTCGGCCTGCTCGGCCGAATAGAGGTCAGTCGTGATCGGATCGCACTGACCGTCAAACGCCGCGCCACCGCAGCAGGCATTGCCCTGCCCGGCCGCCACACGCAGCGCCGCTGCGCCGTACTTCTCACGCACCACATCCTTGATGGGAATCACGCTCATGTCAGTCGCTCCACGTCGTAAGGTACTCCGAGAGCGTGACACTGGCGTAACCCCGGACGGCGGCATACACGTCGCGAGTCACGTATATCGGTGGCATCGGCTGGGCAGCGGCCGCAGCCCATCCGGGGCGACGCAGAGAGTCTGCTGAGAGTAAAATCGGCGCCCGTCCATGTCCTCTGCTGTGTCATCACCGGTTAATCCGTCCGGACGCCCCCCGCGTCCCTGGGCGCTGGCGCTGCTGCCGTGCCTCGCACTCTGCCTCCCACTGCTGCTCAGGCCGGTGGCGGCAACCCTGACCGCCGATGCGACGCCGAGCTACCTGCCGTCACTCGGCGCGACCTATGCCCGGCGCGCGTTCGATCCGACCTTCCGAGAGGACATTCGCCGCATTCAGCCGAAGTACGTGCTGATCGGCGACTCGATGCTGGGGTCGCGCATCGACCCGCGACACCTGTCCTACGTCATCAAGCAGCAGGCGTGGTGGGTCATGCAGCCAGGTACCGGTCCCGCCTACTGGTATCTGGCCCTGAAAAACGTCGTGCTCGGAGCCAATGTTCGGCCCAAGGTGGTGTTCGTCTTCTTCCGCGACTTCAACATGACCGACGTGATGTTCCGCCTGGACGACCAATTCCGCTGGTCGGTCGACACGGTGGCCGGTCCCATTGAACCCGAACTGGACCGCGCGGTGGCGAGGCGTCTGGAGGGCACATGGTACCGGGTCCCTCGGGCCCTGGATGCCGTCTATGGCTATCGGCCCGTGCGTGAGGCGGCCGACCAGGCGCTGCGCCGGTGGCCGCCCCGCCTGCTGGCCGGTCCGGCACACGCCGAGACGCTCCAATCGCACCTGAACACCATCTTTGCCCTCGACAAACTGCGGCCCGCGCTGGCGGCCGACATCGCGTCCGGCGACGGGGAACTGGGAGACTTCCACCGCATGCTGCCGCGCTCGATCCTGCCCGATTTCATCGCACTGGCGCGCGCCAACGGTGTCACGCTGTGCCTGGTGCGGGTCCAGCGACGCCCGGGGCCAGACGGCCCCCCGCCGCAGTCCACCATCCTGCAACGGTATGTGGCCGACCTGCGGACCTACGTGGAACGCAGCGGCGCCCTGTTCCACGATGACACCGGGGACCCGGACTATCCCCTCGACTGGTACACGGACGGAGACCACATGGCTGGTCGCCATCGCCAGCGGTACACGGAACTGTTTGCACAGAAACTGGCGGATGTGTTCCGGTGATTTTTCACAGCCTCGACTTCCTCGTTTTTTTTGTCGTCACGGTCGCAGTCTACTGGGCCCTACCCCACCGCTGGCAGAACCGCTGGCTGCTGGTGACGAGCTACTTCTTCTACGGCTACATCCATCCCTGGTTTCTCGGTCTCATCGCCTTCTCAACCCTCGTCGACTGGTGGGCCGCTCGCCGCATGGAATCGGCCCCGACACACCGCCGCTGGTATCTCGGGCTCAGCATCGGCACCAACATGGGCATGCTGGGCTTTTTCAAGTACTTCAATTTCTTCGCCGCTAACCTCAGCCCCATCCTCGCATCCCTCGGTCTGGCATCGACGATTCCCTCCATCACGGTGCTGTTGCCCGTCGGGATCTCGTTTTTCACGTTCCAGGCCCTGAGCTACACCATCGATGTCTACCGTGGTCGTCTGCGCGCCCGGCAGTCGCTGGTGGACGTGGCCACCTTCGTCGCCCTGTTCCCGCAGCTGGTGGCCGGACCGATCGAGCGGGCCTCGGCCCTGCTGCCGCAGGTCGAGGCCAGGCGCACGTTCTCGCTGGACGCGGCCAGGACCGGCCTCCTGCTCATGGCGTGGGGCTATTTCAAGAAGCTGGTCGTCGCCGACTCGGCCGGCGTCATCGCCAACAAGGTGTTCAGCGTCGAGGCCCCGGGGTTCGCCCTGCTCTGGGCCGGCGTCTTTGCCTTCGGCCTGCAGATCTACGCGGACTTCTCGGCCTACAGCGACATCGCCAGGGGCACCGCCCGGTGGCTGGGATTCGACCTGATGGTCAACTTCGACCAGCCCTACTTCGCCCTCGGGCCACGCGACTTCTGGAGGCGATGGCACATTTCCCTGTCCACCTGGTTCCGTGACTATGTCTACATCCCGCTCGGGGGCTCACGACGGGGGCTGCCGCGGGAACTCGGTCACCTGCTGCTGACCTTCCTGCTGTCAGGTCTGTGGCACGGCGCCTCCTGGAACTTTGTGATGTGGGGTGGCTATCACGGGCTGCTGCTGGTGCTCAGTCGCCTGGCCGGCCGCTGGCTACCCTCACCCCCTCCGTCTGCCGTTCCGCTGCTCGTACCATTCCGCATCGTCGGTATGGTGCTGCTCGCCCACGTCGGCTGGCTCATGTTCCGCGAGACTGACACCGCCATGCTGCTGCGACACCTCACGCTGTCGCCCTGGGCCGACTCTGCGCTTGATCGGCAAGCGGCACTCACCCTGATACTCATGCTGCTGCCCTGGGCGGCCCCGGTGTTTGTGGAGGGGGTCTGGATGGAGTGGCATCGGTCGTCCCCCGGGGTGCCACCTGGGCATCCCTCACCGCATCCGGACTGGCCGCAGCTGGTGCTGCAAGGATGTTTCCTCGGAGCCATCCTCATCAGCATCCTGCTGTTTCGAAGCACAGCCTCGCTCGACTTCATCTACTTCCAGTTCTGAGGACGACGGCAGGACGCGCCAGGGGGCGCACCCTGGTCGGGCCCCGAACGCACTCGACATTGCCGCACGCGCCGCTTCTGGGCCAAGATGCGCCAATGCCTGCCCCACTCCGCGTTGTTTCGCGCGCGCTGTTGCCCGCGCTGGGCCTTTTTCTCACCGGCGCCTTGTCGGCGCAGGTGGCTGCGCCATTCAACGACGCGATCCGGCTCGAGGATCTGAAGGCCGACCTGTTCTTCCTCGCCGGCGATGGCTTCCGCGGCCGGCTGGTCGGGACGCCCGAGAATGCGCTGGCCGCCGACTGGGTGCGGTCTCGCTTCGAGCGGGCGGGCCTCCGTCCGGGTGCCCCCGATGGCACCTTTGTGCAGCCGACGCAGCTGATGGTGGCTACGCTCGGCGAGGGGAATGCCCTTCACGTGCATCGGTCGGAGACGGACGGTCAGACGTTCCGGCCGATGTACGACTTCTACCCGCAGCGGTTCAGCGCCAACGCCTCAACCACGGCGACGGTCGCGTATGCAGGGTTCGGCATTACGGCCCGCGCCCTCAACTATGACGACTATGGCGACCGTGTGCGCGGACGCATCGCGCTCATCCTCGACCACGAGCCCGGCGAGCGCGATCCGAAGAGCCCGTTCGACGGGATGGTGTCGTCCGAGCAGGCCGTCGCCATCAGGAAGGCCCTCGCGGCGCAGGCGGCCGGTGCTGTCGGCGTCCTTCTGGTCACCGACGTCCACAATCATCCGGCCCCTCAGGCCTTCGATGCCGCCGCGCGCGCCTTCTGGCCCCCCACACCGCCGCGCATCGACCGATTCACGCTGGCCTCATGGGCCGATCAGGTCCGCATCCCTGTTGCACAGGTGTCTCCCGCGGTGGCCGAGTCGCTCATCAGCCCCTCGGGGCGCTCGCTTGTCGAACTGTCGCGCGCGGCCGAGACCGCCAGCGGGTTCGCTCCGCTGTGGATCGACGGGCCGACGGTCACACTCACCGCCCGGGTCAACCGCCACACCGTGGCGGATCGGAATGTCCTCGCCCTTCTCGAAGGGAGCGACCCTGCCCTGTCCAAGGAGGTGGTGATCGTCTCGGCGCACTATGACCACGAGGGAGCGGACGGCAATACCGTCTACAACGGCGCTGACGACAACGGCTCGGGTACCGTCGCGCTCGTGAACATCGCCGATGCCTTCGCGCGTGCGGCCGCTGCGGGGCAGCGACCGCGCCGGTCGGTGCTGTTTGCCGCCTGGGGCTCAGAGGAGCGCGGGCCCCTGCTGGGCGCGTGGGCCTACACCGAGTCACCGACGATGCCCCTCGCGCAGACGGTGGCCGTGCTCAACATGGACATGATCGGGCGCGATGAGGAAGTCGAAGTCGGTGGCGGCGCACGGTTCGCCGGGCTCGAGGTGCAGATCGGTAAGTCGAACCGGAACGCCGTGAATCTGCTCGGCTACAGCCGGCATCCGCAGTTGAGCGCGCTCGTTGAACGCCTCAATGCCGCCGGCGCGCGTCTTGACCTGCGTCTGCGCTATGACAACAACAGCTCGAATCTGCTGAGGCGCAGCGACCAGTGGCCGTTCCTCCAGCGCGGCGTGCCGGCGCTCTGGTTCCACACGGGCCTGCATCCCGACTATCACACGGCCTACGACCGTCCCGAGAAAATCAATTACCGGAAAATGACGGCGATTGCGAGGCTCGTCCACCAGTCGGCGTGGACGCTGGCGACACAGGACGCGCGTCCCCGGTAAGGGGGCGCATCAGCGCGGACGCGACTGCGTCGGCACACAGGCGAGAAAGCGCCTGGGATTGTCGTGCATGATCTGCCGCAGCACGGCGTCTGACGCGCCGGCCGCCTTGAGCTTCGGTACAAACACCGTGAGGGTCCGGCCATAGCCGGGCCCGCCCGCCTGTCGCGTCTGCGAGATGTTCGAGAGGTCAGACGCCAGCAGCAACCGGTCGGCGTAGCCGGCATCGATGAGCGTCATCACCAGAGGCACCTGCGTGGCATCGCCCTGACCGCCCTGCCGATCGAACCCGACAAAGGCACCTCGGCGGCAGATGGCACGATGCACCTCGACGGCCGGGTCGACCAGATTGCCGAGATGACCGATGACGACCTTCGCCGGGTTGACCCCCACATCCTCCAGCAGGTCGAGCTGCTCGAGCGCTGACTTTCCCGGAATGCCGGTGTGCGTGAAAATCGGCAGACCACTGGCCACACTCGCCCACCCGACGGCGCGAAACACTTTCCGCTCATCACGCGTGATGTAGTCCCACGAGCCGATCTCGCCGAAGCACCCGACCGGCTCGCTGGCCACCTGCTGCATCAGCGCTTCGAAGATCTGCTGTTCACTCATGGCCGACAGGGCCGCGGGATAGAACGGCTGGGCATAGAACCCGGCCCCCGCGACGATGGGCATCCCTGAGCGCTCCGAGACGGTCCGCAGGAAACCGATGTCCCGTCCCATGTCGGCGTGCCCGCCGTCGACGATGCAGCTGATGCCGTCGGTGCGGGCGAGCCGCATTTCCTCGACCTGATAGTCGGCATCCTGCATGAAATAACGCCCCGAGGGTGTCGACGGGGCGGGCGCAGGAGGGGCAGCCGCCGGGCGAGGCGACGGTGCGGTGGCCGACGGCGTCGCCGACGGCAGAGCGTGCTCGCGCCGGGTGTCGGCGGCGTAACGCACCCAGCGGGTCATGAAATCGTCGGCGAACGAGAGATGCTCGTGAAACAGCGTAGCGCCGCCGGCCACGCGTTCCGGCGGTATGTCGCTGAGCACCGTGCGAATCACCGCACCTGGAGGAAAGGTCTGTGTCGCCTCAGCAGAGCCGGAGGGCGTCGCTGCCGCGACCAGCCCTGCGCTGATCAGCTCGAGTGCCTCGCGACGATTCAGTGCACGCATCTCTTGACCCTCCCGTGTGACGCCCTGCCTCGGGTATCTCGTCTGCACCGCTATGCGGGTGCGTGGTGCTACGGCTTCGTCACGCGCTCGCGCGCCAGTTGCTCGCGATACGTGCGCTCGAGCTGTTCGACCGACCGGCGGAACCCGTCAGGGTCGACGAACCGAGCCGGGTCGTATGCGGCCCCCGGCGTGTACTGTTCATGCAGGCGGAACTGCGACGCGTGCGACGCAAGGAACACATCGACCGACATGGCTTTCTGCCGCTCGAACGTCAGGGCATAGTCACGTCCGATGTCGGGATACGAAGGCATGCCTGTCACGCGCGCCCCGGGATTGATCGATCCCATATTGGCGATGATGACGCGATAGTCGCGGCCGTTCTCGCGCACGGTCAGCGTGAAGCTGGTCGCGCCCTTGCTGTGACCGGGATGGTGATGCGCGGTCAGCGTCACGCCACCCAGCGAGATCGTACCGCCGTCGGTGAAGGTGTCATCGATCGGTACGGGTTCAAAGTGCATCTCCGGACGAGAGGCCCACAGGTAATCCGTCTTGCCGCCCGACGCAAACAGTTCCCGATCGGCGCGGTTGACCACCACGCGCGCCTTTGTGCGGCGTTTGAGCTCGGCGAGCCCCCAGGCATGGTCATAGTGGGCGTGTGTCGCTGTCAGCACCTTGACGTCAGCGAGCGAGAATCCCAGTTGTACGATGCCCTTGGCAATTTGGTCGGCCGTGTCAGCGATGCCGGTATTGATCAGGATGTGCCCCGCCGGCGTCGTAATCAGATATGTCGACAGGTCGTGACTGCCGACCCAGTAGATGGGCCCGACCATCCGGAACGGTGCCATCGGGCGCGTCCAGTCGTCCTGTAGGGTCAACGCGGTCGCATTGTCCCAGAGGCCACCCGCCGCAGCGACCGCCCAAACAGCCAGCCGAATCAGCCATATCCTCATGAGACCGGATTTTACCACCCACATCCGGCCCTACCTCGGTGATACCGTTGTGTTGATGATGTGCCTTCGCCGAGCGTCACACTGCGGTGCCCTCGCCAGTGGCACGTGTTGGCGTCAGTATCGCCCACTCCCGTGCGCCGCGTTCGCGTTCTGATCCCGCTCCTGTCAGTCGTACTGCTGACGGTGATTCGGTCGTGTTTCGTGACCGGGCGCACCTGCCGCAGCACGCCGGTCAGGGACCGGGCATGACGCCTGAAGGTGCAGTGCTTCGACTGGGGCCACTGAGGGGCTCCGGTTTTTTCAGACCATCCGCGGAGTGAGTTTCTGCGGCACAATCGGCCCCGAGCGGGCCAGGAGGATGTGCCGTGAAGCAGAAGCGATTTTCGGTCGAGCAGATCACGACGGTATTGCCGCAAGTCGCGGCGGGCGTGCCCGTCGGGGACGTGTGTCGCCAGATCGGCGTGTCTGAGCAAACGTTCTACCGGTGGAAGAAAGAGTATGGAGGGATGCTGCCGAGCGAAGCGCGCGAGCTGAAGCAGTTGCGCGACGAGAACACCAAGCGGAAGCGGCTCGTGGCCGACCTGTCGCTCGACAAGGTCATACTGCAGGATGTCGTCCTAAAAGAATTCTAACGCCTGTCGAGCAGCGCGCGATCATGCACTACTTGATGGACCGCTACACCGTCAGCGCACGGCGCGCCTGTCGGGTCGTCCAGACGACACGCTCGTCGGTGTACTACACGAGTCGACATGCGCTGCTCACGAGCCTCCGACAGCGCATGCGCGAGTTCGCGCAGACCCGGGTGCGGCACGGGTATCGTCGCCTGCGCGTCCTCATGCAGCGTGAAGGCTGGCCGGTGGGTACAGAGCGCTTCTATCGCGTCTACACCGAGGAGGGCTTGGCGTTGCGGCGGAAGCGGCCCTGGCGTCACGTCACGGCCGTGTACCGCGAGCAGCGGCGAGCGGCGACCGCGTACAACGACATCTGGCGCATGAATTTCGTCGCGGATCAGCTCGCCGATGGGCGCCGCTTCCGTGCCCGGACCGTCATCGACATGTTCGCGCGCGAGTGCTTGGCGATCGACATCGGCCACGGATTGGGGGGGTACGATGTCGCCGCCACGCGTGAGCGACTCCGATTCGAACGCGGTGTGCCGCAACGTATCTACTGCGACAACGGCACGGAGTTCGTCAGTGCGGCGATGGACCTCTGGGCGTACACGAACGGCGTGATCCTCGACTTCAGTCGGCGCGGCACGCCGACGGACAACGCCATGATCGAGTCCTTCAATGCGCGGTGACGTTTGGAGCGCCGCCGATCTGCGCTGCGTCCGTCGACGTGACGTCCGGACATCCTCCACCAATTCACGAACGTCATGCGGCCGGACGGCCGCAAGGGAGCGTGTGCGATGGCGCATGCAATGAATAGCTACGAAACACGGGAGGCGGATTTCCTGGCGAACTGTGACCACCCCGGGACGATAGGCCGTATGAGCGGCCTCCCGGTGAACGGAAGGCCTGTTCTCAGACCCAGGTCTCACACCCAGAGCCGACTTGGCCAGCCAACGATGGGAGCCACGCCGGTATGATCAGACACGGTGTTCGGTCCGCGATAGAGGCCCGGCGCATCACCAAAGAATCATCTGAAGCAATAAAACCGTGTTGATCAAAAACAAAATAAATGCAGGAAGAAAAAGATACCAAGGATCCCGAATCCGTTGTCTTGCCCAGATCCCACAAATCATTAGAAGAGCGAGTCCCGCTGAACTGACGATAGCGAATGTAGGAGAATTGAGGCCGATGAGTTGCCCTAGGCCGCCTCCAATTTCAAGAAACCCTACTAATCGACGAAACCGGGCCAATCGGTATCTTTCAAACTCCAATTCCATTTTTGTCGAAAAGACGCAAAAAGCCCCATAAAAAAGGAAGGATATTCCCGATGACACAGAAAGTACCGACACCGCTAACTCAAGCATTTAAACCTTTCGGATTGGAACGGTTTGTTTGTGTGCTATTAAAGATTCCTCACACTGCGGGAGGAAAGACTGTATGACTATTCTTGTTCAAATCTGCCAAGTTGTTGTGGCGTTGGGGTTACTCAACGTTTGGCTTCTTCGTTTCAACAACAGGACTGAGTATCGAGGAGGAGCTGCCGCAACAATGAGAGAAGAGTTTGCGACCTACGGTCTCCCCGAATGGTTTTGTTACGTGGTGGGATTCTTGAAAGTCACTTCAGGAGTTGCCCTCCTAGCCGCTTTCGCTTTTCCTGGAATCGAAGTTTATCCTGCCGCCATCGTTTCTGTGCTGATGATTGGAGCGCTTTCCATGCATGTTAAGGTCAAAGATCCCATCAAAAAATCTCTTCCCGCTGCCTCGGTTCTCTTGATGTGCCTGATCATTATTTTGGGGTGATCAAAGTCAGGCGGCGAGTCTACTCTTGAACTGTCTACTTGACGGGGAAGCGTACGATCGGCCGCCGGGGGAGGCTTGCACGATCCGAGGCCAAGCGGGTACTGCGACCTGCGCCTGAATCTGAAGCGGCGCACGAAGCGCCGCGTGCCGCCCCGGCTGCGCCGACCGCTGCAGGCGCCGCCAGCGCTCAATCATACCTGGGCGCTCGATTTCATGAGCGAAGCGCTCGATGATCGCGGCCGCTTTCGCGTGATGACGTTGATCGACGAAGGCCATCGCGCGGCCTTGGCGCTGGAGATTGGCACATCGCTGCCCGCCGCCCGCGTCACGCGCGTCCTGTCTGCATTGGTGGCGCTCCATGGCCGCCCGGACGCGATCCGCGTCGACAACGGCCCCGAGCTCTTGGCGGAGGTCGTTGTCGACTGGTGTGCCACGCGAGGTATCGGCATCCACCACATTCAGCCGGGCAAGCCCGACCAGAATGCCTACATTGAACGCGTCAATCGGACCTATCGGGAAGAGGTCCTCGCCGCCTATCTCTTTGAGTCCCTCGAAGAGGTCCGTGCCGTCAGCGAGTGACCTGCCCGGGCTTTTTCGGACCAGCTGAAGCCTGAGAGAATGGCGCCCTCGGAGCGACGAGGGAGCCATGAAGAAGTCACGATGTACCGAAGATCAGATGGTGCGCATTCTGCGCGAGGCGGACCAGAAGACGGTCCCAGAGGTCGCCAAGAAGCACGGGGTGAGCGACCAGACGAGCTACGCCTGGCGGAAGCGGTACGGCAAATTGGAGGCCGTCGACGTGAAGCGCCTGCGCCAGCTCGAGCAGGAAAATGGGCGGCTTAAGAAGCTGGTCGCCAACCTGACGCTTGACGTCGATTTGCTGAAAGAGGTGTCCCGAAAAAAATGGTGAGCGCACGCGTGCGCCGGGAGCAGATCGTGTACCTCGTGTCACGCGGTCGGTCCCAGCGACGCGCGTGCGCCTTGTTGACGGTGGCGCGATCGACGGCCACATACCAATCACGCCTCAATGTGAAGGACGCGGCGGTGCTGGCCGCAATGCGGGAATTGGCGTTGCAGTATCCTCGGTTTGGGTACCGACGCATCCTCGTCTTCCTGAAGCGCCGAGGGTTCGTCTTGGGGCCTGATCGCGCGCATCGGATCTGGCGTGCCGCGGGACTCCAAGTGCCACGACGGCGTCCGCGGCGACGTGTCGCCACCGGACGCCCGCGACCGGTACCGCCGACGCAGGCCAACCATGTCTGGGCCTACGACTTCGTCTTCGACACGTGTGCGAATGGCCAGCAATTGAAGTGCCTCACCATCATCGACGAGTACACGCGTGAGTGCCTCGCCATCGACGTCGCCGGTGGCATTCGATCACACCGCGTAATCGAGGTGCTCGCACAGTTGGTCACCACGCACGGCGCCCCGGCGTACCTGCGCTCGGACAATGGGCCTGAGTTCGTGGCACGGGCGATTCTCGAGTGGCTGCAACACGCTGGCATCGCCACCGCGCTGAACGACCCCGGCAAGCCGTGGCAGAATGGCACCGACGAATCGTTCAACGGCAAGTTCCGAGATGAGTGTTTGAGCCTG